>NZ_CP064746.1:4695000-4751295 GCF_028751155.1 Aeromonas bestiarum | reverse complement strand
TGACTTTCAAGGATCCAGCACCGCTGGATCTGATTTCATCCCCAAAGTTACCCACAGCCTGATCCATCCAGGATGGCACCAAAGATCCAGACCTGAACCGGTTATTTTATATAACCAAATATCATTTATTCTTTGGCTTTTATTCCAATAACATCAGCGCAAATCCAGTGATTACAACTAAAAATACAGAACAACAGAGAGAGGAATCCCCATGACATCATCCATCAAGCTGGTCTCCGGTGCCGCCATTCTGCTGGCAGCCCTGTCCGGTCAAGCCATCGCCCAGGAAACCATCAAGGTCGGCATGTCCGGCAAGTATTTCCCGTTCACCTTCGTCAAGCAGGACAAGCTGCAGGGCTTCGAGGTGGATATGTGGAACCAGATCGGTGAGCGCACCGGCTACAAGGTCGAGTTCGTGACCGCCAGCTTCTCCGGCCTGTTCGGCATGCTGGAAACCGGCCGCGTCGATACCATCTCCAACCAGATCACCATCACCGACGAGCGCAAGGCCAAGTACGCCTTCTCCCAGCCCTACGTCTATGACGGCGCCCAGATAGTGGTCCGCAAGGGCAACAGCACCATCCACGGTATCAAGGATCTGGAAGGCAAGAAGGTCGCGGTCAACCTCGGCTCCAACTTCGAAGAGCTGCTGCGCAAGAACGACCCGAACAAGAAGATCGATATCCGCACCTACGACTCCAGCTTCGAGCAGGATGTCGCCCTGGGTCGCATCGACGCCTTCGTGATGGACCGCGTCTCCACCGCCCAGCTTATCAAGGAATCCAAGCTGCCGCTGCAACAGGCCGGCGCACCGTTCGAGACCATCGAGAACGCCCTGCCCTTCCTGAAGACGCCGGAGAAACAGGCCGTACTGAAGAAGGTCGACGACGCCCTGACCGCCATGCGCAAGGATGGCTCCCTGCGTCAAATCTCCGAGAAATGGTTCGCTTCCGATATCACCGACAAATAAATGATGGAATTTGACCTCGAGTACACACTAGGGCTGTTCCCCATCCTGCTCAAATACCTGGGCACCACGATGGAAATGGCTCTGTGGGGATTCGTATTGGCACTCGTACTGTCGCTGACCCTGGCGATAGTACGGGTGTTTCGCGTCCCCGTGATCCACTGGCTGGCGATGCTCTATATCTCGTTCTTTCGAGGTACTCCCCTGCTCGTCCAGCTGTTCCTGCTCTACTACGGACTGCCGCAACTGTTCCCCGTCTTCGTGGGGATGGATGCCTTTACCGCCGCCATCGTCGGCCTGACCCTGCACTTCGCCGCCTACATGGCCGAGTCGATCCGTGCCGCCATTCTGGGCATTCACAAGAGCCAGATGGAAGCGGCGCTCAGTATCGGCATGAGCCGCTACCAGGCGATGCAGCGGATCATACTGCCGCAGGCGGCCCGCATAGCGACCCCGTCGCTGATGAACTACTTCATCGACATGATCAAGAGCACCTCGCTGGCCTTCACCCTGGGGGTGGCCGAGATCATGGGCAAGGCGCAGATGGAAGCCTCCTCCTCCTTCAAGTTCTTCGAGAGCTTCATGGCGGTGGCCCTGGTCTACTGGGTGGTGGTCATCATCTTCACCCGCTTGCAGCACCTGCTGGAAATTCACCTGAACCGAGCCTATTAAGGGAGGTCTGCGATGATCAAATTAACCGGCCTCTCCAAGGCATTTCACGGCAACAAGGTGCTCAACAGCATAGATCTGGAGGTCAGGAAGGGGGAGATAGTGGTCATCATAGGCCCCTCCGGCACCGGCAAATCGACCCTGCTGCGCTGCCTGAACCTGCTGGAGACCCCGGATGCAGGCACCCTTGCCATCGACGACCTGCAGCTGGACCTGGCCAACGCCAGCGAGCAGCAGGCCATCGAGCTGCGCAAGCGCGCCTCCTTCGTGTTCCAGAACTATGCCCTGTTCGCCAACAAGACGGCGCTCGACAACATAGCCGAGGGGCTGATCACCGTCTGGAAGCAGCCGAAGGCAGAGGCCCGCGCCACCGCGCTGGGCATCCTCAAGGACATAGGGCTTGCCGACAAGCAGGATGCCTACCCGGCGTCCCTCTCCGGCGGCCAGCAGCAACGGGTCGGCATAGGCCGCGCCATGGCGGCTCACTCCAAGGTCATTCTGTTCGATGAGCCCACCTCGGCCCTGGATCCCGAGTGGGTCGACGAGGTACTCGGGCTGATGAAGGAACTCGCCCGCCAGCACCAGACCATGGTGGTGGTGACCCATGAGATTGAATTTGCTCGTGATGTTGCCGATCGGGTGATCTTCATGGAGGGTGGCCGGATCGTGGAACAGGGCCCACCGGATCAGATATTGGTCGATCCCAAGGATCCCCGTACCCGGGAGTTCTTGCGAAAAGTGCTTAAATAGCTCTCTCTTTGGCGGCCTTGCCGCCTTTTTTATTGGAGGATCCTTGTTTAACCCCGGGTTGCCAGTATAATCCGGAGCCCTTGATCCTCCGGATCCTGCCAGCTTCTCCTGCTTCTTTATGAGTCAGGGCAAGATGAGAGGGAACGGCGGATTGACTAAAAGCCGAACTCTGTTTAGAATTCGGCCTCTTTTGCTAGTCGTCACACGCTATAGCTGGCGCGTCGGCTAAGTGTGACAATCAAAACTGTACAGAAATACGGAATCGAATCATGAAACGTACTTTTCAACCGTCCAACCTGAAGCGCAAGCGCTCTCACGGTTTCCGCGCCCGCATGGCAACTGCCAACGGTCGTAAAGTTCTGGCCGCTCGTCGTGCCAAGGGTCGTGCCCGTCTGGTAGTTTAATGCCAACGCCGCACACCTTCTCTCGGGAGTTACGTCTGTTAACTCCCGAACACTTCAAACGCGTTTTCGCCGAGCCTGTCCGGGCCGCTTCTCCGCAAATTACTCTTCTCGCCTGTCCCAACACCCTCGAACATCCCCGTCTTGGCCTCGCTGTGCCCAAAAAAGCACTCAAGCGTGCCGTCTGGCGTAATCGTGTCAAACGAGTGGTCCGGGAAAGTTTCCGTCTCAATCAAGCCAACCTGCCCGCTATCGACATAGTCGTGATCGCCAAGGGCGGCGTCAAAGAGATGGATAACGAGGAGCTGTTCAAGTTACTGGAAAAGCTATGGCGCACTCTGTCACGCCGTTGCAATGGGTAGCTGTCAAACTGATACGCCTGTATCAGCTAATCATTAGCCCTCTGCTCGGGCCGCGCTGCCGTTTCACGCCAACTTGTTCCCAATTTGCGATAGAAGCAATCCGACTTCACGGTTTCATAAAAGGCGTTTGGTTAGCCAGCAAACGTCTATTAAAATGCCATCCCTTATCCGAGGGTGGTTATGACCCGGTTCCGCAACCAAAGCGAAGAAACTGAAGACTATGGAATCACAACGCAATCTCATCCTGATCGGTTTGCTGTTCGTGAGCTTTCTGCTCTGGCAACAGTGGGAGTCTGACAAGGCTCCGAAGCCGGCCCCGACTACCGTGGCCCAAACCGAACATTTCGTACCTGAAGCCGGTCAGTCCGGTGATATTCCTCAGGTTTCCGAGCAAGCCAACGCGAACGCCGCACGCAAGCTGATCACAGTCTCCTCCGACGTGCTCAAGCTGACCCTGGACACCCAGGGCGGTGACATCGTTTCTGCCGAGCTGCTGGCCCACAAGCTGGAAGAAGGCAAGGATCAATCCTTCGTACTGCTGACCAGTCAACCTGACCGCCTCTATGTCGCCCAGAGCGGCCTGGTGGGTCGCGATGGTCCTGACAGCCAGGCCCAGGGTCGTCCCACCTATGACGCCACCCAGACCAGCTATCAGCTGGCCGATGGTCAGGATCAAGTCGTCGTACCGATGACCTGGACCGACAGCAAGGGTGTGGTCTTCACCAAAGAGTTCGTGCTCAAGCGCGGTGACTATGCGATTGGCGTCGATTACAAGATCGACAACAAATCCGCCGAGCCGGTCCAGGTGCAGTTCTACGGTCAGCTGAAGCAGACCGTGACCACGCCCAAGGATCAGGAAGGTCACGCCATGGTAGCCAGTGCTTACCGTGGTGGCGCCTTCTCCAGCGAAGAGAGCCGCTACAAGAAGTACACCTTCGACGAGATGAAGGATGCCGACCTGAACAAGACCACCAAGGGTGGTTGGGTCGCCATGCTGCAACACTACTTCGTCTCTGCCTGGGCACCGAATGCCGACGATACCAACAGCTTCTACAGCCGCGTGATCCCTGGTAAAGACCAGGCCATCATAGGCTACAAGGCGCCGCTGGTAGACGTGGCTGCCGGCCAGCAGGCCGAAGTGACCAGCAAGCTGTGGGTCGGTCCCAAGCTGCAAGACCAGATGGCCAAGGTGGCAAACCACCTCGACCTGACCGTCGACTACGGCTGGCTCTGGTTCATCGCCCAACCGCTGCACTGGTTGCTGACCGTGTTCCACGGTTTCGTCCAGAACTGGGGTCTGGCCATCATAATGCTGACCCTGCTGGTGCGCGGCATCATGTTCCCGCTGACCAAGGCCCAGTACACCTCCATGGCCAAGATGCGCATGCTGCAGCCCAAGCTGGCCGCACTGCGTGAGCGCTTCGGCGACGATCGCCAGAAGATGTCTCAGGGCATGATGGAGCTGTACAAGAAGGAGAAGGTCAACCCGCTGGGTGGCTGTCTGCCGATTCTGGTCCAGATGCCGATCTTCATCGCCCTGTACTGGGCCCTGATGGAATCCGTTGAGCTGCGTCACGCGCCGTTCACCCTGTGGATCACCGACCTGTCGGTGAAGGACCCCTTCTTCGTGCTGCCAATCCTCATGGGTGCTTCCATGTGGTATCTGCAGAAGATGAGCCCGACCACGGTGACAGACCCGATGCAGCAGAAAGTGATGCAGTTCATGCCGATCATCTTCACCTTCATGTTCCTCTGGTTCCCGGCTGGCCTGACGCTGTACTGGTTGGTGAGCAACGTCATCTCCATTACCCAGCAGACCATCATCTATCGTCAGCTGGAGAAGAAAGGCCTGCACACCCGCAGCTAATCTTCCCCCTGATGACAAAAGAGGCGGCCTTGGGGCCGCCTTTTTTATTACAATGTCCCCCAATTACCGAGCAAATGAGCCAAGCAAGATGACAACAGATACGATCGTGGCCCAGGCCACCGCGCCCGGCCGTGGCGGCGTTGGCATAGTCCGGGTCTCAGGCCCCGCCGCCGAACAGGTCGCCGAGATAGTGCTCGGCAAGCGCCCCCGGGTGCGCTACGCCGAATATCTGCCGTTCAAGGATGAGCAAGGCCAACCGCTGGATCAGGGCATAGCCCTGCTGTTCAAGGCCCCCAACAGCTTCACCGGCGAAGATGTGCTGGAGCTGCAGGGTCACGGCGGCCCCGTCATCATGGACATGCTGGTGCGCCGTATCCTGCAGATAAAGGGACTGCGCCCTGCCCGTCCCGGCGAGTTCAGCGAGCGCGCCTTCATGAACGACAAGCTGGACCTGGCCCAGGCCGAGGCCATCGCCGATCTGATCGAAGCCTCCAGCGAGCAGGCCGCCCGCAGCGCCATGCACTCCCTGCAGGGGCAGTTCTCCAGCAAAATCCAGCAACTGGTGGAGAGCCTGATCCGGCTGCGCATCTATGTGGAAGCCGCCATCGACTTCCCGGACGAGGAGATCGATTTTCTCTCCGACGGCAAGGTGGCGGGCGATCTCTACGCCATCATGGACGAGCTGGATGGCGTGCGCGGCGAAGCCAAGCAGGGCGCCCTGCTGCGGGAAGGGATGAAGGTGGTGATCGCCGGTCGTCCCAACGCCGGCAAGTCGAGCCTGCTCAACGCCCTGGCCGGGCGCGAGTCTGCCATCGTCACCGAGATAGCCGGCACCACCCGCGACGTGCTGCGCGAGCACATCCACCTGGATGGTATGCCGCTGCACATCATAGATACCGCCGGTCTGCGCGATACCCAGGATCAGGTGGAAAAGATCGGCATAGAACGCGCCTGGGCCGAGATAGAGCAAGCCGACCGCGTGCTCTTCATGGTGGATGGCACAACGACAGATGCGATCGACCCGCGGGAGATCTGGCCGGAATTTGTTGATCGGTTGCCAAAAAACATCGGCCTCACGGTCGTGCGCAACAAGGCTGACCTGACCGGCGAAGATCTGGCACCGAGCCAGGAGCTGGGCCACGCCGTCTACCGCATATCCGCCAAGACAGAGCTGGGGCTGCCCGCCCTGCGCGAGCACCTGAAAGCCTGCATGGGCTTCCAGGGCAACACAGAAGGGGGCTTCATGGCCCGCCGCCGTCACCTGGACGCGCTGGAGCGCGCCGCCGAGCGGTTGCTGGTGGCCAGGGATCAGCTGGAAATCTATGTCGCTGGTGAACTGGTGGCCGAAGAGCTGCGCCTGGCGCAGGAGTCCCTCTCCGAGATCACCGGCGAGTTCAGCTCCGACGATCTGCTGGGCCGCATCTTCTCCAGCTTCTGCATCGGCAAGTAATGTGGTGAAAAATCAGCAATAAAAAGCAGCCAGTGAGAACATAAGGCATTGTAAATATTGGACTTTGTTTTTTACTGGCTATTCTTGCCTGATCTTGTTTCGTGAGAATTTACCCCGAGAGTACCCCGAAGTAACCTCTCGGGGTACTTTCGGGGGACAATTATGAAGATCAGCATCGAATTCCGCGAACCGGACGCCGAAGGCAAGCGCGCTCTGCGCTTAACCTATTACGCCGGCTCCTACCTTGACCCAACCACGGGCATCCGCAAGCACAAACGCAGCAGAGAGCCCCTGGATCTCTTCCTGTACGACAAGCCGCGAACCCCAGCACAGCGGCTCCACAACAAAGAAACCCAGCGAGCAGCCGAAGCCATCCGCGCCAAGCGGCTCTTCGAGTACGAGACAGGTAAACACCATCTGGATTTCTCGAACGCCTACAAGGCCAGCTTCTTCGAGTACTTCCAAGAGGTTACTGACCAAAAAGCGGCAGGCAGCAAGAGCAACCATTCCATCTGGATATCAGCCCTCAAGCATTTACGCCAGTACCATAAGCTGCCGGAGCTGACTTTTGAGGAAGTAGATCAGCTGTTCCTGGAGGGGTTTCGGCATTACCTGATGCACAAGGCCCGCACCAAAAGCGGCACACCACTCAGCCGCAACACCCAGAGTGCCTACTTCAACAAGTTGAGAGCAGCCTTGAACCAGGCAGAGCAGGATCGGCTGCTGCCGGATAATCCGGTACGCCGTGTCAAAGCTATCCAGGGGGAGAAGAACAAGCGGGTTTATCTGACCGAAGATGAGGTTCGGGCCATGGCCCAGGCTGAGTGCCGCTATGACGTTCTTAAGCGTGCCTTTCTGTTCTCTTGTTGCACTGGCTTGCGTTGGTCCGACATTCACAAGCTGACCTGGGCCGAGCTGGAGCCCTTCTATGGCCATTACCGTATCGTCTTCACCCAGAAAAAGACCAGCGGCCTTCAATACCTGGATTTGAATGACATGGCGATGCAGCTGATGGGGCGCCCAGGCAAGGCAACAGAGCGGATCTTCAAGGGCCTCAAGTACTCGGCTTGGCACAACATGGAGCTCACCCGGTGGGCGTTGCAGGCGGGTATAACCAAGAAGGTAACCTTCCACAGCGCGCGTCATACCTTCGCCGTCATCCAGCTTAACCGTGGCGTCGATATCTATGCGCTCTCCCGCTTGTTGGGCCACAGTGAGCTGAGAACCACCGAGATCTACGCCGACATCCTTGAATCACGACGCAGGGACGCCATGCTCGATTTTCCCAACGTATTGTTGTGATCATGATGAGACAAAGCCTCGACGAGATCTTGACCTGAATTGATCGAAACAGCTTAGCCAGTTAGGGAAGATCCAACAAACAGGCCAGCGCAACCATACGCTGGCCTAGATTATCTTAGATAATATAGATCGGATCTCAGGATCGGCCTGCAGCCCAAGTAACACTTGGGTTTGACTGATTAGGCCTGTGACCAATATCGTGAACTTTGTGACCACTTTCGTGATAGTCCGTGACCATTATCGTGATAGCGCAGGCCGACCTATGGTGAACCGCCCCTTGGCATGTTCACTGATTGACCAACCCAGTTCAGCCAGTTCATCCAGTGCCTTGCGGACTCGCGATTGCCGCTTTCGGTCGGTGGCCGCGCTGGACTTATCAGGAAAAGCGTAAGAGACCAGTTTATCTAAACCTACTGGCTTGCTGCGGCCACAATCAATCCAGGCGCAAAGCCGCTGATGCAATATCCGAGCAGTGCTACTACGCAGTTGCCGTACCTCAGCCAGATCGATATAGGTATATCGGCCATTCCCCAACACGGCATTGGTCAGTAAAGGATTAAGCGCCACAAAGAGCCCATCGGTCAGGGCATCGCTGGCATAGTTCGCCAGCAGACGAAAACCGCTACGCAGGCCTGCCACCTGTGCTATTACCGACACCTTCCACAACCGCTCGACACTGCGGCGCACCGTGTTGGTGTCACGAGGGTTGGCGTAACCAATCTCCTTGGCCAGTTTGCGCAAGCTGCTTTTGACCACCAAGACATCCTGCTGGTTGGCAATCCCACGAAGCTGAAGTAGTTCTCGTAATATCTCTCCGGTTTCACCACTCGCAACAGGCTCAATCTTGCCGCCTTGTGATTCAAGCCCAGCTAGGGCAACCAACCCTTGAAGTACGCGCAAATCGTCGGCCCCCAAGGGTTCTGGCCCAGAAAACTCAATCTGATTACCGTTATCCAAACGGTAAATCACCGCCAGTTTGTCTCGACGGCGCTGACCAGGAGCGATGGCTCTGAACAATCCTGGGGCCAGACAGTGCATATGGTCGTGCCGAGCATGAGTTAGTTCAAAGCAAGGCACGTTTGCCTCCAGCCCGGCGTGTTACGTCCAACCTGACGGGGTGCAGCACGCCACCTTCCCCCCGCACCAACCAGCGCTCCGGTAGTGGCTGCCCATAATTACTTTTGCTTACTCCAAAGCGCACGTAAAGTTGGCTCAGCTCTGCCGATACGCCCAGCTGCTGCGCCTCTTTCTTGGTCATAGTGGCGAGATAGGCCTGCCAGCGGATGTTGTCCACCAGAACTGACGAACCTCGGCTTGCCTGCTGCAGATCGCCAGCTTCTTGGAATACTGCGGATTTGCTGGTGTGGTGTACAAACAACACAGCGCATCCCAGCCCCATGGCCAGCCGTTCCAACTGACCCAGCACCTGTGTCATGGCACAGGCCGCGTTCTCGTCGGCATCGTGAAAGCGCCTCAAAGTATCGATGACAATCAACCTCACCCCTTCAGCCCAAAGGGCAATCGCTTCCCACCAGTGGCTATCCAACACATTCGGACTGGATCCCAGCAGCGGTATAAGACGAAGGTCTCGTTCAACGTTGGCACGAAGTTCAGCGTCAAGATATCCGCCCAAGGCAAACAAGCGCTGGTGCAGTACAGGCCAAGGATCCTCGGCAGGCAGGTAGAGCACAGCCCCCCTGCCCAGATTGCCAAGCCCAATCCAATCCGGCCCACCGGATATCTGCATTGCCAGTTGCAATGCCAACATCGATTTGCCCACACCTCCCGGCGACACCAAAGCACCAACGCAGCCAACAGGCAGCCCCGGGAGGACAAAATCGAGGGGGTTCGGAGGTTCAGCAAAAGCCGACCGGAGATCCTGGGGCCTGTGAGATGCTATGAGATCTCGCTCCATAACAGCCTCACAACCGCCCATGACTAGCTTGCCGTACACGCTTGGTCACATGCTCAGTGAGCTCGGCGTCCGGTGAAATACGGTGGGAGAGCAGCCAATCGAGCAGCTCGGCTCGCTTAAAGTAGATCTTTTTGCCTTGTGGCTTGTAATGCGGCAGACGCTTTTCACTGGTCAGTCGATATACATAGCTAACCGATACTCCCAGCAACTCGGCACACTCCTCGGCAGAAATCACCTCCTTCTGCCCCTGTCCTTGCTGGATCACCAGCCGTTTCAACTCATAAAGCTCTTTCAGAATTGACCCGTTAGGATCGCTGTAAACTGACGGATTTTGCTCACGCATGCAGATGATCTCCCTGTAACAAACATCAACATGCAAAGCGTACCGAGGACCTAACGAAATCCAGAGCGCTGTAACTGCCCACTTTGGGCACTTACAGCAATTTTTCGGAGAAAAAAATTTCACATGTGAAAATACCGCAAAAACTCCATTACCATTGATGCAAAAAAAGATCGAGCTTTGTCTTGACGGAACAAAGTCTCATCAGAGACACTAATCTCCAGCATCATTAGCGATGACGAGATTTTTTGTGAAATTACACCTGTACCAAATCGCCACTATCAGCGCTGGTTATCCATTTCGCGGCAAGATCCCCGAGTATCCAGAGGGGAATCTGGCCGTTGTGCAGATGAAAGACTCCTCGTCAGAGTTCGGTGTCGACTGGATGAGCTGCGTGCGCAGTGAGGCAACTGGCAAAAAAGCGCCAGACTGGCTGCAAACTGGAGATATTCTGGTGGCAGCACGGGGCAACCAAAACTATGCCGTGCTGGTTGATACCCGGCATGCCCCACTGCCAGCTGTGGCGGCCCCCCACTTTTATGTGGTACGGCCACAATCTGATGCACTGATCCCGGAGTTCCTCGCCTGGCAGCTCAATCAGCAGCCCTGCCAGCGTTACTTCGAACTGCATGCCGAAGGCACCCTGACCAAGAGTATTCGCCGCCAGGTGTTGGAAGAGGCCTTGATTGGGCTTCCATCACTGACAGAGCAACAAACCATTTTGGCAATGGCTCGCACGCTGCAGGAGGAGCGCCAATTGATGCAGCGCCTCCAGCACAATGGCGAGCAGATGATGCATGCCATCGCGACTCGCCTACTTGAACCATCCGATGCAGATGCCTCTTGAGGCTCGCATACCCGTTATTACGCCAAGGAAACACCCTTTATGACCGAACAGATCAATCAGGACGTTATCAACAACACCGTTTGGGGCGCCTGCGATATCTTCCGTGGCACCATCAGCCCCGATACCTACAAGGATTTCATCCTCACCATGCTGTTCCTGAAGTACATCTCCGATGTCTGGCAGGACCATTACGACAGCTACAAGAAGCAGTACGGCGATGCGCCAGAGCTTATCGAAGAGATGATGAAGAGCGAGCGCTTTGTGCTACCCATCGCCGAAATCAAGGATCAGGATGACAAGGTAGTTCAGTCCTTCAAGGCTAACTTTTACAGCTTGTACGAAAAGCGATTCGAACCAGGTAACGGCGAGCGCATTGATGTCTGCCTGCACGCTATCGAAGAAGCCAACGGCACCAAGCTCAAAGATGGCAACAAGAGTGTGTTCCAGGACATCAGCTTCAACAGCGATCGCCTCGGCGAAGAGAAGCAGAAGAACACCATACTGCGCTACCTGCTGGAGGCATTTGCCAAACCGGAGCTCAACCTGAAACCAAGCCGGGTCGGTAACCTCGACGTGATTGGCAACGCATACGAGTACCTGATCGGCAAATTTGCCGCCAACAGCGGCCAGAAGGCTGGCGAGTACTACACCCCGCCCGAAGTCTCCGATCTGATGGCCGAACTGCTGGATCCGCAGCTCGGCGATACCATCTGCGATCCCGCCTGTGGTTCCGGGTCGCTGCTGATGAAATGCGGCCGCAAAGTGGTGCAAAACTACGGCCAGAAACGTTACGCCCTCTACGGGCAGGAGGCCATAGGCTCCACCTGGTCGCTGGCCAAGATGAACATGTTCCTGCACGGGGAAGACAACCACAAAATCGAGTGGGGCGATACCATCCGCAACCCCAAGCTGCTGGATAAAAACGGCGACCTGATGCGCTTCGATATCGTGACCGCCAACCCGCCGTTCTCACTGGACAAGTGGGGTCATGACGAGGCTGGGATTGATAAATATGGCCGCTTCAAGCGCGGGCTCCCGCCCAAGACCAAGGGGGATTACGCCTTTATCCTCCATATGATCGAGACCCTGAAACCCAAGAGCGGCCGTATGGGCGTCGTGGTGCCTCATGGCGTGCTGTTCCGGGGTTCGAGCGAGGGAAAAATTCGCCAGCAGCTGATCGACGAGAACCTGCTCGATGCGGTGATCGGCCTGCCGGAAAAGCTGTTCTTCGGCACCAGCATCCCCGCCGCCATCCTGATCTTTAAAAAAGAGAAGGTGGACGACAATGTGCTGTTTATCGACGCAAGCCGCGACTTCAAGCCGGGCAAGAATCAGAATGTGCTGAGCCCGGAGAATATCGCCAAGATCGTCGCCACCTACCGCAATGGCGGCAATGTCGAGAAATACGCCTATCTTGCCTCGCTCAAAGAGATCAAGGAGAACGACTACAACCTCAATATTCCTCGCTATGTGGATACCTTCGAGGAGGAGGCAGAGATCGATCTGCTAGCGGTGCGCACCGAGCGGGAGCAGCTAAAAACCCAGCTGGCCGAGCTGGAAATCGAGATGGCCAAGTATCTGAAGGAGTTGGGTTATGGTGCCTAATGAGTGGGTCACTAAAGATCTGCGTAGCATATCGCTATTAATCACTAAAGGTTCAACACCAACGACATACGGGCATGAGTTCGTAGAACAGTCGGGAAACTCTATTCGATTCGTCGGTGCTTATAATTGCTCTTTCGACGGAAAGTTCAAATCAGACTCAGAGAAGTGGATATCAAAAGAAGCTGATGAACTATTGAAAAGATCAAAGCTAAATGACAAAGACTGCATAATTTGTATTGTTGGGAATACTATTGGGTCCAACTTCCTTGTTTCCAAAGAGATAATTCCTGCGAATATAAATCAAAATGTAGCTATAATTCGAGCTGATGAAAGAAAAGTTAATTCAAAATATCTACATTATTGGATTATGTCTCCATATATCCAATATCAAGTACAACAGGAAGCATCTACACAGGCACAACCTAGCCTTAGCCTCAAACAGGTTGGTGATTTTACCATCGCCTTGCCACCGCTTAATGAACAGAAGAGGATTGCCAAAATACTTTCCACTTGGGACAAGGCGATCAACACCACCGAGCAACTGCTGGCCAATAGTCAGCGGCAGAAAAAGGGACTGATGCAGCAACTGCTCACCGGTAAAAAACGCTTACTGGATAGCAATGGAATGAGGTTTAGTGGGGAGTGGAGACCTTATAATTTATCCGATATAGCGATAATTATCATGGGCTCATCCCCTAAATCAGAGGCATACAACGAAGATGGTGTCGGTCTTCCTCTGCTTCAGGGTAATGCTGACGTCAAGAATCGAAAATCTGCGCCTAGAATATTTACTTCTGAAATCACTAAAGAATGTGCAATTGGTGACATCTTACTAAGTGTTCGTGCTCCAGTAGGAACAGTTGCTATATCGGAACATAAAGCCTGTATTGGCAGAGGGATTGCTGCGATAAAAGCTAAACGCAAATTTGATCAGGACTTTATCTATCAATGGCTTCTTTGGTTTGAGAAAAGATGGTGTTCCCTTTCTCAAGGAAGTACGTTTGAATCGATCAACAGCGATGACATAAAGCAACTAATAATCAGAGTTCCTGACTTTGGCGAACAGGTGAAAATAGCCGCAGTTCTCTCCACCGCCGATCAAGAAATTACTGCCTTACAACAAAAACTGGCTGCCTTAAAACAAGAAAAAAAGGCGCTGATGCAGCAACTGCTGACCGGCAAACGGCGAGTCAAGGTGGAAGAGGCAGCATGAAAAAAGTGACCATTCACCCCATGACCGAAGCCGAGGTGGAGTGGCTGGAGCAGCGGCTGATGGACTATGGCAACGACGATTCGATGCTTAGTTTGTCGGCGCTCGACGGCTTTCTGACTGCGGTACTCTCCGGCCCCGAGCTGGTGCCACCCAGCCAGTGGTGGCCGGTACTCTGGGGTGGCACGCCCCCAGAGTGGTCTTCCGAGCGGGATATGAAACGGGCGCTGGATTTGATCCTCGGCCATATGAATATTCTGGCCCACACCCTCTGTTATCAGCCCGAGCACTTTATCCCGGTGCTGATGGCCAACTATGTCGAAGGGCAGGAGATCTGCAACGCCGAAGATTGGTGCTTTGGCTATCTGCGTGGCATGGCGCTGGGGAACTGGCCAGCCTTGCCAGAGGAGCAGGAAAGCTCTCTTGAGGTGATCCGCCTGCATGGCAGCGATGACCTGCTGCCACAGCTTGCCAGCCTGTCGCTACCGGAGCACCAGCAGAGCGTGGCCGAGGTGGGCACCGCCGCCTTGCGGCTGCACGCCCATTTTCTGGCCCAACGGGGGCCAAACACAGCGCCGATAGCCACACCAGCACTCACTCCAGTAACCCTGCCGGTTAGAGCGGCCCCCAAGATCGGGCGCAATGACCCTTGCCCCTGTGGCAGCGGCAAAAAATTCAAGCAGTGCTGTTTGTATTGACCAGGAGCCCGGGATGAATAGCAGCAATGATCTGATCCTCTATACCACCGACGATGGCGAGTCCCAACTTGTACTACGTGAGCTAGGGGGTCAGGTATGGCTAACCCAGCAGGAGATCGCCGAGCTCTATCAGACCACCAAACAAAATATCAGTTTGCATGTTCAGAACATTCTGGATGAGGGCGAGCTTGTTCAAAATCTAACCGTCAAGGAAGACTTGACAGTTAAAACTGAGGGGGCGCGTCAAGTCAGGCGGCGGCTGCAACTCTATGCCCTGCCGATGATCGTCGCTATCGGCTATCGGGTACGCTCGACTAGAGGCACCCAATTCCGCCAATGGGCTACACGGACACTTGGTGAATACCTCACCAAGGGGTTCGCCATGGATGACGAGCGCCTTAAGGATCCCAAGTGGGATTACTTCGATGAACTGCTCGAGCGCATCCGCGACATACGTTCATCGGAGAAGCGCTTCTATCAAAAGGTTCGTGACCTGTTCACCTTGGCAGAAGATTATCGAGCCAGCGAGCAAGAGACCCAGTTGCTGTTTGCCGAGGTACAAAACAAGCTGTTTTATGCCGTCACGGGCCACACCGCCGCCGAGCTGATCGTTCTGCGCGCTGATCCGGGGCAACCCAATATGAATCTCCGCAGTTTTGCCGGGAAACGGGTACGTAAGGCCGATGTCGTCATAGCTAAAAACTACCTGCAGGGAGAGGAGCTAGAGCAGTTGAATAGGCTGGTCAGCATGTTCTTCGACTTTGCCGAGTTCCGGGCCAAAAGCAGACAACACCTGTGCATCAAAGAGTGGCGCGACTACCTCGACAAGTTTATGACCTTCAATGAGCAACCGCTGCTGGCTAATGCCGGTCAGGTCAGCCGCAAGCAGATGGAACAAATCGCCTATGAGCGATACGAAGCATTTGACCGTCAGCGCAAGCAGCAAGAAGCCATAGCCGAAGATCAAAAAGAACTGCGTGAGTTGGAACAGCTCGCCGAGCGTATGAGCAAGCGACACAAGGACAAGTCATGACTCACCCCGTGCCAAAATTCCAGGAAGAGTTCAGCGCCAAGATCCCTGCCCTGACCCTACTGACCCAGTTGGGCTGGACTTTTCTGCCCCCCAAGCAGGCACTGGCGGCCCGTAACAATAAATATGACCAGGTCGTGCTGAGCCAGATTCTGCGCGAGGAGCTGAGCAAGCGCGCCTTTGTGTATGCTGGCAAGAGGTATCCTCTCTCGGCCAAGTCAGTCGACAATCTGGTAAGTGAGCTGTGTAATCCAGCGCTTAACGAAGGGCTGATGACTGCCAATGAACGGATCTATAACCATTTGCTCTACGGCATGTCGGTCACCGAATTCATTGACGGCAAGAAGGTGAGCCCGACCATTGCCCTGATCGACTGGCATAACCCGCACAATAACAGCTTCACCTTTACCGAAGAGTTTCATGTCACCCGAGCCAGTGGCATAGAGTCTCGTCGCCCCGATATCGTCTGCTTCGTCAATGGCTTGCCATTGGCGGTGATCGAGGCGAAACGCCCGGATAGCAACGCCAAGAAGGGGCCAACCGTCAAAGAAGGGATCTCCCAGACTATTCGCAACCAGCTACACGGTGAGATCCCGCACTTGTTCGCCTATAGCCAGTTGCTGCTCTCCATCAGCGGAATCGAAGGACGCTATGGCACCTGCGGCACACCGGAAAAATTCTGGGCTGCCTGGCGTGAAGAGGACATAAGCGACGCGCAGATGGCCGAGATCAAGAATCGGCCGATTCCCCAAGATACCCTCTCGACACTGTTTGATCATCGCCCACCGGCCACACTGGATTGGTACCAGACCCTATTGGCCGCCGGCGAGTTGGCGGTGACGGACCAGGATCGGCTGCTTATCAGCCTGCTGTCACCTGATCGGCTGCTGGAGATGACCCGTCTGTTTACCCTGTTTGACAAGAAAGCCGGCAAGATAGTGGCCCGCTATCAGCAGGTGTTCGGCATCAAGCGACTGATCGAGCGGATCAGTCACAAGCGCCCTGATGGCGGCCGCCAAGGCGGGGTGATCTGGCACACCACAGGATCAGGCAAGTCGTTCACCATGGTCTTCCTGAGCAAGGCGATGATCCTGCATGATGCGCTTAAAGCCTGCCGCATCATTGTCGTGACCGACCGGGTGGATCTCGAAAGCCAGCTCAGCAAGACCTTCTCATCCAGTGGTGAACTGGCTGGCAAGAAGGACAAGGACGCGGCGATGGCCACCTCGGGCAAGCGACTGGCCGAGCAAATTGGCAAGGGTACCGAGCGCATCATTTTCTCGCTGATCCAGAAGTTCAACACTGCCACCAAATTGCCTGAGTGCGTCAACAGAAGCCCGGACCTCATAGTGCTGATTGATGAGGGGCACCGTAGCCAAGGGGGCGAAAACAACATTCGCATGCAACTGGCCTTGCCCAATGCCGCCTTTGTGGCCTTTACCGGCACTCCGCTGCTGAAAAACGACAAGACGACCAACAAGTTTGGCCCCATCCTGCACGCTTACACCATGCAGCGAGCCGTTGAGGACAAGGCTGTCACCCCCCTGCTATATGAAGAACGCATCCCGGATCTCGATGTGAACGACAGGGCGATTGATGCCGGTTTTAACCGCATCGCCACCAACCTGACCGAGGAGCAAAAGGCTGACCTGAAGCGCAAATACACACGCAAGGGTGAGCTCTACAAAGCCGATGACCGGCTCCAGCTAATCGCTCGCGACATAGCCGAACACTTCGACAAAAACATTCCGGAAGGGCTGAAAGGTCAGCTCGCCTGCGACAGCAAGTCTTCCGCCATCAAGTACAAGCAATATCTCGATGAGGTTGGATTGTTCGAATCCGCCATTGTTATCAGCTCCCCCGATAGCCGGGAGGGCAATACCGATGTTGATGAATCTACCCTCCCTCTGGTCGTGCAGTGGTGGAAAGATAACGTGGGTAGCCAGGATGAGCAGCTCTACACCAAGCAGATTATCGAGCGCTTCGCCGACAAGGATGATCCGCTCAAGCTTTTGATCGTGGTAGACAAGTTACTGACCGGTTTCGATGAGCCCAAGAATACGGTGCTTTACATCGACAAACCCTTGAAGGAACACAACCTGATCCAGGCCATCGCCCGGGTCAACCGCCTGCACCCGGACAAAGAGTTTGGCTTGCTCATCGACTACCGCGGCATTCTTTCGGAGCTAGATACCACTATCGCCAAGTATCAGGATCTCGCCTCACGCACTCAGGGCGGCTACGACCTTGACGACATCGCCGGCCTCTACAACCAGATGAGCTCTGAATACAAACGCCTGCCACAGCTCTACAAGGACCTGTGGAACATCTTTGCCGGGGTAAAGAACAAGCAGGACATAGAGCAACTGCGCCAGGTGCTGGTACCCCGAATGGAAGAGGTAGAGGGAGAGCTGGTAGATGTGCATCTCAAGGTGCGTGAAGACTTCTATGAAGCGCTCTCCCGCTTTGCCAGTTGCCTGAAAGTAGCTCTACAGTCGGCTTCGTTCTTCGAGGACACCGCCTTTACCGAAGCGGATCGCCGCCACTACAAAGAGACGCTGCAGCAGTTCTCCAGCCTGCGGCAAACCGTGCAACAGGATGCAGGTGAACGAGTCGACTACGACGAGTACGCCCAGCAGGTGAAAAAGCTGCTCGACAAGCATGTGGTTGGCGTCGAGGTCAAAGAGCCCGGTGGTGTATATGAAGTCGGCAAGATGGGACTGCAAAAACCGCCGGAAGAGTGGAGCAAAGAGAAGACCCGCAACGAGACTGATATCATCAAGACTCGCGTCACGCGCATGATTGAGCAGGATCTCAGGGATGACCCTTATGCTCGGGAGTCTTTCTCAACCTTGTTGCGCCTCGCCATTGAAGAGGCGGAAAAACTGTTTGATCACCCTCTCAAGCAGTACATGCTTTTCCGCGAGTTTGAAGAGCAGGTACAGGAACGCCGCCTGAACGATATGCCTGATGCGTTTGGCACTAACCGCCATGCTCAGGCCTACTTCGGGGTCTTCAAAAAGAACCTTCCACAACTGTTTGACAGCCAGGATGCTCAGGTTGAAGAAAAGTGGGTCAAACTCGCTTTCGAGATCGACCGGTTGGTTGATGCCTCAGTCGCCGAACACTCTATCAACCCGCAAAATATTGAGGCCGATATTCGCAAGAAGCTGCTGCCATTGCTGTTCACCGAGTGCAAGGCCATCGGCTGTGGCATGGATCAAGCCAAACGCATGGTGGAAATGGTCGTGCAGATTACCCGAGTTGGTCACAGTGGGATGTAACTGCAGATGAGTACCTCCGGCAACATGGCCAATAGGCTCCAGCACTTTTCCTATGGCGGCGAGCTTATCCGGTTCGAACGGCTCACCAGACCCAAGGCTGGCAAACTGCTGATCAAGGTGCATCCTGACTGCCGGGTTGAGGTGATGGCTCCGCCGCAAACGCCAGATGAAGAGGTGCTTGCGGCGGTAAAAAAGCGTGCCCGCTGGATCTACGAACAGTTGCGTGACTTTCGTCAGCAGTTGGAACATGTCACGCCACGCCGTTATGTCAGTGGCGAGAGTCACCTTTACCTCGGCAAGCAATACCTGCTCAAGGTCATCGTTGCACCAAGCAGTGTGCAAGGGGTCAAACTGCTGCGAGGCAAGCTGGAAGTATCAGTCAGGCAGCCAGGACCCGAGACAGTGAAGGCTCAACTGACCCAGTGGTATAGAACCCGCGCCAGAGAGCTTTTCGCCAAACGTCTCGATGCTATGCTGGAACAAGCCTTGTGGGTTGTGGATCGCCCTCCGCTACGCCTGCTGAATATGCAAACCCAATGGGGAAGCTGCTCACCCAATGGCCGGATCACACTCAATCCTCATCTGGTAAAAGCCCCCAGAGAGTGCATTGATTACGTCATCCTCCACGAGCTTTGCCACCTAGCCGAGCACAATCACAGCGAGCGATTCTGGCGGTTGCTCAGCCAGGTGATGCCGACCTGGGAGAAGACCAAGCTGCTACTCGACGGGATGGCCCACCGACTGCTGACATCCTGAAATATGAGGGGCAAAATTCCAGATAGATAGGAATCCGCCCCCCATATTTCAGCACACCAGAGTCCATCATCCCTTCAAACAAGATGACCAATATTCCAGAGAGAAAAACGGCACGAAATTTCCAGATAGATAGGAAGCCTTCGATCAGGATTCCACATAACTCGTTCTGAATGGGCATTCCACTATGTGGAAAATTCGCACCACTTTTCCAGATAGATAGTTATGTGGAAAGAAACTGGACGGGAATTGGTCGGGAATGACAGTGTTCATTCCATGGCTACACATCCTGCATGATTCCACGCAACCATGTTTGTCGCGAGCGAACAAATTTCAATACTTTCAGTGCGTTGTTGATTTTTTCCTGAGCAGAGTCCATGGTGATATGGAATTTTGTCACACGATCACCTGATTGCGAGGTCATCACCATGAACAGCATCGTCATCCTGAGCATCTTGTTTGCATTCCTGATAGGCTTTGGTGCCTTTGCTGCATGGCTGTATATCGAAAAGCGTCGTATGGGTTCTTCGGATAAATGACCCGCTATTTTGCTGAACGGACCTCTTTTGCCACGCATGAAATCAGATGGCGGGAGCAGCCCAACATTTCCTGGATCACCGAGTAGCTGTGTCCGGTGCTCAACAACTGTGCGATGTGCTGACGCTTCTTTTCATCTTTCTGGCGACCGCGATATTTCCCCTCATCCCTGGCCTTGGCAATACCCTGCTGTTGCCTGCGTCGGCGATCTTCGTAGTCTTTGCGAGCGACGGCTGCCAACATATCCAGCAGCATGCCATTTACAGCCTGCAAGATGGCGCTGGTGAACTCGGAGCGGCTGTCCCCCTGTAACGCCACCCAGGAAGTCGGAAGCTCCGGAGAAACGATGGAGAGCTGTTTCTGAGCCAACAACTGCTTCAATGTTTGCCAATCCGTCTGATTGAGACGAGCCAGACGATCAATCTGTTCTACCAGCACAATGTCACGATCTGCAGCGTCGCGGATCAGCCGCATAAGCTCAGGCCTGTCCAGCGTCGCCCCAGACTCATTCTCCACATAGAAACTGGCAATCTGATGGCCATGCTCCGCAGCAAAACCAATCAGCAGCTCTCGTGCCCGCTCGGCATCCTGCTCCACTGTCGATGCACGTAAGTACGCCCGTATGAACATTGAAACCTCTATCGGTCTGTTTAAACTGGTTCTGAATTGCTGGTTCAATATAAGTGGTTTCAATGTTGTTTTCGAGAGGATATTGAGTAGTTTTTATGGGGTATACCTTTTTAAAACCACCGCATGACGATCAAAACACGACCTTTCGATAGCCTTTTGATCTGACAGCACAAACTTTAAGTGTGATCCGTCATCACAAAGTCGCTTTTGAGTTGTATTTGAGTATTTAAGCGACGTTGCTCACGATTCCTGATCTGCTGAATGGGCTGCCAAAGGAGGAAATCTACAGAAGCTGGGCTTTGAGGTGAGTCATCTTTTCGACTCGCCGAACAAGCCAGCAGCCAAGCGTAGCGCGGCAGTTCTTTACCCCATGGTTTGAGTGAGTAAGATGTATGATTTTTCAGCCCAAAATTAGTACATATGCTCGGATATGTACCTTTTCAGTTCTGACTTGAACTGCAATAATCAACGCGTAGCCCTAGTTTATGTCCTCTCCCAGCCACCTTACTGGTGATGACGCTAGGTTCTTTTGGCCCCACGCTCCAAGGCCGATTCAATTTCTTAATAGGTCCACCTTCTCGGGCCGCAAGGCTATCCCCTCTGACACTCTGCGCAAGCTCATTGGCCTGCGCAACGCGTTAGTGCACGATGACCTTATTATCGAACTCAAGATAATCTGCGGCCTGATCGCTCAGAGCTAAAGTAACCAACTATTGACGTTTGCAGAGCAAGGTCTCAACTGGTTGGGTAATCTCCCCGTCTGCTGTTCTCTTACCCGCTATAGGGGATAAATGTTAAATACCGCCTATGGCGTGTAAATGATACTTACCCTCTATAACAGGTAAATATTGATATACCTGCCATAGCGTGTAAATTGGAAGAAGGCACGCTACCAGGTTGTTGAATCATGAAAGTAACCAGCGCCAAGCAACTGAGCGCCTGTATCAAGGATGCCAGACTTTCTCAAAAGCTCTCTCAAGGCAAAGTGGCCGAGAAAGTGGGGATTAGGCAAGACACTGTCTCCAGCTTCGAGCTCAACCCTGAGTCCACCAAGCTGGAAACCCTGTTCAAGATCCTCGCAGCACTCGAATTGTCAGTGGATATCAAACCCCGCAATGAGTCATCCGATAGTCCGGCATCGAGCTGGAAGGAGGAGTGGTAATGGCCAATCTGGCTGTCTACATGAACGGCTATCGGGTGGGCACATTCACCAAAACTACCAGCGGCGCCCATCAGTTTCAGTACCATGGGTCATGGCTAGCACAACCGGGCAGCCGTCCCATCTCACTCTCCATGCCATTGCGCCATCAGGCCTACCGGGGCGATGAAGCCTATAACTTCTTCGACAACCTGCTGCCAGATAATACGGAGGTGAGGAACAGGGTTGTAGCACGCTATCAAGCGGTATCAACCCAGCCCTTCGATCTGCTCAGTTGCATTGGCCAGGATAGCGTAGGGGCATTACAGCTGGTTACCGAAGGGCACGATGTTCCAGATGTCAGGCGAATCGACTACAAGGCACTTTCCGATGACGAGCTCGAGCAGATCCTGACCAGCTACAAATCAGGAATCCCTTTGGGGATGGTCAGGGAGCAAGAGGAGTTCCGGATCTCTATCGCCGGGGCGCAAGAAAAGACTGCGCTGCTCTATCTCGATGGCCGCTGGTACTTGCCACTCAACGCAACGCCGACAACCCACATTATTAAACTCCCTATCGGCAAGATTGAAAGCCACTCCTACTCGATAGACCTCTCCCAGAGCGTAGAAAACGAATACATCTGCACTCTGATTGCCAAGGAGTTTAGTCTACCCGTACCTCACTGCTTCATGATGCAGGTTGGCCAGGTCAAAGCACTTGCGGTGGAACGCTTCGACAGACGTTACGCTACAGATCGCAGTTGGATCATGCGCCTTCCCCAAGAAGATTTCTGTCAGGTATTGAATGTTCCGTCAGCACGGAAATACGAGAGCCATGGAGGACCGGGGATCACTGACATCATGAAAACCTTGCTGGGCTCTGCGACACCAGAACAGGATCGCTACCTGTTCATGAAATCTCAGGTCCTGTTCTGGCTGCTGGCGGCCACCGATGGCCATGCAAAGAACTTCTCGGTCTTTATTGAACCGGAAGGGCGTTTTCGCCTGACCCCTTTTTACGACATCCTATCTGTCTATCCAGTGTTTGGCGGCCGAGGCCTCAACCGAAGGGACGCCAAGCTCGCTATGGGCCTAGCAAGCAGCAAGGGAAAGAAGTACGCCATTGAGCAGATATTCCCGCGCCATTTCTTCCAAACGGCGAAAGCTGTGGGATTTGAGCGTTCTGCTATGGAAGAGATCCTGACAGAACTGGCCAACTCCGTTGATGATGTTATTGAACGCGTTACCCAGCAATTGCCAGCAGGCTTCCCCGATGCCATCAGCAGCTCCATTCTAGAGGGCCTAAAAGCCCGCTCTGCTAGGCTGATAAAAGGCTGGGATTAAATTGGCGGTATGTGGGGTGATTGCACGGTTAGCCAAACCACCGATGGGAAGCTTGCACAGTTCGAAGAGTAAAAGCGGCTTTCCAGGCACCAAGCGATGCTATAGTCGGTTCAAAATATGTTCAAAACTCACCTAAAAAGAGGTTTTGACTGCGTGTGGTGGCCTCGTATTGATTCATATGGGAAGGCTGCACGATCGAGAATGGACTATGTGGGAACGCAGCACGATAGCAGAAACCTGTGAGCGGCCTCTCAATATGCTGTTTTAGTTACTTTTACCCCAAGTGGCCCCCGAAAAGTCACTAACATGTTGAAGATAATAGATTATTTACATTCTGCATCGGCAAGTAACGCCGCACGGCAGGCAATAAAAAGCCCGGGTTTATCCCGGGCTTTTTTGTGCGTTTTTTCTTCGAAAACCTACAGACGGCGCAGGCACCACATGAAGTAAGCGCCCCCTAACAGGGTGGAGACCAGCCCGACCGGCACGTCCTGCGGGAACAGGATCTGCTGGCCGATCCAGTCCGCCGACACCATCAGCAGGGCACCGGCAGCGGCGGCCCCGAGCAGGTGCCAACGGGCCCGCACCAGTCCCATCAGCTTGGCCATGTGCGGGGCCAGCAGACCGACGAAGGAGAGCGGCCCCACCACCAGGGTGGCGCTGGCGGTGAGCACGGCCACCAACAGCAGTATGGCGAGCTGGGCCCGGTTGAGGCGAATGCCCAATGCGGTCGCCAGCGCCGACCCCATCGGCAGCAGATCGAGCCAACGGCTGATGAGCAGGCAGGCTGCCAGCATCAATACCGCCAGTGCCACCAGTCCATAAGCCACCGGCAGGGTGACGTAATAGGTAGAGCCGGACATCCAGGAGAGCAGCTGCTGCACCCGCATGTCGCCGTTGGCCAGCGCTATGGCCTGCAGCGGCTCGAACAGCGCCGTGATGGCGATGCCGGACAGCAGGATCCGCTCCGGCTGGAAGCCGTGCTTGCGGTTGACCAGCACCAGCAACAAGAGACAAGCGAAGGCGCCGAGCAGGCCACCCAGCAGCATAATGGGCAGCGGCAAAGCCGGCAGCAGCAAGGCCGTCGCTATCACCCCCATGAAGGTACCGCCGCTCACCCCCAGCAGCTCAGGGCTCGCCATGGGGTTGTTGCTGACCCGCTGCAGCAGGGTACCCGCCAGCGCCAGCAAGACGCCGGCGGCACCGGCCGCCAGGGTGCGCGGCAGGCGCCACTCCAGCTGGGCCTGCCACCTGAGCCAGCTCGGCCAGCTCCAGCCAGCCATCCCCTGCCCGACCAGCAGGGAGCCTATGATGGCGAGCCCCAGGCCGAGCAGCAGTAAGGTGAGCAGCCGAGTCGGGGCCGGATGCCGTGCGACCGACAGGCCGCTTGCCCCCTTAGGCGAGCCGGACTTCAGGGCCAGCCGCGGGATCAGCCAGAGCAGCAGCGGCGCCCCCAGCAAGGCCGTCATGGCACCGGTCGGGATCAGCACGGGCCAGACGTTGCTCAGGGTCTGCAGCAGCAGATCGGTGGCCGTCAGCAGCAGAGCCCCCAGGATTGGCCCCCACAACAACCGTTGGCCGAGTTGACGGATCCCCAGCAGCCGCACCATGGCCGGCGCCGCCAGCCCGATGAAACCGATCAGCCCCACCACGCTCACCACGCAGGCGGTGACGAACACCGCCAGCCCGAGTCCGGCCAGTCGCAGCTGCTGCAAGGAAACACCCAGGCTGCGGGCGCTGGCATCGTCCAGCTCCAGCACCGCCAGCGGGCGCACCAGCACAGCCGCCAGCCCACCCGCCACCAGCAGCCGTGGTAGCAGATAGCTCACTCCGCTCCAGCTGTTCTGGGCCAGGGAGCCACTGCCCCACACCAGCAGTCCCTTCAGCTCCTCCTGAAAGAACAGCAGCAGCCCCATGCTGATGGCCGCCAGATAGAGGTTGATCACCAGGCCCGCAAAAACGATGACCACAGGATTGAGCTGACGGCGCCAGGCCAGGGCGAACACCAGCGCCATGGCGAGGCTGCCACCGGCCATGGCGATCCACTCCCGCCCCAGCAGCAGCCAGGAGGGAGCAAACAGGGTCACCATCATCAGCGCCAGCTGGGCGCCGGAGGCCACCCCCAAGGTAGTTGGCGAGGCGAGCGGGTTGCGCAGCACCTGCTGCATCAGGGTGCCGGCCAGACCGAGGGCGGCTCCGGCCAGCAGAGTCACCGTCAGCCGGGGCAGCCAGCTGAAGTGCACCACGGCCTGACGGACATCCTCCAGATTCGGCGAGAAGAGGGTCTGCCACCAGAGCGCACCCGGCACCTGGCGGGCCAGATCCCAGCCAGCGAGCGAAAGTGTCAGCCCCAGCAGGATCAAGGCCGGCCGCAGCAGCGGGGATGGGAATATGTGTTTCATTGGCTAGCTCCCCTGGCATCCTGCTGCAATGCCTCGTTGAGCAGGCTGGCGAAGCGGCGGGCGGCGAGTACGCCACCGAAGCTCCAGACTGCGGGCAGATGCAGCACAGGTGCCTGCTGCACCAGCGGCAGATGCTGCCACAGGCCGGGCTCCTGCAGCCGCTCGCTCACCCCGACGGGGATGGGATCCACCACCACCAGCCGCGCGGCTGGCAGCGCCATGAACTGCTCTATGCTGGCCACCGAGAAACCCCAGGCATTGGTCTCCCCCTGCCAGGCGTTGCGCAGGCCGAGTCGCTGCATCACGGCCTCGAACAGGCTGTGACGGCCGAACACCCGCACGTGGCGCTCATCGATAAACTGCACCACCAGCAGGGGCGGCAGATCCGCTGGCAACTCGGTCCGCATCTGCGCCAGATCCCGATCCAGCCCGGCCAGCAGCCTCTCGGCCTCGGCCGTTTTGTTCACCAGCGCCGCTATGGTCAGGGTCGCCTCATGGAGCCGCTGCCACAGATCGGTTTGCGGATCATAGAGGGCGATGGACTGCACGGGTGCGATGCGGGACAGGGTCGGTGCCAGCGGCGCCGCCAGCGGGGATATGAGGATGCGATCGGGTTTCAACTCGGCCAGCAGCTCGCGGTTGGGCTGAGCCCGCAGGCCTATATCCACCACCTCGGCCGGCAGCAGCGGCTCGCCGACCCAGGCGCGGTAGGAGCTGACATCCCCCACCGCCAGCGGGATCACCCCCAGCGCCAGCAGGGTTTCGGCTATGGTCCAGTCGACTGTGGCAAGGCGGGGTACCGACTTCACAGCATCGGCTTGAGGGAGGTCTGCAGCGGCAGGCATCGCTGGCTCGGCCTGCAACATAAACGGAGCCAAGAGGCAGCAGAACCAGACAGCTTTCTTTAATAAAAACATCGAGATAACAAGCCTTATCTAAACGATGGCGATGGCGTGGTCATGGGCCGGGTGGCGAATGACCTCCATCGGGATGCCATAGATGGCGTGCAGGGTCTCGCTGGTCATGATCCGATCTGGCTCGCCATGGGTGAGCAGGCGGCCCGAGTGCAGTGCCACCAGCCGATCGCAGAAGCGGGAGGCCATGTTGATGTCGTGAATGACTATGATGACCCCGAGGTTGAGCTGACGGCTGAGCTGCTTGACCAGAGTCAGCACCTCCACCTGATGGGCCACGTCCAGCGCGGCCAGCGGCTCGTCCAGCAGGATAAAGCGGCTCTCCTGCGCCAGCAGCATGGCCAGCCAGACCCGCCCCCGCTCGCCGCCGGAGAGAGTATCCACCAGCCTGTCGGCGAAGCGTTCGGTATGAGTGAGGGCGATGGCCCGCTCGACCTGACGCTGATCCTCCTCCCCCATGCGGCCCAGCAGACCGCGCCAGGGATAGCGACCCATCTCCACCAGCTCGCGCCCGAGCAGGTTCTCGGCGCTCGGCAGATGCTGGGGCAGATAGGCCACCTGACGGGCGAAGTCCCGATTGCCCCACGCCTGCAGCGGCTTGTCATCGAACAGGATCTCGCCGTCACTCAGGGGCTGCTGGCGCGCCAGCAGCTTGAGCAGGGTGGATTTGCCCGAGCCGTTGTGGCCTATGAGGCCATAGACCCGGCCCTGCTCGAAACGCAGGTCCGTTGGGTGCAGCAGCTGGCGGTCGTTTACCGCGAAGCTGGCGGCTTTCATCTCAAACATAAGCAATTCCTGTGCTGGCCTGATGCCAGTCTCATCGGTGCAGGCATCAAGCCGGCACCTCGCAATCCAGATGAGCGACGGCATCCTGGCTGACCTGCTCGCGTCGTTCGCCGGTCAGCTCGATAAGCTGACCCTGGCGCATCTCCAGCAGGCGATCGGCCAACGCGAAGTAGTGATCGTCGTGACTGATGGCGATCACCGTCTTGCCCATCGCCTTGAGGCGCGG
The DNA here is from genome assembly GCF_028751155.1 of Aeromonas bestiarum. Taxonomy (NCBI): domain Bacteria; kingdom Pseudomonadati; phylum Pseudomonadota; class Gammaproteobacteria; order Aeromonadales; family Aeromonadaceae; genus Aeromonas; species Aeromonas bestiarum. The sequence goes on along the minus strand of NZ_CP064746.1, from coordinate 4,723,869 downwards.
CAGCAGCAGCTGATAGAAGATGCGGCGGAACTGGGGATCCTGATCCGCGGCCCACTCGTCAAACAGCATCACCTCGCGCTGCTCAGCCAGCGCCAGCAGCAGGGCGACCCGCTTGCGCTGCCCCTGGGAGAGGTCGATATCGGCGATGAAGCCATCCTCGATGGCAAGCTTGCTGCCCATCTGCAACCGATCCAGCCACTCGGCCACCAGCTCGGCCTTGGGCTCGGGCCCCAGCAGGTGCTGGAACAGGTGGTAGTCGGTGAAGATGGCGGAGAAGAGCGCCAGATAGGCGTTGCAATCCGTGACAGGCTCGCCATCCAGCAGGATCCGGCCAGACACCGGCTGATAGAGGCCGGTCAGCAGCATGGCCAGAGTCGACTTGCCGGAGCCGTTGCCGCCTATGATGAAGACTTGCTCCCCCCGCTCGATCACCAGATTGATGGGGCCCACGGCGAAACCGCCCTCCCCCTGATAGTGAAAGCTCACCTGCTCCAGCTCGATGCGTTGCCAGGCACGGGGCGCGGGCGGCAGCGGGAAGTCGGGATCCGGCTCGGCCAGCGCCAGTGCGGCTATCTTGTCGAACGCCACCTGGGCGGAGAGCAGAGTCGGCAGGGCGCCAATCCCCTGCAACAAGGGCGTGCGCAGGAACAGCAGGGTTAGCGCGAAGGTGGCGGCCACATTGGTGTTGGCCCAGCCCAGCCCGTTGGCCAGGAAGAAGACCAGGCCGATGGCCCCCAGCATCATGATATTCGACCAGTTCACCGCGCTCAGGTGATAGGTGTCGGCGCGGATGATCTGCTGGCGATAGTCACGGGCGTTCTGCTCATAGAGCTGGTGGTAGACGAAGTGGGCCCGCTCGCGATTGAGCGCCAGCTCCTTGCTGCCGGCTATGATGGCCTGATAGTTCTGGTAGAGCCTGTCCTCGGCCTGACGCATGTGGGACAGGTGGTGATAGACGCGGTTCACCAGCAGCCAGCCTACCACCATGGTGACAGTGACCCAGAGGGCGGTGACGCCGAGCAGGGCCGGCGAGAGCCAGCCGAGATAGAGGGCCGAGCCCAGGGTGAGCACCAGCCCCTGTACCAGCTCGGGCAGGCGCACGAAGGCGATGGTGATCTGGCCTATGTCGCTGGAGAGGGATGCCAGCAGCGGCCCCTGGCCAAGCTGGCGAATGCGGGCGACATCGGTATCCAGCAGTTGCTTGAGCAGACGGCCCCGCAACCGGTAGACAAAATGATGACCGAGTGTGGTCAAGGCCAATTGAGAGCCGAGTGTGATCACCAGCAGCAACAGGATCAAGCCAAGCAGTTGGCCAAGTACCGGCAGCGGATCGCCGACGGATTCGACAAGAGAGTGATTGATAAAGGCAATGACGCCGATCCCGCTCACTGCGCTGAGCAGGCTGAGCAGGGTAATGGCGATGAAGGGCCAACGATATTGGCGGTAAACCAGAGACAAGAGTTCCATAACGGACCGGTATTCTAGAGATATGCCAGGAGCAATGTGCAGGGAAAAAGGAGGGCGGGAGCCTGGGCCCCCACCCTTCCTCTATTACCAGCGGTAGTTGATGCTGCCCACTACGCTGCGCGGCTCGCCGTAGTAGCAGTAGTAGTCACAGCTGGCCACATAGGTATCACCCAGCAGGTTGTTGACGTTGAGCTGGGCTCGCCAGTTCTTGGCAAAGTCATACCCGATCATCGCATCCCACACGGTATGGGCCGGCACCTGAGCAGAACCATAGATGGGGGTGTAGTCCGCATTCACGGCACCTATGCCGACACTGGAGCCGACATAACGCACGCCGGATCCCAGTTCCAGACCGGAAACCGGACCCTGCTGCACCTTGTAGCTGCCCCAGAAGGAGGCCTGGTGGCGCGGGATCAGGCTGGCACGGCGATTGCCGGTGTCGTTGGTCTTGGCATCGGTATAGGTGTAGGCGGCGGTGAGACGCAGTGCCTCGGTGGCCTGCACGCTCCCTTCCAGCTCGACGCCCTGGGAGGTCACTTCGCCGGCCTGGGTCTGCTGACCTGAACCGGTGGAGACCAGCGAGTTGGTCTGCTCCAGATCGAACAGCGCCAGGTTGATGTAGCCGTCGAGGAAGCTCGGCGCGTACTTGACGCCTGTCTCATACAGGGTGCCCTTGAGCGGCTTGTAGGACTCGCTGGTGTTGGGGTCGATCCCCGGCAACACCTCGAACGACTCGGCGTAGGCAATATAAGGAGAGAGACCGTTGTCGGCCAGGTACATCAGGCTGCCGGAGAGGGAGAGCTCGTGATCATACTGCTTCTCGTTCTTGCCCTTGGCTTCGCTGATGTTGTGGGTCTCCACGTAGTCGAAGCGACCGCCGCCGGTCAGCAACCAGCGATCGTCCCAGCGAACCTGGTGCTGGGCATAGAAGCCGCTCTGGCCCTTGGTGCTCTTCTGGTGGGTGGCGGTGGATTCATCAAAACCGGGGAAGCCGCTGTAATCCGGGTTCATGGTGTTGATGGAGCCCATGCCGTAGTTGTCGGCTTCCTGGCCTTCATTGACATGACGCTGCAGATCCACCCCCAGCAGCAGGGTCTGTTCGGTGCTGTCGGTGTTCCAGTACCCCACCATCTGGTTGTCCATGGTGGCACTCTTGGTGTTGCCATCCCGGTAGACCAGACCGCGGAAGGCGGTGGTGCCTTCATAGGTCGGGAAGATATAGGTTTGACGCAGCAGCAGATCGTTGTAGTTGAAGCGGACGTTCTGCTTGAACTCCCAGGTCTGGTTGAGCTGGTGGGCCAGCTCGTAACCGGTGGAGATCTGGGTGTTGCGGTTGCGATCGTAATCCGGCTGGCTCAGGTTGGTGGAGGGATCGATCTGGCCGCCGCTGGTATTGAGCGTGCCGTAGACGGGGAAGAAGCCGTTGGTCGGTACCCCTTCGTCGTGCAGCAAGCTGGCCAGCAGGGTCAGGCTGGTGCGATCCGAGAGATCAAAGGTCACGCTCGGCGCCAGATAGACGCGATCGTTGTAAGTGCCATCCAGCACGCCATCACGCTCTTTATAGAGGGCAACCATGCGGTAGCGGCTGTTGTCGGTCAGCGCATCGGAGACATCCACCCCGATCTGGCGATGATCCCGGCTGCCCAGCTGCAGATCCAGCAGCCCCTGCGGGGTGGTGGTCGGCCGCTTGCTGATGGCATTGATCACGCCGCCGGGAGGCGCCTCGCCGTAGAGGATCGAGGCCGGCCCTTTCAGCACTTCCACGCTCTCCAGGCCGAACGGCTCGGGCGTCCAGACATAGTAACCTGTGCCGAACAGGCGGTTGCCGTCCAGATAGGAGGCTGCATCGAAGCCGCGCACCTTGAACCAGTCGGTATTGTTGTCGGAGCCATAGAGGCCGCTGAGCACGCCGGAGCGATAGCGCAGGGACTCGTCAAGCTGCTGCACGGCGTGCTGATCCAGATCCTCGCGGTTGACCACTGAGACGGCGCGAGGCGTCTCGGCCATGGGCACTTCCACCTTCATGGCGGTGCCGGTGACCACCATGGTTTCGCTGGCCTTGGGCAGTTCTTTCGGTTGTTCAGCCAGCACTGGCAGGCTTGCCAGCAGGCAGGAGAGCGGCAGCAGATGCTGTGCCCCTCTCTTTCGCATCGCTGCGATTGGGGTGTTTTTTTGCGCAATCATATAAGTGTCTCAAATATCAATGAGTTGTTTCTGGTTTCTTATTATTGGTGCCCGGTCATGCCGGTCGGCCCGGTTCCTCAGGCGAATAAAGCAGCGTCATGCTACTACAGGAGCCATGATCGAATCGATTCAATAATTGCTAATCATTTGCATCTGCATTGTTACTTAACGTATCAAGCAGGCGATTTTCGGGCAGAAGAGGAAGGGAGCAGACGGAGGCATCCCTGCTAAAAAGATCGGAGGAAAGAGGAAATCGAGGGATCCTGCTTTATATAAGCAAAGAAAAGAGGATCCATTATCCCCAAGCTTTATCCATATTTATCCACACCCTTTGACGGTAGAATCCGGGTTCCGCATTTTTCAGGATCCATTCCATGGCCAAACTCAATCTCGTCGTCGGCTCCATGCTGGGCGCCGCCGAATATGTCGCAGACCACGTCGCCAACCTGCTGGAACAGGCAGGCCATCAGGCCGAGATCCACAATCCGGCCACGCTGGCCGAGGTGTTGGCCGAGCCGGACGCCATCCTGCTGGTGGTCACTTCCACCCACGGCGCTGGCGACGTGCCCGACAACCTGCAACCCTTCGCCAAGGATCTTGCCGAGCAGCATCCGGATCTTAATGCCTTGAAATATGGCGTGATCGCCCTCGGCGACAGCAGTTATGACACCTTTTGCCAAGGTGGCAAGACACTGGATCGGCTGCTGGCCGAGTGCGGCGCCAGCCGGATCGGGGATCGTCTCGACATAGATGTCACCCAACACGAGATCCCGGAAGATGCCGCCGAAGCCTGGATCCAGGGCTGGATGCAGTTGATCGCCTGATCAGGGCCTGGGAGATCCGGCAGAAAAGCCTTGATCTCCCCGTTTATCCCCAGATCGCTATCCACCAGGTTATTAACAGATTGATCCTGGCGACTTGTTCTACATGGTTACCCACAACGACCGGGGGTAATGTGTATAACTACAGTGTAAAGCTCTGCAAAACCTATAGTTATCCATGTATGAGATCCAGCCCGCTAGCCGCCTGTGTATAAAAGCACTGGTTATCCCCCTGTTCACGGGGCCAGGATCCAAGCTTTTCCACAAGCTGAGATCGCCTTTAACCAGATGATCTTTATGATCAAAAAGCGCTTATCAACAGAAATGGTGGATCCTAATAAAAGATCCAATAAAAGATCGATCTAAAGATCCTTAAGATCTATTAAGTGGATCCTCCCTCCATACTGACCGTTAAGTAGACGTTCCCCTCAGGACGCGAAACAGATAGAATGTTCCGCCCCTCAGCCCAGGCAAACAACGATCTTCAGGCGTGCAGATCAAGGTGATCCCCAATGCAATACCATGAACAATTTGATGTGATCGTCGTCGGTGGCGGTCATGCAGGAACCGAAGCAGCAACAGCGGCAGCCCGTATGGGTCTGAATACCCTGTTGTTGACCCACAATATCGATACGTTGGGACACATGTCATGTAATCCGGCGATCGGCGGGATCGGCAAGGGACACCTGGTCAAGGAAGTTGACGCCCTCGGCGGGATCATGGCGCGAGCCATAGATCTTGGCGGGATCCAGTTCCGTACCCTGAACTCCTCCAAGGGGCCAGCGGTACGAGCCACCCGTGCTCAGGCGGATCGACTGCTCTACAAAGCCGTCGTACGCCAGATGCTGGAGAACTACCCGAACCTGAAGATCTTCCAGCAGGCCTGTGACGATCTGATCATGGACGGGGATCGTGTTGCCGGTGTGGTGACCCAGAGCGGGATCCGCATCAGCGGCAAGACTGTGGTGCTGACCGTAGGCACCTTCCTGAATGGCTTGATCCACATAGGGATGGAAAACTACAAGGGCGGCCGCGCAGGGGATCCTCCCTCGATCGCCCTGGCTCAACGGCTGCGCGAGATGCCGCTGCGCATCGATCGCCTCAAGACGGGTACACCGCCGCGGATCGATGCCCGCAGCGTCGATCTCTCCGTGATGCAGGCCCAGTACGGCGATGATCCGCGCCCCGTCTTCTCGTTTATCGGCAACGCCAGCCAGCACCCCCGTCAGGTGCCCTGCTACGTCACTCACACCAACGAGCGTACCCACGACGTGATCCGCAACAATCTGGATCGCAGTCCCATGTATGCCGGGGTGATCGAAGGGATAGGCCCGCGCTACTGCCCGTCGATCGAAGACAAGATCACCCGTTTCGCGGACAAGACGGCACACCAGATTTTTGTCGAGCCGGAAGGCTTGACCACCCACGAACTCTATCCGAACGGGATCTCCACCAGCCTGCCATTCGACGTGCAGGTGCAGATAGTGCGTTCCATTCGTGGTTTCGAAAATGCCCACATCACCCGTCCCGGCTACGCCATCGAATATGACTTCTTCGATCCGCGGGATCTCAAGGCCAACATGGAGAGCAAGTGCATCGGCAACCTGTTCTTCGCCGGCCAGATCAACGGCACCACGGGTTACGAAGAGGCTGCGGCCCAGGGCCTGATGGCCGGTTTGAACGCCGGTCTGCGTGCCCAGGACAAGGATCCCTGGCATCCGCGTCGGGATCAGGCCTACATGGGCGTGATGATGGACGATCTCTCCACCTTGGGGACCCGCGAGCCCTACCGCATGTTCACCAGTCGTGCCGAATATCGCCTGCTGCTGCGGGAAGACAACGCCGACCTGCGCCTGACCGCCATCGGCCGCGAGCTGGGTCTGGTGGATGACGAGCGCTGGGGTAAATTCAACGCCAAGATGGAACAGGTGGAGCTGGAGCAGCAGCGCATGCGTTCGACCTGGATCCACCCGCAACATCCATCGCTGGAGGCGGTCAACGCCCTGGTCAATGCCCCGCTGACCCGCGAGCAGAGTCTGGAAGAGCTGCTGCGTCGTCCCGAGGTGACCTACGATGCGCTGATGGCCATCGAAGGCGTGGGTCCGGCGCTGAGCGATCGCGCCGCCGCCGATCAGGTGGAGATCCAGATCAAGTACGCCGGTTACATCGAACGTCAGCACGACGAGGTGGAGAAGCAGCTGCGCAACGAGAACACCCTGTTGCCACTGGACATGAACTACCGCGACGTCAACGGTCTCTCCAACGAGGTGATCGCCAAGCTGAGCGATGCCAGGCCGCAGACCATAGGTCAGGCTTCCCGCATCTCCGGCATCACCCCGGCAGCCATCTCCATCCTGCTGGTTCACCTGAAAAAACACGGCCTGCTGCGTAAAACCGCCTGAGGATCCCCATGCTGGAAAGATTGAACGGCCTGCTCATGCAGGCCGGTATTGTTATCACCGACACCCAAAAGACCCAGTTGGTTCAGCTTGTCGAGTTGCTGCACAAGTGGAACAAGGCTTACAATCTCACCTCGGTGCGTGATCCGGACGCCATGCTGGTCAAGCATATCCTCGACAGCCTGGTGGTGAGCCCTCACCTGCACGGTGAACGTTTCATCGATGTGGGCACTGGCCCTGGGCTGCCTGGCTTGCCGCTGGCCATCATCAATCCGGACAAGCAGTTCGTGCTGCTGGACAGTCTGGGCAAGCGGATCAACTTCATCCGCCAGGTGATCCAGGAGCTGGGCTTGACCAATGTGACGCCCGTCAAATCCCGGGTTGAAGAGTATCGACCCGAGGTGGGCTTCGATGGCGTACTCAGTCGGGCTTTTGCCTCGCTGGAGGACATGCTGACCTGGTGTCATCATCTGCCGTCGGCCCAGGGCAGCTTCCTGGCGCTCAAGGGGCAATACCCCGGGCCCGAGCTGGCTCAACTGCCTGCCAACATACGTCTGGTCGCCTCCCATCAACTGGTGGTGCCGGAACTGGAAGGCGAACGTCATCTGCTGGAATTCAAACATGTCCAGCCCGAATAGGGTCGCAGTTTCATTTAGGGGATAGTGTGGGAAAAGTCATCGCCATAGCCAACCAGAAGGGTGGAGTGGGTAAAACCACCACCTGTGTGAATCTGGCCGCCTCCCTGGCCGCCACCCGGCGCAAGGTGCTGGTGATCGATCTGGATCCGCAGGGCAATGCCACCATGGGCAGCGGCGTCGACAAGTACGAAGTCGAGCGCACCGCCTATGAGCTGCTGATCGAAGACGCCCCCATTGGCGAGGTGATCATCCCCGAAACCTCGGGGGGCTATCACCTCATCGCCGCCAACGCCGACGTGACCGCGGCCGAAATCCGCCTGATGGAATTCTTTGCCCGCGAGATCCGCCTGCGCAATGCGCTGGCCTCGGTACGGGACAAATACGATTACATCTTCATCGACTGCCCGCCTTCTCTCAACATGCTGACCGTGAACGCCATGGCCGCCGCCGATTCCGTGCTGGTGCCCATGCAGTGCGAATACTATGCGCTGGAAGGGCTTACCGCCCTGGTCGACACCATCAGCAAGCTGGCAGCCGTGGTCAATCCGGAGCTGAAGATCGAAGGGGTGCTGCGCACCATGTTCGATCACCGCAACCGGCTGGCCAATGATGTGTCCGATCAGCTGAAACAGCATTTCGGGGACAAGGTCTATCGCACCATAATCCCCCGCAACGTAAGACTGGCGGAGGCGCCGAGCTTTGGTGCCCCGGCCATGCACTATGACAAATCATCGGTGGGCGCCAAGGCCTATCTGGCGCTGGCGGGCGAGATGCTGCGCCGCCAGGAGCAGGAGCGTCAGGTGACCATCGCAGACCGAGAGAGCATATGACGCCGAAAAAACGTGGACTGGGCAAGGGGCTGGACGCCCTGCTCAGCACCAGCACGGCCGCGCGCCAGAAACAGGTGATGAGCGACCAGCGTACCGAGCAGGCCATGGCCCCCACCAATCAGGGGGAGCTGCGCAGGCTGCCGGTGGAGTGGTTGCAGTCCGGCAAGTACCAGCCACGCAAGGACATGTCGCAGGATGCACTGGAAGATCTGGCCAATTCCATCCGTGCCCAGGGCGTGATCCAGCCCATCGTGGTGCGCCCCCTCGGCGAGCAATCCTTCGAAATCATCGCCGGCGAGCGACGCTGGCGTGCCTCCCAGCTGGCCCGGCTCGATGTGGTGCCCTGCATCGTCAAGGATGTGCCCGACGAGGCGGCTGTCGCCATCGCGCTGATTGAGAACATCCAGCGCGAAGATCTCAATGCCATCGAAGAGGCGGTCGCCCTGCAGCGGCTGCTGACCGAATTCGAGCTGACCCACCAGCAGGTGGCCGAGGCGGTGGGCAAGTCCCGCACTACTGTGACCAACCTGTTGCGCCTCAACCAGCTCAACGACGACGTCAAGCGTTTCGTCGAGCACGGCGATCTCGACATGGGCCATGCCCGCGCTCTGCTGGCGTTGAGTGGCCAGGCCCAGTCCGAACTGGCCAAGCTGGTCGCCCAGAAGGGGCTGACAGTGCGAGATACCGAGAAGCTGGTTCAAAAAGCGCTGGAACCGGCAAAAGCCAGGGTTGAACCCGTCCGTGATCCCCAGTTTGGTTACCTGGAGCGCCAGATTTCAGAAAAAATTGGCAATCAGGTACAACTTCAGCCGGGAAAACAGGATAGCGGCAAGTTAGTAATAAGTTACGAGAACTTGGCGGATTTGGACCGGGTATTGGGCTATTTTGGCCTGTCAGAAACGTGATTTTTACGCTTTTTGTAGTAATAAAACATCCATTCCTTTTGATATGGACATAACCTTGATTCTGTGCGGAAAGCCGCAAAAATTAAGGATTTTTGCCATGTTGCAATAGCTGTCTTCAAGGGTATAATTTGACCGGCTTTTAGGGCTGTAAACACGGGGTCTTCGGATCCCGATTTTTTACAGTTCTGTAATGTTCAGGGGTAGGTTGGTGAAGCAGAAAATAGCCTTGGAAGGTTTGACGCTGGCCTTGGCTATGCTCGTTTGTCAGCTCGTCCTGATCCTGGCGATCAGTACCGTCTGGTTTTACCAGGCTGGTGCGTTTGCCGGACGTTCCTCCCTCTATGGGGGGAGCATGTACTGGGTTCCTCAAGCCCTGTTCACGCTCTGGGTTCTGCGCCGCAAGGTGACGAAGGAGAGTGTGGGCCTGGTTCTGCGGGACTTTTATGGTGGGGCAGGGATTAAGCTCATTACTACAACAGGACTTTTCGCCCTGATGTTTGGCGCCGGGATCGAGGTCGATACCGTCTCGTTCTTTGCCACTTATATCCTCGCCCTCGTTGTACAGTGGATAGTCTCATTCACGCTTAACAACCACTATTAGGAAAACTCATGTCTGCAACCGGAGAAGTCCTGACTCCTCAGGGATATATCTCCCACCATCTGACCCATCTGCAAGTCGGGTCTGGGTTCTGGACAGTCAATGTCGACTCAATGATATTTTCTGTTCTGTTGGGCACTCTGTTTATCTGGTCTTTCCGCCGTGTAGCCGTCAACGCTACCAGTGGTGTGCCCGGTAAGCTGCAGTGCTTTGTGGAGATGCTGGTCGAGTTTGTGAGTGGTAACGTCAAGGACATCTTCCATGGTCGTAACAAGGTCATCGCACCTTTGGGCCTGACGGTGTTTGTGTGGATCTTCCTGATGAACCTCATGGATCTGATCCCAGTTGACTTTATCCCCCACGCTGCACAGTTGATGGGTGTTCCCTATCTGCGTGTGGTTCCCTCTGCTGACGTTAACATCACCATGTCCATGGCTTTGGGCGTGTTCTTCTTGATCCTGTACTACAGCATCAAGGTCAAGGGTATCAGCGGGTTTGTGAAGGAGCTGACGCTTCAGCCTTTCAACCACCCGGCTGCCATCCCGGTTAACTTCATCCTTGAAACCGTCACGTTGATTTCCAAACCTGTTTCTCTGGGTCTACGACTGTTCGGCAACATGTATGCTGGCGAACTGATCTTTATCCTGATTGCGGGTTTGTTACCCTGGTGGTCACAGTGGATCCTGTCCGTGCCTTGGGCAATTTTCCACATCCTGATCATCACTTTGCAGGCGTTTATCTTCATGGTTCTGACCATCGTATATCTGTCGATGGCACAAGAAGACCATGGTTGATGCAACTCAAATAATCCTTTTTATACAATCAATTACATCTAAATAAATGGAGATCCTCATGGAAAACTTGAACATGGACCTGCTGTACATCGCTGCTGCAATGATGATGGGTCTGGCGGCTATCGGCGCGTCCATCGGTATCGGTATCCTGGGTGGCAAGTTCCTGGAAGGTGCAGCTCGTCAGCCTGACCTGATCCCTGTTCTGCGTACCCAGTTCTTCATCGTGATGGGTCTGGTGGATGCGATCCCGATGATCGCCGTTGGTCTGGGTCTGTACGTGATGTTTGCGGTTGCTGGCTAAGTCTCAACGACTCCCAGGCATAACCCATTAACTAACTAAGAGGACATAGGCTGTGAATATCAACGCCACCCTCCTCGGCCAAGCAATTGCTTTTTTCTTCTTCGTAGTGTTTTGCATGAAGTACGTGTGGCCGCCGCTGATGGCAGCCATCGAAGCCCGTCAGAAAGAAATTGCTGATGGTCTCTCTTCCGCAGAGCGTGCCAAGAAAGATCTGGATTTGGCCAAGGCCAACGCCACCGATCAGCTGAAAGAAGCCAAGCTCCAGGCTGCAGAAATCATTGAACAGGCTAACAAACGTAAAGCCCAGATCATTGATGAGGCTGCTGTCGGAGCCCAGACTGAGCGGGAAAAAATCCTGGCTCAGGGCCGCGCCGAGCTCGAAGCTGAACGTCATCGTGCCAAAGAAGAACTGCGTAAGCAGGTTGCTGCTCTTGCCATTGCTGGTGCAGAGAAGATCCTGGCGCGTCACATCGACCAGGCTGCCAACAGCGACATCGTCGACAAACTGGTAGCAGAACTGTAACGGGAACGGGGCTATGTCTGAACTGACTACAATCGCTCGCCCCTACGCCAAGGCTGCTTTCGAGTTTGCCGTTGAGCACAAGGCGGTTGACCAGTGGCTGGGGATGCTCGGCTTCGCTGCACAAGTAGCGGAGAACGAGACCATTCACAACTTGGTGAACGGCTCTGTCGCTGCCGAAGAACTGGCAAATCTCTTTGTCGGTATCTGTGGTGAGCAACTCGACGAGCATGGCCAGAACCTGATCCGGGTGATGGCTGAGAATGGTCGCTTGGGTGTGCTGCCGGCGGTCGTTGCTGAATTTGTAGCGTTCAAGGCTGAACTGGATAAAGAAGTTCAGGCTGACGTGATTTCGGCGACCGAACTGACCGACCAGCAGAAAGCCGCTATTCAGGCTTCTCTGGAACAACGTCTCGCGCGCAAAGTGAAGCTGAATTGCAGCATGGATGCGTCCTTGATGGCCGGGGTGCTCATCAAGGCCGGTGATCTGGTAATCGACGGCTCTGTCCGCGGTAAGCTGGGTCGCATGGCTGACGCGCTGCAATCTTGATTGGGGTATTAGAGCATGCAACTGAATTCCACTGAAATCGCCGAGCTTATCAAGCAGCGCATCGCGCAGTTTGATGTCAAAAGCGAAGCGCGTAACGAAGGTACCATCGTCTCTGTGAGCGACGGTATCATTCGTATTCACGGCCTGGCCGATGCCATGCAAGGTGAGATGATCGAGCTGCCGGGCAACCGCTTCGCTCTGGCATTGAACCTGGAGCGTGACTCCGTCGGTGCTGTGATCATGGGTTCCTATGACGGTCTGTCAGAAGGAATGAAAGTAAAAGGCACTGGCCGTATTCTGGAAGTGCCGGTCGGTCGTGGTCTGTTGGGCCGGGTGCTGAACACCCTGGGTCAGCCGATCGACGGCAAAGGTCCGGTCGACAACGACGGCTTCTCGCCGATCGAAGTGATCGCCCCGGGCGTTATCGAGCGCAAATCCGTTGACCAGCCGGTTCAGACCGGTCTGAAAGCCATCGATGCCATGATCCCAATCGGTCGTGGCCAGCGTGAGCTGATCATCGGTGACCGTCAGGTGGGCAAGACCGCCATCGCGATCGACACCATCATCAACCAGAAAGACTCCGGCATTAAGTGTGTCTACGTTGCGATTGGCCAGAAGGCCTCCACCATCGCCAACGTGGTGCGCAAGCTGGAAGAGCACGGCGCGCTGGCCAACACCATTGTCGTTGTTGCTTCTGCCTCCGAAGCCGCTGCCCTGCAGTACCTGGCACCCTATGCCGGTTGCTCCATGGGTGAGTACTTCCGTGACCGCGGTGAAGACGCGCTGATCATCTATGATGACCTGTCCAAGCAGGCCGTAGCTTATCGCCAAATCTCCCTGCTGCTGCGCCGTCCGCCAGGACGTGAAGCCTATCCGGGTGACGTTTTCTATCTGCACTCCCGTCTGCTGGAGCGTGCTGCTCGCGTCAACGCCGAGTACGTAGAGAAGTTCACCAATGGTGCCGTGAAAGGCCAGACCGGTTCTCTGACCGCGCTGCCGATCATCGAAACCCAGGCCGGTGACGTATCTGCATTCGTACCGACCAACGTGATCTCCATCACAGATGGTCAGATCTTCCTGACGTCACAGCTGTTCAACTCCGGTATTCGTCCGGCGGTTGACCCGGGTATCTCCGTATCCCGTGTGGGCGGTGCCGCTCAGACCAAGATCGTCAAGAAGCTGTCCGGTGGTATCCGTACCGCACTGGCCCAGTATCGCGAACTGGCGGCATTTGCCCAGTTCTCTTCCGATCTGGACGATGCGACTCGCAAGCAGCTGGACCATGGTCAGAAAGTGACCGAGCTGATGAAGCAGAAACAGTACTCTCCGATGAGCGTGGCCCAGCAGTCGCTGGTGCTGTTCGCCGCCGAGAAAGGCTATCTCTCCGATGTCGAGCTGAACAAGATCGTCGACTTCGAAGCCGCTCTGCTCTCTTACGCCAATACCCAGCATGCTGAGCTGATGGCTGAAATCAATGCCAAAGCAGACTACAACGACGCGATCGTTGGCAAGCTGACTGCGTTGCTGGATGACTTCAAGGCAACCCAGACCTGGTAAGCGTGTGTGGCAGCGCGAGCTGCCACCTGATGGAGAGTAAGAGATGGCCGGCGCAAAAGAGATACGTAACAAGATCGGGAGTGTGAAAAACACTCAGAAGATCACCGGCGCTATGGAAATGGTGGCAGCAAGCAAGATGCGCCGTGCGCAGGAACGCATGTCTGCCAGCCGTCCGTACGCTGAAACCATGCGCAAGGTGATCGGCCATATCGCCCAGGGGAACTTGGAATACAAGCACCCCTACCTCATGGAACGTGAGGTAAAGCGAGTGGGTTACATAGTCGTCTCCACCGACCGTGGCCTGTGTGGCGGTTTGAACATCAACCTGTTCAAGGCTGCCCTCAATGATATGAAGCAATGGAGCGCGAAAGGTGCCAAGGTTGACCTGGCTCTGATCGGCAACAAGGCCTCCAACTTCTTTGAACGGCACGGCGCCAAGGTGAAAGCTCATGTCGCAGGACTGGGTGACAACCCGAGCGTCAATGACCTGATTGGTTCAGTCAAGGTCATGCTGAAGGCTTACGACAACGGTGAGATTGACAAGCTGTACCTGGTGTACAACAAGTTCGTCAACACCATGGTGCAGCAACCACGAGTCGATCAACTGCTGCCTTTGCCCGTAACTGAAGACAGCAAGCTCGCCAAGAAGCAACACTGGGATTACCTCTATGAGCCGGATCCCAAGCAGCTGCTGGATACCCTGTTGATTCGCTACGTCGAATCCCAGGTGTACCAGGGGGTGGTAGAAAACTTGGCAAGTGAACAGGCAGCCCGAATGGTTGCCATGCAAGCCGCGACTGACAACGCCGGTAACCTGATTAACGATCTGCAACTGGTATACAACAAGGCCCGTCAGGCCAGTATTACCCAGGAGCTGACAGAGATCGTATCCGGTGCTGCTGCGGTGTAAGGCAAGGGTTATCAAAGGTTTAGAGGATTTGACATGAGTAACGGTTTCATCGTCCAAATCATCGGCGCTGTGGTGGACATCGAGTTCCCGCAGAATGCCGTGCCCCAGGTGTACGATGCACTGAAGGTCGTCAGCGAAGGTCAAGGCCTGGGTCTGGTGCTGGAAGTGCAGCAACAGATCGGCGGCGGCGTCGTTCGTTGCATCACCATGGGCTCCTCCGACGGTCTGCGTCGTGGGTTGGAAGTAATGAATAGCGGTAAATCCATCCAGGTGCCGGTCGGTGTATCGACTCTGGGTCGGATCATGAACGTACTGGGCGATCCGATCGACGAAAAAGGTCCGATCGGTGAAGAAGAGCGTTGGTCCATCCACCGCGCGGCTCCCAGCTACGAAGATCAGTCCAACAGCAACGACCTGCTGGAGACCGGCATCAAGGTTATCGACCTGGTATGCCCGTTCGCCAAGGGTGGTAAAGTCGGTCTGTTCGGTGGTGCCGGTGTAGGCAAGACCGTCAACATGATGGAGCTGATCCGTAACATCGCCATCGAGCACAGCGGTTATTCCGTGTTCGCCGGTGTAGGTGAGCGTACCCGTGAGGGTAACGACTTCTACCACGAGATGATGGAGTCCAACGTACTGGACAAAGTATCTCTGGTTTACGGTCAGATGAACGAGCCGCCCGGAAACCGTCTGCGCGTGGCGCTGACCGGCCTGACCATGGCCGAGAAGTTCCGTGACGAAGGTCGTGACGTGCTGTTCTTCGTGGACAACATCTACCGTTACACGCTCGCGGGCACCGAGGTATCCGCACTGCTGGGCCGTATGCCGTCCGCAGTAGGTTACCAGCCGACCCTGGCCGAGGAGATGGGTGTTCTGCAAGAACGCATCACCTCCACCCGGACCGGTTCCATCACCTCAGTCCAGGCCGTTTACGTGCCTGCGGATGACTTGACCGACCCGTCTCCGGCGACCACCTTCGCCCACCTGGACGCCACCGTCGTTCTGTCCCGTCAGATCGCGGCTCTGGGTATCTACCCGGCCGTTGACCCGCTGGACTCCACCTCTCGTCAGCTGGATCCGCTGGTGGTAGGCAAGGAGCACTACGAGACCGCTCGTGGCGTTCAGACAGTACTGCAGCGCTACAAAGAGCTGAAGGACATCATCGCCATCCTGGGTATGGATGAACTGTCAGAAGAAGACAAACTGACCGTAGCCCGTGCCCGTAAGATCGAGCGTTTCCTGTCCCAGCCGTTCTTCGTGGCAGAAGTGTTTACCGGTTCTCCGGGCAAATACGTGCCGCTGAAAGAGACCATCCGTGGTTTCCAGGGCATCCTGAAAGGCGAGTACGACGATCTGCCTGAGCAGGCGTTTTACATGGTTGGCAGCATCGACGAAGTCGTCGAGAAATCCAAGAAACTGTAAGCCTCGATAGGAGGGCCCATGGCTGAGATGATCTCCTTTCACCTGGATGTGGTGAGCGCCGAAGGGAAACTTTTTTCCGGTCGGGTGCAATCTGCTCAGGTATCAGGCTCCGAAGGTGAGCTGGGTCTCCGTCACGGTCATGCTCCGTTGCTGACTGCCATCAAGCCGGGCCTGGTCCGCTTGATCAAGCAAAATGGTAGCGAAGAGGTGCTGTATATTTCCGGCGGCATGCTGGAAGTGCAACCCGAAGCCGTGACCGTGCTGGCGGATACCGCGATTCGTGCCAACGATTTGGATGAGGCGAAAGCCCAGGAAGCCAAACGTGCGGCCGAAGAGCGGATCCACAGCTCCCATGGTGATATCGACTATGCCCAGGCCGCTACCGAGCTGGCCAAGGCGATGGCCCAACTGCGGGTTATCGATATCGTCAAAAAGAATTACCGTTAAGTTCGGTGATGCAAAAAGCGACCTTCGGGTCGCTTTTTTTTTACTCGTTGGATAGACTCCGCCGAGTATTTATTCATGTTCCAAAGGTCGAGTTATGTCCCTCAATGTCGTGATCCTGGCGGCGGGTAAAGGCACCCGCATGCGCTCAGCCCTGCCCAAAGTACTGCACCCGGTAGCCAATAAACCCATGGTTTCCCATGTGATCGACACCGCCCGCAAGGTCGGTGCCGAGCAACTGCATCTGGTCTATGGCCACGGTGCCGAGCTGCTGAAGGAGCGGATCCAGGCCGCCGATCTGAACTGGGTACTGCAGGCGCAGCAACTGGGTACCGGTCATGCCGTCGCCCAGGCCATCCCGTTCTGGAAAGATGAGGATGACGTGCTGGTGTTGTACGGCGACACCCCGCTGATCCAGCCGGAAACCCTGCAGCGGCTGCTGGCGGCCAAGGCCGACGACGGCATGGCGCTGCTGACAGTGGTGCTGGACAACCCGACCGGTTATGGCCGCATAGTGCGCGCCAACGGCCAGGTGGTCGGCATCGTCGAGCAGAAGGATGCCAACGCCGAGCAGCTCGCCATTCGCGAGGTCAACACAGGCGTGCTGGTGGCCAACGGTGGCCAGTTGCGTCAATGGCTGTCACGTCTGGACAACAAGAATGCCCAGGGCGAGTTCTATCTGACGGATGTGATTGCCATGGCGCACGGGGATAATTGCCCCATCGCCGCCGTGCATCCGGACCACGCCATGGAAGTGGAAGGGGCCAATAATCGGGTTCAACTGGCTCAGTTGGAGCGCAGTTATCAGCAAATGCAGGCCGAGCAGCTGATGATCGCCGGCGTCACCATGATCGACCCCGCACGCTTTGATTTACGGGGAGTTTTGGAAATTGGCGAGGAAGTGGTTATTGATGTAAATGTCATCATTGAGGGCAAGGTAACGCTCGGCAACCACGTGCGCATCGGCGCCGGCTGCGTGCTGAAGGATTGCGTGATCGGTGACCACACCGAGGTGAAGCCCTACTCCGTCATCGAGGGCGCCCAGGTCGCGGATCAGTGTTCGGTCGGTCCATTTGCCCGCTTGCGTCCCGGCTCCGTTCTGGAGCAGGATGCGCACGTTGGCAACTTCGTCGAGATGAAGAAATCCCGTCTCGGGGTTGGTTCCAAGTGTGGTCATCTCACCTATCTGGGGGATGCAGAGATCGGTGCCAAGGTGAACATAGGGGCCGGTACCATCACTTGCAACTACGACGGGGTCAACAAGTTCCAGACCATCATCGAGGACGATGTGTTCGTCGGTTCCGATACTCAATTAGTAGCGCCAGTTCGCATCGGCAAGGGAGCAACCCTGGGTGCGGGCTCTACTATTACCAAGGATGTGGGTGAGCATGAACTCGTGATTACCCGGGTGCCCCAGCGCCACATCCGCAATTGGGCTCGTCCGGTCAAGAAGAAGTGATGCCCGATCAATGAAATGCAAACCGGCGCCTGATGGCGCCGGTTTTGTTTTTAGCTCTCCTGCTCGGTGGCGGGGAGCGTCGGGACACTACCCATCACCCGATACCAGTCCAGCTTGCGGGTCAGCACCATGATCAGCGCCAGTATGGCGAACAGCAGCAGGGCGCCGAGCAGCAGGGCTGTCTCCTGTGCTTGCAGCAGGCCGAACAGGATGGCGTAGACCAGCCCGAGCAGGGCCGCGAAGCCGAGCCCCTGTCTGGGGCCGCCCAGCACATGGCTGAGATAGAAACCGTTGAGGGCAACGCTGGCCAGGCTGGCAATCAGGTAGGCCCAGCCAAAGCCGAGGTGCTCGGTCAGCGCCAGCAGCACCAGATAGAAGATGGCCAGCCCCATGCCCACCAGGGCGTACTGGATCGGGTGTACCCGCAATCCCCTGAGCAGTTCGAACATGAAGAAGCTGAGGAAGGTGAGGCCGATGAACAGCAGGGCATACTTGGCCGCCCGCTCGTTCAGCTGGTAGTGATCCACCGGTTGTACCAGGCTGACGCTGAAGGCGGGCAGATCGCCGCCGGCGCCCTTCATCATGCGGTTGAAACGGGTCTCCATGTCGGTGGCGAACCAGCTGCTCTGCCAGCTGGCGTCGAATCCCCGGGCTGTGAGGGTGCGGCTGCCCGGCAGAAAGTCACCGATGAAGTTGGGATGAGGCCAGTTGCCGCTCAGCTGCAGCTTGCTGTCCTGGCCGAGGGGCACCACTTCCAGCTCATTCATTCCCTGCAGATCCAGCTCGATATGAAAGGCGTCTCCCTCACCCGGCAGGGCATTGAGCGGCGCATGGATGCCGGCCAGACCGTCACCCAGCAGGGCGCCGGGGGTGAACGGGATGCGCTGCTCACCCAGCTGCAGTTCCGGCACGCTGTTGATGCCGCGGGCATCGGACAGCACCAGGCTCAGATAGGGAGTACCCGCCACCAGCGCCGGATCGGCGCCATCGACGGTCAGGTCTGGTTCGCCGCTTATCAGGGCCTTGCCGTTCAGCCCGGTGGGCAGGCGCCCCGAGAGGGAGAGCCGGGTGTGATAGACCTGAGCCTGATAGATGCCGAGCTTGCGGGGGGTGACCTCCATGCTGGCCCGCACATCCAGCTGCTCCGGCAGCAGGTAGCGGTAGAGCTGCAGCTTGCGCTCGAAGCGCTTGCCATCCTGCTCCACAGTGACTGTGCGGGTGTAAGGCTGCACCACGACGGGCCCCAGCAGCCGCTGCGGACCGCTGCTGCTGGCCATGATGCTGTGAATGGCCTGACTGCGATAGGCCTGACGCTCCCGGTTCAGCTCCATGATGGATTGCACCGGCACCATCAGCAGCAGGCTGAGCAACAGCAGCAGAAAGATTTTGTGGCTGAATATCTGTTTGACCATGACACGTCTCCTTGTTGACGGGAACAAGTGTGTCTGGCTCGGGTGAAGAGGCGATGGGGCCGTGTGAAGTGGGGGTGAAGGGCGATAAAAAAACCGGCGCCTTGCGCCGGTCTTGGCATCACAGCTTCTTCAGCTGTTCGGGCAGGGCGGCAAACACCTCTTCCTTCGCCTTGATCGAGGCGAATTGCTTGCCGGGCTTTTGCACGACAGTGTGGACGAAGATGAGCTGCTTGCCCGGCTTGCTGGCCCAGCCGACGAACCAGCCGATCTGCTGATCCCGGTTGAGGCTGCCATCCAGCAGCTTGGGGTAGCCCATGCCGGTCTTGCCGTGGATCTGCCAGCCGTCGATGTCGGGCTGACGCAGGATATTGGCCGTGTGCTGCAGGGTCTGGGCGGAGACAGGCAGCTTGCCGCTCACCAGCTTGCCGAGGAAGCGGGCCTGCTCCTGCGGGCTGATGGCGAGGCTGGAGCTGAGCCAGGCCTGGGTCAGACCGTCGTGCTTGCCGGGGTTGCCAGAGAGATCCCGGTTGCCGTAGTCGAAGCGATCGACGTACTGCTGGAAGCGCTCCATCCCCAGCCACTCGGTGAGGCGCTGGGAGTACCAGACCACAGAGTAGGTGAGCCAGCGGCTCGGGGTTGTGGTCTCGCGCCAGGCGGGCAGCCAGTCATCGTCGCCGGGTTTGAATGGCAGGGCCGGCAGCTTTTCATCCACCAGGAAACCGCTGTCATACCCCATCAGTGCCAGCGGGATCTTGAAGGTGGAGGCGGGAGGCAGCTGGCTTGAGCAATCCCCCTGGCTGCTGATGGGCTTGCCGCTACCATCGGCAAACAGCATGCAGCCGGAGGCGGCGCTGGCCGGCAGCGAGAATAGCAGGCCTGCGGCGAGCAGGCCGGGTAACAGAATGCGGGACATGGGGTCTCCTTGGACAAATGGGGCTGAGGGCCGGGAGGCGGCAGCATAACGCCGCTTTATGTGGCCAGTGTGAAGTGTCAGCCGGTGGGCAGCCAGAGCTCGGCCAGCACTCCGCCATCGGGCTGATTGCCGAGGCTCAGGTGGCCGCCGTGCTGGCGGGCCACCTCGGTGGCAAAGCTGAGCCCCAGGCCGCTGCTCTTGCCCTTGTCGGGCCTGGGCAGGGAGTAGAAACGCTCGAAGATGCGTGGCAGGGCATAGTCCGGAATGCCGGGCCCCTGATCCCGCACCCGGAAACAGTAACCGTCTGCGCTCATCTCGCCGGTCAATCTGACCGTGCTGCCGGCGGGCGAGAAGTCGAGGGCGTTGTCCAGCAGGTTGCCGAGGGCCTGCTCCACCAGCAGCGAGTCCCACTTCTGTTTCTGGGCCTCGCCGAGTTCGGCCACCAGCGTTACCTGGCGGCGCTGGGCCAGGATCTGGCGGGCATCGAGCGCCCGCCTGCCCAGTGTGGCGGGGGCTATGGCCTGTCTGTCCAGCCCCTGCCCCGACTCCAGTTTGGCCAGTTGCAGCATGCGTTCTATCAGCTGCTGCATGCGGGCCGTCTCCAGATTGATATTGCCGATAAAGCGCTTTGCGACGTCCAGCGGCGGCGCTTCCGCCAGCAGCTCCCCTGCCCCGCGAATGGCGGCCAGCGGGCTCTTCAGCTCGTGGGTCAGGCTGTGCACATAGGCTTCGATATAGGCCTTGCCGTCCAGCTGGCGACGCATGGTCTCCAGAGATCGGCCGAGCCGATCCAGCTCGGGGCTGTAGAGGCGCGGCAGGCTGGCCGGCTGGTTGTGGCTGACCGCATCGGCGTAGTGCACCAGCTTGCCGATGGCGCGGTTGAGCCACCACACCAGCAGGGCGCCGATCAGCAGCGAGATGAACAGCAGCAGGGCCGCCCCCTGCAACAGCTGGTGTTCGCTGCGCTCTATCATGGGCAGCAAAGTGCGGTTGGGCTTGGCGACCGTGAGGGATCCCAGGATGTCGTCCCCCTCCCGCAACGGCGCGGCCACGTGCATCACTGAACTGGCGGGATCGTCGGGGTCGCTGCGGGTGCTGCGGGCCCCGTATTCGCCGCGCAGGGTGCGATAGACATCGTTCCAGCGCGAGTAGTCCTTGCCCAGATCCACCCCGTCCGAGTCGTAGACCACCTTGCCCCAGCGGTCGACCACATAGATGCGGTACTCCGCCTGCTGCTTGAGGTGGCCATCGATCAGGGCGTTGATGGGACTCTGGTTGAGGCGGGCGAAGGCGCTGGCCAGCCTGCCATCCGCCATCTTGCCTTCCTGCAGATCGTCCAGTGCCAGCGGCGCCAGCATCTGGGCCATGTCGACCAGGGTATCTTCGGTGGCGCTGCGCACCCCGGGTTTTATCTCCTCGACGAAGATCTCCAGCACGAACCAGGCGGCCAGTGCGAAGATCAGCACCAGTCCGCACAGCAGTTGCAGTCCAATTCTCATGTCGGCTCCCGGCCGCTGCACGGCAGCAGCATGTTCATGCCAGCTCCAGGCTGTAGCCCAGCCCACGATGGGTCAGGATCAGGTTGGCGTCCGGGTCGCGCTCCCGCAGCTTGGCGCGGATGGTCTTGATGTGGGTGTCGACGGTGCGATCCAGGCTCTCCTCCGCCCCGCTCCACACCAGATCCATCAGCTGCTGGCGGGAGTAGACCCGGCCCGGCGCCTGCATCAGGGTCTTGAGCAGCAGGTATTCGTAACGGGTGAGTGCCAGTGGCTGACCGTGGAAGCTGATGCGGGCCCGCTCCTCATCCAGGGCCAGCAATTGGCTCGGTGGGGGCGTGGCTGGCTGGCTGCGGCGCAGAATGACCCGCACCCTGGCGCACACCTCCCGCGGCGAGAAGGGCTTGGCCACATAGTCGTCGGCCCCTATTTCCAGCCCGATCAGCCTGTCTATCTCCTCGCTGCGGGCGGTGAGAAACATCAGCGGAGTGTCGCAGCAGGCCCGCACCTGCTTGCACAGCTCGAAGCCGCTGATGTCCGGCAGCCCCACATCCAGGATCAGAAAATCCGGTCGCGTCTGTTCCAGTCGCGCCAGCAGCGGCTGGCCGAGGGGAAACCACTCCACCTCGAAGCCGTCGGTTTGCAGCGCATAGATCAGGGTGTCGGCTATGCTGGCCTCATCTTCCACCAGCCAGATGACTCGTTTTTGCATGGCGTCCTCGTCGTAAATCCGTTGTCCCATTCTGGCATCGAACCAAATCGGATCCTATTTGCTGTTTTATTTTTCCAAAAAAGGCGCTAACATTTCGACATTCTTTCGAATCGAAACTTAAAGATGACCAAACGTAATACCCAGCAGCGCCGTCACACCATAGTGAGCCTGGTGCAGGAGCAGGGGGAAGTGAGCGTCGATACCCTGGCCAAGCACTTCTCCACCTCCGAAGTGACCATCCGCAAAGATCTGGCCGTGCTGGAAACCGGTGGCCTGCTGTTGCGTCGTTACGGTGGTGCCGTGCCCCTGCCCAGCGAGATGGTGGTGGACAGCAATCCCGAGCAAGTTTCGAAACGAAAGCTGGCCATAGCCCGTGCCGCCGCCGAACGGATCCGCGATCACAATCGCGTCATCATCGACAGCGGCAGCACCACCAGCGCCATGATCCCCATGCTGGGCAACAAGCGCGGTCTCATCGTCATGACCAACTCCCTCAACGTGGCTGGCGCCCTGCGCGAGCTGGAGAACGAACCCACCCTGCTGATGACCGGCGGCACCTGGGATCCCCACTCCGAATCCTTCCAGGGTCAGGTGGCGGAGCAGGTGCTGCGCTCCTATGACTTCGACCAGCTGTTCATCGGCGCCGATGGCATAGACCCTGAGCGGGGCACCACCACCTTCAACGAGCTGGTGGGCCTGTCCCGGGTCATGGCCGAGGTGTCGCGGGAGGTCATAGTCATGGTCGAGTCGGAGAAGATAGGCCGCAAGATCCCCAACCTCGAGCTGCCCTGGGCGAACATCCAGACCCTGGTGACCGACGAAGGGCTGGCCAGCTCGGCCAGAGAACAGATTCAAGCCCGGGGGATCACGCTGATCTGCGCCCCCGTGGCCGGCTGATATCGCCAATCAAATATCCCGTTATCCAAACCTATTTCTGAATTCAATCGAGGAGAAGTGTATGTGTGGCATCGTCGGGGCCGTCGCCCAACGTGATGTGGCTGAAATCCTGGTAGAAGGCCTGCGCCGTCTGGAATACCGTGGCTATGACTCCGCCGGTGTGGCCGTGTTCAGCGCCAGCCAGCCGCTGCAGCGGGTTCGCCGTCTGGGCAAGGTGGCCGAGCTGGCCAAGGCGCTGGAGGAGCAGTCCGTCCACGGTGGAACCGGTATCGCCCATACCCGCTGGGCTACCCATGGCGAGCCGTCCGAGCGCAATGCCCACCCCCACGTCTCCGAGCACATAGTGGTGGTGCACAACGGCATCATAGAGAACCATGAAGAGCTGCGGGCCGAGCTGCAAGGGCTGGGCTATGTGTTCAGTTCAGACACAGACACAGAGGTGATCGCTCACCTGGTGCACCACGAGCTGAAATCCGCCCCCAGTCTGCTGGTAGCCATGCAGGTGGCGGTGAAGCAGCTGCGCGGCGCCTACGGTACCGTGGTGATGGACAGCCGTGACGACAGCCGTGTAGTCGTGGCCCGCTCAGGTTCCCCGCTGGTGATCGGCCGCGGCATAGGCGAGAACTTCATTGCCTCCGACCAGATGGCGCTGCTGCCGGTGACCCGTCGCTTCATCTTCCTGGAAGAGGGTGACGTGGCCGAGGTGACCCGCCGCGACGTGCACATCTTCGATACCCATGGCGACGCCGTGGTGCGCGAAGAGCTGGAATCCGAGCTCTCCCACGATGCCGGTGACAAGGGCGAATACCGTCACTACATGCTCAAAGAGATCTACGAGCAGCCCAAGGCCATCACCAACACCCTGGAAGGCCGTCTGGGCACGGATCACGTTGTGGTCGAGTCGTTCGGCAACGGCGCCCGCGCCATCTTCGACAAGGTCGAGCACGTCCAGATCGTCGCCTGCGGCACCTCCTACAACTCGGGCATGGTGGCTCGCTACTGGTTCGAAGAGATAGCCGGCGTCTCCTGCGACGTGGAGATCGCCTCCGAGTTCCGCTATCGCAAGTCGGTCGTGCGCCCCAACAGCCTGCTGGTGACCCTGTCCCAGAGCGGCGAAACCGCCGATACCCTGGCCGCCCTGCGGCTGGCCAAGCAGTCCGGCTACATGAGTTCGCTGGCCATCTGCAACGTACCCGGCTCCTCCCTGGTGCGCGAATCGGATCTGGCCTTTATGACCCGCGCGGGGGCAGAAATCGGGGTGGCCTCCACCAAGGCGTTCACCACCCAGCTGGCCGGCCTGCTGATGCTGGTGGCCTCTGTCGGTCACTGCCGTGGCAACCTGAGCGCCGCCGCCGAGGCCGAGCTGGTCAAGGCGCTGCAAGCCCTGCCGCTGCGCATCAAGGAGAGCCTGGCGCTGGCCAAGGACATAGAAGCCCTGGCCGAAGAGTTCGCCGACAAGCACCACAGCCTGTTCCTCGGCCGTGGCAGCCAGTACCCCATCGCCATGGAGGGGGCGCTCAAGCTCAAGGAGATCTCCTACATCCACGCCGAGGCCTATGCCGCCGGTGAGCTGAAGCACGGCCCGCTGGCGCTGATCGATGCCGAGATGCCCATCATAGTGGTGGCGCCGAACAACGATCTGCTGGAGAAGCTCAAGTCCAACGTGGAAGAGGTGCGTGCCCGTGGCGGTATCCTCTATGTGTTCGCCGATGCGGATGCCGGCTTCAAGAGCGACGAGACCATGCGGGTGATGAGCCTGAACCATGTGGAAGAGATGATAGCCCCCATCGTCTACACTGTGCCGTTGCAGCTGCTCTCCTACCACGTCGCCCTCATCAAGGGCACGGACGTGGATCAGCCGCGCAACCTGGCGAAATCCGTGACCGTGGAATAAGCCGTTGTCAGAAATGAAAAAAGAGCCGCATTGCGGCTCTTTTTGTTTGTCTGGTAGGGGCGCTATGACAGCCGCAGGTTGGTGATGGTCACGTCGTCCAGCGAGGGCACTATGATGCCGCTGGAGATGCTCTTGGCGATCGCCTGGTTGCGGTTCTTCGAGTCGGTCTTGTTGGTGACCTGATTGAGGTGGAAGTTAACGGTCCGCTCGCTGATGCCGAGTATGGTGGCTATCTCCCAGGAGGTCTTGCCCTCGCTGGCCCAGAACAGACACTCCTTCTCCCGGTCCGACAGCTCGGTCAGGTACTTCATCAGATCCGGTCTGCTCTTTATCAGCTGCAGCGCCGAGTTGAAGATGTAGCTGGCGCAGAACGACAGCAGGGGAACGTTTTCAAACATCAGATCAGAGTTGGATTTCTCCTTGCTGATGAAGGAGAGGATGCCGTGTTCCCCCTGCGGGGTGTGCAGCGGGAAGGAGACACCGTTCCTCACCCCGAAGTCGGCGGCCAGATTCATCACCTCCCGGCTGGCGCTGGGCAGCCAGGGAGAGTCGCAGTCGAGCTTGTTCCAGAAGATGGGCTGGGTCTGCTTCAGGCCCAGAAAGACCACAGGATCCTGGGTCAGGTAGTGCCGCTCCGTGTAGGCATCGAACCAGCTGGTGGGGCAGTTGTTGAACAACGCCACGTGGGATTTCTGCATGCTGATGGGGAAAATAATCAGCAGACGGAAGTAATCAAAGCCCATCTGATGACTGAAGCGCTCCAGTTGCTGCTGGATATCGCTGGTCTTCTTGGCCTTGGTGAACCGATCGATGTGTTCCCAGATCGCATCGTTAAACATGTACATCTCCTTTTTCGATCTCTATCACATTGATCGAAAAGATATTTTTTATTTATTAATTTGGTGTTGTGACTACCAACGCCAGTGACTCCCGTGCTTGCTTAAAAATTATCCTGTTTTTTCGGCCGAAGGCCAAGAAAATCATCTGATTGCCACTGACCCCACTCTTTGAGACAATGAGAATAGTTATCATTGTTAAGATTTATATCATGAATAAGTTTTGGGGTTTGGCCTTGTTGCCATTGTCAGTCCACTTTGCTGCCATCGGGGATGAGCTGGTTGCTCCCGCCCTCAAGAACAGCATAGCTGCCGGGAAAGCCTCCCAGCAGCGGGTGGAAAAAGCCGCCGATGCCGCCGTAGCCGCACGACTGGAGCTGCAAAATGCCCAGCTGCAACTGCGCGATCTGGAAGCCTACAACCGCTACATGCAGTCTCTGGTGGCCGATCAGAAAAATGAGCTGGGCAAGCTGAGCCAACAGCTGGAAGCGGTACAGGAGACCCGGCAGGGCCTGATCCCGCTGATGCTGCAGATGCAGGCCGACCTGGAGCAACTGGTACAAAATGACATCCCGCTGCGCAGGGAAGATCGGCTGGCGCGGGTTGAACAGTTGAAAGCGACCCTGGCCCGAGCGGACGTGAGCGAGGCGGAGAAATTCCGTCAGCTGCTGCAGGCCTATCAGATCGAAGCCGAATACGGCAGCCGGCTGGATAGCTATTCCGCCGAGCTGGCGCTGGACGGCGCACCGCGCCGGGTCGATGTGCTGGCAGTGGGCCGGGTCTCCCTGCTGGCGATGACCGCCGATCGCTCCCAGGCGTGGCGCTGGTCTGCGCAGAGCAAGCAGTGGCAGGCCCTCGACAGCCAGTGGCTCTCTCCCATCGCCGAGGCGCTGGAGATGGCTGCCGACAAGAAGGTCCCCCAGTTGTTGAATGTCCCCCTTTCCGTCAGCCGTGGTCAGGAGGCCCAGTCATGAGCGTCACCATGAAGTGGTTCCCCCTCGCCATTGCCCTCTCTCTGGGCACCACTGCCGCCGTTGCCGATGAAGCCTGGCAGCAGCAGGAGCAAGCCCGTGAACAGCAGGCGCAGCAGGATCTGGCCTCCGTCTCCAAGGCGCTGAACGGTGCTCGTGCCAAACTGGCCGCGGCCCAGAGCCTCAGCAAGCAGTTGGCGGCCGAGTTTGCCGGCAACGAGAAGCAGCTGGTGGAGCTCAACGCCCAGTGGGAGCAAGCCTCCGGCGACATGAACGAGATCTTCGCGGTCACCCGTCAGGGGGCAAGCGACGCGGTCAAGCTGCTGGCCGAGTCCGCGGTCGAGGGCCAGTATCCCGAGCGCCTCGCCCCGCTCAAGGCTATGGCGCAGGAGAAGCAGGTGCCGGATCGCGCCGCTCTCGCCCTGTTGCCCGCGACTCTGCTGCAAGAGATCCGCGAGTCTGGCCGGATTGCCCGGTTCGACGGCAAGGTGCTCGATGCCCAGGGGGCTGCCAGCGAGCAGGCGCTGACCCGGGTCGGCAGCTTTGCCCTGCTGGGTGGTGAAGGCTTCCTGCAACCCACTGCCGAAGGCTTGAGCCCTGTGCTGGGTCTGCCCGGCAGCGTGCTCTCCGACGTTGCGGCCTATCAGGGTCAGGAGGGGGAAGCGCTGCCGCTGGATCCCTCCCACGGTACCCTGCTGGAGATGCTGGCGCAGGCCCCCACCTTCTGGCAGCAAGTCCAGCAGGGTGGTCAGGTTGGCGCCATCATAGTGCTACTGGCCGCCATAGGTCTGGGCATTGCCGCCGCGCGGCTGTGGAGCCTTTCCCGTGAACTGGGCCGGGTGCGTCGTCAGCTCAAGAGCGGCGAATATCACGCCGACAATGCCCTCGGCCGGGTGCTGACGGTGGCGGAGCAGCATCCCGAGCTGAGCATGGAGACCCTCGAACTGAGGCTGGACGAGGCGATCCTGCAGGAGACGCCCCGCATGGAGCGTGGCATCGGCATGGTCAAGGTGATCGCGGCCATAGCCCCCATGCTGGGTCTGCTCGGCACCGTGACCGGCATGATCGGCACCTTCCAGGCCATCACCCAGTTCGGTACCGGTGATCCCAAGATCATGGCCGGCGGCATCTCGATGGCGCTGATCACCACGGTACAGGGTCTGGTGGCGGCCATTCCGCTGATCCTGGCTCACAGCCTGCTGCAGTCCCGCTTCACCGAGCTCTCCAATGTGCTGGAGCAGCAAGTCGCCGGCATCCTGGCCGAGCGCGCCGAGAGCAATAACGGCGGGATGGAGCGAGCGGCATGATGCTCGACATCTGGCAACAGTTGCAGAGTTTCATGGGCCGTGGCGGCCCCGTGCTCTGGGTCATTCTGGCCCTGCTGGTGCTGATGTGGATTTTGATGATCGAGCGGCTGCTCTACCTCAATCTGGGCTTTGGCCCCTTGCAGCAACAGCTGCTGAGTCGCTGGCAGGGGCGCAGCGAGCGCCACAGCTGGCATGCCAGGGCCATTCGCAGCCGCTGGCTGGCCCAGGCCGAGCTTGAGCTCAACCGTCATCTCATCTTCATCCGCACCCTGGTGGTGCTCTGCCCCATGCTGGGGTTGCTGGGCACAGTGACCGGCATGATAGGCGTATTCGATGCGTTGGCCGCGGCCAACCGCTTTAACCCGGAGAGCATGGCTGGCGGTATCTCCCGCGCCACCATACCCACCATGGCAGGCATGGTGGTGGCCCTCTCCGGCGTCTTGTTACTCAGCCGGCTCGAGAGCCAGGCCAGGCGTGCGCTGGCCAAGACCCGGGACGGCCTGCGAGAAGAGAAGGTAATGCAATGAGACGGCAATCCAAACGCCAGCGTGACGAAGTGCAGATCGACATGACCCCCATGCTGGATATCGTGTTCATCATGCTGATCTTCTTTATTGTCACCACCTCCTTCG
>NZ_CP064746.1:4620000-4690000 GCF_028751155.1 Aeromonas bestiarum | reverse complement strand
GTGAAATCGAGTAGGGCGGGACACGTGACATCCTGTCTGAATATGGGGGGACCATCCTCCAAGGCTAAATACTCCTGACTGACCGATAGTGAACCAGTACCGTGAGGGAAAGGCGAAAAGAACCCCTGTGAGGGGAGTGAAATAGAACCTGAAACCGTGTACGTACAAGCAGTGGGAGCCCTTCGGGGTGACTGCGTACCTTTTGTATAATGGGTCAGCGACTTACATTTTGTAGCGAGGTTAACCGTATAGGGGAGCCGTAGGGAAACCGAGTCTTAACTGGGCGTCTAGTTGCAAGGTGTAGACCCGAAACCGGGTGATCTAGCCATGGGCAGGTTGAAGGTTGAGTAACATCAACTGGAGGACCGAACCCACTAACGTTGCAAAGTTAGGGGATGACCTGTGGCTGGGGGTGAAAGGCCAATCAAACTCGGAGATAGCTGGTTCTCCCCGAAAGCTATTTAGGTAGCGCCTCGGACGAATACTACTGGGGGTAGAGCACTGTTTGGACTAGGGGGTCATCCCGACTTACCAACTCCATGCAAACTCCGAATACCAGTAAGTAATATCCGGGAGACACACGGCGGGTGCTAACGTCCGTCGTGAAGAGGGAAACAACCCAGACCGCCGGCTAAGGTCCCAAAGTTCTGGTTAAGTGGGAAACGATGTGGGAAGGCTCAGACAGCTAGGATGTTGGCTTAGAAGCAGCCATCATTTAAAGAAAGCGTAATAGCTCACTAGTCGAGTCGGCCTGCGCGGAAGATGTAACGGGGCTCAAACCAGGCACCGAAGCCGCGGATTCACACTTATGTGTGAGTGGTAGGGGAGCGTTCTGTAAGTCTGCGAAGGTGTATCGAGAGGTATGCTGGAGATATCAGAAGTGCGAATGCTGACGTAAGTAACGATAAAGGGGGTGAAAAGCCTCCTCGCCGGAAGACCAAGGGTTCCTGTCCAACGTTAATCGGGGCAGGGTGAGTCGACCCCTAAGGTGAGGCCGAAAGGCGTAATCGATGGGAAGCAGGTTAATATTCCTGCACGACTTGTAATTGCGATGGGGGGACGGAGAAGGCTAGGTGGGCCAGGCGACGGTTGTCCTGGTGAAAGTGCGTAGGTGGTGTTTCTAGGCAAATCCGGAGACACAACACTGAGACACGAGACGAAGCCACTACGGTGGTGAAGCCATTGATGCCCTGCTTCCAGGAAAAGCCTCTAAGCTTCAGATTACAAGTCATCGTACCCCAAACCGACACAGGTGGTCGGGTAGAGAATACCAAGGCGCTTGAGAGAACTCGGGTGAAGGAACTAGGCAAAATAGAACCGTAACTTCGGGAGAAGGTTCGCTCTTGACAGTGAAGTCCCTTGCGGATGGAGCAGTTGGGAGTCGCAGTGACCAGATGGCTGGGACTGTTTATCAAAAACACAGCACTCTGCAAACACGAAAGTGGACGTATAGGGTGTGACACCTGCCCGGTGCCGGAAGGTTAATTGATGGGGTTAGCGCAAGCGAAGCTCTTGATCGAAGCCCCGGTAAACGGCGGCCGTAACTATAACGGTCCTAAGGTAGCGAAATTCCTTGTCGGGTAAGTTCCGACCTGCACGAATGGTGTAACCATGGCCATGCTGTCTCCACCCGAGACTCAGTGAAATCGAATTCGCCGTGAAGATGCGGTGTACCCGCGGCTAGACGGAAAGACCCCGTGAACCTTTACTACAGCTTGGCACTGAACATTGAACCTACATGTGTAGGATAGGTGGGAGGCTTTGAAGGCGTGACGCCAGTTGCGCTGGAGCCGTCCTTGAAATACCACCCTTGTATGTTTGATGTTCTAACGCAGGTCCCTGAATCGGGATCGCGGACAGTGCCTGGTGGGTAGTTTGACTGGGGCGGTCTCCTCCCAAAGAGTAACGGAGGAGCACGAAGGTTGGCTAATCCTGGTCGGACATCAGGAGGTTAGTGCAATGGCATAAGCCAGCTTAACTGCGAGACGGACAGGTCGAGCAGGTACGAAAGTAGGTCATAGTGATCCGGTGGTTCTGAATGGAAGGGCCATCGCTCAACGGATAAAAGGTACTCCGGGGATAACAGGCTGATACCGCCCAAGAGTTCATATCGACGGCGGTGTTTGGCACCTCGATGTCGGCTCATCACATCCTGGGGCTGAAGTCGGTCCCAAGGGTATGGCTGTTCGCCATTTAAAGTGGTACGCGAGCTGGGTTCAGAACGTCGTGAGACAGTTCGGTCCCTATCTGCCGTGGGCGTTGGATGATTGAAGGGAGTTGCTCCTAGTACGAGAGGACCGGAGTGAACGAACCTCTGGTGTTCGGGTTGTCACGCCAGTGGCACTGCCCGGTAGCTAAGTTCGGAATCGATAACCGCTGAAAGCATCTAAGCGGGAAGCGAGCCCTGAGATGAGTCATCCCTGACCCCTTGAGGGTCCTAAAGGGCCGTTGGAGACCACAACGTTGATAGGTGGGGTGTGTAAGCGCGGCGACGTGTTGAGCTAACCCATACTAATTACCCGTGAGGCTTAACCATACAACACCCAAGAAGTGTTCTGAGACTTGTAGCAAGTGCGAGACTACTTACCTAATTCAGTGATAACGACCAGGCAATAGCCAATCAGTCGTTACTCACGTCAGCTTTCCGAGATTGAAGTTATTTGCCTGGCGGCCATAGCGCCGTGGAACCACCTGATCCCATGCCGAACTCAGAAGTGAAACGCGGTAGCGCCGATGGTAGTGTGGCATTCGCCATGCGAGAGTAGGACACTGCCAGGCTTCAATTAAGCAACTACAGCGATGTGGTTGGTCGCGACACAACGTCAGGTTGTGTTGGACAGAAGATTTAGATAACGCACGCAGTGCGGTCTTTACCGGTTAGTGTGCTGATATGGCTCAGTTGGTAGAGCGCATCCTTGGTAAGGATGAGGTCCCCAGTTCGACTCTGGGTATCAGCACCAGTAAATATTAAAGCCTCCCAATCGGGAGGCTTTTTTGTATTCGTCTTTCTCAGTTTACCGAAATCTGTCTGGCATCGAGATAGAAGCGGGCCTGTCCCGAGGATTCTATCTGGATAGCCGCGACCAGTCGTTCGTTGCGCTTGTATTCCCACTGCTTGTCGATCGAGGTCAACGGCGGCTTGTTGATACCCAGTGTCTGCAGATATTCGTGAAACAGACCAGCGCTGCCGATCTCGGTCAATCCTGCTTTCATCCCAATTAACTCCCTTTTATTGTTGCTGTTTATCAATAGTAGCAGTCTCATATGTATTCAATATGAACGCTTTTCTATTAAATTGATCCAAGCTAAGTTGTGGATTGGAAAAGGTAATCGGTGTCAGAAAAAGGAAGAAAAACATGCTGATAAAGAATGTGCGTCTGGCTGGCAGAGAGGGGTTGTGGCAGATCCTGTGCCAGGATGGCCTGATCCGGACCATAGCTCCCATGAGCCAGCTTCTCCTGTCTACCCGGGAGCTGGATGGGGAGGAGGGTCTGGCCATGGCCCCCTTTATCGAGCCCCACATCCATCTTGATACCACCCAGACGGCCGGGGAGCCGAGCTGGAACCTGTCCGGTACCCTGTTCGAGGGGATAGAGCGCTGGGCCGAGCGCAAGGCGCTGCTGACCCATGAAGATGTGAAACAGCGCGCCATCCAGACGCTGAAGTGGCAGATTGCCAACGGCATCCAGTTTGTCCGCACCCACGTCGATGTCTCCGATCCCAACCTGGTCGCCTTGAAGGCGATGCTGGAGGTGAAGGAGGAGATGAAGGAGTGGGTCGAGCTGCAGATAGTGGCCTTCCCGCAGGAGGGGATCCTCTCCTACCCCAATGGCAAGGCGTTGCTGGAAGAGGCGCTCAGGCTGGGAGCCGACGTGATCGGCGCCATTCCCCACTTCGAGTTCACCCGGGAGTATGGGGTCGAAAGTCTGCACTACGTGTTCGATCTTGCCGAGAAGTATCAGGTTCTGGTGGATGTGCACTGTGACGAGATCGATGACGAGCAGTCCCGTTTCATCGAGACCCTGGCGACGCTTGCTTATGAGCGCGGCATGGGCCAGCGGGTGACCGCCAGCCATACCACCGCCATGCACTCCTACAACGGGGCCTATGCTTCCCGCCTGTTCCGCCTGCTCAAGATGGCAGACATCAACTTCGTCGCCAATCCGCTGGTGAACATTCACCTGCAGGGACGCTTCGACAGCTATCCCAAGCGCCGTGGCATCACCCGGGTGAAGGAGATGCTGGAGGCGAATATCAACGTCTGCTTCGGCCACGACGACGTGTTCGATCCCTGGTATCCCATGGGCACGGCCAACATGCTGCAGGTGCTGCACATGGGACTGCATGTGTGCCAGATCATGGGGTATGAGCAGATCAACAACGGCTTGAAGCTCATCAGCAGCCACAGCGCCCGTACTCTGAACGTGCAGGATCGCTACGGCATCGAGGTCGGCAAGCCGGCCAATCTGCTGATCCTGCCTGCCGAGAACGGGTTTGATGCGGTGCGCCGTCAGGTGCCGGTGCGTTACTCCATCCGCCATGGCCGGATCATTGCCGAGACCAAACCAGCTCAGACCTCGCTCCATCTGGATCGGATCGAACCGGTCGACTTTCGCCGGTGAGGCGGTCGATATCGATTAATTGCCCCGCTGTCCCCGCTTGCCGACATTTTGCATAATGTCGGCCTGATATTGTGGAGTCTGCCCTATGCAAACTTGGTTATATGTTGCGGCAGGCGGTGCCATCGGCGCCTGCCTGCGTTTTGGTATCGCCGAGCTGATGGCACTCTTGCTGGGACGCCACTTTCCCTATGGCACCCTGGTGGTCAATGTGGTGGGCTCTTTCATCATGGGTATCGCCTTTGCGCTCATCAGTCAGGGCCATGTGGTGGAACACCCGATGAAGCCGCTGCTGATGGTGGGGATCCTTGGGGCTCTCACCACCTTCTCCTCCTTCGCGCTGGATACTGTGGTGCTGGCCCAGCAGGGCGCCTACCTGAAGGCGGTGCTCAATATAGGCCTCAACCTTTTCCTCTGTCTGGCCATGGTGTTGCTGGGCATGCAGTTGGTTGCCAGCCGGGTTTAAGGTGTCCGCACGCCATTGGCTCTGGTAAACTGGCGACCATTCTTTGCTCTATGGGTGTTTAAGGGATGTCAGAACAGACTACGACAACGCATTTTGGCTTTAAAACCGTGGCCGCGACCGAGAAGGAAACCCTGGTCGCCGGCGTCTTTCATTCGGTGGCAGCCAAGTATGATCTGATGAACGATCTGATGTCGTTCGGCATCCACCGCCTGTGGAAGCGCTTCACCATCGACTGCTCCGGTGTGCGCAAGGGCCAGAAGGTGCTGGATCTGGCCGGTGGCACCGGTGATCTGACCGCCAAGTTCTCCCGTATCGTCGGCGAGACCGGTCAGGTGGTACTGGCGGATATCAATGACTCCATGCTCAAGGTGGGCCGCGACAAGCTGCGCAACCTGGGGGTGGCGAACAACGTCTCCTACGTGCAGGCCAACGCCGAGGCGCTGCCCTTCCCGGACAATCACTTCGATGTCATCACCATCGGCTTCGGCCTGCGCAACGTCACCGACAAGGACAAGGCGCTGGCCTCCATGTTCCGGGTGTTGAAGCCGGGCGGCCGCCTGCTGGTGCTGGAGTTCTCCAAGCCCGCCAGCGAGGTGATCGCCAAGCTGTACGATCTCTACTCCTTCAAACTGCTGCCGAAAATGGGTGAAATCGTCGCGAACGACGGTGAAAGCTACAAATATCTGGCGGAATCCATCCGCATGCACCCGGATCAGCAGACCCTGAAGGGAATGATGGAGAATGTCGGTTTTGAGCAGGTCGAGTTCTACAACCTGACCCAGGGTGTGGTTGCCCTGCACCGTGGTTACAAGTTTTAAGGTCGCCTATGCCGATGGATGCCATGGTCACCGCCGTGATCGAAACCAGCCTCAACCAGTTGCTGACGCTCGACAAGCAGAGTCAGGAACGGTTGCGCAAGCTGACGGGCAAGGTACTCAAGCTGGAGCTGCGTGAGCTCAAGCCGCTCTGGTTTGTCTTCTCCGATCGCCGGCTGGATGTGCTGGCCCGCCACGAAGGCGATGCCGATGCCGTGCTCAGCCTGTCGCTGACGGCGCTGGGCCTGCTGAAAGACCCTTCCGCCCTGACTCGCTACATCCGTGAGGAGAAGCTGGATCTTAGCGGCGATCCCCAGCTGGTGCAGGCGTTCAGCGTCTTGCTGGGCGATCTGGATATCGACTGGGAAGAGGAGCTGTCGCGCTATACCGGCGACGTGCTGGCCCACACCCTGTTCAGTGGTGCCCGTCAGGCGCGCCGCGTGCTGGGGCGCGAGCTGTGCCGCTCCCGCAGCCAGCTGGCGGAATACCTGACCGAAGAGATCCGCCTCGCGCCCGGTCCGCTGGAAGTGGCGAGCTTCAACGACGATGTCGAGCTGCTGGCGCAACGGATGAAAGCGGTCGAGCTGCGGCTGGCCCGCTTCGAACAGCAGGTAGCCTGATGACCCCGAAGGAGTTCAAGCGCCTCTATCGCATCATCACCATATTGCTGGAGCAGGGCATAGATGAACTCGTGCCTGCCCGCTATCAGCCCTGGCCGGGTCGTCTGGCCCGCCGCAGCCTGTTCTGGCTCAAGAACAAGCAGCAGGGGCTGAGTCGCGGCGCCCGCATTCGCCTCGCCTTCGAGGCGCTCGGTCCCATCTTCATCAAGTTCGGCCAGATGCTGTCGACCCGGCGCGATCTGCTGCCGCCGGATATCGCCGAAGAGCTGGCCCTGTTGCAGGACAGGGTGCCGCCTTTCTGCGGTCAGGCGGCGCGCCTCAAGATCGAGGAGAGCCTGGGCTGCGCCATCGAGACTCTATTTGACGACTTCGACGAGACGCCGCTGGCGTCGGCCTCCATCGCCCAGGTACACACGGGTCGATTGAAGGAAAATGGCCGCGAGATCGTCATCAAGGTGATCCGCCCAGACATAGAGCCGGTCATAGAGGCCGATCTGCGCCTGATGCAGACCCTGGCCCGCCTGGTCGCCCGTTTCGTGCCCCAGAGTGCGCGCCTGCGCCCCATCGAGGTGGTGGAAGAGTATCGCAAGACCATACTCGACGAGCTGAACCTGATGCGCGAAGCCGCCAACGCCATCCAGTTGCGCCGCAACTTCACCGGCTCAGATGCCCTCTACGTGCCCGAGGTGTTCACCGAACACTGCCGTGAGCATGTGCTGGTGATGGAGCGCATCTACGGCATACCGGTTTCCGACATTCCGGCGCTGGAAGCCAACGGCACCAACATGAAGCTGCTGGCCGAGCGCGGGGTGGAGGTCTTCTTCACCCAGGTGTTCCGCGACAGTTTCTTCCACGCCGACATGCATCCCGGCAACATCTTCGTCTCCTATGAACATCCCGACAATCCGCTCTGGATCGGCATCGACTGCGGCATAGTCGGCACCCTGAACCGGGAAGACAAGCGTTACCTGGCCGAGAACTTCCTCGCCTTCTTCAACCGCGACTATCGCCGGGTGGCCGAGCTGCACGTGGAGTCCGGTTGGGTACCGCCAGACACCAAGGTGGACGAGTTCGAATTCGCCATCCGCACCGTGCTGGAGCCCATCTTCGAGAAGCCGCTGTCCGAAATTTCGTTCGGCCACGTGCTGCTCAACCTGTTCAACACCGCCCGTCGCTTCAACATGGCGGTGCAGCCGCAGCTGGTGCTGTTGCAGAAGACATTGCTCTATGTGGAGGGGCTGGGTCGTCAGCTCTATCCCCAGCTGGACCTGTGGCAGACCGCCAAGCCCTATCTGGAAAACTGGATGCACGAGCAGGTCGGGCCGAAAGCCGTGTGGAATGCCATCAAGGAGAAGGCGCCATTCTGGGCGGAGAAACTGCCTGAATTGCCTGAGCTGGTCTATGAGACCCTGCGCCAGACCCGTCACCAGCAGCGCCACTTCGATCAGATGTTTGCCGATTTCCGCCGTCACAGCCGTCGACAGGGACAGGCTCGCTACCTCTTAGGGGTTGGAGCCAGCCTGCTATTGGCGGGTGTATTCTTGCTGACCCAAAAACAATACATTGAGTGGGGACAAATCAGCCTGGCCGGCACCGGTTTATGCTGGCTGTTGGGCTGGTTCAAGGCCCGCTCTCGCCAATAACGCACTCGTGCAGTTTGGCGTCAGTTTTGAAGAAATTACGGGCTGGTATCAGCATCGTGATCGTTAATAACACACTCGCATACCTTAGCGTCAATGTTGGACTTGGAGACATATCATGGGTGGTATCAGTATTTGGCAGTTGTTGATCATCGCAGTCATAGTCGTGCTGCTGTTCGGTACCAAGAAGCTGCGCGGGATCGGCGGCGATCTGGGTGCGGCCGTCAAGGGTTTCAAGAAGGCGTTGTCTGATGAGCCGACCGATGGCAAACCCGAGCAGAAAGATGCCGAGTTTCCTCCCAAGCAGCTGAACGAAGCGGCCAATAGTGCCGAGACCGCCAAGCAGAAAGATAAAGATCAGGCCTAAGCCATGTTCGATATCGGTTTCTGGGAGCTGGTTGTCATCGGTGTCGTCGCCCTGGTGGTGCTCGGTCCCGAGCGGCTGCCCGTGGCGATCCGTACCGCCAGCCACTGGATCAGGCTGATCCGCAGCACTGCCAACTCGGTCAAGTCCGAGTTGGAGCAGGAGCTCAAGTTGCAGGATCTGCACAACGACCTGAAGAAGGCCGAACAGTTGCAGATGAACAACCTGAGCCCCGAGTTGCAGGAGTCTATCGAGCAGCTGAAAGCGGCCGCACAATCGGTGACCCGCCCTTACGAACAGCAAAACACCATCCGCCCCGCCCCGGCCGCTGCCGAGGTGCAGGAAGATACATCCGAGCAACCAGCCGTGACGGCGGCTCATGACGAGGAAACCGCCATGATCCCTGTCCAGGGTGCAGAGCTGCGTGTCGAGCAAGGGGAGGTGAAGCCATGAGTCAGGCCGAACAACCCCTGATCACCCATCTGGTCGAGCTGAGAACCCGCTTGCTGCGGTCCATCTCGGCCGTCCTGCTGGTGTTCATCGCGCTGATCTATTTTTCCAACAACATCTACGACTTCGTGGCCCAGCCGCTGCTCAGTCAGTTGCCGGCAGGCACCAGCATGATAGCGACGGATGTGGCGACCCCCTTCCTGACGCCGATCAAGCTGACCCTGGTGGTCTCCTTCTTCGTGGCGATCCCCTATCTGCTGTATCAGGCCTGGGCCTTCATCGCCCCCGGTCTGTACAAGCATGAGCGGCGTCTCATCATGCCGCTGGTCGTCTCCACTGCCGTGTTGTTCTACAGCGGCATGGCGTTTGCCTACTACGTGGTGTTCCCGCTGGTGTTCGGTTTCTTCACCAGTACCGCGCCCGCCGGGGTGACGGTGGCGACCGACATCGCCAGCTATCTGGACTTCGTGCTCACCCTGTTCTTCGCGTTCGGGGTAGCGTTCGAGATCCCGGTGGCCACCATACTGCTGTGCTGGACCGGAGTGACCACCCCCAAGAGTCTGAGGGAGAAGCGCCCTTACGTCATCGTCGGGGTCTTCGTGGTCGGCATGTTGCTGACTCCGCCCGATGTCTTCTCCCAGACCCTGCTCGCCATCCCCATGTGGGCCTTGTGGGAGATAGGTCTGTTCTTCGCCCGTTTCTACGTGAAGGAAGAGGAGCAACAGGAACAAACGGAAGAGGGGAGCTGAGGCTCCCTTCCTCTTTTCATGCCCTCGTTCGAGGCGTATGGTGATGCCCCATTGAGTAGATGGTTTTCAAATACCTGATATGTATTCCTTTTGTTCGGAACGTCTCATCCCATGATCGACATTGGTCTCAACCTCACCAGCAGCCAGTTTGCCGGTGAACAGCCAGCACTGGTGGCCCGCGCCCGCGCCGCCGGGGTCGAGGCGCTGATCCTGACCGGCACCGATCTGGTCGGTAGCCACGAAAGCGCTGACTTGGCTGCGCTGTGGCCGGGTTACTGCTTCTCCACCGCGGGTGTGCATCCCCACGATGCCAAGAGCGTCGATGAGCAGACCCTGCCCGCATTGCGTGCGCTGGCGGCCTTGCCGCAGGTGGTGGCCATCGGCGAGTGCGGCCTCGACTACAACCGGGACTTCTCCCCCCGTCCGGTGCAGGATGCGGTATTCGACGCCCAGCTGGCGCTGGCCGCCGAGCTAGGGATGCCGGTGTTTCTGCACTGTCGCGATGCGCACGCCCGTTTTGTCGAGATCCTGCGTCCCTGGCTGCCCAGGCTGCCGGGGGCCGTGCTGCACTGCTTCACCGGCTCCGACGAGGAGCTGGACGAGTGTCTGGCGCTCGGGCTGCATATAGGGGTGACCGGCTGGCTCTGTGACGAGCGCCGCGGTCAGCTGCTGCGGGAACAGGTGGCCCGCATTCCGGCCGGCCGGCTGATGATAGAGACGGATGCCCCTTATCTGGTGCCGCGAGATCTGAAGCCCAGACCAAAACGCAACGAACCCGCTTTTTTGCCGCACATCGCCCAGGTGGTGGCGGCCTGCCGTGGTGAAGCGCCCGAGGCCTTGCTGGCCCACACCCGGGCCACCTCCGCCGCGTTCTTCCAACTTCCTCTTTTGGAGTGATTCATGGCTACAACACTTCCTGGCGCCTTTCCGGGTCGCCGCCTGCGCCGGGTGCGCAAACATGATTTCAGCCGTCGTCTGGTGCGCGAGAACGTACTGACCGCCAACGATCTCATCTATCCCGTGTTCGTGCTGGAGGGGGAGAACCGCCGTGAGGCCGTCACCTCCATGCCGGGGGTGGATCGTCTCTCCATCGATCTGTTGCTGGCGGAAGCCGCAGAGCTGGTCGCCCTCGGCGTGCCCGCCATCGCCCTGTTCCCGGTCACCCCGCTTCAGAGCAAGAGCCTGCTGGCGGAAGAGGCTTACAGCCCGGACGGTCTGGCCCAGCGGGCGACCCGCGCCCTCAAGGCCCGCTTCCCCGAGCTGGGTGTCATCACGGACGTGGCGCTCGACCCCTTTACCACCCACGGTCAGGACGGCATCATCGACGATGAAGGCTATGTGCTGAACGACATCACCACGGAAATCCTGGTGAAGCAGGCGCTCTCCCACGCCGCCGCCGGGGTCGATATAGTGGCGCCGTCCGACATGATGGATGGCCGCATCGGCGCCATCCGTGCCGCACTGGAGGAGAACGGCTTTATCAACACCCAGATCATGGCCTACTCCGCCAAGTACGCCTCCTGCTACTACGGCCCGTTCCGCGATGCGGTCGGCTCTGCCGGCAACCTCGGCAAGAGCAACAAGGCCACCTACCAGATGGATCCGGCCAACAGCAACGAAGCCCTGCACGAGGTGGCGCTGGATATTCAGGAAGGGGCCGACAGCGTCATGGTCAAGCCGGGTATGCCCTATCTGGACGTGATCCGCCAGGTCAAGGATCAGTTCGGCGTGCCGACCTTCGCCTATCAGGTGAGCGGCGAGTACGCCATGCACATGGCGGCGATCCAGAACGGCTGGCTGAAGGAGAAGGAGAGCATCATGGAGTCCCTGCTCTGCTTCAAGCGAGCCGGTGCCGACGGCATCCTCACCTACTTCGCCAAGCGGGTGGCGCAGTGGCTGAAGGAAGACGCCAGACGCTGATGCCCGCCTTGCACTTTCGCTTACAATGCCGACCCCCGGGTCGGCATTGTCGTCTCTGGCCGCCTTGTCGCTGATTTAATGAGCAAGTTTTCGCGAAAAGTGGGCAACTGGCCCGCCTCTCGGCGGCAAAGGCTTGATTAATGAGGTTTCTGCCTACATCTTAGATGGTCCAAGCAGGCTTCTGGACGGCAGGGGCTGTAGAGAATTTAGAGGTACCGCAGGATGAACAACCCTTTGCTGACAATGGACTCGCTGCCCCCTTTCAGCCAGATCCAGCCCGACCAGGTGCAAGCTGCCGTGACGCAGGCCATCGCCGATTGCAAACAGAAGATCAGCGATGTGCTGGCCCAGCGTGACCCCCATACCTGGGATAGCCTTATCGCGCCGCTGGAAGAGGTGAATGACCGCCTGGCGCGAGTCTGGTCACCGGTCAGCCATCTCAACTCCGTGCTCAACAGCGAAGCGCTGCGCGCGGCCCACGATGCCTGCCTGCCGCTGTTGTCCGAGTTCCAGACCTATGTCGGTCAGCATGAGGGCCTCTATCAGGCCTATCGCGAGCTGGCCGAGAGCGATGACTTCCCGCTGCTGAGCGGTGCCCAGCGCAAGGAGATCCAGAATACCCTGCGCGACTTCCGGCTGTCCGGTATCGGTCTGCCCGCCGAGGCGCAGCAGCGCTACGGCGAGATCCAGGCCCGTCTCTCCGAGCTGGCCTCCCGCTTCAGCAACAACGTGCTGGATGCGACTCAGGGCTGGACCAGACTGGTGACCAACGAGGCCGACCTGACCGGCCTGCCACAGAGCGCGCAGGCCGCCGCCCGCCAGCTGGCGGAGCAGAAGGGTCAGCAGGGCTGGCTGTTCACTCTGGATATTCCCTCCTACCTGCCGGTGATGATGTATGCCGACAACCGCGCGCTGCGCGCCGAACTGTATGAGGCCTTCACCACCCGCGCCTCGGATCAGGGCCCGAACGCCGGCAAGTGGGACAACTCCGCCATCATGACCGAGCTGCTCTCCCTGCGCCGCGAACTGGCCCTGCTGCTGGGTTTTGGCAACTATGCCGAGTTGTCGCTCGCCACCAAGATGGCGGACAAGACGGAGCAGGTAGTGGGCTTCCTCTCGGATCTCGCGGCCAAATCCCTGCCACAGGGCAAGGCCGAGCTGGAGGAGATCCGCACCTTCGCCGCCGAGCAGCATGGCCAGAGCGAACTGGCGGCCTGGGATCTGCCCTATTACGCCGAGAAGCTCAAGCAGCACAAGTTCTCCATCTCCGACGAGCAACTGCGCCCCTACTTCCCCGCCAACAAGGTGGTGAAGGGCCTGTTCGAGGTGGTTAGACGGGTGTTTGGCATCAAGGTGCGCGAGCGCCTCGGCATCGACACCTGGCACCCTGATGTGCGCTTCTACGACATCTTCGATGCCGAGGACGAGCTGCGCGGCAGCTTCTACCTCGACCTCTATGCCCGCGAGCACAAGCAGGGCGGGGCCTGGATGGACGTCTGCCTGGGTCGTCGCTACCGTCAGGATGGCTCGCTGCAAAAGCCGGTGGCCTATCTGACCTGCAACTTCAACGGCCCTGTGGATGGCAAACCGGCTCTGTTCACCCACAACGAGGTGGTGACCCTGTTCCACGAGTTCGGCCACGGCATTCACCACATGCTGACCCGGATCGACGTGGCCGGTGTCGCCGGCATCAACGGCGTAGCCTGGGATGCGGTGGAGCTGCCGAGCCAGTTCCTGGAGAACTGGTGCTGGGAGTCCGAGGCGCTGGCCTTCATCTCCGGTCATCATGAAACCGGCGAGCCGCTGCCTGCCGATCTGCTGGAGAAGATGCTGACCGCTCGCAATTTCCAGGCCGCCATGCAGATGCTGCGTCAGCTGGAGTTCGCCCTGTTCGACTTCCGTCTGCACCAGGAGTTTGACCCGGCCAAGCCGGATCAGATCCCGGCCCTGCTGACCGAGGTGCGCAGCCAGGTGGCCGTGATGACGCCGCCCGCGTTCAACCGCTTCCAGCACAGCTTCTCCCACATCTTCGCCGGCGGTTATGCGGCGGGTTACTACAGCTACAAGTGGGCTGAGGTGCTCTCCGCCGATGCCTTCTCCCGCTTCGAGGAGGAGGGGATCTTCAACCCGGCCACCGGCCAATCCTTCCTGAAGAACATTCTGGAGAAGGGGGGCTCCAAGGAACCGATGGAGCTGTTCCGTGCCTTCCGTGGCCGCGAACCCAGGGTCGATGCTCTGCTACGCCATAGCGGGATTGCCGCCTGATGTTCCGTACCTGCGGTGGCCGCGAGCCCAAGGTGGACGCCCTGCTACGCCACAGCGGGATTGCCGCCGTGAGCTTCAAGCAGGTACACTTTTGCGACATAGTGGGATCCTTGCGTGATTTTTGAGATAAAAAGGGACCTTTTGGTCCCTTTTCTCAAGGCTTTTTAATATCTTGCGGAGTGCATGTTTGCACTGTTCCCGCCTCTTCAGTAGAGTCGGGTTCTACCTTCCAAGGAGAGAAAGAACCTTGCCATGAGGCGAGCACTCGAGTCTGTCTATCAAATCATCTCAAGTCTGTCTCATTCGAGTGGTCAGGGATATTTCGATACCTTTGTGAGTGAAATCGCAGCAGCGGTCAGGGCCGACTTCGTCCTGATTTCAGGTAGGGATCAAGCGGGGCTGTTTTTCAAGGTGCACGCCGCCCATCCCGCATCTCTCGACACCACCAACTTCAGTTTTCCGGTTAGCGCCAGCCCGGGGGAAGTCACCCTGCAAGAGGGGGAGGCCTGGTTCAGCGATCGCGTCCAGCAGCTGTTTCCCCATGCCGCCGTGTTGAAGGTCTGGCATATTCAGGCCTATGCCGGTGTGGCCCTCAAGAATGCCCAGGGCGAGACCATAGGCATCTGCAGCGTGCTGTTCAAACAGCCGCTCGCCAACATGGACAAGGTGATGGGCTTGTTGCGGCTGCTGGCACCGCTGGCGGGCCGCGAGCTGGCGCTGATGTGCCAGTCGTTGCCGGTGCAGAGCCAGCCCGAGTATCACCACTT
This sequence comes from Aeromonas bestiarum, assembly GCF_028751155.1. NCBI lineage: Bacteria > Pseudomonadati > Pseudomonadota > Gammaproteobacteria > Aeromonadales > Aeromonadaceae > Aeromonas > Aeromonas bestiarum. The sequence goes on along the minus strand of NZ_CP064746.1, from coordinate 4,675,325 downwards.
CCTGCACACCATGATGTCCCACGCCCCCGTGGGGATTGGCAAGCTGGATCTGGATGGCAGGATCCTCTGGACCAACCCGGCTATCGAGAAGATGCTGGGCTACAGCCAGAAGGAGCTGCAGCACCGCACCGCCGCCGAGATCAACCATCCGGAAGACTGGCTGCGCAGCGTCTCCTGTTACGCTGAGCTCAAGCGCGGTGAGCGTACCGCCTTCACCCAGGAGAAGCGCTACCTGCATCGGGATGGTCAGGTGCTGTGGGGGCGAGTCACAGTCACCCTGGTGCGGGATGAGCAGCTGCAGCCCGACTACCTGATGGTGGTGCTGGAAAATATCGATCCCCTCAAGCGCCATGCCGAGCAGCTCAAGCTCTCCCACCGGGTCTATGACAACCTCTCCGAAGCCATTCTGGTGTGCGATGCCGACAGCCGCATCATCTCGGTCAACCCGGCGTTCGAGCAGATCACGGGCTACAGCGAGACCGAGGTGTGCGGTCAGCGCCCCAGCCTGCTCAAGTCCGGGCTGCACGATCAGGCCTTCTACGCCGACATGTATCACGCGCTGGAGCGGGTAGGGATTTGGCGTGGCGAGGTGTGGAACAAGCGCAAGAACGGCAAGCTCTACCCCCAGCAGCTGATGATCAGCACCCTGCGGGAAGGGGGCAGGATCAGCCAGTACATCGCCATCTTCAGCGATCTCTCCCAGACCAAGCTGGCGGAGCAGAAGATCGCCGCCCAGGCCAACTACGACAATCTCACCGGCCTGCCCAATCGCTGGCTGTTCGGTCGCTGCCTCAGCCGCTTCTGCGAGCGGGGCGAGCGCTTCGCGCTCATGGTGCTGGATCTCAACAACTTCAAGGCGGTCAACAACAGCATGGATCACCACGCCGGTGACGCCTTGCTGCGGGAGGTATCGGATCGGCTGGTGAGCCGGGTGCGCACCGAGGATCTGGTGGCCCGCATCGGCGGCGACGAGTTCGCCTTCCTGGTGCCCGGCATAGTCAACCGCCGCCAGGCCGAGGTGTTCGCCAAGCAGGTGATAGGCGGCTTCGCCCGTCCCTTCATGCTGGCCAATCAGCACCTCTATGTGACGGCCACCATAGGCATCACCCTCTGCCCAGGGGATGGCGTCGAGAGCGACGAGCTGCTGCGCAACGCCGAACAGGCGCTGTTTGCCGCCAAGCGACAGGGGCGCCTGCTCGGTACCTACTGCGCCTCCATGCGCGAAGAGGTGCGCCAGCGTCACCAGATGCAGCAGGATCTGGCGGAGGCCATCAAGCTGGAGCAGCTGACCATGGCCTATCAGCCGATCTGGGACAACCGCAGCGGCCGGGTGGCCAAGCTGGAGGCGCTGGTGCGCTGGTATCACCCGCACTGGGGCCAGGTGTCACCGGCGGACTTCATTCCGCTGGCGGAGGAGGCAGGGCTCATCCAGGGGCTGGGGGCGCTGGTGCTGTGGCAGTCCTGCCGGGATCTGGCGCGGCTGCAGCAATCCGGCTTCCCGGATCTGCAGATGTCGATCAACCGCTCCACCCTGGAGTTCCAGACCATAGATCCGGAGGCGAGCGAGTGGCTCAAGGTGATCCACCACTTCGGGCTCGACCCCTGCGACATCGTCATCGAGATCACCGAATCCCTGCTGATGGAGACCAGCGATCAGCACAGGGTGCGGATCGATGCCCTGCGCGAGGCGGGCTGCAAGCTGGCCATCGACGACTTCGGCACCGGCTATTCGGCCCTCAACTACCTGCGCAACTTCCCGGTGGATCTGGTCAAGATTGACCGCGCCTTCGTGCGCCACATCCCGTTCAACGAACAGGACAGGCTGCTGCTCGACGGCATCATCAACATAGTGCACAACCTCGGCATGCAGGTGGTGATCGAGGGGGTGGAGACGCGTGAGCAGCTCAACTTCCTCTGCCAGAAGGGGTGTGCCTTCACCCAGGGCTTCCTGCTCAGCCGCCCGCTGGCGTATGACGACCTGATCGAATACCTGCAGCTCAACGACAAGAGCATGTTCCTGCAGATTAGCTAGCGGGCGATCACTCCGCCGGTTTCAGCTTGTCCTGCCTGCCTTTCAGTGTCCGATAGTCTTCGCCGAGATAACGCAGGTAGATGCGATCCAGCACACCCTCCTCCAGCATCTGCTGCAGTGCCTTGCTGTATGCGGGCAGCAGCGCGGTCCTTTGCTCGCCAAAGCAGAGGTAGAGCGGGGTCGAGTCGATGAAGGGGGAGAGCGCGCGGATCGGCACGTCCTGCTCCTTCGACAAGATGGGGGCCGAGAAGTAATCCAGAATGATCATGTCGACCCGGCTCTTTTCGAGCAGCAACAGCAGCTGTTTGTCCGAGTGCGCCTTGATCGGCACCCAGCCATCATAGCGCTTGATCTTCTCCGTGTAGTCATAGCCCCTCACCATGCCGACCTTCATCCCCCTGGCCATCTCCCATGAGAAGTTGTGCAGGGGGCTGTCGGTGCGCACATAGGCGGCCAGGGGATAAAAAGCGGTCGCGAGATCGGGGTGATGACAACCGGGCAGCGGGGCATTGTCGAGAATGCCGTCGGCGAGCCGGGTGCTGACATACTGCTCGCAGCGCCCCCATGGCAGTTCGATCAGGCTGAGCTTCATCCCCAGACGCCGGGCGACCTCCTGATGGATCTCGATGGAAATCCCCTCGGTCAGGCGCCCCTGCTCCGCATAGGAAAAGGGGGGCCAGTCCACCCCGCATACCTTCAGGTCTGTGCCGCTCTGGGCGGCGAGTAGCAAGGCGATGAGCAGGTGCATGGGGTTTCCTCCCTACAGCGATGGAAAGGGGCTGTGGTACACTCCCTTCACTGAACTTAGAACGCCTCCAAAGACCATGCAAATCCTCCTCGAAGACCCCGCCAAGGCCGCGCTGGCGCAAGCGCTGGCCAGCAAGCTTGACCAGACCGACTACCCCCAGTTCGCCCTGGTGTTTACGCCCGAGCGGCTGGAGCTGCGCAAGCTGGATGAGCCCAAGCTGGGGGCCGTCTACGTGGACTTCGTGGAAGGAGCTGTGGCCCATCGCCGCAAGTTTGGCGGCGGACGGGGCCAGTCCATCGCCAAGGCGGTCGGGCTCAAGGCCGGGGCGACCCCGACCGTGGTGGATGCCACCGCCGGGCTGGGCCGCGACGCCTTCGTGCTGGCCTCCCTCGGCTGCAAGGTGACCCTGATCGAGCGCAGCCCCGTGGTGGCGGCCCTGCTGCAGGATGGGCTGATGCGGGCGGCGCAGGATCCCGAGATAGGCCCCTGGGTCAGCGAGCGGATGCGGCTGCTGCAAGGGCCGGCGGTGGACAACCTGCTGGCGTTGACCGAGCGGCCCGAGGTCGTCTATCTCGACCCCATGTTCCCCCACAAGCAGAAGTCGGCGCTGGTGAAGAAGGAGATGCGGGTGTTCCAGTCGTTGGTGGGGCCGGATCTCGATGCGGATGCCCTGTTGCCGGCGGCCCTCAAGATGGCGGACAAGCGGGTGGTGGTGAAGCGGCCCGACTACGCGGGCTGGCTCAATGAGCACAAACCCAGCATGGCCATCGAAACCAAGAGCAACCGCTTCGATGTCTACGTGATGGCGGCGCTGGCAGCGAGTTGACTGCCGGCCTGAGTCGCGGGATGAAAAAAGGAGGGCTAACAAGGTGTTGGCCCTCTTTTTTAGGTTTGGCGTTTAGGTGGCGGAGGCGAAGCGGATCAGCTTCTCTTCCCCCTGCCAGACCAGGCTCAGGCTAGCCAGCTCGGCCAGGCTGAGCCGCTCGCCACTCTCCAGCAGCAGGTACTCGACGCCCTCGCTGGCTGTTATGGTGCGGATCTTGTCATCCCACTGACGACCATCGCGGCTGGTGAGCGTGACGGATAACTGCCAGCTGGCGGCGATCTCGAGCCAGTCGTAGAGGTCACAGCTGATGGGCTGGTAATCTGCCATGCGTGTCTTGCCTCTCGCTACTGGAAGTTGATGCTGGTGGCGGGGGCCACCACCGCCTGACCCTTCAGCACCTGCTCCAGTTGCAGCGGATCGCCTGCCAGCTCGGGATCATCCTCGTTGCCATTGCAGATCAGGGCCAGATCGTAATTGCCGAGGTCAACAAAGCCCAGCTCGTAGCCAAAGCCACCCGCGGTCAAGGGCTGCACGGGGGCGCTGGCGTAGAAGCCGTTGTCGCTGTCGGCCATGTCAGGGTAGTTGTCATCGTTTCTCGGCTGATAGAGATAGACGAAGGCCTTGTCGGTCAGCTGACCGCCGCAGGCACCGCTCGCCACAGTGCCCTTGACGGTCGCGACCTGGGTATTGTTCACCAGCCGTACCCCTCTGGGCTTGAGCTTGTAATACTGCTCGTGGCCCGGCAACACCATGGCGTGGCGCAGGTCGAACTCAGTGGTGAAGGCGCTGAGGCCGTTGGCGGCTATGGTGAAGGCGTCCAGTTTGAGCTCGCTGCTGGGCACCTCCAGCGGTTTGATCACCCCATCATCCTGTTTGACGTAGGAGTAGGGGGTGCCACCCAGAAACTGGTTGCTGACCTCCCGTCCATCCAGTACCCGCAGCCGCATCTGGCTGTAGTCACCGGGTACCACGCTCTGGCTGGCCAGCAGGGGACGGCTGGTGGAGCCCTGATATTGCAGCAGATCTATGTAGGTGAACAGGGGATGTCCCGCGCTGTCGAGGGGAATTGTCTCCCCCGTCGGCGTGCAACCGTCGTCCTGGGCCGAGGTCAGGAAGCTGGCGGTTGTCCAGCCCAGCTCGGTGCCTGTCACTGGGTGAATACTGATGTTGGATACGGCGATGCAGACCTTGCTGACCGCATCCACGGGGGCATCGGAGAAGGCCAGCGACAGCTGGGCATTCTGCTGGCTGTTGTTGTCACCGCCGCCACCACCACAGGCAGTCAGCAGGGCGGTCAGGCCTATCAGAGTCAAAGGTTTCATGGCGTCCATTCCTGTTTGAGAGACGATCCTACTCTAGCCGAGATGGAGAAACTGGGTGGAATGCAAGACGATCAGGAGGGGCGTGATCGGGCTGAAAAGCCAATGAAATCAAAGGCAAGTCTTGAATGAAACCATGTTTGGCTGCGAAAGGGATTGTCGGAACGGGTGAGGCGGGGTGAAAAGGGGAGCTGATTGGGCGCGGGTCCAATCAGGCTTCCAGCAAGCGGGTGGGCCAGCCCAGCTTCTGCTGGCGTTCCACTTCGAGTCGCAATTCGCTGGCGCGCAGGTAGTGCTCATCCAGCCAGCCCTTGGGCAGGGTCAGGGTCAGCGCCTCTTCATCGGCCTGCAGGGTGAAGCTGGGGACAGTACCCTGGGTGCGGCGCATGCAGAGGATCAGCGAGATGCGCAGAATGCGGGCCAGCCGGATCGCCTGACGACCGGTGACGGCGCCCTGTTTCTCCAGGGTTTCCAGCTTTAATTCGTCCCGCTGGTTGAACAGCAGGGCCGACAACAGCTTCTTTTGCGCAGGGGTGAAGCCCGGCATGTCGATGTTGTCTATGATGTAGGCGGCGTGTTGCGGCGCCTTCTTGTACTCGATGCAGAGGCCAATCTCGTGCAGCAGAGCCGCATAACGCAGGATGGGGCGACCGTAACGTTTCGAGAGGCGCCAGCTCGGCTGCAGCTGGGTGAAGGCCTCGATGGCTGTGTCGCGCACCCGCTCGGCATGCTCCTTGTCCAGCTGATAACGGCTGATCAGGCTGTCGGCGGTGCGATCCCGGGCATCACAGTCGTGATTGTTGCCGAGCAGACCGTAGATCAGTCCTTCCCGCAAGGCGCCGCCCGCCAGGGTCATGCTCTCGATGCCGAGAGTCTCGAAGATGGCGATCAGGATGGCGAGGCCGGAGGGGAACACGGTCAGCCGTTCGGCCGCCAGCCCTTCCAGCTGCAGCCGGTCCAGCCTGCCACAGGCGATGGCCTGACCCATCAGCTCCTGCAGTTTCGGCAGTGTGACCCGCTCGCTCTTCCCTTGCGCCAGCATGATCTCCTGCAGCGCCTGCACCGTGCCGGAAGCGCCGACACAGGTGCGCCAGCCCAAGGTGCGGTAATCTTCCGCCACCTTCTCCAGCACTGCCTTGGCGGCCGCGATGGCCTGCCCGAAGCGGGCTTCACTCAGCTCGCCATCACCGAAGTGGTTGTTGAGCCAGGTGACGCAGCCCATGTGCAGGCTGTTGAGCAGTTTCGCTTCGCTGTGCTCGCCGATCACCAGCTCTGTGCTGGCGCCGCCTATGTCGATCACCAGCCGGTTGCCTTCCCCGGCAGAGGTCCAGGAGACCCCCTCGTAGATGGTCTTGGCCTCTTCCTCGCCCGAGATGATCTCTATGCTGTGGTTGAGCACCCGTTCCGCTTCGCTGAGGAACTCGTCGACATTGGTGGCAAGGCGCAAGGTGGCTGTGCCCACCACCCGGATGTTGTCGGCCGGAATGTCCTGCAACTGCTCGGAGAACAGGCGCAGACAGTCCCAGCCCCGCTCCATGGCGGCACGGCTGAGACGAAATTCCGGATCGAGCCCGGCGGCGAGGCGAACCTTGCGCTTGACCTTGGTGACGGTGCGCAGCGCACCGGCGACCTCGCGCACCACCAGCATATGAAAGCTGTTGGAGCCGAGGTCGATGGCGGCATAGAGCGGCGAGTTGTACAACTGTGCCTGTCCTTCAGCTCTTGCGCGGCGGACGACGACGGTTGTTGCTGTTGCCACCGCCCTGGCGATCCCGCATGTTGCGGTTCACCGGCTGACGGTTGCGAACGACCCGTTTCGGTGCGGTCACGTCATCCAGCAGCGCCTCGCGATCATACTTGCTGACCGGGATCGGGTGGTGGATGTACTCCTCGATGGCCGGCAGGTTGAAGGCATAGTCTTCACAGGCCAGGCTGATGGAGTGACCGCTCTTGCCGGCACGACCGGTACGACCGATACGGTGTACATAGTCCTCGGCGTCGTCGGGCAGGTCGTAGTTGAAGACGTGGGTCACGTCCGGGATGTGCAGACCACGGGCGGCCACGTCGGTGGCGACCAGGATGTCCAGCGTCCCCTTGGTGAAGTCTTCTAGGATTTTCATCCGCTTCTTCTGCGGCACGTCACCGGTCAGCAGACCGACGCGGTGGCCGTCATTCTCCAGCCACGCATGTACGTCTTCACAGACATGCTTGGTGTTGGCGAAGACGATGGCCTTTTCCGGCCACTCTTCTTCCATCAGGGAGAGCAACAGCAGCATCTTGTCTTCGTTGGAGGGGTAGAACAGCTCCTCCTTGATGCGCACGCCCGTCATCTGCTCAGGCTCCACCTGCACGTGTTCCGGGTGGTTCATGTGCTCGTAGGCCAGCTCCTGCACCCGCAGGGAGAGGGTGGCGGAGAACAGCATGCTCAGCCGCTCGGTCGGCGCCGGCATGCGGCGGAACAGGAAACGGATGTCCTTGATGAAGCCGAGATCGAACATGCGATCCGCTTCGTCCAGTACCACGACCTGGATGTTGCTCAGATCGATGACCTTGGACTTGAAGTAGTCGATGATGCGGCCCGTGGTGCCGATCAGGATGTCGACGCCCTGCTCCAGCACGGCCAGCTGCTTGTCGTAACCTTCGCCGCCGTAGGCGAGGCCAAGCTTGAGGCCGGTAGAGGCGGCTATGCTGTCGGCATCGTTGTAGATCTGTACTGCCAGTTCCCGGGTGGGTGCCATTATGATGGCTCTGGGTTGGTTAACCAGACGGGGATTGGTCAGCGGGTGGGTCAGCAAATAGTTGAATGTCGCGGCCAGGAAGGCAATGGTCTTGCCGGTTCCTGTCTGGGCCTGACCGGCGAGGTCATGGCCTTCTACCAGCAGTGGCAGAGACAGTGCCTGGATGGGCGTGCAATAGTGAAATCCCTTTGATTCCAGACCAGCCAGAACTTCGGGTTCGAGGCCCATTTGGGCGAATTTTTCGGTCGTTAAGTGTGTTTTGCTCATGGCGGTAGGTTATCAGGTTAGGCTTGCAATAATAAACAGGATCATTTCAAATAGGGCAACTATTGCCTTTGTTGATACGTCAATAAAGCCTTAATTACTGACTGGAGTTGGAGATGAGTGACAAGATTGTTCAGCTGAGCGATGCCAGCTTCGAGGCAGATGTAATCAAAGCCGATGGCGCCGTTCTGGTCGACTTCTGGGCCGAATGGTGTGGTCCGTGCAAGATGATTGCCCCGATCCTGAACGAAGTCGCCCAAGAGTATGCCGGTCGTGTGACTGTGGCGAAATTGAACATCGACCATAACGCCGACACTCCGCCCAAGTATGGCATTCGCGGTATTCCGACCCTCTTGCTGTTCAAGAATGGCGAAGTGGCAGCGACCAAGGTCGGTGCCCTGTCCAAGACTCAGCTGAAAGAGTTTCTGGACGGTAACCTGTAATAATCAAAAAGGAGCGCATTGCAATAATGCGCTCCTTGTGTTTTATCACCTAGACGCTCATCCCGATTGGTGCTAGTTTATCGTTCGTTTGCTAACCTTTTTGCCTGACTCTTTGCTTAACAACAGCCCGGCAAATCAAATCCGATCAGCATCAATCCAGCAGACTGTCTCCTCATTTCAATCCTTGCTTACAGACTTTCACCACTATGAATCTGACTGAATTAAAGAACACTCCTGTGTCCGAGCTGGTCAAGCTTGGCGAATCCATGGGGTTAGAAAATCTGGCTCGGGCGCACAAGAAAGATATTATTTTCGCGATCCTCAAGGCGCATGCCAAGGGTGGTGAGGATATCTTTGGCGACGGTGTGCTGGAAATCCTGACCGATGGTTTTGGCTTCCTGCGCAGTGCAGACGGCTCCTATCTGGCAGGCCCGGACGATATCTATGTCTCCCCGAGCCAGATCCGCCGCTTCAACTTGCGTACCGGCGATACCATCTCCGGCAAGATCCGGCCACCGAAAGAGGGCGAACGTTATTTCGCGCTGCTCAAGGTCAACGAGGTCAACTACGACCGTCCGGAAAACGCCCGCAACAAGATCCTGTTCGAAAACCTGACCCCCCTGCATGCCAACGAGCGTCTGCGCATGGAACGGGGCAATGGTTCGACCGAAGATATCACGGCCCGTGTGCTGGACCTGGCTTCCCCCATCGGCAAGGGCCAGCGCGGCCTGATCGTGGCACCGCCCAAGGCCGGTAAGACAATGCTGCTGCAGAACATCGCCCAGAGCATCGCCTACAACCACCCGGACTGTGAACTGATCGTCCTGCTGATCGACGAGCGTCCGGAAGAAGTGACCGAGATGCAGCGCATGGTGAAGGGTGAAGTAATAGCTTCCACCTTCGACGAGCCGGCATCCCGTCACGTTCAGGTCGCCGAGATGGTGATCGAGAAGGCCAAGCGCCTGGTCGAGCACAAAAAGGACGTGGTGATCTTGCTGGACTCCATCACCCGTCTGGCCCGTGCCTACAACACCGTCATACCCTCATCCGGCAAGGTACTGACCGGTGGTGTGGACGCCAACGCCCTGCACAGACCCAAGCGTTTCTTCGGCGCCGCGCGTAATGTTGAGGAAGGCGGTAGCCTGACCATCATAGCGACCGCGCTGGTTGATACCGGTTCCAAGATGGACGAGGTTATCTACGAAGAGTTCAAGGGTACCGGCAACATGGAACTGCACCTCTCGCGCAAGATTGCCGAGAAGCGCGTCTACCCGGCCATCGACATCACCCGCTCCGGCACCCGGAAGGAAGAGTTGCTGACTACCGGTGACGAGCTGCAGAAGATGTGGATCCTGCGCAAGATCATTCACCCCATGGGGGAGATCGACAGCATAGAGTTCCTGATCGACAAGTTGGCTGCCACCAAGACCAACGACGAATTCTTTGACTCCATGCGGCGTCAACAGAAGTAATCCGGTCGGAGAATGACGAAACCGCGGCTCAGGTCGCGGTTTTTGTTTATCTATTTTCCGGTCGCTTGAGTAGTATGAAACCTCGATGTCACAAGGACAGGGACGTCATGAAGCTGGTACTCCTGATATGGCTCGGTTGGCTGATGGGCATGCCGGTACATGCTGCCCCCTCGGTGGCCAAGTCCGAGCTGGTCGCCGATGAAGGGCTGCAAGGCCATCTCGACTATCTGGGCAGTCGTCTGCAGCAGGGGCAGTTTGCCGCCATGGATTCGCTGCTGGACTCGCTGGCCGTGGGCCAGCGGGAATACCTGCTGTGCCGGTTGCTGGCCACCCTGGATGCCAGCCCCAGAGCGAGTTCCCCCGAACTGCTGGCCTGGGTGCGCGCCCAGTCGGTCAAGGCGCCCCGCTGGCTGGTGGAGAAGGAGGTGGACGGTTTTCTGATCCAGCAGCCCGCTTATGATTTTGCCGCCGCGGCGCGGTTGGTACTGAGCCGCTGGCAGCAACAGGCCTGGCAGGACAACTACCGCCAGTTGCTGGAACAGAACAGCTTTGAATTCAAACGGATCTACAACAGCCGCAACCCGGACCTGGCCCAGCAGCAGCAGGCGTTGCTGGCGGTACTCGAGCGGCAGCCGCTCTTTGTCTTGCAGCGCGAGGCGCGCAAGCTGGCCGCCATGAGCATCTTCCTGCCCGACAACCAGCTGCTGCGACAGCTGCTCGAGCGCACCGGCGACAGCGCCCTCTATCAGAAGTTGTGGCACCAGCCGGTGGATCACGACAGCGTTGCCGCCCTTCGGAGCGTGGCCCGTTTTCACCAGGGTCAGGCGGCGAGCGACCTGCTGATCGCCGCCAGCCGCAACGGCCGCCTGAAACTGCCCGCTCTGCAACAACTCAGCCAGCTCTCACCCCTGCCCGACACGGCGCAGCAGTTCCTATTGGCCGAGCTCGGTAATCGTCAGTACAGCGGTCAGGTGGCAAGTCTGCTGTTGCAGATGGATGAACCCAGGCTGCTGGCTCAGCTCGCCGATCGGCTCACCCGGCAGGAAAAGCGCCATGCAAGTCCTGTGATGCTGCCCGATACGGGTACACCCGTCGCCCCGCCAGGGTTATAATGCGGCATCGCCTGAACACAGGGTACCTGCATGAAATACAAGGATTTGCGTGATTTCATCGCGCAGCTGGAACAAAACGGACAACTCAAGCGCATCACCCGCGAGATAGATCCCTATCTGGAAATGACGGAGATCAGCGATCGCACCCTGCGTGCGGGTGGCCCGGCCCTGCTGTTCGAAAATCCCAAAGGTTACCGCATGCCGGTGCTGACCAACCTGTTCGGCACCCCGGATCGGGTCGCCATGGGCATGGGCCAGCCCAACGTCGGTGCCCTGCGCCAGGTCGGGGTCTGGCTCTCCTATCTGAAGGAGCCCGAGCCGCCGCGCGGCCTCAAGGAGCTGATGGAGAAGCTGCCCATCTTCAAGCAGGTGCTCAACATGCCGACCAAGCGGCTCTCCTCCGCCCCTTGCCAGCAGGTGGTGCTGGAAGGGGAGGCGGTCGATCTGGACCAGGTCCCGATCCAGCACTGCTGGCCCGGCGATGTGGCGCCTCTGGTCACCTGGGGCCTCACCATCACCCGCGGTCCCTACAAGAAGCGGCAGAACCTCGGCATCTACCGTCAGCAGAAGATCGGCAAGAACAAGCTGATCATGCGCTGGCTGGATCACCGCGGCGGTGCCATCGATTTTCGCGAGTGGCAGGAAGCCCATCCGGGCGAGCGCTTCCCCGTGGTGGTGGCGCTGGGTGCTGATCCTGCGACCATACTCGGCGCTGTGACGCCTGTGCCTGACTCCCTCTCCGAATATGCGTTTGCCGGTCTGCTGCGCGGCAGCCGCACCGAGGTGGTGAAGGCGCTGAGCTGTGAGCTTGAGGTGCCCGCCAGCGCTGAAATCGTGCTGGAAGGCTATCTGGAGCCGGGGGAGATGGCTCCCGAAGGGCCTTATGGGGATCACACCGGCTACTACAACGAGGTGGACGAGTTCCCTGTGTTCACCATCACCCACATGACCATGCGTCGCGATGCCATCTACCACAGCACCTACACGGGCCGGCCGCCCGATGAGCCGGCGGTGCTGGGGGTGGCATTGAACGAGGTGTTCGTGCCGCTGCTGCAGAAGCAGTTCCCCGAAATTGTGGACTTCTACCTGCCGCCGGAAGGCTGCTCCTACCGGATGGCGGTGGTGACCATCAAGAAGCGTTACCCAGGCCATGCCAAGCGGGTGATGCTGGGGGTCTGGTCCTTCCTGCGCCAGTTCATGTACACCAAGTTCGTGATCGTCTGCGACGACGACATCAACGCCCGCGACTGGAAGGATGTGATCTGGGCCATCACCACCCGGATGGACCCGGCCCGGGATACCACCCTGATCGAACACACCCCGATCGACTATCTGGACTTCGCCTCGCCCGTCTCCGGCCTTGGCTCCAAGATGGGGCTGGATGCCACCAACAAGTGGCCGGGGGAGACCAACCGCGAGTGGGGGCAACCCATCGTCCAGGACGAGGCGGTGAAGCAGAAGGTGGATGCCATCTGGGATGAGCTGGCTATTCTCGGCTAGGCCCGGCTGCCTGGGATTTATATCACTCGGGCCGGGTCGAACATGCCCGGCCAGCCGGAGGATCCGCGGTGCCACCGCCGTTCTGGTGCAAAAGGTTGATGATCTCCGGGCGGAATTGGGTATGCTCGGGGAACCTGACCAGCTGCACTGGTCGTCAGTCCACAGTGAATCAATGAGCGAAAGCGGGCCGAGCGAGCCCGTCACAAGGATAAGAATGCAACGTATCAAGTGCCGCGTAGAGGAACTGCGCGAATATGTCGACACCATCTGGCACGTGGCCCTGACGCCGCAGCAAGCGGTCAGCTTCAAGCCGGGCCAGTATCTGCTGGTGGTGATGAGCGATTCGGACAAGCGCCCCTTCTCCATCGCCAACTCACCGACCCGCCCCGGTGTGCTGGAGCTGCAGATCGGTGCCACCCCCGAGAACGCTTATGCAGGTCAGGTGCTGGCCCGCATGCGCGAGCAGGGCGAGATAGAGATTGAACTGGCGGCAGGCAAAGCCTTCCTGCGGGAAGAGTCGCCCCGTCCGTTGATCCTGATGGCGGGGGGAACCGGCTTCTCCTATGCCCGCTCCATCCTGGAGTTCCTGATCGATACCGGCAGCAAGCGCCCTGTGTTCTTCTACTGGGGCGTGCGCCAGGCGCACTGGCTCTATGAACAGGAGCAGATGCAGCAGTGGGCGCGCGACTATGCACCGCTGACCTTCATCCCCGTGGTGCAGGAGCCGGAAAGCGACTGGACCGGCAAGACGGGTCTGGTGCACAAGGCCATCATGGATGACTTCGTCAGTCTGCATGACTACGATATCTATGTGGCCGGCCGTTTCGAGATGGCTGGCGCGGCGCGGGAGGAGTTCAAGATCCTCGGTGCCGAGCCTGAGCGCATCTTCGGCGACGCCTACGAGTTTATCTGAGCGCTAGCCGGGGGTCTCTTCGGCGAGCCAGAAACAACAAACCCCAGCCAGGCTGGGGTTTGTTTTATGCGCCGTGCGAGCCGGCGATGTCAGCGTTTGTTATTCGCCTTTGGCGCCGAGCTGCTGTTCCAGCTGCGTCAGCTTGGCCTCGAGGGCGGTCAGCTTCTCGCGGGTGCGCAGCAGCACCTTGGTCTGCACGTCAAACTCCTCGCGACTGACCAGATCCAGCTTGTTGAGCTGGGACTGCAGCACCTGACGGATCTTCTTCTCCACCTCTTCACCCATGCTGCGAATGCCGGGCGGCAGGGAGTTGTGCACCTGTTTGGCGATCTCTTCCAGTTTCTTCGGGTCGATCATGTGGTTCTCCTTAAGCAATGGCGACATTCTACCGACAATTCAGCCGCTTTGCCGAGATCGGGGTGGCTTTTTGCCATCAGGAGCAGGGGAGTCGCTGGTCGGGTCTGGTATCCGGAATGAAGCTGTTAACCTATCGAGTCCCGTTTCTATTCCAATTCCTTGATGTTGTACACAAAAAAAGCAGATCAGATGACCGACCAGACGCTTAACAATTGTTGCGTTGCTGTTAAGATGGTTCGGTCGGGTTTTCACCCTCCCCCGTCAGCACATCATGGATAACAACTAAAAAGAGATAAGGATATGAAAAAGAAGCTAATTTATGCCGCAGTTGTCAGTGCCTTGTTGGCTGGCTGTGGTGGCAGTGACGATAACAAAGGCGACACCTCAAGCTATCTCGACTATCTGTTGACCGGTTCCAACGCTGTGCGCCCCAGCGCCCTGGCGGCCCGGGCCAGCGATGGTACCCTGAAATTCTCCACCGAGACCGCGGATCTCTCCAACCCCGTCTCCGCCATGTCGACCCTGGATGGCTGGTCCACGACCCAGGCTATCCAGATCGTGCCCGTCACCTCGTCCGGCATCACTGTGCAGGCACCGACGGCTGCCGAGTTTGGCGCCTCGGTGGCACCGCTCTACCTGCTGGAATTGACCTTCGACAGCACTGCGCTGCGCCCGAATGGCGTGAAGAAGGTGCTGACCTATGGCGTGGACTTCGTGGTCGCCGCCTCGGCCGGCAAGCTGAACCTGGTTCCGCTCAAGCCGTTGAACCCGTCCTCCTACTACATGATAGTGGCCACAGATTCGCTGAAAGACAGCCGTGGCGATGTCCTCAAGGCAGGCAGTGACTACGGCAACTACAAGAACAACGTCGGCAACAATGCCCAGGAGCAGACCATCAACGGTCTGATCGCGCTGCAGGAAGGGTTGTTCAAGTCCGCGACCGGTATCGCCACGGATCATGTGATCTTCTCCGACTGGTTCGGCACCCAATCCGGCGCCGATGTGCTGGTGGCGGTGAAGGGCGCGGCCGCTTCCGTGCTGAAGAGCCCGACCCGGGACGCTGCCGCCCTGTGGAAGCAGGATGCCCTGGGCAACACCAGCCTGCCAGGTACCTACATGGCTAGTTGGGATGCCAATGCTCCTCTCTTCTTAGATGCGCTTGATAACGTATCAGAGCTGTTACTGCCTCTAGATTCAAAAGAGGCGATTAAAGCTGGGATTGCTGCCGCCGGTTTAACCCCTGTGGCGAATGTCACTAAGGTCTACAGCGGAACGGTCAAGCTGCCTTATTTCCTCTCCTCGCCGGCGACCGCCGGTTCCTGGAGCAAGGCCAAGACCCAGTCCTGGCACGGTGCCATCCCCAGCCTGTACGCCATCGCCAATGCACTGAAAGCGTCTGACAGCGAAGTGATCGGTGGGCTGGTGGGGGCGGGTGTGGATCCGGCCCTGCTGGCGACGCTGATTGCCGATCCGACCCGCCAGAGCGAGCTGCTGGCCGAAGCGAGCAAGCTGATCGGGGTGACCCTCACCTCCGGCGGCAAGCCGCTGGATGCCGAGCAGAACATAGGCCGCTTCAACCCTCTGCCGATGCTGGAAGAGGTGCAATCCGTACCGATGCGCGTCTTCGCCAAGGATGCCCTCAACACCATCACGGATGTCATCATCTATCAGCACGGCGTGACCTCGGTGAAAGAGAACGCCTACGCGCTGGCACTGGGCCAGATCTATGCCGGCATGCAGGCGGGCAAGAAGGTGGCGCTGGTGGTGATCGATCATCCGCTGCACGGTGAGCGCGGCTTCGCCCTGAGTGGCAGCATGGATACTGTGACCACCCCCGACAACCCGACGCCGTATCTGAACCTGAGCTACCTGACAGTGGCGCGGGACAACCTGAAACAGAGCGTGGCGGACCTGCTGGGTCTGCGTCTGGCGGTTGGCCTGGCCAACGCCAAGAGCGCCATCGGGACGCCCGGCAACCTCAAGGTGCACTTCCTGGGGCACTCCCTGGGGGCCATTTCGGGTACCAACCTGCTGGCGGTCGCCAACCAGACCCTGGGCAACGCGCAGGCGGATGCCCTGTTCAAGTTCGACACAGGTGGCCTGGCCATGCCGGGTGGCGGCATAGCGCCGCTGCTGCTGAACTCGCCGACCTTCGGCCCGACCATCAAGATGGGCGTGCTGACCAGCGGCAGTGCCGAGCTGAAGGCCGGTTTCACCGCCTATGCTCCCAATTGCCAGACGGCGGTACCGACCTGCTTCGTCAACGAGTTCCTGCCGAGCCTGGACGTGGCCACTCAGGCGACCGCAGCCAGCACGCTGCAGAGCTACAGCTTTGCGGCCCAGTCGGTGCTGGATTCGGCTGACCCGATCAACCTCGGCCGTGGCATCAAGGCGGACTTCCCGCTGTTTGCCACCGAGATCGTGGGTGACGGTGCCCTGAGCCTGTCGGATCAGGTGATCCCGAACAGCATAGCGTCCGCCCCGCTGGGTGGTACCGAGCCGTTGTTCAAGGTGCTGGCGCTGCAACCCCTGACCGCCACTGGCGCGGCCAGCCACAACGCGGCCCGCTTCGTGGCCGGTGGTCACAGCTCGCTGCTGGCACCGGACGAGAACTTCGATCCGAGTGGCGACGTCACCACAGAGATGCAGTCCCAGTTCGGCAGCTTCTTCATGAGTGGCGGTACCGCGGTCCAGGTGACCAATGGTGGCCTGCTCAAGCAGTAAGCCAGTCGGCCAATAAAAACGCCGCCCCAAGGGGCGGCGTTTTGTTTTCTGGCGTAAAAACAGTGGCAGCAGGCTGCGGTAACAAACTCAGGCTGGTTTGTGATGGCGATCCAGCCAACCTTGCAGCAGGCCGACCAGCAGACCCACCACCACCAGGTGGGTCATGTTGACTGTGATGCGGCTGCCGAGTGGGTCGAAGAAAACCCGATGACGGCAAGGGGTCAAGCTGGCTGGTGGTTTCTGTCCAGCCAACCTTGCAGCAGGCCGACCAGCAGACCCACCAGGTGGGCCATGTTGGCCGTGCTGGTGCCGAGCAGGTCGAAGAAACCGAGCACCAGCCAGAACAGCATGAAGCCCATCAGCGCCGGTGGCAGGGTGAGGCCACAGGCAGGTTGCAGCTTGCCGCGCAGCCAGCAGTAGCCGAGCAGGGCATAGACAACGCCGGAGAGGCCGCCAAACAGCGGGCCGCTCGCGAAGAACTCGGCGATGTTGGGCAGGGCCGCGCCCACCAGCAGCAGGATCAGCAGCTTGCCGCCGCCGAGGCGCTGCTCTATCTGCCCCCCCAGATACCACCACCACAGCAGGTTGAACACCAGGTGCAGCACCGAGAAGTGGATAAAGGCCGGGGTGAAGTAACGCCACGCCTGCCAGTCGGTGAACTGGGCCAGGGTCGGGTGGAACGCCAGCTCGTCAAAGATCGGCAGGCCTATGGCATTGAGCGCATAGATGGCCAGACAGGCGATGATCACCACCAGGGTCAGCGGCCCCGCCTGATGGAGGAAGTCGGTGACGGGATCCGTCATCCCCTTGCTGTAGTCGATACGGGCATCCGCCCGACCCGACTGCCAGGAGGCCTCCATGTAGCGCGGGTGGGCCGGCTCTGCCAGGAAGCGTTTCACCTCCAGCTGGGCTTGGGCGAGGCGCTGCTCGTCCGCCAGCCAGACCGAGACGCCGAGCTCGGACTGGGTCAGCTCGCACGAGATGCCGAGAGTGGCGAGGTAGTCCACCAGCGCCTGGGCCATGCGGGCGTTGTCGAGCACCAGCAGCTGGATCATGCCGGTTGAGGAGGGCCTGCCCGCCCCTGTCATGCGTCGCCTGCCTGGACGGGGAACTCTTTGCGCCACGCCTCGAAGCCGCCATCCAGGCTGTAGACCTGGTCATAGCCCTGTTGCAGCAGGTACTGGGCCGCGCCCTGGCTGCTGTTGCCGTGATAGCAGATCACTATCACAGGGGTATCGAAATCCACCTCGTCCATAAAGCGAACCAGAGAACCATTGGTAAGGTGGAAGGCGCCGACCGCGTGGGCGGCCTCGAAGGATTGCGGATCGCGAATATCCACGAGGCGGGCTTCACCGGCAGCGATCTTCTGGTGGGCATCATGGGCACTGATATGGGCAAACTGGTCCATTAACATGTCCTGTGAATAGGTGATTGTGGGTCAGTTTACCGCAAGCGTGCGTCCGTGCTAAGCCCGCAATGTGTCGGCTCGTCCCGCCGGAGGAGATCGCAATTTTCTTCAATATCGGCGCCAGGCTCATGGGTAGGGTAAGGATTCAACACCTTCAACGAGTGTCATCCATGGAAATGAGTCTGCTGTTGTCCATGGCCGGGTTTGCCCTGGCCATGTCCATCTCTCCCGGCCCGGTCAATCTGGTCGCCCTCGGTGCGGGGGCGCAATATGGTTTTCGCGCCAGCCTGCGCCATGTGGTGGGGGCCACCCTGGGCTTCATCCTGCTATTGCTGCTGATGGGGCTGGGCCTGGGGGCCGCCTTGTCGCACTGGCCAGTGGCGCTCAGCGGCATCCGCTGGGGAGGCATCCTCTTTCTCTGCTATCTGGCCTGGTTGCTGATGACGGACAAGGGAGAACTGAAGCGTGAGGGCGTCACCCCACCCGCCTTTTTATACGGCGCCCTGATGCAGTGGCTTAATCCCAAGGCCTGGCTGGCGGCCAGCATGGGCATGGGAGCCTATGGGGCCGTGGGCAATGTGGGTCAGACGATATGGTTCACCAGCCTCTATCTGGTGATCTGTCTTGCTTCCATCGCCTGCTGGGCTTATGTCGGCAGCTGTCTGCAGGAAGCCCTGCTCGCACCTCGCCGTCTGCGCTGGTTCAACCGCGGTATGGCGATGCTGCTGTTGCTCAGCGTTGGCTATCTTGTGCTGGAGCGCTGAGGGAGGCACTGGTATTGGCCCGGAGTCGCGGCGACCAGCCGCTTGAACTGGCGCTGGAAGTGGGCCTGATCGGCGAAGCCCGTCGCCAGCGCCACCTCGACCAGGGGGCGCCCCTGAACGAGCAGGGCACGGGCATGGCGAATGCGCTGGTTGAGCAGGTAGGCGTGAGGGGTCATGCCGTAATGGCGGCTGAAGGCGCGCACGAAGTGAGACGGGGTCAGACCGGCGACTGTGCTCAGGTGCTGCAAGGTGAGGGGGCTGGCGTACTCGTCCTGCATCAGCTCGGCGGCGCGCCTCAGATGCAGGGGCGGGCGCGCGTCCCATCTGGCGGGGGTGAGCCTGGCCAGCAGCTGGTGGCTGAACAGATGGCAGGCCACCTCCTTGGCGAGGCGATCCTGGCGGTCATCCTGCAGGGTGCGATAGAGGTGTTGCAAGCGGGCATACAGCAGGGGATCCCGGCTGGCCGTCATGTCGAAGGGGCGAAAATGGGCCCCCAGTCCGGCTTCCTCCTGCTGGCTGCGCAGCCAGTCGGTATCGAGGTAGAACATCAGATAGGACCAGGGCTGGTCTGCGATGGGGTTGCAGGCGTGCACCTCTTCCGGGTTCATCAGCACCAGGGAGCCAGAACCGACCTCCTGTCTGCTGCGCTGGTTGAGGTAGTGGCTGTGGCCGCCGGTGATGGCGCCGATGGAGAAGTGGGCGTGGCTGTGCTTGTCGTAACAGACGCGGCGGCCATCCTGCACCGCCCGCGCCTCTATGAAGGGCAGGGCCGGGTCGCGCCAGAACAGGTGGCGATCCCGCTCTGCACCGGCCCTGCTCATGGGTTAACCACCCAGGTAGGCCTGCCGTACTGCGGGGTTGGCCAGCAGGGCGGCCCCCGTGTCTTGCAGCACCACGTGGCCGTTCTCCAGCACATAGCCCCGATCGGCCAGCTTGAGCGCCTGGTTGGCGTTCTGCTCAACCAGGAAGATGGTCATCCCCTTCTGGCGCAGCTGCTCTATGGTGTCGAAGATCTGCTGGATGACGATGGGGGCCAGCCCCAGCGAGGGTTCATCCAGCAGCAGCAGGCGCGGCTTGCTCATCAGGGCGCGGCCTATGGCCAGCATCTGCTGTTCGCCGCCGGACATGGTGCCGGCACGCTGCTGCAACCGCTCGTGCAGGCGCGGGAACAGGGTGAACACCTGATCCAGCAGGTCGTGCTGCTCCTCCTTGTCGACGAAGAAGGCGCCCATCAGCAGGTTCTCCTCCACCGTCAGGCGGGCGAAGATGCGGCGCCCCTCCGGCACCACGGCTATGTCCTTGCGCATGATGCGGGCCGTGGTGAGGGCGCTTATCTGCTCCCCCTCGAACCAGATGCTGCCGCTGCTGGGCTTGGGTTCGCCGCACAGTGTCATCAGCAAGGTGGTCTTGCCGGCGCCGTTGGCACCTATCAGGGTGACGATTTCCCCCTCTTTCACTTCGACGCTGACGTCGTGCAGCGCCTGAATTTTGCCGTAGTGGGTCGATACGTTGCGAAGTTCTAACATCTTTTTGTCCTTACGACTCGCCCAGATAGGCCTTGATCACGGCCGGATTGTTGCGGATCTCATCCGGCTTGCCGTGGGCCAGCGGGGTGCCCTGATTGACCACGAAGATGCGGTTGGAGATGCCCATCACCAGCTTCATGTCGTGTTCGATAAGCAGGACGGAGACACCAAACTCGTCCCGCAGGCTGATGATCAGTTCGTTCAGCTCATCTGTCTCGTGCGGGTTGAGGCCGGCGGCCGGCTCGTCCAGCATCAGCAGATCGGGCCGGGTCGCCATGCAGCGGGCGATCTCGAGCCGGCGTTGCTGACCATAGGCCAGGTTGCCGGCGGCGCGATTGGAGAGATCCTTGAGGCCCACCTTCTCCAGCCAGAAGGCGGCGTGTTCCAGCCCCTCCTGCTCGGCACGGCGAAAGGCCGGGGTCTTGAACAGGCCGGCGATGAAACTGGTGTTGAGGTGGCGATGCTGGGCCACCAGCAGGTTCTCCACCGCCGTCATGTCCTTGAACAGCCGCACGTGCTGGAAGGTGCGCACTATCCCCTTGCGGGCGATGAGGTGACCGGGCAGACCCTGGATTTCCTCACCCTTGTAGCGAATGATGCCGCCGCTCGGGCGGTAGAAGCCGGTCAGGCAGTTGAAGACGGTCGTCTTGCCCGCGCCGTTGGGACCTATGATGGAGATCACCTCCCCCTTGTCCACGTCCAGTTTGACGCCGTTGACCGCCAACAAACCGCCGAAGCGCATCGACAGATCAGAGACTTCCATTAACTTCTGATTGGCACTCATTTTTTCAGCCCCCGATTCAAGGTGGAGCAAGTCACCGCCAGCAATCCGGCCAAATAGCGCATCGACAAATCAGAGACTTCTAACAACGTCTGATTGCTCATTTTTGTAGCTCCAGGTGAGGTCTGGTCATCGGCAGCAGTCCCTGTGGCCGCCAGATCATCATGAACACCATCAGCAGACCGAACATCAGCATGCGGTACTCGTTGAATTCACGGGCCAGCTCCGGCAGTACCGTCATCACTATGGCGGCCAGCACCACCCCGATCTGGGAGCCCATGCCCCCCAGCACCACGATCGCAAGGACGATGGCCGACTCGATGAAGACGAAGGACTCCGGGCTGATGAAGCCCTGGCGCGAGGCGAAGAAGCTGCCGGCGAAGCCAGCGAAGCAGGCGCCTATGGTGAAGGCGGTCAGCTTGATGATGGTGGGGTTGAGCCCCAGCGACTTGCAGGCGATCTCGTCCTCCCGCAGCGCTTCCCAGGCGCGGCCCAGCGGCATGCGCAGCAGGCGGTTGATGACGAACAGGGTGGCCACCACCAGCACCAGCGCCATCAGGTAGAGGAAGATCACCTTGTGGTTGGCGTTGTAGGCGATGCCGAAGAAGTCGTGGAAGGTGCCGAAGCCCCCGTCCTTGACGGTGCGGTTGAACTCGAGTCCGCCCAGCGTCGGCTTGGGAATGCCGGAGATGCCGTTCGGGCCGCCGGTGAGGCTGGTCATGTTGTTGAGCAGGATGCGGATGATCTCGCCAAAGCCCAGGGTGACTATGGCCAGGTAGTCCCCCCGCAGCCGCAGCACCGGGAAGCCGAGCAGGAAGCCGAAGGTGGCTGCCGTCAGGCCGGCGATGGGCAAGCACTCCCAGAAGCTCAGGCCGAAGTAGGTGTTGAGCAGGGCATAGCTGTAGGCGCCGACCGCGTAGAAGCCGACGTAGCCCAGATCCAGCAGACCGGCCAGACCCACCACCACGTTCAGGCCCAGGCCCAGCATGATGTAGATCAGGGTGAGGGTGGCGAGATCGATGGCGCCTCGCGAGGCCATGAAGGGCCAGCTCACCGCAAACAGCAGTACCAGCACGGCGGTGAGGTTATAGAGCTTGGGTGCCTCTTCCGGGCTGGGCAGCACCAGCTTGGTGAAGCCGATGGAGAAGCCGCTGATGGAGCCTTTGAACAGCCGGCTGATCTGGCCGCGCAACATCTGGAACCAGAACACCAGGGCGGCACCGCCCACCAGCCAGGCCAGCGACACGTCGAGGCGGCTGACTACCAGCAAGCGGGTGCCGTCGGTCTCGAGTTTGAAGCCGAGCAGCCAGAAGGAGAGCACCAGCAATACCAGGCTGGCGATACAGGCGTGAATGAATTGGCGTTTCATCAGACTTTCTCCACTTCCGGTCGGCCGAGAATGCCGGTGGGCATGAACAGCAAGACGCCGATCAGCAGGGCGAAGGCCATCACATCCTTGTACTCGGTGCTGAGATAGCCGGCGGTGAGTGCTTCCACCACACCCAGCAGCAGGCCGCCCAGCACGGCGCCGGGAATGCTGCCGATGCCGCCCAATACCGCAGCGGTAAAGGCTTTCAGACCGGCCATGAAGCCGAGATAGGGGTTGATGACGCCGTAATACATGCCGAGCAGCACGCCCGCGACGGCGGCCAGGGTGGCCCCCAGCACGAAGGTGATGGAGATGACCACATGGGTGTCTATCCCCAGCAGGTTGGCCATCTTGATGTCTTCCGAACAGGCGCGGCAGGCACGACCCATGCGGGAGCGGCCGATGAACTGGGTCAGCGCCAGCATGGTGATGAAGGTCACCACGAAGATGATGAGCTGCATGTAGGAGAGGCTGGCCTGGAAGCCGTCTTCGGCGCCCAGGGTCCAGCCCCCGGAGATCAGGGTGGGCATGGCGATATCGCGCGAGCCCTGTGCCATTCGCATCATGTTCTGCAGGAAGATCGACATGCCGATGGCGGAGATGAGGGGGATGAGGCGGTTGCCGCCCCGCAGCGGGCGATAGGCGACCCGCTCTATGGTCCAGCCATAGGTTCCCGTGATGATGATGCTGACCAGGAAGGCGCCTCCCAGCAGCAGGAAGGTGCTGTCGATGCCCATCATGGCGAGCCCGGCCATCACCATAAAGGCGACATAGGAGCCGATCATGTAAACCTCGCCGTGGGCGAAGTTGATCATGCCGATGATGCCATAGACCATGGTGTAGCCGATGGCGATCAACGCATAGGTGCTGCCTATGGTTAACCCGTTCAGCAGCTGCTGAACCAGGTAAAGGAGGTGTTCGGACATACTGCGATCCCTGTACTTGCCCGCAAAGAAAGGAGGGGTGACTCATGTCACCCCGACCGGCAGATTATTTGACTTGAGTGGAGGTACCGTCGGCGTGCCACTGGAACACACCGAATTCAAAGCCTTTCAGGTCGCCACTCGGCGCCCAGCTCAGGGTGCCCATGACGGTATCGATCGGCGTGGCCTTGATGGCGGCGGCGACTGCAGCCGGGTCATCCTCACCCGCCTTGGCGATACCGGCAGCCAGGGTCTGTACCGCCGCATAGGTAGTCCAGACGAAGGGGCCTGAGGAGTCCTGGCCCTTGGCCTTGAACGCCGCCACCAGCGGGGCGTTGGTCGGCACCAGATCGTACTTGTTCGGCAGGGTGACCAGCAGACCTTCGGAAGCCGGGCCACCGATGGCGGAGATGTCCTTGTTGCCTACCCCTTCCGGACCCATGAACTTGGCTTTCAAGCCCTTCTCGCCAGCCTGACGCAGGATCAGACCCAGCTCGGGGTGGTAGCCGCCGTAGTAGACGAAATCGACGTTCTCTTTCTGCAGCTTGGCGATCAGGGCGGAGAAGTCCTTGTCACCGGCTGTGATGCCTTCAAACGCCACCACTTTCACGCCGGCCTTGTCCAGGGATGCCTTCACGCTGGTGGCGATGCCTTCACCGTACTGCTTCTTGTCGTGGATGACGGCCACGCGCTTGGGCTTGACCTGCTCGATGATGTACTTGGCGGCGGTCGGACCCTGGTCGCTGTCCAGACCTATGGTACGCAGCACCAGCTGATAGCCGCGCTCGGTGATCTTGGGGTTGGTGGAGGCGGGGGTGATCATCAGCACGCCTTCATCTTCATAGATGTCGGAGGCGGGCAGGGTGTTGTCGGAGCAGAGGTGGCCGACCACGAACTTGACGCCGTCGTTGATCACCTTGTTGGCGACCGCCACGGCCTGCTTGGGATCGCAGGCATCGTCATAGATGACGGCTTCTATCTGCTTGCCTGCGATACCGCCAGCCTTGTTGATCTGCTCGACCGCCATCTTGCCGCCGGTGAACTGCATGTCACCGTACTGGGCGACCGGGCCTGTGACCGGGCCGGCGATGCCGATCTTGATGGTGTCAGCCGCGTTGGCGATGGATATCGATCCAAACAGAGCCAAAGAAACCGCTGCGCTTACTGTGATTTTGCTCAACTTATGCATTGATTCGTCCCTTAATCAGTGGATTGTTTCATTTTCCGTGTGCCATTCCGGGCCGGGATCCCGCCAGTCCGGTAATAGGTATGGTTCTATCATTCCTCGCTGGGCAATAACAAGCTGTTAAAGATACTAACCAGAGTGGGTGGGATAGTGCTTTTTTGAAACAAATAGCTAATTTCAAATGCCATTGTAGACATTAATACCGATTTGTTCAGTTAACATCTTCACAACAAGGTGTGCTGGTGACAAATGGTAGATGAAAAAACTGACGATATTTTACCCTGACACTGCTCCCATTTTGACCAAAATCCGTTTGCGCAAATAGAAATGAGCGCCTAGATTAGCCAGCATTGACAATTCATTGGCAGTGCCTGTTAAAACCAAGCCTTTATTCGGGAAATCTGCTAATGTTCCGCTTTTGATCTTCAGGAGACAGAGATGGCCACTATCAAGGATGTCGCTTCCCGTGCAGGCGTATCCATCTCCACCGTCTCACATGTACTCAATCACACCCGTCGGGTCAGCGAAGATGCAACCCAAAAAGTGCTTGAGGCGGTGGCAGAACTCAACTACGCGCCCAACTCGGTAGCGCGCAGCCTCAAGATAAACTCAACCAAAACCATAGGCATGCTGGTCACCACCAGTGCCAACCCCTTCTTCGCGGAAGTGGTGCAGGGGGTGGAGGCGTACTGTTTCGAACAGGGTTATAGCCTGATCCTGTGCAACACCGAAAACCAGCCGCCCCGTCAGCAGCATTACCTGAGAATGCTGATGGAGAAGCGGGTCGACGGCCTGCTGGTGCTGGGAACCGATATCGACACTCCGCTGCGCGACATGCTGCGCATCCACAAGAACGTGCCGCAAGTGGTGCTGGATTGGGGCACAGAGTGCGATTTCGCCAACGTGATCAACGACAACGCCCGCATAGGCGCGCGGCTGGCGGTACGTCATCTGCTGGAGCAGGGCCATAAAGAGATCGTCTGCATCACCGGCCAGCTCTCCAAGCCGACCACCCAGCAGCGGCTGGACGGGGTACGCGATGCCCTGGGCGAGCATGGCCTGACCCTGAAGGACGAGCAGATCTTCGAAGGGGATTACGAGAGCCAGAGCGGTTTCGATGCCATGCAGCGCATCCTGGCCCTCACGCCTCGCCCGACGGCTGTGTTCGCCTTCGATGATCCCATGGCCATCGGCGCCATCTGCGCCGCCTGGGAAGCCGGGGTCAAGGTGCCGGACGACATCTCCATGATCGGCTATGACGATGTGGAAATGGCGCGCTTCTCCAGCCCGCCGCTCACCACCATTCGCCACCCCAAGGCCGAGCTCGGCCTGCTGGCGGTGAAGCATCTGGTGAGCCGGATCCGCAACAAGGCGCTGGAAGTCGAGTCCATGACGGTAGAGCCCGAGCTTATCGTCCGCCGCTCGGTCAAATCCCTGCGCTGACCGCCCCGCTGTATTGCACGGCGATAGTCGGCACCACGAAAAACCCCCTCGTCACCGAGGGGGTTTTTGTTTGTGGGGGTCAAGTCTTTGCATCAGGCCTTGAGCCCGAGCCGTCTGGCGAGCCGGTGCAGGTTGCCGCCGTCCAGCTCAAGCGCCCGGGCGGTGGCGGCCCAGTTGCCCTGCTGGGCCGCCAGGGTCTGCTCGATCAGCTGGAGCTGGAAGGCATCGGTGGCCGTGCGCAGTCCTATGCCAGCCGTCATCTGCTGCGCTGCCTGTTCCACAGGGATGCGACTGGATGAGGGGGCGCCGGTGGCCGCCAGGTTGAAGTGGTGGCAATCCAGCGCGGGGGCCTGACTGCCCTGCTCGGCCCGCGCCAGCACGGCAGCCCTGTGGATGGCGTGCTCCAGCTCCCGCACGTTGCCCGGCCAGTCGTAGCTGGCGAGCAGTTGCAGCGCCCTGGGCTGGATGCGCAGCCGCTCCAGCCCCAGGCTGACCCGGCAGCGTTCGCAAAAATAACCGGCAAGCAGGGGTATGTCGTCCGGCCGCTCCCGCAGGGCGGGAGCGTGGATCGGGAAGACGCTCAGGCGGTGGTAGAGATCGCTTCGAAACTGCCCCTCGACCACAGCCTGTTTCAGATCCCGGTTGGTGGCGGCCAGGATGCGCACGTTCACCTTGAGCGGGGTGTCGTCACCGATGCGCTGCAGATCGCCGTATTGCAGCACCCGCAGCAGCTTGGCCTGCAGCGGCAGGGAAAGCTCGCCTATCTCGTCCAGGAACAGGGTGCCCTTGTCGGCCAGCTCGAACTTGCCCGCCCGGTTGTGAATGGCGCCGGTGAAGGCCCCCTTCACGTGGCCGAACAGCTCGCTCTCCGCCACAGATTCCGGCAGGGCGGCGCAGTTGAGATAGACCAGGGACGCGCTGGCGCGGGGTGAACCCTGATGCACCGCCTTGGCGATCAGCTCCTTGCCGACCCCTGTCTCCCCCAGGATCAGCACGTTCAGCTCCGAGCTCGCCACCACGGCTATCTCGTGGCGCAGCCGCTCCATGGCGGGGGAGCGGCCTATCATCTCGGGTTGGTCCGGCCCATTCTGGCTGGAGGGGGCGAGGGGCTCGCTGCTCTGGCGGGCGAGCCGTTCCAGCAGCAGGGCGTTGCTGAGGGCGGCGGCGGCCAGGGCACCCACCAGTCGCAGCTCCTCGTCGCTGATGCCGTCGAACTGGGTCGGATTCATGCCGTCTATGGTCAGGGCGCCTATGAGCGTCTGATCCGAAAACAGTGGCAGGCCGACGCAAGCGTGCACCCTGAAGTCGTCGTGATCCGGGATCAGGCCATCATAGGGGTCGGGCAGGTTGCTGTCGGCGGGGAAGCGCACCACGTCGCCGGCCCGGGCTATGGCCTCCATGCGCGGATGGTCCGCCAGCGCGAAGCGGCGCCCCAGCACGTCCTGCATCAGGCCGTCGATGGCCAGCGGGATGAACTGGCCCCCCTCGTAGCGCAGCAGGGCCGAGGCGTCCGAGTGCAGCAGGCTGCGCACGCTCTGGATCAGGCGATGAAAGCGGTCCTGATGGGAGATGCCGAGTTGCAGGTCGAGGGCGATGCGCGCCAGGCTGTCGGTCGAGATCACGGTGATTGTCCAAATGACAGTGTGTTTGTGATTTTGACTATAAATAGTGGCTGTCTAAATGACAATGTCTGATGTGAGTATCAAGCAAAAACAATAAATTATGAGTTGGCACGTCAACTGCAATAGTCCGTTCAGTCGCACATTCGCTATTGCATTCTGAGGAACAACTTGATGACCATTCACGTCAAAAACAACATTCACTGGGTCGGCCAACGGGACTGGGAGGTGCGCGACTTTCACGGCACCGAGTACAAGACCCACAAGGGCACCAGCTACAACAGCTACCTCATCCGCGAAGGGAAGAACGTGCTGATCGATACCGTCGATCACAAGTTCAGCCGGGAGTTCGTGCAGAACCTGGCGGCGGAGATCGATCTCGCTTCCATCGACTTCGTGGTGATCAACCACGCCGAGGAGGATCACGCCGGCGCTCTGACCGAGCTGATGGCCCGCATCCCTGGCACCCCCATCTACTGCACCCACAACGCCATCGACTCCATCACAGGTCATCATCATCATCCTGAGTGGAACTTCCACCCGGTCAAGACAGGGGACAGCCTGGATATCGGCAACGGCAAGCAGCTGGTCTTCATCGAGACCCCCATGCTGCACTGGCCCGACAGCATGATGACCTACATGACTGAGGACGCCGTGCTCTTCTCCAACGACGCCTTCGGTCAGCACTACTGCGATGAGCACCTGTTCAACGACGAGGTGGATCAGACCGAGCTGATGGAGCAGTGCCAGCGCTACTACGCCAACATACTCACCCCCTTCAGCCCGCTGGTGACCGCCAAGATCAAGGAAGTGCTCGGCTTCAACCTGCCGGTGAGCATGGTGGCCACCTCCCACGGCATCGTCTGGCGCGAGGACCCCACCCAGATCATCCTGAAATACCTGGAGTGGGCGGATCAGTATCAGGAAGACCGCATCACATTGTTCTACGACTCCATGTCCAACAACACCCGCATGATGGCGGACGCCATCGCCCAGGGCATCCATGAGGTGGACCCGGGCGTGGCGGTGAAGATCTTCAACGTGGCGCGCCACGACAAGAACGAGATCCTGACCCAGGTGTTCCGCTCCAAGGGCATTCTGGTGGGCTCCTCCACCATGAACAACGTCATGATGCCCAAGGTAGCGGGCATGCTGGAGGAGATCACCGGCCTGCGCTTTCGCAACAAGCGCGCCTCGGCCTTCGGCAGCTACGGCTGGACCGGCGGCGCCGTGGACCGCATCCAGACCCGGCTGATGGATGCGAGTTTCGACATCAGCATCTCCCTCAAGGCCAAGTGGCGCCCGGATGGTTCGGCGCTGGCCGACTGCCGCGAGCACGGCCGCCAGCTGGCCCGCCAGTGGGCGCTGCACCCGCTCGAGGCACCCCGCCCGATCATCACAAACAACGCCGCAGTGACGGCGCCCGTGATCGAGGTGCCGGTTGCGCATGTCGCCACCCCGGCCGCCAGCACGCTGGACGACGACCAGAGCATGCTCTGTGTCGTCTGCCAGTGGGTCTATGACCCGGCACTGGGGGAGCCGGATCAGCTGGTGGCACCGGGCACTCCCTGGGCCCAGGTACCTGACAGCTTCCTCTGCCCCGGCTGTGGCATCGGCAAGGAGGTATTCGAACCCTGTGCCGTGGAGGCCTGTGTATGAACGCAGCAACCCTGAATGACGCCGGCATCAGCCGGGAAATCGTGGTGATCGGCAGCGGCTTCGCCGCCCAGCAGCTGGTCAAGAGCCTGCGCAAGCTGGATGGTGAACAGCCCATCCGCCTCATCACCGCCGATAGCGGCGACGAGTACAACAAGCCGGACTTGAGCCACGTGGTGAGCCGGGGCTGCGCCGCCGCGGCCATGACCCGGCAGAGCGGCAGCGACTTTGCCGAGCAGCAGCGCATCGCGCTGCTGCCCCACTGCTCTGTGCTGGGTATAGATCCCGCCCGGCGCACCCTGTTGACCTCGCAGGGCAGCTTCCCCTACGGCCAGCTGGTGCTGGCCACCGGCGCCAGCGCGGCGCGCCCCGAGATACCGGGCAGCGAGCATCTGGTGACCCTCAACAGCCAGCAGGAGTACGCCGCCGCCGAGGGGCTAATCCAGCAGGCCCGCCGCATCCTGGTGCTGGGGGCCGGCCTCATAGGCTGCGAGCTGGCGATGGACATGGCGAGCGATGGCCGCGAGGTCACCCTGCTGGATCTGGCCGACAGCCCGCTCAGCGCCCTGTTGCCGGCCGCTCTGACCCAGCCGCTGCAACAGGCGCTGCGCAGTCAGGGGGTCAGCCTGCAATTCGGGCTGGGTATCGCCAGGATAGATGCCCAGCCCGGCGACGGCTGGCGGGTGGCCCTGACCGATGGCCGCACCAGCGAGCAGGATCTGGTGATCGCCGCGATCGGCCTGCGGCCGAATCTGGCCCTGGCCCGGGGGGCCGGGCTGGAGGTGGAGCGCGGCATCCTGGTCGACGACAACTTGCAGACCAGCGATCCCCATATCTTCGCACTGGGTGATTGCGTGCAGTGGCGGGGCCAGCTGCTCCCCTTCCTGCAACCCATAGTGCTGGGGGCCAATGCGCTGGCGCGTACCCTGCTTGGCACGCCGACCCCGCTGACCCTGCCGCCCATGCTGGTGAAGGTGAAGACGCCGCGTTACCCCTTGCAGCTGGCGGGCCGCACCAAGGGCGAGGATCTCGCCTGGCAGTGCCGCTGGAACAGCCACGGCATGGTGGCCGAGGCGCATGGCGAGGATGGCGAGCTGTGCGGCTTCGTGGTGGGGGGTGATCAGATGAGCGCCGCCTTCCCGCTGCTGCGTCAGTTGCCCCGTTGATCCACTTTATCGATTGAGGCCGGGCCGACCGGCCATCTGAGGAGAATGTCTATGTCACTGCACCTTATTCCTGCCCATTCTATTCCTACAGATTGGGTGGTGCGTCGTTCCACCCCCTTCTTCACCCGCCAGAGCGTACCCGCAGCCCTGCTCACCCATCACAACACCGCAGCCGGCGTCTTCGGTCAGCTCTGCGTGATGGAGGGCACAGTCACCTATCACGGCTTTGCCGACGAGCAGGCCGAGGAGCCTGAGATAAGCCTGGTGATCCATGCCGGCCAGTTTGCCACCAGCCCGCCCCAGTACTGGCACAGGGTCGAGCTGTCGGAGGATGCCCGCTTCAACATCCACTTCTGGGCCGAGCAGGCCGAATCGGACCAGCCGCTGTTCAACAGCCGCAAGGCATAAGGTTCAACCCTCGCCAGGAGCATTGGGCGCGAATGTCCCCCTCTGCCCATGCAGATCAAAATAATCAACTCAGATGTTCGTTATCCTGCCCCCTTATCCGAATGAGTGCTATGAGGGAGATGCATGAGCCTGATTGAAGCGATGACCATGGTGGCTGGCCTGGTCTATCTGGCCCTGTTGGGTTGGCAGGCGCGCACCGGTTGGCAGTGGCGTCTTGCCCTCGGCCTGCTGGGCCTGATCTGGCTGGTGGCGGCGGACAGCCTGCTCTGGTTCGCGCTGGGGCTGGTGGTCGTCCCCCTCGCCCTGTGGCACCAGCGGCGGCCGCTGCCCGCCCTCGAGGCGCTCGACAGCCAGTGGCTACGGGCACGCACACGCCAGCTGCTGCTGCTCTGCTGGGGGCTGGTGACTGTGCAGTACGGCCTGCATGTCTGGCAGCTGGGGCAGGGGATATCCCCCTGGCTGGTGCGTCCGGACGTGGTGGACGGCTTCCTGCCCATCGCCGGCGGGCTCGGGCTGCGGGCCTGGCTCAGTCAGGGCATAGTGGATCCCCATCATCCGGCGGCGACCATGACTGTACTGGTGCTCTGCCTGTCGGCCCTGCTGCTGGGGCGGGCCTTCTGCGCCTGGTTCTGCCCGCTCGGGCTGGTGGGCGAGTGGCTGCACGGCCTGCGCAGCCGATGGATAGTGGGGGAGTGGACGCCGCCGCGCTGGCTCGATACCGTGCTGCGTTCCCAGAAATTCCTGGTGCTGGCTTTCCTGCTGTTTATCGTGCTGATCGCGGTGCCAAGCGCCGCCCTGCCCGGCTACTTCACCAGCCCCTACCATCAGGCGGCGGACATGAAGATGGGGGCCTTCTTCTTCAACCTGACCCTGATTTCGGGCCTGTGTCTGGGCTGGGTGCTGCTGCTCACCGCCACCTTCCGCCAGGGCTTCTGCCGCTACCTCTGCCCCTACGGCGCCTGGCTGTCTTTACTCGGCTTGCTGACACCGCTGCGCATTCGCCGTGACCCGGCCCGCTGCCTGCGAAGTGCTGGCCATGACTGCGACAAGTGCAGCCGGGCCTGTCCCTCCCGGATCCAGGTGCACCAGCTGATCGCGGTGCGCAGCCTGGAGTGCACCAGCTGCCTGAGCTGCGTCGCCGCCTGCCCCAAGCGGGCCGATGCGCTGCACCTTGGCAGCAAGGCGCGCAGGCTTGAGCCCCGCCAGCTGCTGGGTCTGCTCTGCCTGCTGTTGTTGATATTGCCGCTGCTCTCCTACGGCCTGCTGGGTATCTGGGTCAGCCAGACGCCGCTGGCGGATCGCGCCCAGCTGCTGCAGCTATTGCCCCAACTGGCTCATTGAGCACAGATGAGTCAGTTGCAGGCACTCCTCTGAGGGGGCCGCCGGGCGCTCTGAAGATGCACCCGCATTTGATACCTGAGGGGTAGCAGGGTAAAGTCCCTTCCCCGACATGGCGGCCCTGCTGCCGTGTCGGGCCGGCAGCCCGCCTTAACCACCTTGCTTCGCTTTCGAAGCAACAAGCACTGGGCGCCGGCACATAGATGAGCGCGATCTACCATGACAACCGGCGTAGCAAATGCAACGGTCCGCGGTCGCGACCAGATCCACAATCGTCTTTGGAGAAGTAAATGGGACAGAAACCATCTTTGGTGGGCGGGGCATGCATCATTGCCGGCGTCTGTGTAGGAGCCGGCATGCTGGGCTTGCCGAGTGCCGGGGCGGGTGCCTGGACCATCTGGTCGGTGCTGGCCATCACCCTGACCATGGTGGTGATGACGGTATCCGGCTGGATGCTGCTGGAGTCTTATCAGGGCTATCCGCTGCGCGTGTCGTTCGATACCGTCACCCGCGAACTGCTGGGGGACAAGGTCAACGTCCTCAACAACCTCACCGTCTACTTTGTCGGCGGCATACTGCTCTACGCCTACATCACCTCGGCCGGCCTCATCATAGATGGCATGACCGGCATCGGCAGCCACTGGGGCTCCATCCTGTTTACCCTGGGCTTCTCCGGCCTGGTGTGGCACTCCACCCGGGCGGTGGATCGCATCTCAGTGGTGCTGGTCATCGCCATGGGGCTGAGCTTCGTGTTCGGCATCTCGGGCCTGTCGCTCAACATCAAGCCGACCCTGCTGTTCGATACCCTGAGCCAGCACGCCAGCTATGCCCCCTATGCCCTGGCCATGTTGCCGGTGGCGCTCACCTCGTTCGGCTATCACCATTCGGTGTCGTCTATGCGCGCCTACTACGGTGAGGAGCGCCGCGCCCGTTACGCCATTCTCGGCGGCACCGCCATAGCGCTGCTGTTCTACCTCATCTGGCTGGTGAGCGTGTTCGGCAACCTGCCGCGCAGCGAGTTCGGACCCGTGGTGGCCCAGGGCGGCAACGTCGATGTGCTGCTCAAGGCGCTGGCCTCGGTGATAGAGTCGGAGGCCGTCGCCAGCGCCCTCAACCTCTTCTCCATGGCCGCCATCCTCTCCTCCTTTATCGGTGTGGGTCTGGGGGTGTTCGACTATCTGGCGGATCTGTTCAAGTTCGACAACGGCCGCGGTGGCCGCGCCAAGTCGTGGGCGGCCACCTTCCTGCCGCCGCTGCTGCTCTCCCTGCTGTTCCCGTTCGGCTTCCTGATGGCCATCGGCTACGCCGGCGCCGTGGCCACCCTGTGGACCTGCATCATACCCGCGCTGCTGGCCTGGAAGGTGCGTACCGGCAAGGGCGAGCAAGGCGGCAAAGGCGATGGCTTCCGCGCGCCGGGCGGCATGCCGATGATAGTGGGCGTCTTGCTGTTCGGTGTGCTGACCGCCCTCTTCCATCTGCTCAACATGGCGGGTCTGCTGCCGGTCTACATGGGCTAGTTTTTTGTCCTCACCCTATGACAAGGCGCCCGGGTGGCGCCTTGTTTTTTGCGCCATCCGGCGCAGGGAGCTGGAGGGACTATAGTCAGACAGATGACGTCGGCGGCCCACCGCACGCCCCCGGGCTGCGACCCCATGGCGCCACCTTCCGATCACTCCGTCCCCCACCAGACAGCTGCTGCCCGGCAGCACGGCCGCCATGGTAGTCAGGCCGCGCGTGATCTATCCAATCAACCGGGAGACAGACGTTATGTGCAAGCACATGTCCACCCTTGGAGCACTCGCGGCCATCACCCTGGCCGGCCTGGTGCAGGCCGAAGAGATGGCCGGCGCTGCGGCTATGACGGACGAGGCGATGATCACCAGCGCCATGGCGGCGGCCCCCACCAGGGTCGGTGCCGGCGCCACCATTGTCGCCATGGGCGCCGATGGCAAGATGCGTACCCTGCGGGAAGGCAGCAACGGTTTTACCTGCATGCCCGACAACCCGGCCACGCCGGGGCCGGACCCCATGTGCATGGATGCGGCGGCGATGGCCTGGGCTCACGCCTGGATCGGCCATCAGACCCCGCCCAAGGGCAAGATCGGCTTTATGTACATGCTCAAGGGTGGCACCGATGCCAGCAACACAGATCCTTACGCCACCCAGCCCACCACCAGCAATCACTGGTTGCAGACCAGGCCCCACGTGATGGTTGTCGGGGCGGATGACGCCTTCTACGATCAGTACCCGAAAGGTGCCGCTCCTGACACCTCGATACCCTATATCATGTGGTCTGGCACCCCCTACCAGCACCTGATGGCGCCGGTGGAGTAAGGTGTTCCGTGCAATGGGGTCGGTGCGGCTCGCCGCTACCGATCATCAAAAGGCGCCCGTTGGCGCCTTTTGTATTGGAGTGTCGCGGGAGAAGAAACCTCCTCTTTGAGCGGCTGGCTCATGACGGCGGGAAGCGGGCATGGCATCTACTGCCGATAGCGGGCGGCCGTGATGAATTGGCCGAAGGTTTCGCACCAGACGATCACGCTGTCGTAGCGGGCCGGATCGATATTGGCGGGGAGCGGCACGATAAAGTTGTCGAAGGTTTTCACCGGTCCGACCCGCACCATCCGTGGCTTCAGGCGGGCAAAGTCCGCTTCGGTTTCGACAAATTCCGGCGACAGATAGAGCTGGTAGTCGGGCCCCGGCGCCAGCTTGCCCATCAGGCTGATGGCATCTGGCCCTATGCTCACCTGGCCTTCGCCCCAGTGCAGCCGGTCGCTCTCTTTCAGATCCCGGCGAAAGGTGCCGTTAAAGGTTGCCTGTTGCTGACTGGCCGCCACCTGTTCACTGCTCGGTGCGGCAGGCGCTATCAGGATCGGCAGGGCATAGATGCCGGCGGCAAAGCCGGCCGCCCCTACCAGCAAATGGGTGGCCAGCAACAGGGCCAGGGTCTTGCGTTGCATAACGCCTCGGTCGTCGATTAATTGATGGTCATACCCTAACAGCGGCAGCTTCCCATGCCCATACCCGAACGCGGCAAGGTTCACTCTGTGGGGGGGGGCCGCAGCCGGTGCCTGCATGGGGTTGTGGTGATCGGGCGAGCCTTGCCGGTGGGCTGCCGACACACCGGTGCTGGACTCAGGGTCTCCATCGCGGGGAAAATGCCGGCAAGCCTTTTCATCACAAGGGAACATGATGCTGATTATCTTCAGTGGTTTGCCGGGCAGCGGAAAGAGCACCATTGCGCGTGCCTTGGCCCAGCGGTTGGGGGCCGTCTATCTGCGCATTGATACCATAGAGCAGGCCATTCGTGACGCCGACCAGACAAACAAAGAGATGGGGCCCGCCGGTTATTTCGTCGCCTATGAGCTGGCCAGAGAGAACCTGAAGCTTGGCTCGACCGTCATCACGGATTCCGTTAACCCCATACAGCTCACCCGGGATGCTTACCACGACATCGCCCTCTCGGCCGGGGTGCCCTGTCTCGATATAGAGGTGATCTGCTCCAACCCGAGTGTGCACCGTGAACGGGTCGAGAGCCGGACGGCCGATATTGCGGGGTTTGCATTGCCGGACTGGCAGGCGGTGCTCGACCGCGACTATGAACCCTGGGACAGGGATCGCCTGATACTGGATAGCGCCACCCTGTCGGTAGCTCAGAGTGTGGAGCAGATCATTGCCGCGTTGGCACAGGAATCGTAGGTTCGATGAACGAAGCGTAATCGGACGATCGAGATGCCGTTGTTTCGGCTGTTCCTGCGAGTCTACGGCGGCCAGACGGAGGGGAAATATGGGTGGCCGTGATAGCGGGTGAATTCATTTACGCAAACGTCCGATTACGCCTGACGGCTAATCGAACCTACGGGCTGTCAAGAAAATTGCTAGATAGGAGATTGTATCCGCAGTGATATTTATATTTTACTGACATTCTAAAACATAATATAGTCTGCCGGTAATCTATTAAAATAACCATCATAGAGAAAATAACATATGGAATCTGAAAGTTCATTTGTTGCAAGACAACTAACATATTTTTTTGCTACTCTTTATGCACAGATAAAGTTAAGCACACGAAATGGCTTGAGTGACTTAGCAAAAAATCAGGAGGTTTCTCTACTCAATTTAATAAACAAAGCATATGGAAAAGAATTCAAGGACTTAAATGTAAATAAAAGTAATTTTCCTGCTATTGACTACGGTGATCAATTAGCTAAATTGGGTCTGCAAATGACCGCAACTGTATCTAAACAAAAGTTCAAAGATACAATTGACAAATTGAATAACGATCCGGCTCTGAAAATACAATACCCTACAATTATCTTCTTCTTGTTGACTGTAGAGCCAGTCAATGCTTCGATTAGGTACGTTCCGGTCGATACTGATGTTAATTATGTTACATTATTCGATATGCTGAAGCAGGTTACTCATAAAGACTTAGAATTCCAGAAGGACTTCTTCAGATTATTAAAAATTGAATATGGCAATTATTTTATTCGTGATATGAATAAGGGGGTGGATTTTAATCTAATTGATGACGCGCCAACACCTCAGGATTTAATGTTATTTAATGAATTTATCTGTACGCAAGAATGGTTTCCTGATAATACTGGTGAAGCATACATTGAGATATATAAGTTTATTGATAGCTTTAGATTGTGTTTAAAGAAATGTCCACTGAAGGCAAGGAACATTCTTCTTTCATGTATAAAAGTTGCAGGAATACCCTCTTTTCAAAGTGAAAAAATTCAAGTCTATGCTGATGAGGTTATTGGGAGCCTGAACCTTGAAGAAAAAGATTACTCTACTTTTGAGTATTACCTTGAATTCTTAATTCAAAATAATCTTCTTGAAAAAGAAAACCATTTTCAAGATACTTATACAATTGGAGATGACCTGTATATAAAAAACAGACTGAAATTTGTTTTGAACTATAGAAAATGGGAGCCTGAGATGAACCTGTATTCAGCATTGATAGGGTTCTATATAAAGCATCATGATTTTTCCAAGTTTGAGCATGCACTTATAAATAATGATTTTTCATTGTTATCTGATAGCAAATGTTAAAAAACTTGGGGGAGAAGTGGTTGCCAAGCCCCCATGGTTCAGGTTCTTCATATTGGGTACTGTCTTGTGATTGGTGGAATGTCGCCAGTAAGTTAGTGAAATTAAAAACGGCGCCTTTCGGCGCCGTTTTTAATTTCACTCAACCCAACCAAGATCACTGCAGCAGGGAGATATCCGCGACTTGCAGGAACAGGTTGCGCAGGTTGTTCAGCAGCGCCAGACGGTTGGCCTTGAGGGCCTCGTCGTCTGCCATCACCATCACCTCGTTGAAGAAGGTGTCGACCGGCTCGCGCAGGGCCGCCAGACGGGTGAGGGCGGTCTGATAGTCACCGGCGGCAAACAGCGGGGCCAGTTCGGCTTGCAGTGCAGCAACCTGGGTGGCCAGCGCTTTCTCGGCGGCATCCTGCAACAGTTCCGGTTTGACGGCAGTCGGCAGTTCGCCTTCGACCTTGGCCAGAATGTTGCTGACGCGCTTGTTGGCGGCGGCCAGGGCCAGGGCGGCATCCAGGCTGCGGAAGTGGCTGACGGCCTTGACGCGACGATCGAAGTCCAGCGGACGGGTCGGGCGGCGGGCCAGCACGGCCAGCACAACATCGGCACCTATGCCTTCGTCCTGATAGGCGGCGCGGAAGCGGCCCAGCATAAAGTCGACCACGTCGGTGACGACGGTCTTGTTGGTCAGCTTGTCGCCGTAGACGCGTACCGCTTCTTCAACCAGTTCAACCAGATCCAGATCCAGCTGCTTCTCGGTCATGATGCGCAGGGCACCGATGGCGGCGCGGCGCAGAGCGAAGGGATCCTTGTCGCCTTTGGGCAGCATGCCGATGCCGAAGATGCCGGCCAAGGTGTCGAGCTTGTCGGCCAGCGCGACGGCGCAGGCTTCCAGCGCGGACGGCAGGGCATCACCGGCGAAGCGCGGCATGTACTGCTCGTTCAGAGCCACGGCCACCACTTCGTCTTCGCCGTCGTGACGGGCGTAGTGCATCCCCATGACACCCTGGGTGCTGGCGAACTCGCCGACCATGTTGGTCATGAGATCACACTTGGAGAGCAGGCCGGCACGCTTGGCCTGAGCCACGTTGGCGCCGATGCGCTCGGCGATGAAGCCGGCGACGGTCTCGATGCGCTCGACCTTGGCCTTGACTGTGCCGAGTTGCTGCTGGAACAGCACGGTTTCGAGGCGCGGCAGGCGGGAGGCCAGGGTTTGCTTGAGGTCGGTCTTGAAGAAGAACTCTGCGTCAGACAGACGGGGGCGAACCACCTTCTCGTTGCCGCTGATGATCTGGCTCGGGTCTTTCGACTCTATGTTGGTGACGAAGATGAACTTCGGCAGCAGCTTGCCGTTCTTGTCGTAGACCGGGAAGTACTTCTGGTCACCCTTCATGGTGTGCACCAGCGCTTCAGCCGGAACGGCCAGGAATTTCTCTTCGAAGTTGGCGGTCAGCACCACGGGCCATTCGACCAGGGCGGTGACCTCTTCCAGCAGGGCGTCGTCCAGATCGGCAACGCCACCGAAGGCGGCAGCGGCCGCTTCGACGTCAGCCTTGATCTTGGCCTTGCGGGCCATAAAGTCGGCCACAACCATGCCGCGTTCCAGCAGGATCTGCGGGTACTGGCTGGCGTTGTCGATTTGGAACTCGGGCTCGCCCATAAAGCGGTGACCGCGGATGGTGCGGGCGGAGTCGATCCCCAGGATGTGGGCGGGCACCAGCTCGCCGTCCAGCAGCAGGGTCACGGTGAACACCGGACGCACGAACTGGATGGTCTTGTCGCCCCAGCGCATCATCTTGGGGATGGGCAGCTTGGCCAGAGATGAAGCTACAAGCTCACCCAGCAGCTCGCGCGCCGGACGACCTTCGACCTTGGCGGTGTGGACCAGCCACTCACCCTTGTCGGTGACCAGACGCTCGGCTTGAGCAACTGTGATGCCGTTGCCACGGGCCCAGCCTTCGGCAGCCTTGGTCGGCTTGCCGTCGGCATCGAATGCCTGGGACACGGCCGGGCCGCGCTTCTCGACGCTCTTGCTCGGCTGCTCGCCGGCCAGCTCACTCACCTTCAGCGCCAGACGGCGCGGTGAGGCGAACCACTCGACGTCACCGAAGGCCAGATCGGCCTTGGTCAGCTCGGCTTTGAAGTTGTCGGCAAAGGCTTCGGCCAGGGAGCGAAGGGCCTTGGGTGGCAGCTCGGCGGTGCCGATCTCTACCAGAAATGTATGTTGTGCCATGTCCGTTCCTTAACCTTGCTGCTCGTTGTTGCCACGCTTGCACATGGGGAAGCCCAGCGCTTCGCGGGAGGCGTAGTAAGCCTCGGCCACGGCCTTGGTCAGGGTGCGAATGCGCAGTATGTAGCGCTGACGCTCGGTGACCGAGATGGCCTTGCGGGCATCCAGCAGGTTGAAGGAGTGGGCGGCTTTCAGAATGCGCTCGTAAGCGGGCAGCGGCAGCGGTGTTTCCAGTGCCAGCAGGTGCTGGGCCTCTTTCTCGTACTGCTCGAAGCAGTGGAACAGGAAGTCCACGTCGGCGTGCTCGAAGTTGTAGGTGGACTGCTCCACCTCGTTCTGGTGGAAGACGTCGCCGTAGGTGGTCTTGCCCAGGGGGCCATCGGACCAGACCAGGTCATAGACGCTGTCCACGCCCTGGATGTACATGGCCAGACGCTCGAGACCATAGGTGATCTCGCCGGTCACCGGCTTGCATTCGAGGCCGCCAACTTGCTGGAAGTAGGTAAACTGAGTCACTTCCATGCCGTTGAGCCAGACTTCCCAACCCAGACCCCAGGCACCCAGGGTCGGGTTTTCCCAGTTGTCTTCCACGAAGCGAATATCGTGGATTTCGGGATCCATGCCCAGCTCCTTCAGGGAGCCGAGGTAGAGTTCCTGAATGTTGTCGGGGGAAGGCTTGATGATCACCTGGAACTGGTAATAGTGCTGCAGGCGGTTCGGGTTCTCACCGTAGCGGCCGTCGGTGGGACGGCGGGACGGTTGCACGTAGGCGCAGGCGATGGGCTCCGGGCCCAGGGCGCGCAGGCAGGTCATGGGGTGGGAGGTACCGGCACCCACTTCCATATCCAGCGGCTGAATGATGGTACAGCCCTGGCGGGACCAATAGTCCTGCAGCTGCAGGATCAGGCCCTGAAAGGTTTTGACATCGAATTTTTGCATAGTGTTTTTCGCGCGAAGTGAAATCAGAGCAAGATTTGCTGAATGTGAACCGAAGGAGTATACCGTCTGGCATGGTCGGATAATAGGCGAAATTGTAGGGGATTCATGGGGCGGGGCTGCGCCGGGCCTGGTTGGCCCGGGATGAAAGCCCCGTCATGTTGCCGACGAAATCCCCTTGTCGGACAGAGAGTCGGACAGAGAAAAATAACAGGAGACGAGGAATGGAACTGCGCTGCGCCTGGGTGACCAAGGACCCGGAATATATCGAATACCATGACAGACAGTGGGGGCGGCCGGTACGCGACCCGCGGGAGTTGTTTGCCAAGCTCTGCCTCGATGGCCAGCAGGCGGGGCTCTCCTGGATCACCATTCTCAAGCGCACCGACAGCTACTACCGCGCCTATGCCGACTTCGATCCCACCCTCATCGTCCGGTTCGACGAGCAGGATGTGGAGCGGCTGATGCAGGACAAAGGCATCATCCGCAACCGCCTCAAGGTGCAGTCGATCATCAAAAACGCTCGCGCCTATCTGGCGCTGGAGGCGCAGGGGATCGACTTCGCGGATTACCTGTGGGGCTTCGTCGGCGGCGTCCCCATGGTCAACCAGCGGCAGGGCAACGGCGATATCCCGGCCACCTCACCGGAGTCGGATGCCATGGCCAAGGCCCTCAAGAAGCTGGGCTTCACCTTCGTCGGCAGCACCATCTGCTACGCCTTCATGCAGGCGGTGGGCATGGTGAACGATCATCTGGTGACCTGCCCCTGCCACGGCGAGTGTCAGCAACCCGCCTGAGGCTGCTTATCGCCCGTGCCAGATGCCTGCCAAGGGCCATCGGTCACACCGAATTGCCTGGGGCTGTCGGTTATCCTCCTCCTCGCGACGAATTCGGCTGCATTTGTAGCCGAATTTGGCCCGCCAAGCGCCGCTGGTGCGCAAAAATCGCTCACTCTCGCCAACCGTTCAGACCTGCGTCAGACAATGGCGTGGTGGCGCGTTACAATCCGGCCCCCGGCATGGTGCCGGACTGTATTCATAGAGGTTTTTTCATGCGAGCCAAGATCCTGGTGCCAGCTCTGGCACTGACCATTGCCCTGACCGGCTGTACTACCAATCCCTATACCGGTGAATCCCAGACCTCCAAGGGTGCCTGGGGGGCGCTGGCCGGCGCCGCGACGGGCGCCGCCGTGGGCGCGCTCTCCTCCAGCAAGGGTGATCGCAAGAAGGGGATCCTGACTGGCGTGGCCGCCGGTGCCGCCCTGGGTGGCGGTATCGGTTACTACATGGACGTGCAGGAAGCCAAGCTGCGCGAGAAGCTGCAGGGCACCGGTGTCAGCGTGACCCGCAATGGTGACGAGCTGATCCTCAACATGCCGAACAACGTCACCTTCGACAGCTCCAGCGCCCAGCTGAAAGCGGCCGGTGCCAACACCCTGTCCGGCGTGGCCATGGTGGTTGCCGAGTTCGACAAGACCCGCCTGAATGTGGTCGGCCACACCGACAGCACAGGCTCTCGCGATCTGAACATGAAGCTCTCCGCCCAGCGTGCCGATGCCGTTGCCGCCCAGCTGATCGGTCAGGGCGTGACCGGCAGCCGCATCGCTACTAGCGGTGTGGGCCCGGATCAGCCGGTTGCCAGCAACAGCACCACCGCCGGCAAGGCCCAGAACCGCCGCGTGACCATTACCCTGACCCCGACTGCCTAAGTCGTCCGGTTTGTGGTAACAAAAAGGCCCCGCCAGTGATGGCGGGGCCTTTTTTATTGGAGCCGTTGCGAGCAATGGCGCCTTGTTCTTTGCACCCTTCTCCCCTTGCGGGAGAAGGGCTGGGGATGAGGGGGAAAACAGCCTCTTAGACGGCCGCAGTCAGCTGGATTTCCACCTTGTAGCCTTCGTGGGCCAGGCGAGCCTGCACGCAGGCCCGGACGGGCGCCGTGCTGGCGTGAGGGGAGCCAGGCATCCCGCTCGGCTTAGACAGCCGCAGTCAGCTGGATTTCCACCTTGTAGCCTTCGTGGGCCAGGCGGGCCTGTACGCAGGCCCGGACGGGCGCTGTACCCGCCGGGATCCAGGCATCCCACAGCTCGTTGAAGGCGGCTATGTCCGCAATGTCCTTGAGATAGATGTTGGCCATCAGGATCTTGTCGACCCCGGAGCCGTTGGCTTCCAGCAGGCGCTGCAGGCTGGTCAGCACTTCGCGGGTCTGCTGGTGAATGTCGGCCTCTTCGCTGACGGGGACTTCCACCACATAGAGGGTGCCGTTGTGAATGACCACGTCTGACCAACGCTGGGTGGTGCCGACTCGGGTAATGGTTGTCATGTTTGCTCCGAAACTGGGCTTATTGACCCTTGCGGATCAGATAGCGGTAGGGGGCCTGCTCTGTCTCGCTGGCGATCAGGGTGTGATCCATGAAGCGGCAGAAGCTGGGGATATCGCGGGTGGTTGAGGGATCGTCGGCGCTGACCAGCAGGGTCTCGCCCTGGGCCATCAGCCGCACTTTTTTACGCACCATCATCACGGGTTCCGGGCAACGAAGCCCGATTGCATCCAACTCGTGAGTCGCATTGCAGAATAAAGTAGTCATTAATAATCAACCTTCAGCCGCACTTTCTTGCGGGCTATCGTCACGGGTTCCGGGCAACGAAGCCCGATTGCATCCAACTCGTGAGTCGCATTGCAGAATAAAGTAGTCATTAATAATCAACCTTCAGCCGCACTTTCTTGCGCGCTATCGTCACGGGTTCGAGACAACGAAGCCCGATTGCGTCCAACTCATGGGTTGCATCGCAGAATAAAGCACTCATCAATAATCAACCTTCAACCAATTCAGCTGCCAATGATACTCACGGCGAAAAAATAATCAAACTACTGGGGCTGGAAGCAGCATATGTAACCAAAGTGTTATCTGGCCCTATCTAGTCCCCGTCTTGTGAGTAATATAAAAATTGAACCATATTCAACAAGGAGGTGTGAATATGCAGGTCTCCTACGGCAGATTGCAAGCCTACGCAGGCATGGGGTTCTTGGCTTTCGCCATGATAGTGATGGGCAGCCCGATCGGTAACACAGGCACCTGGTTCGGTTCCATGGTGATGATCGGACTGGGGCTCTGGATCGAGCTCAGCGATTACTACGACGAAGATGAGGACGAGAACGACAACACTTAGCTCCCGGATTTCTCCCACAATGACAAAGGCGGATGCATCATCCGCCTTTGTCGTTTCTGGCCGTCGGGAAAGGGCTAGCGGGTCGAGCGCATGGCCCGCTCCAGATGCAGTGCCGTCTGCTCCGGGTTGGCCCTGGGGTCGTTGAAGAAGTTGCTCAGCACATCCATGATCGCCTGGCGCATGTTGGTGGGCGTCGCCATCCCTTCCGCCATGCTGGGCAGCAGGTTGCCCTCTTGCTCCGCCAGCAGGAAATCCTGGTAGGAGCGCAGGGCGCAGCGATCGAACTTGCTCATGTCCGGTTTGGTGAGGGCGGGGATAGAGCCCTTCACCCGGTTGAACTCCTGCTGGAAGCGCGGCGTCATCAGCAACTGGGCCAGCTCGCCTTGTGCCTGCAACTGGGCGGGATCCCGCTGCTTGAACATGGCGATGGAGTCCAGGTTGTAGCTGAACAGCCCTTCGCTGCCCGGGCTGGGCAGGCACTCAATATCTTCACCCGGCCTGTAGTTGCTGACGCTCAGCTCCCCCTTCACCCAGTCCCCCATCAGCTGCATGGCGGCCTCGCCCGTCTCCAGCTGGTTGGTGGCCTGGTGCCACTTTAAGCCGATGAAGCTCTTGGGCACATAGGCGCGCAACTGCTGGAAGCGGGTCAGCACCCGCACCATGTCGGGGCCGGTCAGGGTGGCGCCGTCCAGTTCGACGAAGGCCTTGCGATAGAACTCCTTGCCTCCTTCGCCGAGCGCCACCGTTTCGAACAACACCGCGAGCTGCCAGGGCTCGTTGCCGATGGCGAGCGGTGTGATGTTCTGCGCCTTGAGCCGTTCGGCCACGGCCACGAACTGGTTCCAGTCGGTGGGCGGGGTCAGCCCCAGCTTGTCGAACAGCTTGCGGTTGAGCCACAGCCAGTTGACGCGGTGGATGCCGGTGGGCACAGCCATCAGGGCGCCATTCTGGCTGAGGGTTTCCCGCACCATGGCGGGCAACTGCGGATACCAGCCCAGGTGTTCGGCCATGGGGGTGAGATCGCGCAGGAAGCCGAGCCCGGCCCACTCCCTCAGCTCATAGCCCTTGAGGTGCGCCGCTTCCGGCGGGTTGGCCGCCAGTGCCCGGCTCTTGAGTACCGTCATGGCGCTCTTGCCGCCGCCGCCCTGCACCGCGAAATCGTTCCACTGGTTGCCCTGCTCGGTCCACTCGGACTTGAGCACTTCCACCGCTTTGGCCTCACCGCCGGAGGTCCACCAGTGCAGCACCTCCACCTGGGAGGCGCCTACAGGCAGGGAGAGCAGGGCGACAATGGCAAACGGGAACAACTTCATAAGGTTACTGCCTTGGTAGGGAGAGGGTGGCCTGCAGGCCGCC
Source organism: Aeromonas bestiarum (assembly GCF_028751155.1). Lineage (NCBI taxonomy): Bacteria > Pseudomonadati > Pseudomonadota > Gammaproteobacteria > Aeromonadales > Aeromonadaceae > Aeromonas > Aeromonas bestiarum. The sequence continues at coordinate 4,630,549 of NZ_CP064746.1, read as the reverse complement.
CTGCGGGCGATTTTCCAGCACCAGATCGCCGCCGTGGGCGTGGGCTATGTTGCGGGCTATGCCCAGGCCAAGGCCGGTACCGGCCAGATCCGTGCTGAGCCGGTAGTAGGGCTCGAAGATGCGCTCGAACTGATCGTCCGGCAGGCCCGGGCCCTCATCCATGATGAAGAGGATCAGCATCTCCTCGTCGTCCATTATGATGATGCGCACCTTCTGGCCGTACTTGATGCCGTTGTCCACCAGGTTGCCGATGCAGCGCTTGAGTGCCAGCGGCTTGCCACGGTAGAGCTGCTTGCAGTGGCCCTCTATGGTCAGCCGCTCGTCGTGCAGGTTCATGGACTCGGCCATCTGCTCCAGCATGGCGTCTATGTCCAGCTGCTCTATGTTCTCGTGGATGTCGGTGTCTTTCACCGTCTGCAGCGCCCCTTTGACCATCAGCTCCAGCTCGTCCAGATCCTTGTTGAACTTGCCGATCTGCACCTCGTCATCGAGCAGCTCGACCCGCAGCCGCAGCCGGGTGATGGGGGTCTTGAGATCGTGGGAGATGGAGCTGAACAGCCGCTCCCTGTCATCGATATAACGGCGGATGCGGTGCTGCATGATGTTGAAGGCGCGGGTGGCCGCCACGATTTCCGACGCCCCTTCCTCTTTGAGCGAGGGCTGGTCTATGTCCTTGCCGAGATTGACCGCCGCCTTGGCGAGCCGGCGCAGCGGCCGGGTCTGCCAGCGCACCAGCAGGAAGGTGAAGAAGCAGAGGAAGACAGTCATCAGGGCGATGAAACGCACCTGGTTGCTCGGCATGACGGTATCGTCGAGCGTCATGTAGGGGGCGGGCAGCAGGGCCGCCAGATAGAGCCACTCACCGGGTTCTATCTCTATCTGGGTCACCAGCACCGGCGGATTGAGCGGCTCCAGCGACAGGGTATAGCGGGCCCAGGAGGAGGGCAGGTCCGCCAGCAGGGTGTCGTTGTTGAAGACGTGCAGCTCTTCCGGGCGCGAGAAGTCCACCTTGATGGCCATGGCATCGGAGAGCTTGCGGGTCAGCACGCCCTGCACCTCTTTCAGCACCAGCGTCTTGCGCTCACTCTCCGGGATGGCGCTGATGTGGATCTCCTCCTCGTTCAGCGAGACGAAGAAGCGGCTGCCGCCCATGTTGCGCAGCTGGTCCAGCGCTATGTGGCGGTACTGCAGCGGAAGGGACTTGAAGAAGTTGACGGTGGAGGCGGCCGACAGCGCCAGGTTGCGGGTGGTGCTGAGCATGCCTTCCAGCTCCCGCTTCTGGATCTGTTGCATCCAGATGCCGGTGAGTATGGTCTGGGAGAGCAGGATGGCGAGCAGCAACAGCAGCAGCATCCGCGACAACAGGGAGCGGGGTACCAGCGCCCGCCAGAACCACCTCGTTCTCATGGGATCTCGTGCCTCTTGTCGATCAGCATGCCGTCGCTACCTTTTTACCCTTCATGGGATCTCGTGCACCTCGGCGATCAGCATGTAGCCGCTGCCGCGAATGGTTTTGATGATGCGCGGGCTCTTGCCGTTGTCCCCCAGCTTCTGGCGTAGACGGCTGATCTGCACGTCTATGCCGCGCTCCATCGGCAGGCTCTCGCGGCCGCGGGTCGCGTCCGAGATGGTGTCTCTGTCCAGCACCACGCCGGGTTGTTGCAGGAACATGCCGAGCAGCAGGGCATCGCTGCCGGAGAGATCCAGCAGGCTGCCATCCTCGTGGGTCAGCTGGTGGCTCAGGGTGTCCAGGGTCCACTCGGCAAAACGCAGCCGGCGGCTCGGTTCCTTCTCTTTTTCCGGCTGGCGGAATTCGGCGCGGCGCAGCAGCGCCTTGATGCGGGCCTGCAGTTCGCGCGGGCTGAATGGCTTGGCGATGTAGTCGTCGGCGCCGAGTTCGAGGCCGATCACCCGGTCCGCTTCATCGGAGGCGGCGGTCAGCATTATGATGGGCACCTGGGAGTCGCGACGGATCTGCTGGCAGAGGGTAAAACCGTCGTCGCCTGGCATCATGATATCGAGAATAATCAGGTCAGGGCTGTGCAGGGCGAGCTGCTGGCGCATCTCGTTTCCTTCCGCCGCCGTCAATACCTGGAAACCCGCCCTGGTCAGGTATTCATTGAGCAGCTCGCGGATCTCTTGGTCGTCGTCGACGATCAGCAGTTGTTTGCTCGTTGACATATGTATGTGCATCCACCCATTTTTTTGTGCAGATTGAACCTGTCGGGGGAGCAAAAAGCAAGCAAGCCCCCCATCTAATGTGAGGTTATGGGCAATATCCTCCCATATCGCGTCCCGTAAATAAAAAAGGCCGACCCAAACGGGGCGGCCAACACGCAGATTCCGACGACAGGCGATCACCCCGTGTGGCGATCTCCACAGACTCGATGACGGGCCGGCAAGGCCGACCCCAAAAGAGACAATTCTGGCTCGCCCTCGCTGTCGAAGGGAGGGCGAGCCGTTGACATCACACCCGTTCGAACACGGTTGCTATGCCCTGGCCCAGACCTATGCACATGGTGGCCAGACCCAGGGTGGCGTCCTTCTCCTCCATCAGGTGGATCAGGGTGGTGGAGATACGGGAGCCGGAGCAGCCCAGCGGGTGGCCCAACGCGATGGCGCCGCCGTTCAGGTTGACCTTCTCTTCCGCTACGTCCAGCAGTCCCAGGTCCTTGACGCAAGGCAGGGACTGGGCGGCGAACGCCTCGTTCAGCTCGACCAGATCTATGTCGCCTATGGTCAGACCGGCACGCTTGAGCGCCTTCTGGGTGGCGGGCACAGGGCCGTAACCCATGATGGCGGCATCGCAACCGGCCACGGCCATGGAGCGCACCCTGACGCGCGGGGTCAGCCCCAGCGCCTTGGCCCGATCCGCGCTCATTACCAGCATGGCGGAGGCGCCGTCGGACAGGGCCGAGGAGGTACCGGCGGTGACTGTGCCGTTGACCGGGTCGAACACAGGGCGCAGCTGGCTCAGGGTTTCGACCGTGGTCTCCGGGCGGATCACCTCGTCGTAGTCGTAGAAGAAGCGGGCGCCGCTGGCGTCATGCCCTTCCAGCCCGACGATCTCTCTGGCGAAGCGCCCTTCCACGGTCGCGGCATAGGCGCGGCGGTGGGAGCGGGCGGCAAACTCGTCCTGCTGCTGGCGACTGATGCCGTGCAGCTTGCCCAGCATTTCGGCGGTCAGCCCCATCATGCCGGAGGCCTTGGCCACCGACTTGGCCATGCCGGGGTGGAAGTCGACGCCGTGGCTCATGGGCACATGGCCCATATGCTCCACGCCGCCGATGATGAAGATGTCCCCATCACCCACCTGGATGGCGCGGGAGGCATCGTGCAGCGCCTGCATGGAGGAGCCACACAGACGGTTGACGGTGACAGCACCTACCTGCTTGGGGATCCCCGCCAGCAGGGCGGCGTTGCGGGCTATGTTGAAGCCCTGTTCCAGGGTCTGCTGCACGCAGCCCCAGTAGATGTCCTCGATCTCGTTCGGGTCTAGGTTGGGGTTGCGCAGCAGGATGGAGCTCATCAGGTGCGCGGACAGATCTTCTGCACGCACGTTGCGGAAGGCGCCGCCCTTGGACCGGCCCATGGGGGTCCGGATACAGTCGACAATGACTACGTCTTTCATGAATGGATCTCCTTTCCGCAATCAGTAGAAGGTTTTGCCCTGGGCAGCCATCTCACGCAGCTTGTCGCTGACGCGGTAGAGCGGACCCAGATCGGCATACTGGTCGGCCATGGCCACGTAACGATCCAGACCTATGGTGTCCAGATAGCGGAACACGCCACCACGGAAGGGAGGGAAGCCCAGACCATAGACCAGCGCTATGTCGGCCTCGGCCGGCGTGGCGACTATGCCCTCTTCCAGACAGAGCACCACCTCGTTGATCATGGGGATCATCATGCGGGCTATGATGGCTTCCTTGTCGAAATCCTGTTTCGGCTTGGCAATGGGGGCCAGCAGCTCGTAAGCGGCCACATCGGCCACCTTCTTCGGCTTGCCTTTCTTGTCCTGCTCGTAGGCGTAGAAGCCCTTGCCATTCTTCTGACCGAAGCGGCTGGCGTCGTACATCACATCAATGGCGGTGCGACCTTCCTTGCTCATGCGCGCCGGGAAGCCCTGCGCCATGACGTCACCGGCATGGTGACCAGTGTCGATGCCGACCACGTCCAGCAGGTAGGCCGGGCCCATGGGCCAGCCGAACTCTTTCTCCATCACCTTGTCGACGGCGGCAAAGTCGGCGCCATCGGCGACCAGCTTGTTGAAGCCGAAGAAGTAGGGGAACAGCACCCGGTTGACGAAGAAGCCCGGGCAGTCGTTGACCACCACCGGCGACTTGCCCATGGCGGCGGCGTAGGCCACCACGCGGTTGATGGTTTCATCGGAGGTCTGCTCGCCACGGATGATCTCCACCAGCGGCATGCGGTGCACCGGGTTGAAGAAGTGCATGCCGCAGAAGTTCTGCGGACGCTTCAGCCCCTTGGCCAGCAGGGAGATGGGGATGGTGGAGGTGTTGCTGGCGAGGACGGCGTCGTCACCGATAATGCCTTCCACTTCGCCCAGCACGGCGGCCTTCACCTTGGGATTCTCGACCACGGCTTCAACCACCAGATCCACATGCTTGACGCTGTCATAGCTCAGGGTCGGGGTGATGGCGGAGAGCACCTGGCCCATCTTGATGCCATCGATGCGGCCCTTCTCGAGCTGACCGTTGAGCAGCTTGGTGGCTTCACCCATGCCGAGCGCCAGCGCCTTCTCGTTGATGTCCTTCATCACAGCCGGAATGCCCTTGCTGGCTGACTGGTAGGCAATGCCGCCCCCCATGATGCCGGCACCCAGCACGGCGGCGTGGCTTGTGGCCTTGGCTGCCTGCTTGGCGGCCTTCTTGGCCAGCGCCTTGATGTGCTGATCGTTGAGGAAGATACCGACCAGCGCCTTGGCCACGTCTGTCTTGGCCAGCTTGATAAAGCCCTGTGCCTCGACGACGAGCGCCTCGTCACGGCTCATGCCGGCGGCGGCTTCGACGGTTTTAACCGCCGTCATGGGGGCCGGATAGTGTTTGCCCGCCACGGCGGCAACCATGCCGGCGGCGGTGCTGAAGCTCATCATGGCTTCCAGCTTGGAGAGACGCAGCGGGGCCTTCTTGGCGGCGCGGCGGCTCTGCCAATTCAGCTTGCCCGCGATGGCGTCTTTTATCATCTGCACGGCGGCGCTGTGCAGTGTCTCGGGAGCGACCACGGCATCGACGGCACCCACCTTGAGGGCGTCATCGGCACGGTAATCCTTGCCTGTGGTGATCCACTCCAGCGCGTTGTCGGCGCCGATCAGGCGCGGCAGACGAACCGTGCCGCCAAAGCCCGGCATGATGCCAAGTTTGGTTTCCGGCAGGCCAATCTTGGCACTGGTGTCGGCCAGACGAAAATCGGTGGAGAGTATGGTCTCGCAGCCGCCGCCGAGGGCATGGCCCTTGATGGCACAGAGGGTCGGCACCGGCAGATCTTCGATGGCGCTGAAGATGTCGTTGGCCTTTTTCAGCCAGCCGAGCAGATCTTCTTGCGGCAGATCGAACAGTTCCAGGAATTCGGTAATGTCGGCGCCGACGATAAAGGCGTCTTTGCCGGAGGTGAGGATCAGACCTTTTAGTTCACGTTCTTGTTTTAATGCGGCGATCGCTTCGCTCAGTGAGAGCAGGGTAGCGCGATCCAGCTTGTTGACTGAACCCGGGGCATCAAACCTCAGTTCGGCAATGCCGTTTTCGAGGTAGCTGACCGACAGGGTTTCGCCTTGGTAGATCATGAGAGTGTCTCCTTGTTCCCACTCGGTGGGGGGTGTTGCTCCTTTATCCCCAGCAGGGGGCGAGGCTCACTATTGATCCAAAAGAAGACAATTTCAACACCTATTTAAAACATTTGTTTAACAGATCTCGAGTAAAAGCTCGCCTCAGACTAACAGCCAAAATAAAGGCGTCTCATGACGCCTTTATTAACCTTGTGTGCCATCAGCTGGCCAGCTCGGGCCTGTCGCGATACTGGCTCAGCACCTCGGGATCGGCGAGGGCATGGGTGTTGTTGACGGGTCTGTTGTGCACGACTTCCCGCACCGCCAGCTCCACTATCTTGCCGGATTTGGTGCGGGGAATAGCATCCACCTGCAGGATGCGAGCGGGCACGTGGCGGGCGGTGCAGTGCTGCCTTACTTGCTGGCGAATGCGCTCGCGCAGCGGCTCGTCCAGCTTGAGGCCGGGCTTGAGCTTGACGAACAGCACCACCCGCTCGTCCTGTTGCCACTGCTGGCCTATGACTATGCTCTCTTCCACCTCGTCCAGCTGCTCCACGTAGCGATAGATCTCGCTGGTACCGATGCGCACGCCCCCCGGATTGAGGGTGGTATCGGAGCGGCCATAGAAGAGGATGCCGCCAGTGTCGGTCAGCTCGATCCAGTCGCCGTGGCACCAGATGTTGTCGAACCGCTCGAAATAGGCGGCGTGGTATTTGTCGCCGCTGTCGTCCCCCCAGAAGCCGATGGGCTGGGCCGGGAAAGGCTTGGTGCAGACCAGCTCCCCCTTCTCGCCCTGTACCGGCTGGCCCGCCTCGTTGAACACCTGCACCGCGAGGCCGAGGCCGCGCCCCTGGCTCTCGCCGCGATAGACGGGGCTGATGGGATTGCCGATGACGAAGCAGGAGCAGATGTCGGTGCCGCCGGAGATGGAGCTGAGTTGTACATCTTTTTTGATCTGCTGGTAGACGTAGTCGAACCCTTCCGGCGACAACACTGAGCCCGTGCTGCAGATGAGCCGCAGCTGCGGCAGCTCGTGGGTCTTGATGGGGGCATAGCCCTGCTTGTTGAGCGCATCCAGATACTTGGCCGAGGTGCCGAACAGGGCGACCTGCTCATCGCGAGCCAGATCCCACAGTACATTGCCGTCCGGATAGAAGGGGGAGCCGTCATAGAGCACCAGAGTCGCGCCGGAGGCGAGCGCACTCACCAGCCAGTTCCACATCATCCAGCCGCAGGTGGTGAAGTAGAACACCCGCTCCCCCGGCTTGATGTCGCAGTGCAGCTGGTGCTCTTTCAGATGTTGCAGCAGGGTGCCGCCTATGCCGTGCACTATGCACTTGGGCTTGCCAGTGGTGCCGGACGAATAGAGGATGTAGAGCGGATCGTTGAAGCCCATGGGCTCGAAGCGAAGGACGGCATCCGGCTGGCTTGCCAGTACGTGCTGCCAGTCGTGACCAAGCCGCAGGGGATTGCCGAGCAGCGGGATCAGCACAGTCTGCTCTATGCTGTCGATCTGGCCGACCACGCCCGCGACTTTGTCCTGAATGTCGATGGCCTTGCCGTTGTAGCGGTAGCCATCCACCGCAAACAGCACCCGCGGCCGTGTCTGGCCGAAGCGTTCCACCACGCTGGCCTCGCCAAAGTCGGGGCTGGTGGAGGTCCAGATTGCGCCCAGGCTGGTGGTTGCCAGCATGGCCACCACGGTTTCCGGGATATTGGGCAGGTAGGCGGCGACCACGTCGCCACTGCCTATGCCCTGGCTGCGTAACCACTGGGCCAGCCTGGCCACCTGATCCGCCAGTTCACGCCAGCTCAGGGTGTGGCTTGGGCTGCCTTCGATGCGGGAGATAATGGCCGGGCTCTCATCCTGACGGCGCAGCAGGTTTTCGGCAAAGTTGAGCCGGCTGTCGGGGAACCAGCGGGTGCGCTGCATATCCTGGCGGTTTTCTGCCACTATGTCCCCCAGCTCGCCCTTGACGCCGCAGTGTTGCCACACCAGCGGCCAGAAGCGAGTGGTCTTTTCCACCGACCACTGGTAGAGCTGGACATAGTTGTGCAGCTGCAGGCCATGGAAGCGGTTGACCTCGGCCATAAACTGCTGGAGGTTGGATTGTTGAATCCGTTCCTGATCCGGTTGCCACAGGCAAAGGTTGTGCATGAGTAGTCCCTGACTGCATGTATCTACCGGCAGTGTATTGAATTGTTTTTTATTTGTTAATGGTTGGTTTTTGTTTCATAACAAAAGCCTTGTAACGTATGCGTTACCTCACGAAGCGATAGCTTGACGGTTCGAGCCTTGATTCGCTTGATGTTATGCTGAAATCACATTTCTCCCGGAGCAGGACGCCATGAGCAGCTACAGCCAACTTTTTGCCCAGCACCTAGATACCTTGCAGCAGCGCACCCGCGACATACTGCAACAGCAGGGGCTCAGCGGCCTGGCCATCCACTCCGGCCAGACCCACCGCATCTTCCTAGACGACCAGGATTACCCCTTCAAGGTGAATCCGCACTTCAAGGCCTGGCTGCCGGTGCTGGACAACCCCCACTGCTGGTTGCTGGTGGATGGTGTGAACAAGCCGGTGTTGCTGTTCTACCGGCCGGTGGATTTCTGGCACAAGGTGGCGGATTTGCCCAATGCCTTCTGGGTCGACTTCTTCGATATCCGCTTCCTGACGAGGCCGGAGCAGGTTGCCGATCACCTGCCTGCCGGCAAGCAGGAGTGGGCCTATCTGGGCGGCCATCTCGAGGTCGCCGAGTTGCTGGGGCTGGGTCAGCCCAATCCGGAGGCAGTGCTCAACTATCTGCACTATCACCGCGCCTACAAGACGCCCTATGAGCTGGAGTGCCTGCGCGAAGCAAATCGCATCGGCGTGCGTGGCCATGTCGCGGCCAAGGACTCCTTCATGGCGGGGGCGAGCGAGTTCGAGATCAATCTGGCCTACATGAAGGCGGTCGGGCAGGGGGCCAATGAGGCACCCTACGGCAATATCGTCGCCATCAACCGCAATGCGGCCATCCTCCACTACACCCATCTCTCCGCCCTGCGGGTGCCGGATGCGGAGCGCCACTCCTTCCTCATCGATGCCGGGGTGGATTTTCACGGTTATGCCTCCGACATCACCCGTACCTGGGCCTGGCGTCGTGGCGAGTTTGCCGATCTGATCGCGGCGCTGGATGTGCAGCAACAGGAGGTCATCGAGGAGATCAAACCGGGTCGCCGTTACAACGAGCTGCATCTGCAGATGCACCACAGGCTGGCGCGCTTGCTGCAAGCGGTCGAACTGGTGGACATGTCGGTGGACGAGATGATCCACACAGGGGTGACCAACGTCTTCTTCCCCCATGGTCTGGGTCATTTCCTGGGCCTGCAGGTGCATGATGCGGGCGGCTTCATGCAGGACGAGCGCGGCACTCACCTGGCGGCTCCCGACCAGTTCCCCTATTTGCGCTGTACCCGGGTGATGGAGGTGGGTCAGGTGTTCACCATAGAGCCGGGCCTCTACTTCATAGACAGCCTGCTGGAGCCGCTGCGTCAGGGCGAGCAGGGCAAACGGGTCAACTGGAACAAGGTGGAGGCGCTGCGTCCGTTTGGCGGCATCCGCATCGAGGACAACATAGTGTTGCACGCCAACGGGGTGGAGAACCTGACCAGACAAGCGGGACTCTGATGACGGCAGACTATGCCATTCCGGCCGCGCCGCTGGCGGTGAGTGAAGAGATCAAGAAGAGCCGCTTCATCACCCTGATCGCGCACACCCCGACGGTCGAGGCCGCCAAGGCGTGGGTCAACGAGATAAGGCAGCAACACCCCGGGGCCCGGCATCACTGCTGGGCCTTTGTCGCCGGTGCACCGCAGGACAGCCAGGTTTACGGTTTCAGCGATGATGGTGAGCCCTCGGGGACGGCCGGCAAGCCCATGCTGGCCCAGCTGATGGGCTCAGGACTCGGTGAAGTGGCCGCCGTGGTGGTGCGTTACTACGGCGGCGTGCTGCTGGGCACCGGCGGTCTGGTCAAGGCCTATGGGGGTGGCGTGGGCGCCGCGCTCAAGCGACTCGAGACCCGGGTCAAGCGCCAGCAGACACCCTCTCTCATCCAGTGTGACTATGCCGACATGGGGGTGGTGGAGGCGCTGCTCGGCAGCCATCACGGCCAGTTGCTGGAGGCCGACTATGGCTCCCGTGTCACCCTGCGGGTTGCGTGGGGATCCGCTGTTTGGGCCCGGGTTGACCGAGAATTGACCGACCGGACCCATGGACGGGTATCCCTTCGCCCCTTAGATGGCTAGAATCCATCGCTCTTTTAGCCTGAAGAGGGAGCCGGAATGCAGATTCTGAGCATCATTCGTATCGTTGGCCTGCTGGTCGCGCTATTCAGTTCGACCATGCTGCTGCCCGCGATGGTTGCTTTTGGGTACCGTGACGGTGGCGGTGCCGAGTTTGTCAATGCCTTCTTCATCGCCCTGCTGCTCGGTGCTCTGCTCTGGTTCCCCAACCGCCATCATAAGAAAGACCTCAGGTCCAAGGAGGGTTTTCTTATCGTGGTGCTGTTCTGGGTGGTGCTGGGCAGCGTGGGGGCCTTGCCGTTTCTGCTGGGAGAGGTGCCCGGCATGACGGTTTCCGAGGCCTTCTTCGAATCCTTCTCCGGCCTGACGACCACGGGAGCGACCGTGCTGACCGGGTTGGACAATCTGCCCAAGGCCTTCCTCTTCTATCGCCAGTTGCTGCAGTGGCTCGGTGGCATGGGGATCATAGTGTTGGCCGTTGC
>NZ_CP064746.1:4402500-4615000 GCF_028751155.1 Aeromonas bestiarum | reverse complement strand
TAAGTAATATCCGGGAGACACACGGCGGGTGCTAACGTCCGTCGTGAAGAGGGAAACAACCCAGACCGCCGGCTAAGGTCCCAAAGTTCTGGTTAAGTGGGAAACGATGTGGGAAGGCTCAGACAGCTAGGATGTTGGCTTAGAAGCAGCCATCATTTAAAGAAAGCGTAATAGCTCACTAGTCGAGTCGGCCTGCGCGGAAGATGTAACGGGGCTCAAACCAGGCACCGAAGCCGCGGATTCACACTTATGTGTGAGTGGTAGGGGAGCGTTCTGTAAGTCTGCGAAGGTGTATCGAGAGGTATGCTGGAGATATCAGAAGTGCGAATGCTGACGTAAGTAACGATAAAGGGGGTGAAAAGCCTCCTCGCCGGAAGACCAAGGGTTCCTGTCCAACGTTAATCGGGGCAGGGTGAGTCGACCCCTAAGGTGAGGCCGAAAGGCGTAATCGATGGGAAGCAGGTTAATATTCCTGCACGACTTGTAATTGCGATGGGGGGACGGAGAAGGCTAGGTGGGCCAGGCGACGGTTGTCCTGGTGAAAGTGCGTAGGTGGTGTTTCTAGGCAAATCCGGAGACACAACACTGAGACACGAGACGAAGCCACTACGGTGGTGAAGCCATTGATGCCCTGCTTCCAGGAAAAGCCTCTAAGCTTCAGATTACAAGTCATCGTACCCCAAACCGACACAGGTGGTCGGGTAGAGAATACCAAGGCGCTTGAGAGAACTCGGGTGAAGGAACTAGGCAAAATAGAACCGTAACTTCGGGAGAAGGTTCGCTCTTGACAGTGAAGTCCCTTGCGGATGGAGCAGTTGGGAGTCGCAGTGACCAGATGGCTGGGACTGTTTATCAAAAACACAGCACTCTGCAAACACGAAAGTGGACGTATAGGGTGTGACACCTGCCCGGTGCCGGAAGGTTAATTGATGGGGTTAGCGCAAGCGAAGCTCTTGATCGAAGCCCCGGTAAACGGCGGCCGTAACTATAACGGTCCTAAGGTAGCGAAATTCCTTGTCGGGTAAGTTCCGACCTGCACGAATGGTGTAACCATGGCCATGCTGTCTCCACCCGAGACTCAGTGAAATCGAATTCGCCGTGAAGATGCGGTGTACCCGCGGCTAGACGGAAAGACCCCGTGAACCTTTACTACAGCTTGGCACTGAACATTGAACCTACATGTGTAGGATAGGTGGGAGGCTTTGAAGGCGTGACGCCAGTTGCGCTGGAGCCGTCCTTGAAATACCACCCTTGTATGTTTGATGTTCTAACGCAGGTCCCTGAATCGGGATCGCGGACAGTGCCTGGTGGGTAGTTTGACTGGGGCGGTCTCCTCCCAAAGAGTAACGGAGGAGCACGAAGGTTGGCTAATCCTGGTCGGACATCAGGAGGTTAGTGCAATGGCATAAGCCAGCTTAACTGCGAGACGGACAGGTCGAGCAGGTACGAAAGTAGGTCATAGTGATCCGGTGGTTCTGAATGGAAGGGCCATCGCTCAACGGATAAAAGGTACTCCGGGGATAACAGGCTGATACCGCCCAAGAGTTCATATCGACGGCGGTGTTTGGCACCTCGATGTCGGCTCATCACATCCTGGGGCTGAAGTCGGTCCCAAGGGTATGGCTGTTCGCCATTTAAAGTGGTACGCGAGCTGGGTTCAGAACGTCGTGAGACAGTTCGGTCCCTATCTGCCGTGGGCGTTGGATGATTGAAGGGAGTTGCTCCTAGTACGAGAGGACCGGAGTGAACGAACCTCTGGTGTTCGGGTTGTCACGCCAGTGGCACTGCCCGGTAGCTAAGTTCGGAATCGATAACCGCTGAAAGCATCTAAGCGGGAAGCGAGCCCTGAGATGAGTCATCCCTGACCCCTTGAGGGTCCTAAAGGGCCGTTGGAGACCACAACGTTGATAGGTGGGGTGTGTAAGCGCGGCGACGTGTTGAGCTAACCCATACTAATTACCCGTGAGGCTTAACCATACAACACCCAAGAAGTGTTCTGAGACTTGTAGCAAGTGCGAGACTACTTACCTAATTCAGTGATAACGACCAGGCAATAGCCAATCAGTCGTTACTCACGTCAGCTTTCCGAGATTGAAGTTATTTGCCTGGCGGCCATAGCGCCGTGGAACCACCTGATCCCATGCCGAACTCAGAAGTGAAACGCGGTAGCGCCGATGGTAGTGTGGCATTCGCCATGCGAGAGTAGGACACTGCCAGGCACCCAATTAAACGGTGATGTGAAAACACATAGCCGGCTGCGAGGATGACACCTCAATGAAGCGGCAGACAATTTAGCAAAAAGCTAACCAGACAGCGGAGCGGTAGTTCAGTCGGTTAGAATACCGGCCTGTCACGCCGGGGGTCGCGGGTTCGAGTCCCGTCCGCTCCGCCAATATTTGAAAAGCCCTGAACGCAAGTTCAGGGCTTTTTTCATTTTAGATATCCAAGAATTCAGCATTCGCTGCCAGTCCTTCCCCTCTTCCAGTATCCATACCACCTCATCCGATGATGTCGCGGGTCCTTGTTGCCGCTATAATGGCCGCCCTCAAGCAAGGTGGTGGTATGAAAGCAGAATATCTACAGCGATTCGGGGGCATTGCCCGTCTTTATGGTCAGAGTGCACTTGGCTCCTTCAGTCAGGCCAGGGTCTGCGTGGTGGGAATAGGCGGGGTCGGCTCCTGGGCGGCCGAGGCGTTGGCCCGCGCCGGCATCAATCAGATCACCCTGATCGACATGGATGATATCTGCATCACCAACACCAATCGCCAGATCCACGCCATGCAGGGTACGGTCGGCCGCCTCAAGACCGAAGTGATGGCAGAGCGCATTCGTGCCATCAATCCGGATTGTGAAGTGGTCGAGGTGGATGATTTCGTCACTCCTGACAACCTGGCCGAGCATATCAAGCGGGAGTTTGACTATGTGGTGGACGCCATCGATTCGGTCAAGGCCAAGGTGGCGCTGATAGCCTTCTGCAAGCGCAACAAGATCCCTGTGATAGTGGCTGGCGGTGCCGGCGGGCAGATGGACCCCACCCAGATCACAGTGGCCGATCTGGCCAAGACCATTCAGGATCCACTGGCGGCAAAGGTGCGCTCGGATCTGCGCCGGCTGCACAACTTCAGCAAAAACCCTGCTCGCAAGTTCGGGGTGGAGTGTGTCTTCTCAACCGAGCAGTTGAGTTATCCCGACGGCAATGGTGGCACCTGCCAGGCCAAGGCGGCCAGCGACGGCAACATGAAGATGGATTGTGCCTCCGGCTTCGGGGCCGTGACGCCGGTGACGGCGACCTTTGGACTGGTCGCCGCTTCCCGGGTGCTGAAGAAGATTGCCGAGCGGGGGGCCAAAGTGGAGCGCCTTGAGGCAGCCGCGAAGGCAGAAGAGATATCGCGGGTGGCCGGAGATCAGACCGACGCCTGATCCCGGATCGCCAGTACTATCGCCCTGAGCCCGTTACCCCGTGACGGGCTCAGGTGTTTTTCCAGCCCCAGTTCGGTGAAATAGGCCTCCATATCAAAGGCCTGAATCACTTCTGCGGATTGGTGGTTGAGCGCCGCCAGCACAATAACGATAAGGCCGCGTACTATGCGGGCATCGGAATCGCAGGCAAAGTGCCAGCATCCATCCTCGGTACTCTCTCCTTTTAGCCAGGCCAGGCTCTCACACCCCTTAAGGCGAAACTCCTCCTGCTGCCATTCGGGCGGCAGCGCAGGCAGTAGCTTGCCGAGCTGGATGATGAGCCGGTACTGGTTCTCCCAGCCGTGGGCGGCGGCGAATTGTCGGCGAATTGCTTCAGCGTCGGGTTCCAGGCCTATAGGGGTGTAGTGCTCGAGGCTTTTCATGTCGGTCATGGCTTAAAAGAAATCTTCCAGTCTGGTCAGGGCTGCCAGCAAGGCATCCACGTCGTCGTGATTGTTGTAACAGGCCAGCGAGGCCCGCATGGTACCGCCGATACCCAGGCTCTCCATCAGCGGCATGGCGCAGTGATGGCCGACCCGCAGCGCGATTCCCTGCATGTCGAGCAGGGTGGCTGCATCCTGCGAGTGGATATCCTGCAGCAGAAAGGAGACGGCGCCGGCGCGCTGGCCGGGTTCGCCGATCAGACGCAGGCCCGGCACCTGCCGCAGACCCGCCACCAGATAGTCGGTGAGAGCCTGCTCATGGCGCACCAGGGCAGCTCTGTCCAGCGTTGTGATGAAGTCGATGGCGGCAGCCAGGCCTATGGCACCGGCGATGTGCGGGGTGCCGGCCTCGAACTTGAACGGCAGGGCGTTGAAGGTGGTGCCGCTGAAACTGACCCTGTCGATCATCTCGCCGCCCGCCTGCCAGGGTGGCATGCGTGCCAGCAGTTCGGTTTTGCCCCACAGCACACCGATCCCGGTCGGGCCATAGAGTTTGTGCCCGGAGAAGGCATAGAAGTCGCACCCTATGGCCTGCACATCCACTTCCAAGTGAGCTACCGCCTGGGCGCCATCGATCAGGGTCAGGGCGCCAACCGCCTTGGCCGCGGCTACTATCTGCGCGACCGGATTGACGGTACCGAGCGCATTGGAGACATGTGCCACGCTCACCAACCGGGTGCTCGGTCCCAGCATGGCTAGATAGGCGGCCATATCGAGATCGCCCCGCTCATCGAGGGGGATGACCCGAATAATGGCACCGGTGCGCTCGGCAATCAACTGCCAGGGCACTATGTTGGCGTGGTGCTCCAGGGTGCTGAGTACGATTTCGTCCCCCGCCTTGAGCTCGCTCAGGCCCCAGCTCTGGGCGACCAGGTTGATCGCTTCCGTGGTACCACGGGTCCAGATCACTTCTCTGCTGTGAGGCGCCTTGATAAAGCGAGCGACCGTCTCGCGGGCGGTCTCGAAGGCCCGGGTGGCGCGGCTGCTCAGGGCATGGGCGGCGCGGTGCACGTTGGCATTGTCGGCACTGTAGTAGTGATTGATCGCATCCAGCACCGCCTGGGGTTTCTGGGTGGTGGCGGCATTGTCCAGATAGACCAGAGGGTGGCCGTTGACCTGCTGCGCCAAGGCCGGAAACTGGCCGCGCAGCCTCGCGTGCTGTTGCTGATTCATGCTCCCCTCGTCATCATCTGGAAAAGTCGGCCATGATCCTGAAAATGGCGCTCGAACACAAGGCGCACGATGCTTGCCGACTGATGGTGTGTGGCGCAGCGATGCGGCTCGCCCGCTGATTTCTGTTACAATGCCGCCCCTCATCATAAGCCAAGAGATCCGGCCCATGAAGCTCAACCCCAATCAGAACGAAGCGGTCAAGTTTGTCTCCGGCCCTTGCCTGGTGCTGGCGGGAGCCGGATCGGGCAAGACGCGCGTCATCACCAACAAGATCGCCTACCTGGTGCAGCAGTGTGGCTATAACGCCCGCAACATAGCTGCCGTCACCTTCACCAACAAGGCGGCGCGGGAGATGAAGGAGCGGGTCGGTCAGACTCTGGGTCGCAAGGAGGCGCGGGGACTCATGGTCTCCACCTTCCACACCCTGGGTCTCGACATCATACGCCGCGAGCACAAGAGTCTGAATCTCAAGGCTAACTTCTCCCTGTTCGACGACACCGACCAGCTGGCGCTGCTCAAGGAGCTGACCGAGGCTGAGCTGGATAACGACAAGGACAAGCTGTCGGCCCTGATCAGCCAGATCTCCAACTGGAAGAACGACCTCATACTGCCGGCGCGGGCCATGCGTATCGCCCAAGGGCCGGAAGAGGTGCTGATGGCCCAGCTCTACGAGCGCTATCACCGCCAGATGGTGGCCTACAACGCGCTCGACTTCGATGACCTTATCGTGATGCCGACCCTGCTGCTCAAGAGCAATGACGAGGTCCGCACCCGCTGGCAGAACAAGATCCGCTACCTGTTGGTCGATGAGTATCAGGACACCAACACCAGCCAGTACGAGCTGGTGAAGCAGATAGTCGGCGAGCGGGCCCGCTTTACCGTGGTTGGGGACGATGACCAGTCCATCTACTCCTGGCGTGGCGCCAAGCCGCAGAATCTGGTGCTGCTCAACGAAGACTTTCCGAGCCTCAAGCTCATCAAGCTGGAGCAGAACTACCGCTCCAAGGGACGCATTCTGAAATGCGCCAACATACTGATCGCCAACAATCCTCACGTGTTCGACAAGGCGCTCTTCTCCGAGCTCGATTACGGGGTGCCGGTTAAGGTGTTGTTTGCCAAGAACGAGGAGCACGAGGCGGAGCGGATCGCCGCCGAGCTGATGGGGCACAAGTTCATGAACCGCACCCGCTTCAAGGATTACGCCATCCTCTACCGGGGCAACCATCAGTCGCGCATCTTCGAGAAGGCGCTGATGACCAACCGCATCCCTTATCGCATCTCGGGTGGCACCTCGTTTTTCTCCCGTACCGAGATCAAGGACATCATGGCTTACCTCAAGCTGCTGGTGAATCCGGACGAGGACACCGCCTTCCTGCGGGTGGTCAACCTGCCGCGGCGGGAGATAGGTCCCACCACCCTCGAGAAACTTGGCCAGTATGCCAACCAGCGCGGCAAGAGCCTGTTTGCCGCCAGCTTCGAGCTGGGGCTGGAGCAATCGCTCTCCGGCCGTGGTCTGGTGGCCCTGCAGGCCTTCACCAACTGGCTGGTGCGACTCGGCGATCAGGCCCTGCGCGGCAACCCGGTGGAGGCGGTGCGGGACATGATTAAGGAGATCCACTATGAGGAGTGGCTCTACGAGACGTCCCCCAGCCCGAAGGCGGCCGAGATGCGGATGCAGAACGTCTCCACCCTCTATCGCTGGATCACCGAGATGCTGGAAGGGGATGAGCTGGAGGAGTCGATGACGCTCGCCCAGGTGGTCACCCGCCTTACCCTGCGTGACATGATGGAGCGCAACGAGGGGGAGGATGATGCGGATCAGGTGCAGCTGATGACGCTGCACGCCTCCAAGGGGCTGGAGTTCCCCTACGTCTTCATGGTGGGGATGGAAGAGGGCCTGTTGCCCCACCAGACCAGCATAGATGAAGACAATGTGGAGGAGGAGCGACGTCTCGCCTACGTGGGTATCACCCGCGCCCAGACCGAGCTGACCTTCACCCTCTGCAAGGAGCGGCGCCAGTATGGCGAGTCGGTGCGGCCCGAGCCGAGCCGCTTCCTGCTGGAACTGCCTCAGGACGATCTGGAGTGGGAGAACCAGAAGAAGGTGACGGCCGAGGAGCGCCAGCAGAAGGGGCAAGTCGGGGTTGCCAACCTGAGGGCGCTGTTCAAGAAGGATTGAGTCGGCGGCTAGCCGCGCTCACTCTTGGTCTGGGTGAGCAGGGGTGTGATATCGGCTCCCGGCATGGGGGGGGAGATGTAGCGCCCTTGCCCCATCAGGCAACCCATGTCGATCAGCTTCTGCAACTGCTGCTGGTTCTCGATGCCTTCGACTACCAGGGTGAAGTCCAGATCCTGGCAGATATCCCGCATGGCGCGGATCAGCGCCAAATCCTTGGGGGATTGCAGCATGCGATGGGTGAAGCTGTCATCCACCTTGATGTAATCCACCGGGAAATGGAACAGGGCGTTGAGGGAGGAGAAGCCGGTGCCAAAATCATCCAGACTGATCTGAATGCCCTTGGCCCTCAGTTCGTGCAGGGAGGTGAGGGCGTCGGAATCCTGCCGCGACAGCTCCCGCTCGTTGAATTCAAAGATGAGATAGCCAGGCGCTATCCCCTCGGTTTCTATGATGTCCATCAGCCGCATGATCTGCTCGTGATTGACCAGATGCTTGCCGGAGAGGTTGATGGCGACCTTGAACTTGCTCTGGCCCGAGATGGGCAACCACTCTTTCAACTGTTGGCAGGTGTGGCGCAGGATCTGGTAATCCAGCTCCTGAATGAGGCCGCACTGCTCCGCCAGTGGGATGAAGTCGAAAGCATCCTTGAGCACCCCCTCTTCGGTGATCCAGCGCGCCATCACCTCCAGTCCGGTCAGGCGGCTGTCCTTGAGCCGGATCACCGGCTGGAAATAGGGCAGTATGCGGCCCTCCCGCAGGGCCCTGGCCAGCATCTCTTCCGGTGAGGCCCAGGTCTGGGCAGAACACTCTTCCGAATAGCTGACGATACGGCTGCGCCCGTTGCGCTTGGCTTGGTACATGGCCAGATCGGCTTGATGCAGCAGCTGGCTGATGTCGGTGGTCTGCTCCGATACGCTGGCCACCCCCAGGCTGACCGTGATGCTCAGCTCGTTGCCTTGCAGCCGGAAGGGATAGGAGAGGCGGCTGATGATGCGATTGAGCACAGGGCTGATGTCATCCTCATTCTTGCTGTTGTCCAGATAGATGACGAACTCGTCTCCTCCCAGCCTGGCCACCATGTCGTTCTGCCGGATGCAGGTTTGCAGACGGCGGCTCATCTCCTTTAGCAGTTGATCGCCGGCGCCATGACCCAGGGTGTCATTGACCTGCTTGAAATGATCCACATCGATGAAGATCAGCGAGAACCCGGGGGATTTGTAACGGTGGAAGTGGGTCATGGCATGGTTGAGGTGGTTCATCAGCAGGGCCCGGTTCGGCAACTGGGTCAGCGGATCGTGCAGGGCATCGAACTGCAACCTGCGCTCCAGCTCCTGATGCTGCTTGAGCTGCTTCTGCAATCTCAGGTTGGTCTGCCGCAGCTGTTGCAGGCGTTGATTGATGGAGTCTTCCGAATTGATATCGTGCAGCTGTTGCCGGATCCGTCTCAGCTCCAGTAACAGAGTCAGCTGGCTGCGCAGGAAGTCGAGGAACAGCCGATCGTCCGTCTCCAGTGGCTGCGGGGTGCTGATGATGAAATGGGCGAAATATTGCTGCTGCAGCCGCAGAGGCTGGCTGTACCAGAACAGCTGCTCCCTGTGCTGCTCCATGTTGTTGGTGCTGTGACACATGCCTGCGATGAACTCATCGCCGTGCAGCGGCAGCTCGGGATAGATCTTTTCCAACTGGTGGCTGTCGATGCGCACCAGCAGCATGTCCTGGATGCTCAGCATCTGGCGCAGCACGGCTTCCAGCTGGGAGAACAGGGCCTGGCTGGGCAGGGTATTGGCCAGGCGAATGATGCGATTGATGCTCTCGATTTTTTTCTGCCAATCCGGATCCTTGCGGATGAGCGGAGAAGCCAGTTCCGAGAGTTGCGAGCCGGCCTGGGTTTCATTCAATCGCTTGGCGAGGCACTCCAGCAGCAGGCGCAGGGTGGGCAACTCCTTGGGCTGGCTGCAGGCCAGCAACCACTGCACCTGGCCATGCTCGATGGGAAACACGCACCAGCCCTGGGCTTCATCAAGCTGGGTCAGCTGTTCTGTGAGTCGTGATTCCTCCAGCCCCAGCTGCAGCTTGAAACTGTCGGAAATCTGATGTTCGCATACCCAGTGCAGCCCAGCCTCTGACAAGCCCAGCATGCCGAAATGTTGCAGCGGGCAGAGCTGGTCCAATTGCTGGATCAGGGTGTCGTAATCTTTGGGCGTGGCAGAGGAGGGGGCAGGGAAATCCATAATAGCGGACACCAACGCCAGCAAGGGAGTCGAATACTGTGGTGCTATGGGTTGCGCTGACATAGAAACTCCCGGTTTGCCTACCCTACAAAGAGTAGTCGGAAGTGAACAGATTGAAAGGGCCGCAATTGCGGCCCTTTCAATCACTTAGAGCTTGTCGATCATATAGTGAATTGCGTTTTCGATCTCTTCATCGCTACAGGTGGCGCAAGTCCCCCGTGGCGGCATGACGCCGGTCTTGCCAGCGAAGCCTTCGATGGCATGTTTCTTCAATGTATCAATGCCTTGGGCAATACGTGGCTCCCACGCTGCCTTGTTACCGCGTTTCGGTGCACCGGCAATCCCCATGTCATGGCAGGCGAAGCAAGCGCCCTTGAACACGGCCTCGCCATCGCGTGGGCCTGAGGGGGCCGCCGTTGCAGGAGCTGCGCCTGCGGTCGCAATTCCTTCCAGATCCTTGGCGGTATAGACTTGACCGACAGGCTTGATCCGTTCGGCAATCGCTTCCGGTGACATATCATCGGCAGCAAGCACCACGCCGGACAGACTGGCAGCCGTCATCCCGACAACCAGCAAATAGCTCAGTTTTTTCAACACGCTCATGTACTCCCAGCAGGCTTTTATTATCCCTAGAAAACGACTGGATTATAACCGAATAGTTACAGCCATTTAAACGCTTGTGTGTGAAGTGTTAAGCACTCTGCGTGCAAAGTTTCTTCGTCAGATCACAAACTGGCGAGGAGAGGCGCAGAAAAAGAAACCCGGTCTTCACCGGGTTTCATGGGATTGAGCCGCCGGGAGGCTTATTTATCCCAGCTGAGGATCACCTTGCCGGACTGGCCGGAGCGCATGGCATCGAAGCCCTGCTGGAAGTCATCTATATCAAAACGGTGGGTGATGATGGGGGAGAGGTCCAGTCCTGACTGGATCAGGCTGGCCATCTTGTACCAGGTCTCGAACATCTCGCGACCGTAGATCCCTTTGATAAACAGACCCTTGAAGATCACCTTACCCCAGTCGATGGCCATGGTGGCGGGCGGGATGCCGAGCATGGCGATCTTGCCGCCGTGGTTCATCTTGTCGATCATGTCCTGGAAGGCGCTGGGCACACCGGACATCTCCAGCCCCACATCGAACCCTTCGGTCATGCCCAGCTCGCTCATCACGTCGGAGAGTTTCTCCTTGGCCACGTTGACTGCGCGGGTGGCGCCCATCTTGCGGGCCAGCTCCAGCCGGTATTCGTTGACGTCCGTGATCACTACATGGCGGGCGCCCACGTGGCGGCAGACGGCGGCAGCCATGATGCCGATGGGGCCTGCGCCCGTGATCAGTACGTCTTCACCGACCAGGTCGAAGGAGAGGGCTGTGTGCACCGCGTTGCCGAACGGATCGAAGATGGCGGCCAGTTCATCGGGGATGTTGTCCGGCAGCTTGAAGGCGTTGAAGGCCGGGATCACCAGATACTCGGCGAAGGCGCCCGGGCGGTTGACGCCCACGCCTATGGTGTTGCGGCACAGATGGGTGCGGCCGGCGCGGCAGTTGCGGCAGTGGCCGCAGGTGATATGGCCTTCACCAGAGACGCGATCCCCCACGGCGAAGCCGCGCACTTCCTGGCCGATGGCGACCACTTCCCCGACGTATTCATGGCCGACCACCATGGGCACCGGGATGGTTTTCTGGGACCAGTCGTCCCAGTTGTAGATGTGGATGTCGGTGCCACAGATGGCGGTCTTGCGGATCTTGATCAGCAGGTCGTTGTGGCCGAGCTCGGGGGCCGGTACGTCCGTCATCCAGATGCCGACTTTTTTGTGCAGTTTGGAGAGTGCTTTCATGGTTGTTCCTTCACGATGAATGCAGAAAAAAGGGGCGTTCGGCCCCTTGATTCAAATCAGATAACGCCGAGTTCACGGCCGATGCGGATGAAGGCATCAATGGCCTTGTCCAGCTGCTCGCGGGTGTGGGCGGCAGACATCTGGGTGCGGATGCGGGCCTGGCCCTTGGGCACGACCGGGAAGGAGAAGCCCACCACATAGATGCCGGCAGCCAGCATGCGGCTCGCCATCTCGGAGGCCAGCTTGGCATCCCCCAGCATCACAGGGATGATGGCGTGATCGGCACCTGCCAGGGTGAAGCCGGCGGCGCTCATCCGCTCGCGGAAATACTGGCTGTTCTCTTTGAGGCGAGCGCGCAGCGCGTGGCCCTCCGCCAGCATGTCGATCACCTTGATGGTGGCCGAGACGATGGACGGCGCCAGCGAGTTGGAGAAGAGATAGGGGCGGGAGCGCTGACGCAGCCAGTCGATCGCCTCTTTCTTGCCGGAGGTGTAGCCGCCGGAGGCGCCGCCGAGCGCCTTGCCCAGGGTGCCTGTGATGATGTCGACCCTGTCCAGCACGCCGCAGTATTCGTGGGTGCCGCGGCCGTTCTCGCCGATGAAGCCGACGGCGTGGGAGTCGTCCACCATCACCAGGGCATCGTATTTGTCGGCTAGATCGCAGATGGATGTGAGGTCGGCGATGACGCCATCCATGGAGAAGACCCCATCGGTGGCGATCAGCTTGAAGCGGGCGCCGTCGGCGTCAGCCTGCTTGAGCTGGGCTTCCAGCTCGGCCATGTCGTTGTTGGCGTAGCGATAGCGTTTTGCCTTGCACAGCCGCACACCGTCTATGATGGAGGCGTGGTTGAGGGCATCGGAGATGATGGCGTCTTCTGTGCCGAACAGGGTCTCGAACAGGCCGCCGTTGGCATCGAAGCAGGAGGAGTAAAGGATGGTGTCCTCGGTGCCGAGGAAGGTGGACAGCTTCTGTTCCAGCACCTTGTGATTGTCCTGAGTGCCGCAGATGAAGCGCACCGAGGCCATGCCGAAACCGTGGCTATCCAGCCCCTGATGGGCCGCTTCGATAAGGTCCGGGTGGTTGGCCAGCCCCAGATAGTTGTTGGCACAGAAGTTCAGTACCTGCTCGCCACCCACCGCAATCTGGGCCTGCTGGGCCGAGGTGATGATGCGCTCCTGCTTGTACAATCCTTCCGCCTGCACCTGGCTAAGTTGCTCGGTCAGGTGACGATAGAATCCGTTAGACATCCTCGATCCTCATTGGCTATTTCAGCTGATTATCAACAATGGGCAGTATTTTACTGCAATCTGTTGCGGTGAATTCAAATTATTGTGCTGATATTCAACAATTGTGAAACAGATCTCACCCTGCTGGTTGGGCCAGTTGGCGGTAATGCTGCTCCAGCTGGCGGATCTGCCCGGCCACCTGGGGCTGTACATAGGGGCGCAGCAGGAACAGCACCCGCAATACCCCCTGATAGAGCAGCGGCTTGGTGATGCGGGTATTGGGCGCCTGGGCAATCTGGAACGGGATCCAGCAGGTCACCACCATCTTGATGGTCTGGCCAAGGTCGGGCAGGTCTTCGTCGTTGACGTCAATGATGCCCCCCTCACGCAGGCTCCTGAGCAGGGCAACCACGGAGGAGCGCAACTGCTCCTGGGCCTTGAGGTATTTCTGCTGCAGCGGCTCATCGCGACTCAGGATGTCCGGTAGATTTGCGTAGAAGAAACGGAACTGCCACATCAGATAGAAGATGGCATCCAGGTAGCCCATCAGGTTTTCCAGCTTGATCTCGTTGCTGCGCGCCGGGGTGAAGCTCTCGCTCAGGTGGCGGGCGTATTGATCAAAAATCGAGTGGATGATGTCTTCTTTATTCCTGAAGTGGTAATAAAGGTTGCCAGGGCTGATGCCAAGATGGGCGGCAATGTGGTTGGTGGTGATGTTGCGCTCACCCTGATCGTTGAACAGCTCTGTGGCGCTGTGAATGATCCTGTCTCTGGTTTTCATCACTGTTCCCTCTGGCGGGCCCGTTGCATCAAGGTCGAATCCCCTTGCAGCCCGTGATAAACTTTTCGGCAATTTCAAATTGGCTCACTATACACAGCTTTAACAAGCAGTCACACGTGACCATCAACGTACGCGAGGCAAACTCCATGATCGTAGTAACTGGCGGTGCTGGCTTTATCGGCAGCAATCTGGTCAAGCAGCTGAACGCTCAAGGACGGACCGATATCGTGGTCATCGATGACCTGACCGACGGCACCAAGTTCGTCAACCTGGTCGATCTGACCATTGCCGATTACATGGATAAGGACGAGTTCCAGGCGCGGATCGTCTCCGGTGACGAGTTTGAAGAGTGGGACGACGGCATCGAGGTTATCTTCCACGAAGGTGCCTGCTCCGCGACCACCGAGTGGAACGGCAAGTTCATCATGGAGGTCAACTACGAGTACTCCAAGGATCTGTTCCACTACTGCATCGAGCGGGAAATTCCGTTCATCTACGCCTCTTCCGCTGCGACCTACGGTGGCCGCAACGACAACTTCATCGAAGATCCCAAGTTCGAGCAGCCACTCAACGTCTATGGCTACTCCAAGCAGCTGTTCGACCAGTACGTGCGCCGCTGGATGCCGGAGATAAACTCCCAGGTCGTGGGTCTGAAGTACTTCAACGTCTACGGTCCACGCGAGCAGCACAAGGGCTCCATGGCTTCCGTCGCCTTCCACCTCAATACTCAGGTGAAGAAGGGCGAGAATCCCAAGCTGTTCGAAGGCTGTGACGGTTTCCCAAACGGTGGCCAGATGCGTGACTTCATCTATGTGGATGACGTCTGCAAGGTGAACCTCTGGTTCTGGCAGAACCCGCAGCACTCCGGCATCTTCAACTGCGGTACCGGTCGTGCCGAGCCGTTCCAGAACGTGGCCGAAGCCGTTATCCAGCATCATCAGAAAGGGGCCATCGAGTACATTCCCTTCCCGGATCACCTCAAGGGTCGCTATCAGAGCTTCACCCAGGCAGACATGACCAGGCTGCGCGGTGTCGGTTATGACGCCGAGTTCAAGACAGTGGCCGAAGGCGTGGCCGACTACATGGCCTGGCTCAACCGCTAACGGGTGAGCACAAGGCGGCAGTGTTGCGCGCAAAACCGGAAGCAGGCACTCGCCAGCTTCCGGTTTCTGGCGTCTGTTACGGCTTGCCGTTCCTCTCTTCTCTACCGGGTAACCGCGCGATGAACATATTGATGGCACTCTCCCAGCTCGAAGTGACGGGAGCTGAGGTCTATGCCACCACGGTCGGTAACGAATTGACCCGGCGTGGTCACAACGTTTTTTACGTTTCAGACACGCTGACCAAGCCCACTCTGGGTGCGGTGTTCAAGCTGCGTTTCAACAAGCGCAGCATACTGCGCCGCTTCTGGCATGTGTTTTATCTCATCTACCTCATCAAGAAGCATCACATCCAGTTAGTGCATGCACACTCCCGAGCCTCCGGCTGGAGCAGCTATGTGGCCTGCAAGCTGACCGGTACGCCGATGATCACCACGGTTCATGGCCGTCAGCCGGTGCACGCCTCCCGCAAGGCTTTCCATGCCCTCGGGTTCAGGGCCGTGGCCGTCTGCGAGGATATTGCCCACCAGATCATCGACAATCTGGGGGTGGATCCGGCCATAGTGCAGGTGCTGCGCAACGGCATCGAGACTGACAAGTTTCAGCCAGTGCCGGCCCCGCACAACGCCAGGCCGGTGATCGCCATCATAGGGCGGCTGAGCGGGCCCAAGGGCGAGCTCTGTTATCGCCTGCTGGACGAGGTGTTGGATCTGGATGCCTGTCAGGTTCGGGTGGTGAGCGGCAGCCAGCTGCCTGGGCGTTTCCACCGCTTCCAGCAGCAGGTCGATTTCGTCGGTTATGTGGATGATGTGCCTGCGCTGATGGCGCAATGCGATCTGGTGATCGGTGCAGGCCGGGTGGCGATGGAGGCGTTGCTGTGCGGGCGTCCCGCGTTTGCCATCGGTGAGGCCAAGGCGATTGGTCTGGTGACCGAACAGAATCTGGCCGAGGCGCTGGCTAGCAACTTTGGTGACATAGGCCCCCAGGATCTGGCGATCGACTTCAGTGCCTTGAAGACACAGATAGCACCCGCATTGGCCAGCAAGAGTGTGCCTGAGGTCATTCGCCTGCGCATTCAGGATGAGTACGGCTTGGAGAAAGTAGTATCCGGGCTGGAATCCATCTATCAGGATGCCGTGGTCGAGACCCTGCGCTGCGAGATGCCTGTCATCATGTACCACCGCTTCATCGAGCATGACAGCGAGAAGGGGGTGCACGGCACCTGGATGCCGATTGCCATGTTCGAGAAGCATCTTCGTTTAATGAAATGGTTGGGTTATGAAACTCTGACCTTCCGCGATCTGGCGGACAAGGGCTTCATTCACCGCCTGCAGTACGGCAAGAAGTACCTGATGATTACCGCCGATGACGGCTATCAGGACAACCTGACCCGCATGCTGCCACTGCTGGAAAAATACGGTTACAAAGCAGTGGTATACGTGGTCACGGGAGAAGGTTATAACCGCTGGGATGTGGAGCATGCGAGCAACCCGGACACCCGGGTTGACCTGATGAATGGCGAGCAGCTCAAGGCGCTGACGGCCTCCGGCCATGTGGAGATCGGCGGTCATACTCTGACCCATCCCAGGCTTAGCAAACTTACACCCGATCAGCAAGCTCATGAAATAAGAGAAAATAAACGGCAACTTGAGGCATTGCTCGGTCACTCTTTGCTGTCGTTCGCCTACCCTTATGGGGATATGGATGAGAGTGCCAAGGTGCAGGCGCAGGCCGCAGGCTACCGTTTTGCTGTTGCCACCAACAGCGGGCCCAGAGCCATGCACCAGGACCCCTTCCGGATCCGCCGCATCGCCATTTTCCCGCGTACCGATGTTTTTGGCCTGTGGCGCAAAATCCGGGGTAACTATGTCTTCAGGAAGTCTTGATTGATGCCCAGCAAAAGAAGTATTGAATTGTTAGATAGAATTACCACTGCCCTGTTTGGGCTGACCATCATCTTTTCTTTTTGTGGCCTGTTTCTGGTCCCTTTCGGCCAGAGCATTCAATCCAATCTGCTGGCCGTAACCGGCATATTCGGTTTGTTGAATTACTTTGTCGGCAAACAAGGGGATGTCGGGCTCAAAGACCGTCGCATTCTCTGGGGTCTGCTGGTCTATGCCGCCATGATCTTCGTCAACCGGTTGATCCACGGTGATCAATACGGGGTCATGCGCGGGCTGTTCTATGTCCTCGTCTTTGCGCTGATGATGCCGCGCAAGCCGATCCTGTTGATGCTGGGTTATCTGGCCATCGTGCTGGGCGGGATGGGATTGGGTATCCTCAGCATCTGGCAATACCAGCACGGCATTGCCAGGGTGGAAGGGTTTACCAATGCTATTCTCTTTTCGCAGGCCGCGCTGACCTTAGTCATTCTCAACTGGTTCGTCTTTCAGCAGGAACGGCTGCCTGGATGGTTGAGGGCGGGGGGGCTGGTTGGCTTGATGGCAGCCCTGTTTGCGCTTTATCTCTCCCAGAGCCGGGGGGTTTGGCTCGCCTTCGGGGTCATTCTCGCCTACGTCATCTGCTACAAAGCCTACTTCAAGCCGTGGAAATACGTTGCGGTAGCCATGCTTTGCGTGGCTTCAATTGGAGTTATTTATCATACCAATCAGCTGGTACAGAGCAGGGTTCACTCTGCCGTGTCGGATCTCAAGTTGGTAGAGGAAGGTTCATATGATTCATCTTGGGGCTTGCGCGTTGTGGCATGGCAGAGCGCTTGGCTAGGATTTTTGGATGTACCCTTGGCCGGGGTGGGGACAAATGGATTTGACGCACTGAAGCGAAGCCAGGCTGAGAGCGGGGTTCTATCTCCATCGATTCTTAGCTCAGAGCTGGCCCATGCCCATAACCAATATATGCAGAATCTGGTGATCCGCGGCAGCATAGGATTTATTGCACTGGTGATCTTTCTTGGCCTGCCACTCTATCTTGCCGCGAAAAATATAAACAGGATTTCTGCAGGGGTACTGGTGCCTCTGGCGTTTGCGATTAATTCGCTAAGCGATGTTCCGTTTGAACATCAAGGGGTGCTCTATTTGTATACGCTCAGCCTGGTTTTCATCTGGTTTGCCCATGAGTTTGAAAAGGATACCTGTACGTCATGATTCCGGTTTTTGTCATCAGTTTGGCTCGCAGCGTTGAGCGGCGGGCGATGGTTGTACAGCAGATGGCGCATCTTGGCATCAATTTCGAGTTTGTAGATGCGACCGATGGGAAAGCATTGAGCAGTGCGGAACTTTCCAAGGTTGATTTGGAGCTGGCCAAAGAAGTGTGTGGCCATGAGCTGAGTTTTGGCGAGATTGGCTGTGCCATGAGCCATATCCGTGTTTATGAGCGCATAGTCGCCGAGGGAATTGATCGCTGCGTGGTGTTGGAAGATGACATTTACCTGCACATGCACAGCAAGGCGATCATCGAGACGATAGTGCGCTCCTGCCATTCGGAGATCGTCTTCCTGCATCATGGCAAAGCCAAGCGCTGGCCAATTCTTTCCTCCTTGCCGGGTGGTTATCGGCTTGCCAGATATCTGACACCGAGTCGCACCTCCAGGAGAGGGATCCTGTCGACCGCAGGGTATGTTCTGACCCTGGCCGGGGCGAAGAAATTATTGCAGTGTGCTTATCCGCTGCGCATGCCTTCCGATTATCTGACTGGTCGCCTGCAGCTTAATGGCCTGGCTGCCTCCGGTGTTGAGCCCTGTTGCCTGGATGTGGATCTCTTCACCACCACGATTGATGATCGGGCTTACGGCCACTATCTGGAATAGGCGGGTTGTCCTGGCCGGGATTGGGGTCAGTAAACACCCCTGTTGTCCTGGTCGGCGAAGTGGGGCCATACATGCTGGATAATCTATGAATTTCAAAAAGTTGCTTACCCATTCCATTGCCAAGTGGGTCATTGGCAGCCAGCCTGCTGCCCTCCCGAGCCCCGTCGGAACAGAATTGGCAAGCGTGCTGCTGGTCGGTTATGACGCCATCGGCGACTTCATTCTGTCATTGCCGGCCATTGCGCAGCTCAGGCGCCTGTATCCAGCCGCCCGATTTGACCTTGTGTGCAGCCAGCGCAATGCGCTGCTGGCGGCATCTGTGCCCGGTATTGATCAATGCCATGTGATCACCCTGAACGACACCCTGTTGCCAGCGGGCATGTGGTGCAAACTGCGCGAGCTCAGGCAACGGCACTATGACGTGGTCATCAACCTGTTCGATGAGCCCGACGATATCGCCATGGCCAAGCTGCTGTTGCTGGCCAATGGTCGATTGCAGTCATTGCCCCTGCGCTTCAAGAGCGAACAGCAGCAGCGGTTGCTGCCGCTGTTCAACGAAAAGGCCACCATAGTGCCGTCACGTCCCATCCGGGATCATTTCGTCTATCGCATGCTCAGCGTGGCGGGGGATCAAACGGATGTACCGGTCACCATACCATCGCCCTGCAATGAACAGCTGGATACCAGTGGCTATGGGCGTTATCTGCTGGTCAATCTGACCGGCAGTCAGGTGGGCAATTCGATGGCGGATGAGCAAATCAACGGCATTCTGGCCCAATTGCCTGTGTATCCTGGGGTTTCCTATCTGGTCTTCTCCAGGCGCCCTTTGGCATGCCCGCGGCAGGACATGACAGCCCTGTTTCCCGACACCATTCTCGATGCGGCAAAGATTATCAAGGATGCGCAGGGTGTCATCTCGACCGATACCTCCATCATCCATATCTCGTCTTCGTTCGGGGTGCCCACCCTGGTGTTGATGAACAACGAGTCCTGGCGCGATGCCTTTATTCCGCTCTCTGGCCGCAATCTCATCCTGAGATCGACCACGGACAACCTTTCCGCGCTTTCGCCTGCCGAGATCAGCCGTCAGGTCGATGCCTTGATGGCGCTCTAGTTGCGTCAGACTGTTATCATACCTTCCCAATTCAACGGCCATCCTGGTGGATTCATGTCATTAATCAACGACCTGCAACTCAAGCGTGACATTCTTCGCCGCAAGATGGGACGGTTCCTGTTTGATCGAAAACGGCCTGAACCTACCAGGGAGAGTGAGGGAAAAGTCGTCCTGCTGCGCTGGGATGCCAAACTGGGCGATGCGATCGTCTCGTCCTGGGTGGCCCGCGAACTAAAGCGGGTCAACCCGGCACGCGAGGTATGGATAGTTACAACGGCAGCCATGGCTCCCCTGTTTCGCGATCATTTTGGCATGGATAGGGTCATCGAGGTGCCCAAGCGCCCCGGTTATTGTCAACTCAGGCGACTGGCACTGTCACTGGGGGAGGTCGGTTGCCTGGTTCACTTTGGCAAGATGTTGAAGATGAAGGATATCTTTTTCATCAGCCAGGTCAGGGCAGATTGGGTCGCTGGCATGGACGATGCCCTGCAGGCCATCAATCTCAAGCTGGGAGCCGCGTCCAGCGGCATGCACTTCTCCGACAAGTTTGCCCTGCTGTTGAATCGACTCGGGGTGGCAGACCCTGATCGGCGCTACATCATCCCCGCTTTGGGTCAGGAGGCGTCGGTGGCGAGCTGGTGGCCAGATGATGTCGTGCTCTGCTTCAACCCTTATGGCAGCGGCAGCTCCCGCCGCCTGAAGCCGGAGCTGATCCGGCAGATGCTGGAGAGGATGCTGGACGCCTGCCCATTTGCCATCTGCCTGCTATATCCGCCGGGAATGGAGGCGGAAGTCGCTGGGATCCGGGCCGGACTCTCCCGACCCGAGCGCATGGTATTGTCACCCGATGCACCCTCGCTGGCGAGCCTGTTTGCCCAGTTGCGTCAGAGTCAGGGCCTCATCTCGGTGGATACGGCGACCATACATATCGCTGCCGGGCTGGAACAACCCATTCTGGGTCTCTACAACCCGGATATAGGGGGTGGCAACGAGAATTTCCTGGAGTGGCATCCCAACTCCCCGTCAGCGACCGTCCTGTTCTCGGAGAATCTCCGCGAACAGGACATCAACTCTCTCAACCTGACCGAATTCGACCGGCTATTCAGGCAGTGGCTGCTTGCCAATCAGGCAGCGCTGTCAGTCGGGCAATCACCAGCTCGGGTGTGATGGCGCGCAACAGGGTGTCATCGATGAAGTCTTTCTCCGCATTTTGCGGCAGCTGGAAGGTCGGCCCTTTGGCATCGAAGATATCGATGGCCTGATAGCGGGGGTGGTTGACCGGATTGGCGATGATCTTGTCGCCGCCGGGGGCCACTATGGTCAGCAGGGGCAGGTCTATGGCCTGGGCCATGTGGCGGGGGCCGGTATCGTTGCCGACAAACAGCTGGCAATGGGCAAACAGCCCCACCAGTTCCCGCACCGAGCGGGTCTTGATCTGATCAAACACGCGGGCCTGCAAGGCGGCAGGCAGCAGCGGCTTGAGACCGCGGTTGTACTCTTCTTCGCCCGGCCCGCAGTAGATCAGGATCTGGGCGTTGTGCTGTTCGATGAGCCACTGGGCAACCTGGGCGAAGCAGTCGATGGGCCAGCGCTTGTAGTGCCCCAGCGAGTTGACGCCCATGGCGATCAAGGGCCGTGCGAGATCGACGCCGGCCGCCTGCAAGGTTTCCCGTCCCTGCTGTTTCTCCTCTTCGCTCAGCCAGAGATGGTAGTTGCGATCTTCTTTGGCCAGTTTGAGCGGCTTGAGCAGCGAGAAGCGGTCGTCGATCAGGGTACTGTTGCCTTGGAATTCGGTGTCTTTGCGAAAGCGCACTATACGGTTGTGGCCGAGCCGCCAGGGGAAGGAGTCAAATCCTATCCGCAACCTGGCGCCGGAGAAGAGGCAGGTCAGCAGGCCTATCATCTGGCCCTGGCTGTTGACCACCACGTCATAGTGTTCGCGGCGGATAGCCAGCAGCAGGTCTTTCATGTAGCGCCAGTCGTTGCGCCTGGCTTTCTCTATGATGAGGAGTCGATCGATATTGGGATTGCCCTGCGCCATACCCGCGCAATAATCCATGACCAGATAGTGAACTTCCCCGGTTGGATCGTTCTGCTTGAGGTTGTTGCACAGCGCGGTGGAGATCAGCACATCCCCTATCTGTTTGGTTTGTACTACAAGGTATTTCATAAGGCAGGCCTCAATAGAGGTCGTTGTTGAGCATCAGCGTGACAGCATACCGCACAAGCGAGTCAGATGCTGTCGGTCAGGAATGAAAATCCGATCTGGCTCAAGCCAAGGGTAGTGTGGTGCAGGCATGGAGTAGAAGCCCGTCGTTGACGGGCTTCTTGCATCCATTACTCGATGTTCTGGATCTGCTCGCGCATCTGCTCGATGAGCACCTTCAGCTCGACGGCGGACTGGGTCACCTCGGCGTTGATGGACTTGGAGCCCAGCGTGTTCGACTCGCGGTTGAACTCCTGCATCATGAAGTCGAGACGGCGGCCACAGGCGCCCCCCTTCTTCATGATCTTGACGGTTTCGCTGATGTGCATCTCCAGGCGATCCAGCTCCTCGGCCACGTCGATCTTCTGGGCCAGCAGCACGATTTCCTGCTCGATGCGGGCCGGATCCAGTTCCACCTTGGCCTCGGTCAGGCGATCGGTGAGCTTCTGGCGCTGCCACTCGATGATCTGCGGCAGGTGTATGCGCACCTTCTTCACTTCCACCTGGATGCCGTCCAGACGCTGCTGGATCAAGTTCTTGAGGTTGGCCCCTTCGCTGGCGCGGGAGGCGATGAAGTCTTCCATGGTCTGGTCAAACCCGCCGAGCAGCTCGGTGGCAACCGCGTCCATGTCCTGCTCGGCGGCGGCCATGACACCCGGCCAGCGCAGCACGTCGACCGGGTTGAGCTGACCTTGGCCCGCTTCTTTCATTACCCAGTTGGCGCTGTCGATGATGAGCCTGGCCAGCTCTTCATTGATGTGCAGCTGGCTGGCGGCGGCCTGAGCGGCTTCGAAACGCAGGTTGCACTCCACCTTGCCGCGCTGCAGCTTGGCACGGAAACGCTCACGCAGTACCGGCTCCAGGCTGCGCAGTTGCTCCGGCAGACGGATATAGGTTTCCAGATAGCGCTGGTTGACCGAACGAATTTCCCAAACGGCTGTGCCCCAGTCGCCCTTGAATTCCTTGCGGGCGTAGGCGGTCATGCTGTGAATCATTGATTGTTCCGGGCTTGATGAAGTGTGCGGCCAGTATACTCAGCCAGACTTGTCCCGTCAGCCATAGCCGTGGCTTTAGAACCCGTTCCGGCTTTTGTGGGACAGTGTTGAGCCGGGCCCGGTGCTGCCCCGGCTCATGAACGAGGGTGATGGACGCAGGTTTCTGCGTGCTTCCTCACCCTTGCGATGACTGCTCACGACCGATGATGAACGGCTTCTTAGCGGCTGATATTTGGGGCTGGATCACTTATACTCCTTCGCCAATTTGAGCCAGCCCAGAGGTCCGTTCCATGTCACGTCCAAGCGATCGCAGTGCCGCGCAACTTCGCCCGGTTACCATTACCCGCAATTTCACCAAACATGCAGAAGGCTCAGTGCTGGTGGAGTTCGGTAACACTCGCGTGCTCTGCACCGCCAGCGTCGACACCAGCGTTCCGCGCTTCCTGAAAGGGAAGGGTCAGGGTTGGGTCACCGCCGAATATGGCATGCTGCCGCGCTCCACCCATTCGCGCATGAACCGTGAAGCCGCTGCCGGCAAGCAGAGTGGCCGTACCCTGGAGATCTCCCGTCTGATCGCCCGCTCCCTCCGTGCTGCAGTCGATCTGACCGCGCTGGGCGAGCACTCCATCACGGTGGACTGCGACGTGCTGCAGGCCGATGGCGGCACCCGCACCGCCGCCATTACCGGTGCCTGTGTGGCCTTGGTGGACGCGCTGAACTGGATGGTAGGCAAGGGCATGCTCAAGCAGAGCCCGCTCAAGCAGATGATCGCTGCGGTCTCCGTCGGCATGTATCAGGGCGAAGCCATCTGCGATCTGGAGTACATCGAAGACTCCGCCGCCGAGACCGACATGAACGTGGTGATGACCGAAGATGGTCGCATCATAGAGGTGCAGGGCACCGCGGAGGCGGAACCCTTCACCCATGAGGAGCTGCTGGCGATGCTGGGGCTCGCCAAGGGCGGCATTGAAGAGATCATTGGGCTGCAGAAGCAGTCGCTTTCATAATTTTAAAAACGCGGCATTGACCGCGTTTTTTTATACCCCCACACAAGTAAACGACAAGCCAAGCAAGGAGCCAGAATGAAAGCCTACCAGCGTCAATTTATCGAGTTCGCTCTGGAGAAACAGGTCCTCAAATTCGGTGAATTTACCCTGAAATCCGGTCGTAAAAGCCCCTACTTCTTCAACGCCGGTCTGTTCAACAGTGGTCGCGATCTGGCCCGCCTCGGCCGCTTCTATGCCGCCGCCCTGATGGATGCCGGCATCGAGTTCGATGTGCTGTTTGGCCCGGCCTACAAGGGGATCCCCATCGCCTCCGCCACCGCCGTGCAGCTGGTGGAGCAACACGACGTGGATGTGCCCTGGTGCTTCAACCGCAAGGAGGCCAAGGATCACGGCGAGGGCGGCAATCTGGTGGGCAGCCCGCTCAAGGGGCGCATCATGCTGGTGGACGACGTCATCACCGCCGGCACCGCCATCCGTGAATCCATGGATCTGATCCAGACCAACGGTGCCTCCCTGGCTGGCGTACTGATCGCGCTGGACCGTCAGGAGAAGGGCAAGGGGGAGCTCTCCGCCATTCAGGAGGTGGAGCGTGACTACGGCGCCCACATCATCGCCATCATCCAGATGAGCGACCTGATCCAGTATCTGGAAGAGAAGCAGGCCGAGCAGCCGGCGCTGGCGGCGCAACTGGCCGCCATGCAGGCTTATCGCGCCCAGTACGGTATCTGATCGCCGGCTGCTCTTATAAGGCGTGACGTCAATACGGCGGCGCCCGTCGCCTGCCCGGGGGATCCGGCAGGGGGCGGGCGCCGTTTTTTTTCATGTTTAAAAAAGTGCGTGTCGTGGCTTGAGCTTGCCCTTACAGTAAAGGTTAGGGTTTAGCGGTCGGCAGCCAGTTTGGCCGATTGGTTCCGAGGAGGAACAGCATGAGCACCCAACTTCAACCCCCCATTCATCTGCAACTGCCGCTCAGCGGCATGAGCTGCGCCAACTGCGCCAGCCGCATCAGCACAGCCCTCAACCAGCTCGATGGCGTGACGGCCACCGTCAACTTCGCGCTGGAGCAGGCGGCCATCGAGCTAGGTGACCCGGCCCGCTTGCCCGAGGTACTCGACAGCATCACAGGGCAGGGTTACGGCTACGGCCACGAGACCCTCTCCTTCCAGATCAGCGGCATGACCTGTGCCGGTTGCTCCGCGCGTCTCAACAAGATGCTGGCGGCGCTGCCGGGCGTGCTCTCGGCCGAGGTCAATTTCTCCATTGAGCAGGCCCGCATCGAGCTGGTGCCCGGCATGCAGACCCCGGCCTCGTTGCGCGAACAGATAGAGGCACTCGGCTTTGGTGCCCAGCTGGCGCAGGGCTCGGCCAGTGCGCGCCGCCAACAGTTGCAGGCGCGTGAAGAGCAGGAGGCCGCCACCGCGCACAAGGCGCTGATCCAGGTTGTTATTTCGGCCCTGCTGACCCTGCCGCTGCTGGTGGGCATGATCGCCATGGCGGGGCTGCTGCCCTGGCATATACCCGCCTGGCTGGAGCTGGTGCTGGCCACCCCGGTGCAGTTCTGGATCGGGGCCCGTTTCTATCGCGGCGCCTGGCTCGCCCTCAAGAACCGCGCGGCCAATATGGATGTGCTGGTGGCGACCGGCACCAGTGCCGCCTACTTCTACAGCCTCTACCTGCTGCTGACGCTGGGGATGGCCGCCAGCGGCAAGCTCTATTTCGAGGCGAGCGCCATCATCATCACGCTCATTTCGTTGGGCAAACTGCTGGAGGCGAGAGCCCGCCGCAGCACCCAGTCCGCCATTCGCGAACTGATGGCGCTGCGGCCGGAAACCGCCACCGTCTGGCGTGGCGAGAGCTGGCAGAGCCTGACCATCGACGAGGTGCTGCGCGGCGATCGGCTGCGGGTGCTGGTGGGTGAGCGGGTACCGGTGGATGGCAAGATAGTGAGCGGCGAGAGTGAGCTGGATGAATCCATTCTCACCGGCGAGAGTCTGCCGGTGCCGCGGGGTATCGGGGAGAGCGTGCTGGGCGGAGCCATCAACCGCTCCGGCGTGCTGGAGATCGAAGCCACTACTGTGGGGGAGGATTCCAGCCTCAGCAAGATCATCGCCCTGGTGGAGAGCGCCCAGATGGGCAAGGCGCCGCTGCAACAGCTGGTGGACAAGGTGTCCGCCGTGTTCGTGCCTGTGGTGATGGCCATAGCCCTGTTCACCCTGCTGGTGTGGTACGCCATCGGCAACGACTTCGGTCAGGCGCTGCTGGCCGCCGTGGCCGTGCTGGTGATCGCCTGTCCCTGCGCGCTGGGGCTGGCGACGCCGGCAGCCATCGTCACCGGCACCGGGGTGGCGGCTCGCCACGGCATCCTGATCAAAGACGTGGATACCCTGCAGAAGGCCCACGCCATCAAGGCGCTCATCTTCGACAAGACAGGCACGCTCACTCAGGGGCGGCCCGTGCTGGCGAGCTGGAGCGGCAATGACGAGCAGTTGCGCCTGGCAGCCGCCCTGCAGCAGGCGAGCGAGCATCCGCTGGCACTGGCCATGCGTGAGGCGGTCGGCGCAGACGTGGTGCTGCCCCAGCCGGAGGAGGTCGAGGTGCGGGTCGGTGCCGGGATCACAGGCCTGGTGGCGGGCCATGAGGTGGCCATCGGCAACACCGCCCTGCTGGCCCAGCTCGGGATTGAGCAGCCGCAGCAGGATGAACAGCCTGCCGACGGTGCGACCCGGGTCTGGGTCGCCATCGACGGTGTAGCCGTCGGCATCGCCGCCCTGGCCGACACCCTGAGGCCGGAGAGCCCAGAAGCCATCGCCACCCTGCGCCAGCGCGGCATCGCCAGCTGGCTGGTGAGCGGCGATGCGCCGGCACCCGTGGCCCATATCGCAGCCAAGCTGGGGCTGGACGGGGCGTTCGACTCCGTGCTGCCCGCCGGCAAGGTAGACAAGGTGGAGGCGCTGCGCGCACAAACTACCGGGCTGGTGGCCATGGTGGGGGACGGGGTGAACGACGCTCCTGCGCTGGCGGCGGCGGACGTGGGCATCGCCATGGGCTCAGGCTCGGACGTAGCGATGGAGACGGCCTCCATCACCCTCATGCGATCGGATCCGCGGCTGGTGGCCGATGCCATCGACATCTCGGCGGCCACTTGGCGCACCATACAGCAGAACCTGTTCTGGGCCTTCGTGTTCAACATCATCGGCATTCCGCTGGCGGCACTGGGCTATCTCAGCCCCGAGCTGGCAGGCGCGGCCATGGCCCTGAGCAGCATCACGGTATTGAGCAATTCCCTGTTACTGAAACGCTGGCAGCCCAAGGCGGGCACCCATGCCGGCGCTCACCTGGATTCGTAAGGAGTCATCAATGAACATCAGCAAGGTTGCCAAGGCCACGGGGCTGACCGCCAAGACCATACGTTACTACGAGAGCATAGGCCTCATCTCGGCGCCGGTACGCAGCGATAACGGCTATCGCAGCTACACGGAAGGGGCGCTGCGGGAGCTGCGCTTCGTCAAGCGGGCGCGGGAGACAGGCTTCAATCTGGAGGAGTGCCAGGAGCTGCTGGCGCTCTACCGGGACGAGCACAGGACCAGTGCCCAGGTGAAGAAGCTGGCACAGGAGAAGATTGTCGATCTGCGGGCCCGCATCGCCGGCTTGCAGGCCATGCTGGCCTCCCTCGAGGGGCTGGTCTGCTGCTGCCACGGGGATGAAAGCCCCGAGTGCCCCATCCTGGACGAGCTGGAGCGCGGCTGACCAACCGCTTAATAACGGACGTTTTATTGTTGGCCCGGAAGGGGTAGTGGTAGACTGTGCGGCTCTTGTACAGGGAGTACGCAGTTGACTCAGAGTGTGACACGTCAGGTGAAGCAGGCCATCATGGCCCAGCTCTATACTCACGCCTCATTCAGCCTGCCTTGCCTGGGTCTGCTGGCGCTCGGCTGGAGCCTGTTGTTCCACGATTACCTGCCTGCCGGCGAGGCGCTCGGCTGGCTGGCACTGGTCAGCCTGCTGCTGCTGTGTCGCGGCTGGCACCTGCGCTGGCGTCAGCCCAGGCTGGCGCAGATCCCCTTGCCTGTGCTGGAGCGCGAGCTCTTCATCGGGGTCACCATCACCTCCATCATCTGGGCGCTCGGCGTGCTGCTCTACATGGACAAGCTGCCCGACACCTATCGCGCCGCCATGATGATGCTCTCCAGCCTGATCCTCACCGGCAGTGCCATCATGCTGTTTGGCAGCCGCCGTTCCCTCTACGGCGCCGTCTTGCCGCTCGGGCTCGCCATGCTGTTCGAGCTGGGGGCCGGCAACGAGCAGGAGCGGATCGTCTCCTGCATGCTGGCGGGCTATCTGTTTGTCTTCTTGCCGACCCTGCTGCGCCGTCTGCGGCGGGATCAGGTCGCCTCCCTCTATCACCGTTTCTCCAACGCCGATCTGGTGGCCGAGCTGAAGGCGGTCTCAGAGCACCTCAAGCTCACCTCCCGGCTGGATGGCCTGACCGGCATCGCCAATCGCGCCCATCTGGATTACAGCCTGGAGCGGGCCTGGCGCCGCTGTCATCGTGCCAGGGCGCCCCTGTCACTGGTGCTGGTTGATGTAGATTACTTCAAGCAATTCAACGATCTATATGGCCATCAGCTGGGGGATGAGTGCCTGCAGCGGGTGGCGGGCCTGCTGGCCGAGGTGCAGCGCCGCGAGGATGATCTCGCCGCTCGCTACGGCGGGGAGGAGTTTGCCCTGCTGCTGCCCTGTACCAGCATGCAGGGGGCGCTGCAGATCGCCGAAAACGTGCGGGTGGCGCTCAAGGAGCTGGGCATTCCCCACCAGAAGTCCCTGGTCTCCGGTCGGGTCAGTTGCAGCTTCGGGGTGGCGACCCTGGTGCCGGATCAGAACGGCTCCATCGCCGAGCTTATCCAAAAAGCGGATGCGGCCCTCTATCAGGCCAAGCATAATGGGCGGGATCGTATCGAAGTAGCCTTGATGGGTAAGGTTGCCTGAGTTTCACATGACAGATTTAAAGAGGTTGTCTATGCAATGTCATCGTATCGAAGAGCTGCTGGAGTTGTTGCAGCCTGCCTGGATCAAGGAACAGGACCTCAGCCTGGTGCAGTTTGTGGCCAAGCTGGCGGCGGAAGCCGGCTATGAGGGTGCCTTGTCCGACCTGACCGACGACATGCTGATCTACCACCTCAAGATGCGGGAGTCCGACAAGCAGGCGATGATCCCCGGCCTGGCCAAGGATCATGTACCCGACTTCAAGGAAGCCCTGCTCAAGGCGCGCGGCATCAAGTAAAGATTGCTCCAGCTGGAGCCTTTGATGGTGTTCAAAGGAATCTCTGAGAAAGGCGTTTCGTCAACTGGCGACACGCCTTTTTTGTTGCTTGAAATTGCGACATCACTCGAACATTAGATACATTTTACCCACACAATTAGCAGGTTGTTTAAGATATAATCCGCCCCATAACAAATAAGGGAGCTGTGTCTTGCAATGGCCGATCATGAAAAAATCGATATCAAGGATGTCACCGGCGATGTAACGGGGACGTACAACCCCAATACCTTCAAAGCCGGCGATGACAGGTTCAATCCTGGCAACCGCATCTACGTGAGGGCGCAACCCGGTTACTGGCAGCGGGTGCGCAAGGCCATGGGCTGGTTCTTTGTGGTGCTCTTCGTCGCCTTGCCCTGGTTGCGTTATGACGGTCGTCAGGCCGTGTTGTTCGATATCGGCCATCAGCAGTTCCACATCTTCGGTGCCACCATCTGGCCGCAGGACCTGACCCTGCTGGCCTGGATCTTCATGATCGCCGCCTTCGCGCTCTTCTTCGTGACCACCTTCCTCGGCCGGGTCTGGTGTGGCTATCTCTGCCCGCAGACGGTGTGGACCTTCATGTTCATCTGGTTCGAAGAGAAGCTGGAAGGGGCGGCCAACAAACGGCGCAAGCTGGATGCGGCTCCCTGGAGTGGCGAGAAGCTGGCCCGCAAGGGCGCCAAGCATCTGGCCTGGATCCTGTTGTCGCTGGGCACCGGTCTCACCTTCGTCGCCTACTTCCAGGATGTATTCCAGCTGGTGCCTGACTTCTTCACCCTGCAGGCGAGCGGCTGGGTCATCTTCTGGGTGCTGTTCTTCGCCGCCTGTACTTACGGCAACGCCGGCTGGATGCGCGCCATCATGTGTATCCACATGTGCCCCTATGCCCGCTTCCAGTCCGCCATGTTCGACAAAGACACCTTCATCGTCGGCTATGACACCAAGCGTGGCGAGACCCGGGGAGCCCGTGCCCGCAAGGCCGATCCCAAGGCGCTGGGGCTGGGTGACTGCATCGACTGCGATCTCTGCGTGCAGGTCTGCCCGACCGGCATCGACATCCGCGACGGCCTGCAGTACGAGTGCATCAACTGCGGCGCCTGCGTCGATGCCTGTGACCAGACCATGGATCGCATGGGCTATCCGAAGGGGCTGATCAGCTACACCACCGAACACAAGCTGGCTCACAACAGCACCCATGTGGCGCGGCCCAAGCTGCTCGGCTACGGCCTGGTGATGGTCATCATGCTGGGGGTGTTCGTCTACAACGCCATGTCCATCATGCCGATGGGGCTCGATATCCTGCGGGATCGCAACCAGCTGTTCCGCGAGAACAGCGAGGGGCTTATCGAGAACACCTACACCCTCAAGATCCTCAACAAGACCCTGCATGCCCAGACCTATCAGCTGGATGTGGAGGGGCTGCCGGAGCACCAGTGGTTCGGTCCGCGCGAAGTGACCCTGAAGGCGGGCGAGATCTACACCCTGCCGGTGAGCGTGGCCGTCGACCCCTTCAACCTGAAGAAGCCGACTCTGGACATCCAGTTCGTGCTCAAGCGGGATGGAACGGCACCGGATGACAGCAAGGGCACACTGCGCCAGGCCAGCAAGTTTATCAGCCGGCTGTGATGCCGGAGAGCGCTATGGGGGGCCAGCCAGTTCAGGCCCCCAGTGACCGCAGTGATGGCAGGAAAGCGTGGCGCAACCGGTTGGGTTGAACGCCATTGAACCGAGTGGTGATAGACTGGGGCGCAACGGCGCCCCTTTCTTATGGTGGATGACATGCGTTTCAACTATTCCGACCTCAATCCCGATCTCATCATGGACGCGCTGGATCTCAGCGGCCTGCGTATCGACTCCGGCCTCATCGAGCTCAACAGCTACGAGAACCGGGTCTACCAGTTTCAGGACGAGGATCGTCGCCGCTACGTGGTGAAGTTTTATCGTCCCGGTCGCTGGAGCCGGGCCCAGATCCTCGAAGAACACGACTTCGCCGCCCGCCTCAATGAGGCGGAGATCCCGGTCGCCGCCCCCATCGTCTTCGCCGGCGAGACCCTGCTGGAGCATCAGGGTTACCCCTTCGCCATCTGGCAGAGCGTGGGGGGCCGCCAGTTCGAGGTGGACAACCTGGATCAGCTGGAGTGGGTGGGGCGCTATCTCGGCCGCATCCACCAGATAGGCGCCAGCCGCCCCTTCCATCACAGGGTCCGGCTGGATGTGGAGAGCATGCTGCACGAGCCGCGTCAGCTGCTGGCGTCCGGCGAATGGCTGCCGAGCGGGCTGGCCAAATCCTTCTTCGGCGTGCTCGACGAGCTGATCAAGCACGTCTGTGACGCCATGACCCTGGATGTGGCACAGATCTCCCTGCACGGCGACTGCCACCCGGGCAACATACTGTGGCGCGACGGTCCCATGTTCGTCGATCTCGATGACTGCCGTACCGGCCCCGCCATCCAGGATATCTGGATGCTGTTCAACGGCGAGCGTCACGAGCAGCTGATCCAGCTCGATACCCTGCTGGCGGGCTATGAGGAGTTCATGGAGTTTGACCCGCGTGAGCTGGCGCTGATCGAGCCGCTGCGGGCCATGCGCATCGTCCACTACATGGCCTGGCTGGCCCGGCGCTGGGAAGATCCGGCATTTCCACGCCACTTCCCCTGGTTCAATACCGACCACTACTGGCGCCAGCAGATCGCCATACTGCACGACCAGTTGGAGGCGCTCAAGGCACCGCCTCTGACGTTGACGCCGGGGTGGTGACGCAGCAGATCCCCATATCTGCCGCACGACCAGCTGGAGGCGCTCAAGGCACCGCCTCTGACGTTGACGCCGGGGTGGTGAGGCGGCAGGTCTCCATATCTGCTGCACGATCCGCTGGAGGAGCTCAAGGCACCGCCTCTGACGCTGACGCCGGGGTGGTGACGCGGCAGATCACCATATCTGCTGCACGACCCGCTGGAGGCACTCAAGGTAACGCTTCTGATGCTGGCGCCGGGGTGGTGAGCAAAGGGAGATACGGTTGGCCGTCGGCATATACCCAGCGATTGTCAGCCGATGGCGTTCCCTGCCGTTGAGCCTGCCGGTGTGGTCCTTTGCCATTGACGCCGGCATGGCGACACAATAGGCTTGGCACTGCTTCGGTTCGCCGGGCGTGCCTCACAGTGATCCCTTAACAGGAAACGTCATGAAAAAAGTACTATTTTTCCTCGCTGCCATGCTGATGATCCCCATGGTTCACGCCGCCCCCGAATTCAAGGAAGGCGTTAACTACGACGTGGTCAAACAGACGGGTAGCGCCCAACCTGAAGTGCTGGAGTTCTTCTCCTACTACTGCCCCCATTGCGCCAAATTCGAGCCGATTGCCGCGGATCTGAAGAAGAATTTGCCGGAAGGCGTGCCGATGAAGAAAAACCCGGTGGCCTTCCTGGGCCGCGAGATGGGTCCGGAGATGCAGCGTGCCTACGCCGTTGCCAGCCTGCTGAATGTTGAAGGCAAGCTGACCCCGGCCATCTTCGACAAGATCCACACCCAGCGTCAGTACCCGCAGAGCCGTACCGACGTGAAGCAGATCTTCGTGGACAACGGCGTGCCGGCCGAAGAGTTCGACGGTGC
Source organism: Aeromonas bestiarum (assembly GCF_028751155.1). NCBI lineage: Bacteria > Pseudomonadati > Pseudomonadota > Gammaproteobacteria > Aeromonadales > Aeromonadaceae > Aeromonas > Aeromonas bestiarum. Next base: position 4,582,580 of record NZ_CP064746.1, on the reverse strand, counting down.
CGTCGACAGCTTCGCCGTCTCCGGCATGGTTTCCCAGTTTGACCGCAACACCGAGAGCTACAACATCCGCGGTGTGCCGGCCTTCCTGGTCAACGGCAAGTACATGGTGAAGATCGAATCCATTACTTCCCAGGAGCAGTTCAACCAGCTGGTGAAATTCCTGCTGGCCAAGAAAGACTGATGATTGCCTGACCTCATGAAAAAAGCCCGCCGGTGCAAACCGGCGGGCTTTTTGTTTTTTTGGGCCTGAGCCTGGTCAGCATGACATCGACCAGGAACCCGGCCTCAGATCTGGCAGTCCCGCTGGGAGGGCGCGGGGCGCGGCAATCGGGAGCTGCGGCTGATCCCCTCCGCCAGCCAGACCAGCAGCAAGATGGCCAGGATCAGGGTGGACGCCTGATCGTAACGGAACAGGCTGAGCGACACATAGAGCTGCTGCCCCAGTCCGCCTGCACCCACCACCCCGAGTATGGTAGCGGCTCTCAGGTTCATCTCGCCGCGATAGAGGCTGTAGGCCAGCCACTGGCGTGACACCAGTGGAAACAGACCGTACCAGAAACTGGCCGTGGGGCTGGCGCCGCTCAACTGCAGGGCGAGGCGAGGGGCCTGATCCGCGTTCTCCAGCGTCTCCACGAACAGCCGGGCCAGCACCCCCGTGGTGTGCAGGGTGAGCGCCAGTATGCCCGCCACCGGCCCCAGCCCGACCGCGATCACCAGCAGGCTGGCGAAAATGAGCTCGGGTACGGATCGCAGCAGGTTGAACAACAGCCGCAGCGGCCAGCAGTGGCGGGCGAGGCAGGCCAGCGGCAGCGCCAGCAGGGCGCTCAACAGGGTACTCAGCAATGCCATCTGCACCGTATCGAGCAGGCCGGTGCCGACCGTCAGCAGGAAGGGGGGTGACCAGTCCGGTTGCAGAAACTCGCCGATGAACTGGCCCAGTCCGCCGAGGGAGAAGCTCAGCATGCGCCAGTCGAGCTGGTGGAACGCCATGGCGCTGGCCAGCCCCAGGCAGGCCAGCAGTTGCAGGCCGGGGGAACGGGTGTGGCGCAGCCAGGCGCTGAGGCCGTCGGCCAGGGTCACCAGCAGGATGAAGGCCAGCAGCAGGGTCACCACCTCGCCGCCGGCAAACATGCGCAACGAGAGTTCGAGCTGCTGACCGAGCCCGCCGGCACCGACGAAGCCCATGATGACGGAGGCGCGCAGGGCACACTCCCAGCGATAGACGGTGTAGGAGAGCAGCTCCTGACGCACCGCAGGCAGCACGCCGTACCAGAGCGCCTGCAGACGGCCGCTGCCGCCGAGCAGCAGGGCGCGGGCCGGTTGCAGGGCACCGCTCTCCATGATCTCGTTGTAGACCTTGGCCAGCATGCCGCCGTAGCTGACGGCAATGGCCAGGATGGCGGCCAGCGGCCCGAGCCCGGACAGGCGCACGAACAGCAGCGCCCAGATGAGCTCGGGCAGACTGCGCAGCAGGATGGCGATGAGTCGGCTGAAGGCGCGCAAGGCGCCGCGCAGCGGGTTGGGGATGGGGCCCAGCTCGGCCAGCGACAGGGCGCGGGAGCCGAGCAGGGCGAACGGAATGCCGAGCAGCAGGGCGCCGGCCAGCCCCAGGGTCGCCACGGCCAGACTCTCCAGGGTGGCGGTCAGGGTCAGGGCGAGAAAGTCCTGATCCACCCGGGGTGGCCAGCTGGTGGCGAGAAAATTGCCCATCTGTCGCCAGCTCTGGCCTTCGAGCAGGCCGAGCCAGCCGTCGGCCTGCTGCCACAGGCTGTAGCCGACCAGGGCCAGCAGCCAGGGCAGGGGATGGCGCCAGCGGCTCATCAGCCGATGCACGGCAGGGCCTCCTGATCGCCGGCGTAGAGGGCGGCCAGCATGGCCGGGGTGACGGCGGCGGCAGAGCAGTCGAACTGCAGCCGGCCCTCGCGCAGGCCTATGATGCGGGGGAAGCGATCGAGCGCCAGGTCGACCGCGTGCAGGCTGGCGATCAGGGTGCTGCCACGGGCGCGGGCTTGTGCCAGCAGGGCATCCAGGCTGCTTTGAGCGAGCACGGGATCGAGGGCGGAGACGGGCTCATCGGCCAGCATCAGATCCGGCTGCTGATAGAGCACCCGGGCTATGCCGACCCGTTGCAACTGGCCGCCGGAGAGTTCGCCACAGCGCTGCTGCCACTTGTCGGCGAGGCCGAGGCGGGCCAGTTCGGCCCGTGCACCTTGCGGATCGCAGGGACGCAGCAGCGAGAGCAGGGCGCGAGCGAGGGACCACTGGCCGAGCCTGCCGGCCAGCACGGCGGTTACCACAGGCTGGGAGGCGGGCAGCGGAGGCTGCTGCCAGACCATGCCGATCCGGCTGCGCAGCTGCTGGCGGGCCCGGGTGGAGAGGACCCAGGGATCTTCCCCCCAGAGGGAGAGTGCCAGCTCACCGCGCAGCTCTGTGCCGATCAGCCGCAGCAGGCTGGTCTTGCCCGCGCCGCTCGGCCCTATGATGGCGACACACTCCCCCGCCTCGATCCGCAGGCGAAGCGGATGCAGGATGCGACTCTCGCCGAGCCGCAGCCCTGTCCCGTCCAGTGCGACGGCGATCACTTCAGCAGACCGGCCTGAGTCGCGGCCGCTTCTATGCCCTGGTAGTTCTCTGGTTTGGTCTCGATGAAACGGCTGGCCCGCTGCAGCTTGAGGATCTCGGCCTGGGCCGGGACGGCAGGATCCAGGCTGAGGAAGGCCTGCTTGATCTTCTCCTGCAGCACCGGGTCCAGGTCGCCGCGCACCGTCCAGTTGTAGTCAAAGTAGGTCGGCGTGGTCCAGATCACCTTGACCTTGGCGGTATCGACCTTGCCCTCTTCCACCAGCTTGTCCCACACGGAGGCGTTGAGCGCACCGGCCGGCACCTTGCCGGAGGCGACCCAGGCGACGGTGGCGTCGTGGGCGCCGGAGAAGGCGACATGGGCGAAGTCACGCTCCGGATTGATGCCCTGCTCGGCCAGGAAGTGGCGCGGCATCAGGTGGCCAGAGGTGGAGGAGGGGGAGCCGAAGGCGAAGTCCTTGCCTCTGGTGTCGGCCAGGGTCTTGATGCCGCTGTCGGCGTTGGCGATGAACTTGGAGGTGAACTGGGCATCTTCCTGGCGCTGCACCAGCGGTACCACCTTGTCGGCCCGGCGATGGGCCTGCACATAGGTGAAGCCCCCGAGCCAGGCCATGTCGAGCTTGCCGGCGGCCAGCGCCTCGACCACGGCGGCGTAATCGTTGACCGGCACGAACACCACCTCGCGCCCTGTCTTCTCGGCCAGGTATTCGCCCAGCGGGGCAAACTTGCGCTGCAACTCGGTGGGGGCTTCGTCCGGGATGGCGGAGACCCGCAACGGCTCGGCGGCGGTAGCGCTCAGGCTGGCCAGCAGGGTGGTGAGGGCAAATATCCATTTAGAGGTCATGGGCAGTTCCTTGTGGTCTGTCGTTCGGGCAAGAGAAAGGCCCGACACGAGTCGGACCTTTTCAGTGGGGTCATGGTAGGGGGCCACTGGCGCTCTGCGCAAGATGGGCCCCGCAAAAAGGCGCGTTACACCCCGACGTGGAAGGCCTGCTTGAGGTTGCGGATGAAGTCCGCATCCCGGCACAGGGTCTTGCCCGGGCTGTCGGAGATCTTGGCGACCGGACCGCCGTTGCATTCCATCAGCTTGAAGACGATGTTCATCGGGCTGACGCCGGGCAGATCGCAGGTGAGCTTGGTGCCTATGCCGAAGCTGGTGTTGATGCGGCCCCGGAAGTGGCGGAACAGCTGCACCGCCTTGTCGAGGTTGAGCCCATCGGAGAAGACCAGCGTTTTGTCGGTGGGGTTGATGCCGAGCTGCTGGTAGTGGCTGATGGCCTTCTCGCCCCACACCACGGGATCGCCTGAGTCGTGGCGCAGCCCCTGATAGCGGCTGGCCAGCTCAAAGTCGAAGTCACGCAGGAAGGCATCCATGGTGATGCAGTCGGTCAGGGCTATGCCGAGGTGGTTGGTGAACTCGTCCAGCCAGCTGGTGAGGGCGGCGCGCTGGCTGTGTTCCAGCGGGAAGCCGAGCTGCTGGTGGGCCTGGAACCACTCGTGGGCCTGGGTGCCCACAGCCGACAACTGGTACTTCTGGGCCAGCAGGTAGTTGCTGGTGCCGCGAAACGCCGGCAGGCGCTCCTTGAGACGGCCCACCACGGCATCCTGCACCGCGTGGGAGAAGCGGCGGCGGGTGCCAAAATCGATGAGGTTGAACTCGCTCATCTCCTCGCTGCTCAGCTCATGCTCCAGCCTGTCGATCTTCTGATCGAGCCGATCCAGCGCCTGGCTGACGCCAAACTGGGGGTAGCGGAAGCGGTTGCGCATCTCGCTGATGATGGCGAGCACAGGGATTTCCCACAGGATCACATCCTGCCAGGGCCCTTCGACCCGCACATTGATGCGGCCATCCTGCTCGAACACCTTCAGCAGGGAGGCATCGAGCGGCTTGCGGCGCAGGTGATCCAGGTAGTCGGTGGTGAAGAAGGGGCGCTCGGCCAGAAAATTGAGCTCGGGTCTGGTCAGCCGCAGGGAACCGGCGAGGCGCAGCTGCTCCTCGATCTGGCCCATCATGGGCAGCAGATCCTCTTCGTTGCGGCTGTGGAACTCGGCCACCACCTCGGCATCCGGATAGCGATGGAACACCGCCTGCTGCATATGCAGCTTGTAGGCGTCGGTGTCGAGCAGGCTGGTGAGGATCGGTGGCATATCAGGCTCCCCGCAGGCTGGGGAGCGCGATGACGTTCCCCTGCCGCATAGGTAAGGTGCAGGCGCCGGTATCGGCTTGGCGGGTGAGGATAGGCGGCATATCAGGCGTCCAGCAGGCGTTGTACATCGATCAGGGTCTGGGCCAGTTCGGCACCCGCCTCGATCATCTGGGTGCAGGCGCAGGCAACCGTCTCGGGAGCTATGCCACGGCAGGCATCGAGATGGACGATCACCCGGAAACCGGCGTGGCGCAGTTGCAGCACGCTGGTCTTGACGCAGTAGTCGGTGGCGAGGCCGCCGACCAGCACGGTACTGACGCCACGGGCATGCAAAAACTCGATGAGCCCGGTGCTGCGCCGTTCGGCCAGATCGTGGAAGCAGGTGCCGTAGGGATGCAGATCCGGCTCGACCCCCTTCCAGACGAAGAAGTCGTAATCGACTGGGGCCGGCAGGCCGTCGAGCAGCTCGAAGCCCCGGGTGCCCGGCACGCAGTGCACAGGCCAGGTGAGGTCGGCGTTGGGCAAGTCCAGCGGCAGCAGCATGCCGGCGGGATCGCTGACGGCCCAGGCGGCGTTGGCGGGATGCGAATCCTTGCTGCCGACCCGCAGGCTGGCGAGGGTGGCCTGAGCGTTGAGCGCAGCCACAATATCATCCCCGCCCACGACGGGCAGTTCGTTCGGGCAGAGGGGGGTAAATCCCTTCTGCGCATCAATATCCAGGCTGGCGACGGTTCCCATTGAGTGGCTCCTGCACATACTATTCGTGTGATATTATCTACCAAACATTAATCGAAGGCGAGCAGGGCGATCGGCATGTTGAGAATGAGTCTGGATATGGTGGTGCTGCGGTTGAACGAGGAGCGGCTCGAGCTGCTGCTTGAAACCCGCGATCGCCCCCCCTTTGCCCACTGCTGGCAACTGCCGGCGCTGCGCATCGACGAGACTCGGGATCGGGACTTGGACGCGGCTCGCCACCGTCTGCTGGGGGAGTGGGGGCTGGGCCACTGCTACAGCGAGCAGGTCTGCACCCTCGGCAATCTGGAGCGGGATCCCCGCGGCTGGTCCACGACGCTGGTCTATCTCTGTCTGGTCGAACCGGATGTCGAGGCCATTCACGGCTGCTGGCATCCGCTCTCGTCCCTGCCCGGCCTCAGCCTCGCCTTCGATCACACCCAGCTGATCGCCCGAGGGCTGGAGCGGCTGCGGATCAAGAGTCGCTACAGCACCTTGCCGCTGCAACTGCTGGGGCCCGAGTTCACTCTCTCCGAGGTGCAGCGCGCCTTCGAGATCATCCTGCAAACCCCCATGAACACGGCAGCGTTTCGCAAGCGGATCCATCGCGCCGATATTCTGGTGGATACGGGTCGCAAGCGGACCGGCAAGCAGCGTCCCGCCATCCTCTACCGGATGGAGAGCCCCTGCTGCGTCATGTTCGATCAGGTGATGCATGGAGCGGAAGCATGAGCAAAACGCCGCCCCGGGTGCTGGTGAGTGCCTGCCTGCTGGGTCAGCCAGTGCGTTACGACGGCCAGAGCAAGGGGATCGTCAGCGACTGGCTGACGGCGCTGGGGGCCGAAGGGCGGACGCTGGCCTTCTGCCCCGAGGTGGCGGGCGGCCTGCCGACCCCGCGTCCCCCTGCCGAACGACAGGGCGAGCGGGTGCTGACCGCGAGCGGGCTGGATGTGACGACCGAGTTTGATCGCGGCGCCGAGCTGGCGCTGGCACTCTGTCAGGCGCAGGGCATTCGCTTTGCCCTGCTCAAGGAGGGGAGCCCCTCCTGCGGCAGCGGCCGCATCTACAATGGCCGCTTCGAAGGCGTGTCAGTAGCGGGCGAGGGCAAGACCACGGCCCTGCTGCGTCGCCACGGGATCAATGTCTTCTCGGAGGATCAGTTGGCCGAGCTGGCCTCTGCACTCCCTTTGGATCCCTCTTTGGCGGCATCTGGCAGCGGTTCCTGATCCCGCTGCCAGCCGTCCAGCACCTCGTCCTTCTCCTGCCAGCACTGGTTCAGCCAGCCCTGAAAACCCCGCTTGAACTGCTTGTCATTGAAGTAGTCACCGACCAGCGCCTCGTCCACCGGCAGCTCCTCGATGCGCACCCGAATGCGCTTCATCCGCCCCATCAGGAAGTCCTTGAACGGGGTCTCTGCGTTGTCCGGATAGCTGATGGTGACGTTGATCAGGCTGTCGAACTGCTCCCCCATGGCCGCCAGGGTGAAGGCCAGCCCGGCTGCCTTGGGCGGCATCAAATGACGGTAGCGGGAGCGGGCCGCATCCCGCTTGGGCTCGGTGAAGCGGGTTCCCTCCACGAAGTTGATGACTGTGGTGGGGATGTGGCGAAACTTCTCGCAGGCGTTGCGGGTGGTCTCTATATCCTTGCCGCGCAGATGCGGATTTCTTAACAGAAACTCTCTCGAATAACGGCGCATAAAGGGCATGTCCAGCCCCCAGCAGGCGAGCCCCAGCAGCGGTATGTAGATCAGCTCGTGCTTCATGAAGAACTTGGGCACCGGCAGCCGATCCCGAAACAGGTGGCCCAGCACCACTATGTCGGTCCAGCTCATGTGGTTGCTGACGATGAGATACCAGCCATCCTTGCGCAGTCGGGTGTCATCCTCAATCTGCCAGTCGATGCGGGTGGTGAGGCGGATCACCAGGGCGTTGCAGGCCAGCCAGAGGCGCATGAAACGGTTGTTGAGGCGGCTGCAGGCGCGGCCAAAGGCCGGAATGGGCAGCAGCAGCTTGGCCAGCGACACCAGCAGGATCAGGCTGGCGCACAGGGCGGTGAACAAAATGGTCAGGCTGGTGCTGATGAGCAGCACCAGGGGGCCGGGGAGCAGGGTTGGCATGGGCGTCGTTTACTGCGTCTTGTCCGCCAGCAACTGGTTCAGAGTCTGGTCCTTCTCGCGCCAGATCCCGTTCAGCCACTGTTGAAACTCTTGTTGGAACTCGGGGTCATTGAAGTAATCCCCCACCAGATTGCGTTCGATCGGCAGAAAGCGGACCCGAACCTTGATCTCCTTGACCCGACCGCACATGAAGTCCCAGTAGCTGGGGATGCCGCCCGGATAGGCGATGGTCACATCCACCAGCTTGTGCAGCTGATCGCCCATGGCTGCCAGGGTGAAGGCGATGCCGCCAGCCCTCGGGTGCAGCAGGTGGCGATAGGGCGCGGCCTGTTTGTCGTGCTTGTGTGCGGTGAAGCGGGTGCCCTCCACGAAGTTCATCACGCTCACCGGAATGTGGCGAAACTTGGCACAGGCCTGGCGCGTTGTTTCTATGTCTTTTCCCTTCAGATGCGGCCTTTTTTCCAGAAATTTACGGGAATATCGCCGCATGAAGGGGAAGTCCAGCGCCCACCATGCCAGACCGAGAAAAGGTACCCAAATCAGTTCTTTCTTGAGGAAAAACTTCAGGAAGGGGATTTTTTGATTAAAAATCCGCTGCAGCACCAGTATGTCGACCCAGGATTGATGGTTGGCAATGACCATATACCACTCATTCCGGTTCCCTTTGTCCACTCCGACCACCTCGAAAGGTGTCCTGATGATGGTTTTCTGGATCAGATTGTTGAAACCTATCCAGCAACTGGCACAGCCGTCCAGCAGAGCATTGCAGAGGGTGCGCCAGCCCTTGAGCGGCAGCAGCAGCTTGATCAGACCAAGCAGCAGTATGGGGACAAACCAGAACAGGGTGTTGAGGAAATAGAGCAGGGTCGAGAGGCTGCCGCGCAGCCGCTCTATCAGCTTGTTGTGCATGAGTCGGGTCCGTCTTCTTGTCTGTGGGTGGCAACCAAGTGGTCAGATCTGTGGCCATAATATCAGCCGATGGTCCGCTAGACCATGCACAGGGCCATCGGCAGCCCGGGACTCATGTTTTCTGCATGGCGCCAGTCAGCCGCTGCGCAGCCGTGACAGCAGCCGGTCCATGGCGCGATAACCGAGCGCTTCGATCAGGTGCTCCTTCTCGATGGCGGGCCGTCCCGCCAGATCCGCTATGGTGCGCGATACCCGCAGTATGCGGTGCCAGGCCCGGATGCTGAGCCCAAGCCTCTGGATGGCATTCTCCAAAAACTCGGCATCTTGCGGTGATAATCGGCAAATGTCCTCTATCTCGCGACTATCCAGCAGGTTGTTGAGCTTGCCATTGCGGCTCAGCATCCGCTCTCGCGCTGCCAGTACCCGATCGCGGATCTGCTGGCTCGACTCCCCCCGTTCCGCCTTGCCGGTGAGGCTGCCCTTGGGCAGCAGCGGCACCTCTACCGTCAGATCGAAGCGATCGAGAAAGGGGCCCGAGAGCTTGCCGAGATAGCGCAGTATCTGATCCGGGCTGGAGCGGGTCTGGCCGTCGCCATAGTGGCCGCAGGGGCTGGGATTCATGGCGCCCACCAGCTGGAAGCGGGCGGGGAAATCCACCTGACGGGCGGCGCGGCTGATGGTGATGTGGCCCGTCTCCAGCGGTTCGCGCAGGGAGTCGAGCACCTTGCGCTCGAACTCCGGCAACTCGTCGAGAAACAGTACGCCGTTATGGGCCAGCGAGATCTCGCCGGGCCGCGGGTGGCTGCCACCGCCCACCAGCGCTACCGCCGAGGCGCTGTGATGGGGCGTGCGGTATGGCCTGTGATGCCAGTGGCCGGCGCGCGGGGTCAGGCCACCGATGGAGTGGATGGCGGCGGTCTGCTGCGCCTCCTGCTCGCTCAGCGGTGGCAGAATGCCGGGCAGGCGGCTCGCCAGCATGCTCTTGCCGGTGCCGGGCGGGCCTATGAACAGCAGGTTGTGGCTGCCGGCGGTGGCGATCTCCAGCGCCCGCTTGGCCTGGGACTGGCCGATCACATCCTGCAGATCCGGTACATCGGGCAGGGCATCCGTGGTCTGGGGATCCGGCAGCGGCAGCTCATACTGACCCGCCAGCCAGGCGGTGACGGCCAGCAGCTGATGGGCGGTGCGCACCTCGGCATCCTGAATGAGGGAGGCCTCCGGGCCGTTCTCCTGCGGCACCAGCAGGGTGCGGCCCGCATCGCGGCAGGCGAGCACGGCAGGCAGTACCCCGAGCACGGGCCGGATCTCGCCGGTCAGGGCCAATTCCCCTAAAAATTCATGATCGAGCAGGTATTTTGCGGGTATCTGCTTGGAAGCGGCGAGAATGCCGATGGCGATGGCCAGATCGAAGCGGCCTCCCTCCTTGGGCAGGTCGGCGGGGGCCAGATTGACCGTGATGTGTTTGGAGGGGAACTCGAAGTTGCCGTTGAGCAGGGCGCTGCGCACCCGATCCCGCGACTCCTTCACCGAGGTTTCCGGCAGGCCCACCATGTTGAAGGCGGGCAGGCCGTTGGAGAGATGAACTTCCACCGTGACTTGCGGTGCCGCAATCCCCAGGCTGGCACGGCTATAAACCACAGCTAATGACATAAATCCCGTCCTTGGTTTGATGTATGTGCTAGTTAACCGTTTTTTATTAGTTTTTTATGCCAGCTATCCCGATGCGGCTCAGTCAAAATCAGAGTCTTGTCAGGTAAAAAAGGCTTGCCCAATAAAAATCACCGTGCTAGTTCTAATAGCCATTCGCGGTGCAAACCGCCCCAATTTCACAGGATTTCCGGTTGTAACTATGAACATGGCCTCCCGTTTCGTCAGCATTATTGTGGTCCTAGTGGTGATTATTATCTCACCGCTCGGGGCTCGTTTAGCTGCACGGAACAAGGGATAGACCCACCACCGGACAGAACGAAACAAGCGACCCCCGAGCCTCACAGCTCGGGGGTTTTTTTTCGACTACAGGACAGGATTTTCCACATGAACGGCGCGCAGTTTTTGGTACAGGCTCTCAAGAAACAGGGTGTGACCCAGGTGTTTGGTTACCCGGGCGGAGCCATAATGCCGGTCTACGACGCCCTGTATGACGGGGGTCTTGCCCATCAGCTCTGCCGCCACGAACAGGGGGCCGCCATGGCGGCGGTGGGCTACGCCCGTGCCTCCGGTCAGGTGGGGGTCTGCATCGCCACCTCGGGCCCCGGCGCCACCAATCTGGTGACCGGGCTGGCGGAGGCGCTGCTCGATTCCGTGCCCCTGGTGGCCATCAGTGGTCAGGTGCCCTGTTCTGCCATCGGCACGGATGCGTTTCAGGAGGTCGACGTGCTCGGCATGTCCCTCTCCTGCACCAAGCACTCCTTCATGGTGACGGATGCCGCCGATCTGGGCAGGGTGCTGGCGGAAGCCTTCGCCATCGCCACCGAAGGGCGCCCGGGTCCGGTACTCATCGACTTTCCCAAGGATGTGCAGCTGGCCGCCGTGCCGACCCAGAGCCCGCTGTTTGCGGTGGAGGAGCCAGAGCCCCTCAATCCGGCCGAGCTGACCCTGGCCCGCACCCTGCTGGCCGGTGCCGAGCGCCCCGTGCTCTACGTCGGTGGCGGTGTGGGCATGGCCAATGCCGAGCAGCAACTGCGCGAGTTTGCCGCCGTCACCGGCATGCCGGCCGTCACCACCCTCAAGGGGATAGGGGCGCTGGATCCCGACAGCCCCGTCTATCTGGGCATGCTCGGCATGCACGGCACCAAGGCCGCCAACTATGCGGTGCAGCAGAGCGATCTGCTGGTGGTGGTGGGTGCCCGTTTCGATGACAGGGTGACCGGCAAGCTGGAGGAGTTTGCCCCCGATGCCAAGGTGATCCATCTGGACGTGGATGCCGCCGAGTTCGGCAAGCGCCGCGCCGCCGAGGTGGGCATCACCACGGATCTCAAGCGGGTGTTGCCCGCCCTGGCCATGGCGCTGGCCATAGATCCCTGGCGTGAGCACTGCGCGAACATGGCCCGCGAGTACGCGTTTCGCTACGACCATCCCGGCCAGCCCATCTATGCCCCGGCCCTGCTCAAGCAGCTGTCGGCCCGTCTGCCGGACACCAGCGTGGTGGCCTGCGACGTCGGCCAGCACCAGATGTGGGTGGCACAGCACATGCGCTTTACCAGCCCGCGCAACCACCTCTCCAGTGCAGGCCTCGGCACCATGGGGTTCGGCCTGCCCGCCGCCATCGGCGCCAAGATGTCGCGCCCCGATGACGAGGTGGTGCTGGTGAGCGGTGACGGCTCCTTCATGATGAACGTGCAGGAGCTCGGCACCATCCGCCGGGCCCAGCTCAAGGTGAAGATGGTGCTGATCGACAACCAGCGTCTCGGCATGGTGCGCCAGTGGCAGGAGCTGTTCTTCGACGGCCGTTACAGCGAAACCATACTCTCAGACAACCCGGATTTCGTCGCCCTGGCCGCCGCGTTCGGCATTCCGGGCGAGACCATCACATGCAAGGAGCAGATAGCCGGTGCCCTCGAGCGCCTGCTGGCAAGCGAGAGCGCCTATCTGCTGCATGTGGCCATTTCAGAGGAAGAAAACGTCTGGCCCCTGGTCCCGCCAGGTGTCGCCAACCACAAGATGATGGAGCAACGCCCATGAACCCGCACACCTTTGCGCAGCCAGCAGCTGCACAACACACCCTGCATATTCACGCCCAGCCCAGACCCGAAGTGATGGAGCGGGTACTGAGGGTGGTGCGCCACCGCGGCTTCGCTCTCTGCGCTCTCACTATGGAAACGAGAGCGGAGCAAGATTGCCAACAGCTGCGGATCACGGTTACTGTCGAGTCGGAGCGTCCCATCCAGCAGTTATGGAGCCAGCTGGTCAAGCTGGTGGACGTCTCCCGGGTCGATGCACTGGAACAGCAACCCCGGATCAGAGCTTAAGGAGCAACTGCAATGTCACAGCCTTCCCAATCCCCCACTCAGCCCAAGTACATCTGGTTCAACGGCAGCCTGGTGCCCTGGCAGGATGCCCAGGTGCACGTCATGAGCCACGCCCTGCACTACGGCTCCTCCGTGTTCGAGGGTGTGCGCGCCTACGATACCCCCAAGGGCACCTGCATCTTCCGGCTGCAGGAGCACACCCGCCGCCTGTTCGACTCCGCCAAAATCTACTGGATGGATGTCCCCTACAGCGAGGCCGAGGTGAATGAAGCCTGCCGCACAGTGGTGCGCGAGAACGGCCTGAAGAGCGGTTATCTGCGCCCGCTGGCCTTTGTCGGCAACGTGGGGCTGGGGTTGCATCCGCCGCTGGATGCCAAGGCCGATCTCATGGTGGCGGCCCTGCCGTGGGGCGCCTATCTGGGGGAAGAGGGGCTGAAAAACGGGGTGGATGTGTGCGTCACCTCCTGGAACCGGCTCGCCCCCAACACCATCCCCACCGGTGCCAAGGCTGGCGGCAACTATTTGTCCTCCCAGCTGATCAGCCGGGAAGCCAAGCGCAACGGCTATGCCGAAGGGCTGGCACTGGATGTGAACGGTTACCTGAGCGAGGGGGCGGGGGAGAACCTGTTCCTGGTGAAGAACGGTGTGCTGTTCACCCCGCCCGCCACCGCCGCCATCCTGCCCGGCATCACCCGCGACACCATAATGACGCTGGCCCGCGATCTCGGCTATGAGGTGCGCGAGCAGGCGCTGCCCCGTGAGGCGCTCTACGTCGCAGACGAGATCTTCATGACGGGCACAGCCGCCGAGGTGACACCTGTGCGTTCGGTGGATCGGATGAAGGTAGGCGCCGGCTGTCGTGGCCCCGTGACCGAGCAGTTGCAGAACGCCTTCTTTGGCCTGTTCAACGGTCAGACCGAGGACAAGTGGGGCTGGCTGACGCCGGTCAACGACTGATGAGAGAGGGGAGGCGTGACGCCTCCCCGAGTCGCTTCCGGTCAGGGCATCAGCGTCATGCCCTGACCAGGATCGATTCCCGATCCGCGAGTCACACATTCAAGAAATCATGCGCCCCATGGGCATTCAGGGAGTAGAGACAATGCCGAAGTTGAGATCCGCCACCACCACCCACGGACGTAACATGGCCGGGGCCCGCGCCCTCTGGCGTGCCACCGGCATGACAGATCAGGATTTTGGCAAGCCCATCATAGCCGTGGTCAACTCCTTCACCCAGTTCGTACCTGGCCACGTTCACCTCAAGGATTTGGGCCAGCTGGTGGCCCGCGAGATCGAAGCCGCGGGTGGCGTCGCCAAGGAGTTCAACACAATCGCCGTGGATGACGGCATCGCCATGGGCCACGGCGGCATGCTCTATTCCCTGCCGTCCCGGGAGCTGATCGCCGACTCGGTGGAGTACATGGTCAACGCCCACTGCGCCGACGCCATGGTCTGCATCTCCAACTGCGACAAGATCACTCCGGGGATGCTGATGGCCGCCCTGCGCATCAACATACCCGTGATCTTCGTCTCCGGCGGCCCCATGGAGGCGGGCAAGACCAAGCTGTCGGATCAGATCATCAAGCTGGATCTGGTGGATGCCATGATCCAGGGCGCCGATCCCAAGGTCTCCGATGCCCAGAGCGATCAGATAGAGCGCAGTGCCTGCCCCACCTGCGGCTCCTGCTCCGGCATGTTCACCGCCAACTCCATGAACTGCCTGACCGAGGCGCTCGGCCTCTCCCAGCCGGGCAACGGTTCCATGCTGGCGACCCACGCCGATCGCGAGCAGCTGTTCAAGCTGGCCGGCCAGCGCATCGTCACCCTGGCCAAGCGCTGGTATGAGCAGGATGACGAGACGGCCCTGCCGCGCAACATCGCCACCAAGGCGGCGTTCGAGAATGCCATGGCGCTGGACATCGCCATGGGCGGCTCCACCAATACGGTGCTGCACCTGCTGGCGGCGGCGCAGGAGGCCGGGGTGGACTTCACCATGGCCGACATCGACCGCATGTCGCGCAAGGTGCCCCAGCTGTGCAAGGTGGCGCCCTCTACCCAGAAGTACCACATGGAAGACGTGCACCGCGCCGGTGGCGTGGTCGCCATCCTGGGCCAGCTGGAGAAGGCGGGTCTGGTGCACGGCGATACCCGCACCGTACTGGGCGGCTCCCTGGCCGAACTGCTCAACGAATATGACGTCAGCCGCCAGCCGAGCCAGGAGGTGGTGGACTTCTACCGCGCCGGTCCGGCCGGGATCCGCACCACCAAGGCGTTCAGCCAGGATTGCCGCTGGCCCGAGCTGGATGTGGACAGAGCCGAGGGCTGCATCCGCTCGCTGAACAATGCCTACAGCCTGGAGGGCGGCCTGGCCGTGCTCTCCGGCAATCTGGCCCTTGATGGCGCCATCGTCAAAACGGCCGGCGTGGATGACGAAAACCTCTGCTTCCGTGGCCCGGCCCGGGTATTCGAGAGCCAGGACACGGCGGTTGCCGGCATCCTGGATGGCACAGTCAAGGCCGGTGAAGTGGTAGTGATCCGCTACGAAGGGCCAAAAGGGGGTCCCGGCATGCAGGAGATGCTCTATCCCACCACCTATCTCAAGTCCATGGGATTGGGCAAGCAGTGCGCCCTGATCACCGACGGCCGCTTCTCAGGCGGCACCTCGGGTCTTTCCATCGGCCACGTCTCGCCGGAGGCGGCCTCCGGCGGCACCATAGGTCTGGTGGAAGATGGCGACATCATAAACATCAATATTCCGGCCCGCAGCATGGTGCTGGAGGTGGCCGACAGTGTGCTGGCCGCCCGCCGCGTTGCCGCCTCGGCCCGTGGCTGGAAGCCGCTGGACCGTCAGCGTCAGGTCTCCTTTGCCCTGCGCGCCTACGCCATGCTCGCTACCAGTGCCGACAAGGGCGCGGTACGAGATCGCAGCAAGCTGGAGGAGTGATGATGACACTCAAGGCAAATTACCCGTATTCCGTCTGCGCCGTGCCGAGCATGGTGTGCGTTCATCCCGGCAAGACGGAG
This sequence comes from Aeromonas bestiarum, assembly GCF_028751155.1. Taxonomy (NCBI): domain Bacteria; kingdom Pseudomonadati; phylum Pseudomonadota; class Gammaproteobacteria; order Aeromonadales; family Aeromonadaceae; genus Aeromonas; species Aeromonas bestiarum. The sequence continues at coordinate 4,567,107 of NZ_CP064746.1, read as the reverse complement.
GAGTAACCATGGTCTCTGCGGCAGATTATCTACGCAAGGTGTTGCTCTCCCCCGTCTATGAGGCGGCGCGGGTGACCCCCTTGCAGACCCTTAAAAAATTGTCCGAGCGGCTCGGCAACCAGGTCTCCCTCAAGCGGGAAGACTTGCAACCTGTGCACTCCTTCAAGCTGCGCGGTGCCTACCACAAGATCGCCACCCTGACCCAGGAGCAGAAGGATCACGGCGTCATCGCCGCCTCTGCCGGCAACCATGCCCAGGGGGTCGCCCTGTCGGCGGCCAAGCTCGGCATCAAGGCCATCATAGTGATGCCCAAGACCACGCCGGACATCAAGATAGATGCGGTGCGCCGGCTGGGTGGCAACGTCATGCTGTTTGGCAACAGCTTCGACGAGGCCTATGCCGAGAGCCGCCGCCTCTCCGAACTGGAGGGCTACACCCTGATACCGCCGTTTGACGACGTCGAGGTGATCGCGGGCCAGGGTACTATCGGCAAGGAGCTGCTGGAGCAGGATACCCACCTCACCCACGTCTTCGTGCCTGTGGGGGGCGGCGGCCTGGCCGCCGGTGTGGCCGTCTACATCAAGCAGTTGCTGCCGGATGTGAAGGTGATCGGGGTGGAGGCGGAAGGCTCCGCCTGCCTCAAGGCCGCCATGGAAGCCGGCGAGCCGGTCAATCTGGATCGGGTCTCGCTGTTTGCCGATGGAGTGGCGGTCAAGCGCATCGGCACAGAGACGTTTCGACTGTGCAACCAGTATCTGGACGAGGTGGTGACCGTCTCCAACGACCAGATCTGCGCCGCGCTCAAAGACATCTTCGACGACTGCCGTGCCATCGCCGAACCCTCTGGCGCCCTGTCGCTGGCAGGGCTCAAGGCCTACAGCGAGCGCGAGCAGGTCAAGGGCGGCCGGATGGCGGCCATCTTGTCCGGCGCCAACGTCAACTTCCACAGCCTGCGCTACGTGTCGGAGCGCTGCGAGATAGGCGAGAAGCGCGAGGGCATGCTGGCGGTGACCATACCCGAGCGCAAGGGGGCCTTCCTCGACTTCTGTCGTCAGCTCGGCCCGCGCATGGTGACCGAGTTCAACTATCGCTACGCCGATGCGGCCCAGGCGTCTCTGTTCGTCTCGGTGCGCCTGACCGGCGGCGACGAGGAGCTGACCCAGATCCAGCATCAGCTGGAGGGAAATGGCTACCCTGTGGTCAACATGACTGAGAGCGAGCTGGCCAAGAACCACGTGCGCTACATGATTGGCGGCCGCCCGGCCCGGCCCCTGGGTGAACGTCTCTACAGCTTCAAGTTTCCGGAGCAACCGGGCGCCCTGATGCGTTTCCTGGAGACCCTCGGCTGTCGTTGGAACATCAGCCTGTTCCACTACCGTAACCACGGCGCCGACTACGGCCGCGTGCTCTGCGCCTTCGAGCTGCCGGACGAGGACGTGGCCGCCTTCCACGACTACCTGCGCGAGATTGGCTACGGTTGGAAAGAGGTCAGTGACGACCCCGCCTACCGGCTGTTTCTGGCCAGCTGATGACCCGCAGAACACAAGCAGGGAGGCCGCAAGCCTCCCTCTTTTTTTGCGGTCGTGGCGGCTGACAGGCAGGGGCAACCTGCTGGGCCCGGTTGCCGCCCGGACCTTTATTGCGATCCTGCATCTGCGCCGTTTTTCCAGTCGGGAATGTCGTCAGCTTCACACTCTTGAGTCCCAAGTCATTTGAGGCCGGCGAGAGATGGGATAACCTGATGAACGGGGCCGGGTTCGCCCCATCAGGGAAGATAAGCGCATAGCGCGCCCATAACGACTCATTGCAGAGGCTTTCACCATGAACAAATCGATACTTGCCGTGCTGGTCAGCGGCCTGCTTACGACGGGGGCCGTGCAGGCTGCCGCCCAGGACAACACCTGGTATGCCGGCGGCAAGGCCGGTTGGTCCAACTACTTCGATGTCGACCAGAAGCAGGTGGTCTCGGATACCCTGGGCGCGCTGCAAAACACCAGCACCAGCAAGGATGCACTCGGGCTGGGTGCGTTCGCCGGTTATCAGCTCAACCCCAACCTGGGTTTCGAGTTCGGCTATGACTGGTTCGGCAAGTACACCTCGTCCGGTGATCTGAGCGGGGTCAGGGTGGAGGGAGAAGCCAAGAGCCAGATGATCCAGGCCACCATGAAGATAGGTTTCCCGGTCAACGACGCGCTGGATCTCTATGGCCGGATCGGCGGCGGCTACGCCTGGACCAACAGCGAGCTGTCGGCCCAGACCTCGACCGATTTCATCAAGGAGACAGGCAACAAGCATGGGGCCGCGTTTGTCGGGGCGCTGGGGGCCGAATACGCGATTGACCGTGATTGGGCTGCCCGTATCGAATATCAGTACACAACGCCGCTGGGGGACGCCTCCCTCGATCGCTCCGGCATAGAGATGGATAACGGCCTGCTCTCCGTCGGCATGCTCTACCGCTTCGGTCAGCAGGGGGGCGATGTGGTGGCCCCGGCACCTGCGCCGGCCGCAGCGCCCGCTCCCGCCGCCGTGGTCGTCACCCAGCAGTTCAGCCTGAGCTCGGACGTGCTGTTCGAGTTCAACAAGGCCACCCTGAAGCCGGCCGCCAGTCAGGCGCTCGATACCCTGTTCAGCCAGATAGTGGCCGCCAATCCCAAGGATGGCGTGGCGACCGTGATCGGACATACCGACCGCATAGGCTCCGATGCCTACAACCAGTCCCTGTCGGAGCAGCGTGCCCGCAGCGTGGCCGACTACCTGATCGCCAAGGGGCTGTTTGCCGACAAGGTGCGGGTCGAGGGGCGTGGCAAGTCCTCCCCCGTGACCGGCAACAACTGCAGCAGCGGTTCCAAGCCTGCGCTGATCGCCTGTCTGGCACCGGATCGCCGGGTGGAAGTGCGGCTGGAAGGTGTTTCCCAGGCCGCCAAGTAAGGGTATTGGCATGAATCACAACAAGGGAGGCTTTGGCCTCCCTTGTTGTTTATATGGCCTTGGGCCGCCACAGCCGCACCCGCTGAAAGCCGTGGCCCAACAGGATCAGCAGCAAGGCACCGGGCAGCACTGTGTGCCACAGGAAGGGCCACGTCTGTCCTGTCATCAACACCAGCAGGGGGTTGGCGCCGGCGGGCGGGTGTATGAGGTTCAGGCCCTGCATCAGCGCTATGGCCAGCCCCACTCCCAATGCCAGCTGCAGTTCCAGCGGCAAGGGGAGCGACTGTACCAGCAGGCCGACCGTGGCCGTCAGCAGGTGGCCCCCGAGCAGATTGTACGGGCGGGCCAGCGGGCTGGCCGGCAGTGAAAACAGCAGCACGCAGCTTGCCCCGAAGGGCGCCATGATCAGGGCCGTGTGCCAGCTGATGTTCAGCCAGCCCAACACCCCGATCGCCAGTGCCGCGCCCACGCCTGCCCATAACGGGCCATACCATTTTGTCATCACGTTTCCCTCTTGGTTTGTCTGACGTGATTAGGCACATTAGGTAGACAGATCGGTGTACTTCAAGGAGAAAATGACGTGAGTGAAAAACGGCAGCAGCTGATGGAAACCGCCTATCGGCTGTTCAATCGTCATGGCTTTCACGCAACCGGCATAGATCGCATCTGGGCGGAGGCAGGGAGCACCAAGCGTACCCTCTACCGTCACTTTCCCACCAAGGATGCGCTGATCGAAGAGGTGCTGCTGTCCCGTGAACGGGAGTTTTTTGCCCTGCTTGAGGCACGGCTCGCGGGTCGGGAGGGCAGGGAGGATCGGTTGCACGCCCTGTTCGACGGATTCGGGGAGTGGTTTGGCCGCAGCGACTTCTATGGCTGCAACTTCATCAATGCCAGCGCCGAGTTTGCCGACCCGCGTCATCCGGTTCGCAAGCTGGTGGTGGCACACAAGCAGGCGCTGCTGAACTGGGTCAGGGCGCAGCTCGGGTGCAGCCTCTCGCACGCCACCGGGCTCTGCCTGCTGCTGGAGGGGGCAGTGGTGATGGCCCACAGCTATCAGCAGCCGTTGGCGCTGGAGCAGGCCAGATCATTGGCCCTGGCCTTGTTATGTGCCGATGGCGAGGCTGCCACGCTCTGATATAGCCAATCGGTGTTAAGCCTGACACGACATCCGGTCGATAACTGACCAGATGTATGGCGCCGAGGATCAACGTATGCGCATCGATCACTACGATCTCCAGGGAGAGGTACAGCACCAGTATCAACAGCTGCAGGCTCGCAAGGTACGCAACCTCGGGCCCGTCGCCCCTGCCGTGCCCGGGAGCCCTGCCGGGAATGAGGCCACGCCCACGACGGATCGGGTGGTGGCCGAGCTGATGCGCACCGTCAGCGCGAGCGTCATGCAGGGGAGCGTGAGCCAGCCAGGCGGCGCCAGTGCCGAGAGCGTGCCCTCTCTGGTCAAGCCGGAAGAGGAAGAGGCCAATCCCGACGACGGGCTGGATAATCGGCTGCGGCTCATCAAGCTGATGATAGAGGCCATGCTCGGCCACGAGATAGAGCTGCCGACGCCCATCAAGCCGGCCGAACAGACCGCGGAGGGGGTGCCGACTCCGCAAGGGGAGGCAACTCAGGCCGCCCCCGAGCCGGATCAGGCGGTGGAGGTAACCGATACCCTGCTGCAGCGGGAGCAGCTCAACGTGGTGGCGGCGGCCAGCGTGGAGACCAAGGATGGCCAGACCCTGCAGCTCGATCTCGGCTTTGTGCTCGACTGGCGCCAGCTCGATATCAGCCAGCGCCGCACCACCCTCAATGCCCTCAAGGATCCGCTGGTGCTCAGTCTGGATGGCAAGATTGCCGATCTGACCGAGGCGCGGGTCAACTTCGACATAGATCAGGATGGCAAGGACGACAGCCTGCCGGGTCTGAGCGAGGGCAGCGGTTTCGTGGCGCTGGATCGCAACGGCAACGGCACCATAGACGATGGCGGCGAACTGTTCGGAGCCCGCTCGGGCAACGGCTTCGGCGAGCTGGCGGCACTGGATGAGGATGGCAACGGCGTGCTGGATGAAGGCGACAAATCCTTCTCGGCCCTGCAGTTCTGGCGCCCGGACAATGCCCCCGTTGCGCTGGTGGAGCTGGGGATAGGCGCCATACTGCTGCACCCTCTGGATACCCCCTTCAATCACCTGGGCGAGGGCGGCAATCAGGGGGTCTTGCGCCAGTCCGGTCTCTATCTCACCGAGCAGGGCAAGGGCGGCTGGGTGCAACAGATAGACCTGAGGGTCTGATCCCGGGCCCTGGCTGGCGCATAGCGGGATCGCGAGTCGCCGCCAGCACCTGAGCAATATACCAACTGGCTCAGTTCAGCTCAGTGGGGTCTATGTCCAGACTCCAGCGCACCTTCTTGGTCTCGGGCCAGCCATCCAGCTCCTTGACCGCCCAATCCAGCAGTTGTGCCAGGGTTGCCCGGTTCGGCCCCTGTACCAGCAGCTGCATGCGGAATTTGCCCGCCTTGCGTTCCATGAAGCCGCTGATGGGCCCCAGCACCTGCACGTGGGGGTAACGGGCGCTGCGCAGTGTCTCGGCGAGGCGGGTGAGGAACAGCTGCACCTCGTCACGGCCAGTGGCCTCGGCCCGGAACAGCCCCTGATAGCTGAAGGGCGGCAGCCCCAGCAGGCGGCGCTCCTTGAGCGCGGTATCCGCAAAATGGCCATAACCGTTCTGGGTCAGATCCTGCAGCAGGGCATGTTCCGGGTGGTGGCTCTGCAACACCACCAGCCCGGGCTTGCTGGCGCGCCCGGCGCGCCCCGCCACCTGGGTGTAGAGCTGGGCTAGCTTCTCGGCGGCGCGAAAATCGGCGCTGAACAGGGCGCCATCCACATCCAGCAGGCCCACTAGCGTCACATCCGGAAAGTGGTGACCCTTGGCCAGCATCTGGGTGCCGATCAGGATCTTGTACTTGCCCGCCTTGATGTCGCCGAGATGGGTCTCCAGTTCCCCCTTGCGGCGGGTGTTGTCTCTGTCGATGCGCACCACAGGGTATTGCGGAAAAACCGTGGTGAGCAGCTGTTCCAGCTGCTCGGTGCCGACTCCTGAGCCTATCAGCTCCTTGCTGCCGCACTCGGGGCAGCTGTGGGGCAGGGGGCGCACGCTGTCGCAGTGGTGGCAGTGCAGGCGACGCCCTGCCTGATGCCAGGTGTACCAGGCGTCGCAGCGCTCGCAGGCGGCGCTCCAGCCACACTGGTGGCAGATAAGCGAGGGGGCATAGCCACGGCGGTTGAGAAACAGCATCACCTGGTTGCCGGCCACCAGGTGCTCCGCCATCAGCTGCTCCAGCTGGGGGGATAGCCCGGCCTGCAGCCGCACGCTCTTGATGTCCAGGATCACCTGGCGGGCGGTCTGGGCGTTGCCGGCGCGGCGCGTCAGGCTGAGGTGGTGATACTTGCCGGTTCTGGCGTTGTGCAGCGTCTCCAGCGAGGGGGTGGCCGAGCCGAGCAGGATGGGAATGCCGGCGCGATGGGCCCGCATCACCGCCAGATCCCGGGCGTGGTAGCGAAAACCGTCCTGCTGCTTGAAGGAGCCGTCGTGCTCCTCGTCAATGATGATGATGCCGAGGTTCTTGAACGGGGTGAACACCGCGGAGCGGGTGCCGATCAGAATGGCGGCGCCGCCATCGCGGCAGGCGAGCCAGGCATCCAGCCGTTCCCGATCGTTCATGGCCGAGTTCATCGCCACCACAGGCACCTTGAAGCGGCGACGGAAGCGGTTGATGGTCTGGGGAGTGAGGCCGATTTCGGGCACCATCACCAGCGCCTGCTTGCCCGCCTTGAGCAGGGGCTCGAGAATGCTCAGGTACACTTCTGTCTTGCCTGACCCCGTGATGCCGTCCAGCAGGAAGGCGCTGAACTGGTTGCTCTGACTGGTGACGGCGGATACCGCCAGCGCCTGCTCGCCGTTGAGGCGCAGCCCCTCTCCCGCGTCAAAATGCGTCGCCCAGTCGCCGTCATGGCTCGGCTCCAGGATGCGCTTCTCCAGCAGCCCCTTCTTCTCCAGCGCCGTGAGTGCCGCGCTCTGGATCTCCTCCTGCTTGAGGGCGGACGGCGTCTGCGGCCCCTTGCGCAGCAGGGCGAGGGCCTGTTGCTGCTTGGCGGCCCGCTTGAGCTCGTTGAGATCGATCGCCATGCCGGCCTCGGTGGCAAACCAGAACTCCAGCTCCCGGTAGGCGGCGGGCTCCCCCTTGCGCACCAGCACCGGCAGGGCGTGGGGCAGCACCTCTCCCAGCGGATGCTGGTAGTAGCTGGCGCTCCAGGCCATCAGCGCCAGTATGTCCGGCCCCAGCACGGGGGCGCTGTCAAGCACTCGCTTGATGGGCTTGAGCTTGTTGCGGGGCACCTGGCTCTCGGTCGGATGCTCCACCACCAGCCCGACCAGGGTCTGGGGGCCGAAAGGGATCTCGACCCGACAGCCGGGCTCAGGCAGGGGCAAGGGAGAGAGATAGTCGAAGTGACGGCGTAACGGCACCGGCACAGCCACACGAACCAGATCCAGCGTTTGGGAAGAATTCACCAGGGATTGCCTATTTTTTCTGCGAAGCCACTTGCCTGATCTCAGGCATTTCCTATATTATTCGCAGCCTTTGAAACTGTGTTCAACAATCGTGTGGTGTCCGACAAGAGATCGGATGGCGACACGGCCTATTATCGAGGTTGTCCATGAAAGCTAATATCCATCCCGAGTACGTCGCCATCACCTGCAAATGCTCTTGCGGTAACGTCATCAATACCTTCTCTACCCTGGGTAAAGATCTGAACCTGGACGTGTGCTCTGCATGCCACCCGTTCTATACCGGCAAGCAGAAAGAAGTTTCTAGCGGCGGCCGCGTAGACAAGTTCAACAAGCGTTTCGGTGGTCTGACTGCCAAGAAGTAATTCTACTTCTGAAGAATTCTGAAAAAGGCGCCCATCGGGCGCCTTTTTTATTGCGTGGCGTTCTGTATTGAAGCGGTTTGCCCTATGGTGTTGGCTCACTCATGGGAGAAAAACAGATGCGCACATGTCTGGTGATGGGAGCGGCAGGATATATAGGGTCTTACCTGGTGCCCCACCTGCAAGGGCTGGGTTATCGGGTGATCGCCGGGGCTCGTCGTCCCTGCCGTCTGCCGCCGGGCGTGGAGTTTCGTCTCGCCGACAGCCTCAAGCCCATTACCCTGCTACCCGCGCTGGCGGGCATAGACACCGTCTTCTATCTGGTGCACGCAATGGGGGCCGGCGCCGATTTTCACCGGCTGGAGCAGCAGGGGGTGAAGAACTTCGCCGCCGCCGCCCGCGCCGCCGGGGTGCGCCGCATCATCTATCTGGGGGCCATCCAGCCCGAGCGCTGCAATAGCCGTCACCTCAACTCCCGCCGCCATTGTGGCGAGCTGTTTCGCGAGGCGGGCGTGCCGACGGTGGAACTGCGCTCCGGCATCATCATAGGGCCGGGTTCGGCCGCCTTCGAGGTGATGCGGGATCTGGTGTTCAACCTGCCCATGATGGTCACGCCCAAGTGGGTGCGCTCCCGCACGCCACCCATAGCGCTCTCCAACCTGCTGCACTACCTCGGCAGGCTGGTGGAGGTCGAGGGGGTGGATGGCCGGGTGCTCAACGCCGTCGGCCCCGAGTTGCTCAGCTATCAGCAGCAGTTGCAGAAGTTCGCCGCCCATATAGGCAAGCGCTGTCCCATCATCCCCATCCCGTTTCTGAGCCCCCGTCTCTCCGCCTGGTGGCTGCAATTCGTCACGTCTGTGCCGCAACCCGTGGCCAAGGCGCTGGTGGGCGGCCTCAAGCACGACATCCCGGCCGATGACGGCCCGCTGCGGGCCCTGCTGCCGCAAACCCTGCTCAGCTTCGACGAGGCGCTCGGGGAGAGCCTGGCGCTGGAGCAGAAGCTGGGGGCCGAGCAGCAGGGGCAGGAGACGCCGCTGGGGCTGCGCTGGCGCCACCCCGAGTACGGCTTCTATGACCGCACCGCCAGCGGGGAGGCCATCTGTCTCGCCGCGCCCGAGGTGGTGTGGCAGGTGTTGCAGCAGCTGGGGGGCGAGCAGCGCTACTTCTACATGAACGAGCTGTGGGTGGTGCGCGAATGGATGGATCACCTGATCGGCGGCCCGGCCCGCACCCGTGGCCGCACCAACCCGGATCGCTTCGTGAAGGGGGATATGCTGGACTCCTGGCAGATCCTCGGGGTCGACGAGGGGCGCAGGCTGGATCTGCTGTTCAACATGAAGGCCCCCGGAGTGGGGCGGCTGGAGTTCAACATACTGCCGGAGGAGTCCGGCCTGACCCGCATCAAGGTGACGGCCCACTGGCATCCCCAGGGGGCCTGGGGACTGGCCTACTGGCTCGCCATGCTGCCGTTTCATCTCTTCATCTTCCAGGGGATGACGGAGGCCATCGCCAGGCAGGCGGAGGCGAAAGCGGGCATCCCTGTGATGGGGTGAAACCATATCTATAACTAAATAGGTATTGGTGGTTGGCATGACATGCTAATTACTGGCTTGTCAGTGGTGGCGAGGCGATACTTTCCTCTGTGAAAGCCCGATGGTTTTCTTTATGATCCCCAGCCCTCGCCCGCTGGCGAGCCAATGCACCACTCCATTCACTTCCGTATCGGGGTCCCCCATGTCCGATCTGCGTCACGATCTTCGTCAACAAGCACTCGATTACCATGCCCAGCCCGTGCCGGGCAAGATTACCATCGCCCTCACCAAGCCCGCCGAGACAGCCCACGATCTGGCGCTGGCCTACAGCCCGGGTGTGGCCGAGCCGGTGCGCGAGATCGCCGCCAATCCCGATGATGCCTACCGCTACACCGGCAAGGGCAACCTGGTGGCCGTCATCTCCAACGGTACCGCCATCCTGGGGCTGGGCAATCTGGGCCCGCTGGCGTCCAAGCCGGTGATGGAGGGCAAGGCCCTGCTGTTCAAGTGCTTCGCCGGCATAGACGCCATCGACATAGAGGTGAAGCACGAGACCAGCCAGCAGTTCATCGACACAGTGGCGGCCATCGCCGACACCTTCGGTGGCATCAACCTGGAAGACATCAAGGCGCCCGAGTGCTTCGAGATCGAGCAGGCGCTGATCGCCCGCTGCGACATCCCGGTATTCCATGATGACCAGCACGGTACCGCCATCGTCACCGCCGCCGGTCTGCTCAATGCGCTGGAAGTGCAGGGCAAGCGCATCGAACAGAGCCGCATCGTCTGCATGGGGGCCGGGGCTGCCGCCACCGCCTGCATGGACCTGCTGATCAAGTGCGGCGCCGCGCCACACAACATCTTCATGCTCGATCGCCAGGGGGTGATCCACACAGGCCGCACCGATCTCAACCAGTACAAGCAGCGCTTCGCCAACGACACGCCGCTGCGCACCCTGATGGATGTCATTGAAGGGGCGGATGTGTTTGTCGGCGTCTCCGGTCCGGACGTATTGCCTCCGGAGGCTGTGGCCCTGATGGCCCCCAACCCGGTGATCTTCGCCTGCTCCAACCCGGACCCGGAGATCAAGCCATCCCTGGCCCACGCGGTGCGGGGCGATCTCATCATGGGCACGGGTCGCTCGGATTATCCGAACCAGATCAACAACGTGCTCTGTTTCCCCTTCATCTTCCGCGGCGCGCTGGACGCCCGCGCCAGCCGCATCAACGATGCCATGAAGATAGCCGCGGTGGAGGCGATCCGCGGTCTGGTCAAGGAGCCGGTGCCGGCCGAGGTGCTGACCGCCGCCGGGGTGAGCGCGCTTTCCTTCGGCAAGGATTACGTCATTCCCAAGCCGATGGATGCCCGCCTGCTGCCACGGGTGGCCCGCGCCGTGGCGCTGGCGGCGGTAGCTTCCGGCGTGGCGCGCATCGCGCTGCCGGCAGATTACATGCTGAAATAAACTGGCGGTACCATACCGACCACGACAGAAGGGGCCCCTGGGGGCCCCTTTTCATTACGGGAAGCTTGAGACGTCTTTATTTGGTCTTGGGAGCGACCTTGACGGCCGGTGCCTTGGCATGAGTCGCCTTGTGGTGCTTTTTCACCACCTTGGTCTGGGTCGCCTGGGGAGCGGCGGCCTTGGTGGGGGTGGCTGCCATGGTGAAGCCGGAGGTCAGGGCGAAGACAGCGGCCAGGCTCAGGGGGATCAGCTTGTTCATATTCCAGTTCCTCATTCGGGTTGATGACATGGAGCGTTTCTCCATGACTTCATCCTAGGGCCGTTCCGATGGCGGTTCAGTGAGTGGCTGGTGACGGTTTGTATCCAAATGTACGGGCAGCTTCAGGCAGAAGCGGGCACCGCTGCTGCTCGGCAGCAACTGCACCTCGCCACCGTGGTGGCGGGCTATGCTGCGCACTATGGCGAGGCCGAGGCCGGCGCCGCCGGTACGGCGATCCCGGCTCTGATCCAGGCGCACGAAGGGCTCGAAGATCTGGGGCGCCAGCGCAGGGTCTATGCCGGGGCCGTCGTCGGCCACCTCCAGCAGATAGTGATCCTGCTGCTGGCTCATGGCGAGGGTCACCCGGCTGGTGGCGTGGCGCAGGGCATTGCCGATGAGGTTCTCCAGCGCCCGGTCCAGTAGGCGGGTATCGCCGCGCCAGGGCAGGGGATTGGCGGGGTGACTGAATTCGAGCCGGGTTTGTGGCCGCAGCGCCTGCCAGTCTGGGAGACGGCTGCCGGCCCAGCCGGCCAGCTCCAGCTCGCTGCATTGCAGTGGCAGCTCGGGGCGATCGAGCCTGGCGTAGGTGAGCATCTCCTCGATGAGGGCGTCCAGTGCCCCCAGATCGCGATCCAGCCCCTGTTGTTCCTCTGCCGATGGCTGCGGGTCCAGCATGGCGAGCCGGTAGCGCAACCGCACCAGGGGGGTGCGCAGCTCGTGGGCGATGGCATCGGTCAGCTGCTTGCGACTGGCCAGCATGGCTTGCAATTGCTCCGTCATCTGATCGAAGGTGCGTCCCACCCGGCCCAGGCTGCTGCCGGCAGGCAGGCCGGTGCGGCTGGAGAGATCCCCATCGCCGACCCGGCGGGCCGTCTGTTCGAGCCGCTGCAAGCCGCGCCAGTGCGGGCGCAGCCAGAGCAGGATCGGCAGACCCAGCGAGAGACCTATGGCCAGCAACAGCCCCACATCGACCCAGTGCAGCTCGTGCAGGTAGGAGAGGTAGGGGACGGGGCCGACGATCAGCACCTGATCCGTCTCCGGGATGCGCTGCAGGAAGGTGTCATCCTCCTCGACTATGACTATGTTGCCCGCCTCGAGAAAGGCCTGATCCTCCTTGGCCAGCGGCTGGTTGGCGAGGGCGCCTATCTGCAGCGGCAGGGTAAGCTGGCGGCTCTGCTCCGCCATGCGTGCGGGCCAGTGTTCCGGCGGCAGGCGGGCCAGTTCGCCGGTGAGCAGGCCGAGGGAGCCTTGCATCATCCGCTCCAGATAGCGGTCACCCGCCCGCTCGGCACTGACCTGATAGACGATGCCGACCAGCAGTATGGCCAGGGTGAAACAGCCGATCAGCAGCAGGTAGAACTGGATAAACAGGCGGCGCATGGGATCTTTCCTCTTTCCTGGATTGCGTCCGGGCGTTGCGTCTTTGCCCCCTCATCCCCCGCATGGAGAGAAGGGAGCATCAACCTCATTCCCAGGCGTGGGGCACCAGCAGATACCCCTTCTGGCGCACCGTCTTGATGCGGGTCGGGTTGTTGCTGTCATCTCCCAGCTTGCGGCGCAGGCGGGAGATGGCCACATCCATGCTGCGGTCCTGGCCATCGTAGTCGCGGCCACGCAGGCTGCGAAACAGCGCCTCCCGTCCCAGGATCTGGCCCGCATGGCAGGCCAGCTCCCACAAGAGGTCAAAATCGGCGGTGGAGAGGGGGATGCTGTCGCCATCGAGGCGCACATCCCGACCCGGCCCGTCGATCTGCAGGCGGCCGAACTGCAGGCGCTGGGGCGGCGTACTGGCCACGGCTGCTTGCGGTGCCTGTCCCTGCTGGCGGAACTGGACCCGCAACCTGGCCAGCAGCACGGGGGGCGGCGTTGTCTTGAGGATGTAGTCGTTGGCACCCAGCTCCAGGCTGAGGATCTGGTTCATGTCGCTGTCGAGTGAGGTGAGCATGACGATGGGGCCCTTGAAGCGCGGACGCAGATCCCGGCACAGGGAGAGGCCGTCCTGCCCCGGCAGCATGATGTCGAGCAGCACCAGGTCGGGCTGCTCGGCCAGGGCCCTGGCCAGCGCTAGGTCGCCTCTGGGTTCCAGCAGCACCTCCATGTCGTGGCGGGCAAGCCAGCTGCTGATGAGTTGGCCTATTTCGGGATCATCTTCAACAAAAAGAATGCGTTGCATTGTGGCATGACACCCAGGCTGTGGCGCGGATGCGCGTGCCGCCAGCATAACGGCTCCCGGCCCGGCATGCACTGGGATAAATAATCAAACAGGGCCCGCGGGCCCTGTCGTCATTCTGGTTGTGGAGACGGCTCGAATTCAGCCTGCTTGACGTCTCAAATAACCCCACCGGTTTCCATGTGATGGGCCCGGGGAGCTGGCCGGATTAGCCAGCCTTGCGCTTGAGATAGACCCCGGCTTCCATGTGATGGACCGGGGAGCTGGTCGGATTAGCCAGCCTTGCGCTTGAGATAGACGCCGGCTTCCATATGGTGGGTCCAGGGGAACTGATCGAACAGGGCGAAGCGGGCGATCTCGTGGGTTTCGCCCAGTACGGCCATGTTGGCCTGCAGTGTCTCTGGGTTGCAGGAGATGTAGAGGATGTTGTCGTACTCCTGTACCAGCCGGACTGTGGCGTCGTCGAGACCGGCGCGGGGCGGGTCGACGAAGATGGTGTTGCACTGGTAGGCGCCCAGATCGACCCCCTTGAGGCGGTTGAACTCCCGCTCGCCGCGCATCGCCATGGTGAACTCCTCGGCTGACATGCGCAGTATGATCAGGTTGTCGACGCCGTTGGCGGCGATGTTGAACTGGGCTGAGTCCACGCTCGGCTTGGCGATCTCGGTGGCCAGCACCTTGCGGAAATTCTGGGCCAGGGCGATGGAGAAGTTGCCGTTGCCGCAGTAGAGCTCCAGCAGGTCACCCTCGCTGCCTTTGGTCACGTCCAGCGCCCAGCCCAGCATCTGCTCGTTGATGGCGGCGTTGGGCTGGGTGAAGCTGTTCTCCACCTGCTTGTAGAGCAGCTCGCGGCCCTGGACCGTCAGCCGCTCGATGACGAACTCCTCCCCCAGGCAGATCTTCTGCTTGTGGGCGCGGCCAATCAGTTGCAGCTCGAACCCCTGGGCCCGCAGGTCGGCCTGCAGTGCCTCGGCGGCTTGCTGCCACTCGCTTTCGAGCTTGCGATGGTAGAGCAGGCTGACACAGATCTGGCCGGACTGGGTAGAGAGGTAGTCTATCTGGAACAGCTTGCGACGCAGCACCGGGTGCGGGCGCAGCCCCTCCAGCAGCACCGGCATCAGCTGGTTGATGAGGCGGCTGGCGGTGGGGAACTGGTCGACCCGGATGATCTCCTTGGTGGCCGGCGCATACATGCAGTGGAACAGGTCATCCCCTTCATGCCAGATGCGGAACTCGGCGCGCATCCGGTAGTGTTCGGCGGGGGAGGCGTGCACTTCCAGCGCAGGCAGGGTGAAGTCGGCGAACAGCCCGTTGAGGCGCTCGCGCTTCGCGTCGAGCTGGGCCTGGTAGTCGGCGGGAGTCCGCAGGGCCTGGGAGTCGGCGCCAGCTTGCTGGATTTGGGTCATGATATACCTCACATGCACACCGGCAGGGCCGGGTCGAAATCGGGGGAAGGCAACGGGCCACCCAAAGGGTGTGGATTTTAAAAGGCCGTTGCAGATTGTCCAGTATTTTGTGGTCAAGAAGTGTTCAGTCAGGCCGATACCTGATCTACAGGCATGGTGGGAGGACACATTATGCAAATCGACGGCGTGGGCTCAGCCCAATCCAAGGGAGTGGGCGTTTCGCCCAAGGCACCCCAACAGGTACAAGAGAAGCAGATCAGCAACGCAGAGGAAGTCTCTCTGCACAAGCCGCCCAAGTGGGCTCAGGTGCTGGTGCAGCAGGCGTTGCAGTTTGCGCTGGAGATAAACGGTCAGGGTTATCAGGCACCCAAGGCACAGGAACCCGAGGAGATAACCCCGGAGACCCTGTTCGACTTCCAGTCGGTAGCGGACAACGTGCTGCAGTTCGTCACCGGACGGCTGGGCGCCGCCCGTGCGGACGGCAAGTCCGATGACGACCTGACCGGCATGATGGAGCAGGCCCGCAAGGGGGTGGACAAGGGCTTCGGCGACGCCAGGAAGCAGCTGGGCAAGTGGGCCACCGATAACGAAGACATCAAGACCGGTATCGATCAGAGCTACAAGCTGATCCAGAAGGGGCTCGACGAGTTCGAGAAGGAGTTCTTCGGCAAGGTCTCCTCCACCGACATGGGGCAGGCCGAGATGGCCAGTCGCCAGCAGGGCTCGCTGGAGATCCAGACCAAGGATGGCGACAAGGTGGTGCTGCGCTTCAATGACAGCTGGCAGACCAAGTCCCAGAAAGATGACAGCGGCAGCCAGTTCAGCCTCAAGTCGAGCCAGAGCTTCAGCTTCTCGCTGGAGGGGGATCTCAGCAGCGAGGAGATGGACTCCATCGGCAAGCTGGTCAAGGGGATCGACGATCTGGCGGGGAATTTCTTCTCCGGCAACTTCGAGGATCTGCTGAAGAAGGCGGGTGACCTGCAACTGGATGACAGCCAGCTCGCCTCCTACTCCCTCAAGCTCAAGCAGAGCGTCAAGCTGAGCCAGACCTACCAGGGAGCCCATTCGCTGCAGGAGATGCTCAAGCCGCTGGCGGACTATCTGCCCAAGCTCGATCAGGTGCAGCAACAGGCGGATGCCCTGCTGCCGGAATCGCAGCAGCAGGCGCTGACCCCCGCGGTGCTGGCGGCCCGCGGCCAGAGTGAACCGGCTCAGGTCAACAGCTTCACCAGCTTCAACCAGCGGATGCTGGAGGCGCTGCGAATGATAGGCCAGTTCCAGCCTGCGACCGAGCCTGCCAGCAGGAGCGTCTGAGTCAGCATCGCCCGGCTCAAGCCATAAGCTGCCGTTTGCCAGCTCCCCCGGGGGCTGGCAAACTGGCTCTTTTCCCAATCCGGCTACCTTATGAACCCCAAGAAGCCCAGAGACAAGCGCGAGCTCTGCTACCCCTTCATCTTCGAAACCCAGTTCCAGTGTGATTACGAGATCGCCACCGATGAGCTTTGCTGTCAGGTGGGGGCCGTACTCGCCCAGTTGCCAGTGGCAGAGGGAACCCGGGAGGTGGTGGCCGATCTGGGGGCCTTGCAGCGGCTCATCTACAACCTCAACGGTTCGGTACGGGGCAAGCTCGGTATTTTTGAAGAGGATCTGGCGTGGTTGAAAACGCGGTATGACCACTACAACGAGGCGAGCCGCGGCCGGGTCACGGGTTTTGTCTTGCCCCAGGGGCCCCAGCCCATCCCCACATTGCACCTGTGCCGCTGCGGCAGCAAGAAGGTGGTGCGTCTGCTGGTGCGCCTCGAGGAGAGCGGCGTCCGCTTCGATCCCATCCTCTATCGCTTCGCCAACCTGCTGGCCAACTTCTTCTTCGTGCTGACCGTCTACCTCAAGCAGCTGTGGCGGGTGGAAGAGGTGCCCTACGTCAGCATCAATTACTGACCAAGTAGCTGAAAAAGCTTTTATTTTTCGGGAACATCAAAGACGATCCAGCCATGCCGTTGCAATCTGGATGGCGCCGATAGCGGAGCGGGGGAAGACATGACGACGATTCATCTCAGTGGCAGTTCATTCTTGATGCCGGGCAACCTGGCCTGGCGGTCGCTGGCTGCCTACGGCGAGGTGCAAGTCGCACCCCATGGGCAGTGGCTGCAAACCTTGATGACTCCAGCCGAAGAGGTCGCCACCCAGACTCACATCATCATCTGGTTGTGGGAAGATTTGGTGCCGGCACAGACGCTGGTCGCGTGGAGCGGTTTGGCACAAGAGGCGCGGCAGCTGGCCGTGGCCGCCTTCGTCGCATCACTCTGCCAGCCCCTGCAACAGCGTCTGCAGCGTCGGCCGCAGGACCATCTGCTGGTCGGGGTCTGCAGCCGTTCCCCTGCCTCCGTATTTGGCGCGGCGCCCTCCGCGCTTGCCTGTCTGGCCGGTGAATTTGAGCGTCAGCTTGCCCATTTGCGGCAGCAGTATTCCGGCTTGGATGACCTGCACCTGCCGCTCTGGTTGCAACAGCAGGGTCGCCACCACTGTTTCGACAGCCGCAATTACTACCTGATGTCCTGCCCCTTCTCCATGGCCGGGTTGGCCAGTCTGGCGCAGTGGATTGCCCCCTTGCTGCAGCGGTTGCACAGGCCAGCTCACAAGGTGCTGGTGCTCGATTGCGACAATACCCTCTGGGGTGGCGTTGTGGGCGAAGATGGCGTGGGTGGCGTCCTGCTGGGGCAGGATGGGGTGGGGCGTCTCTATCAGGCTTTCCAGCAGGCCGCCTGCTACTGGCACGGGCAGGGCGTCATATTGGCGCTCTGTTCCAAGAATCTGGCCGACGATGTGTGGCGGTTGTTCGATCAGCACCAGGGCATGGTGCTTGAGCGCCGGCACATAGCCGCGGCCGAGATTGGCTGGGAGCCCAAGTCCGCCGGCCTGCGGCGCTTGGCTGCGCGGCTCAATGTGGGGCTGGACAGCCTGGTGTTCTGGGATGACAGCGAGCTGGAGCGTGCCGAGGTGCGTGCCAATTGCCCTGAGGCCACCGTCATCACGCCCCCCGCCGAGCTTTGGGGCTGGCCTGATGCATTGATGACGCTCGCCGAGCTGCAGAGCCGCCACCAGAGCCATGATGACAGCTTGCGCCAGGGTTCCTATCTGGCACAGGCAGAGGCGAATGCGGTGCGCCAGCAACTGGGCGACGAACACGCCTTCTTGCAACAGTTGGGGCTACGAGCGAGCTGGCAACCGCTCTCCTCAAGCAATCAGCTGCGGGCCGAGCAGCTGAGCCAGAAGACCAACCAGTTCAATCTCTCCGCCCGGCGTTATCAGGCGGGTGAACTGGCACAGCTTGCCAGTACGCAGGGTGAGGTCTGGCTGGCATCACTGCAGGACAAGTTTGCCGATCACGGCATGACGGCCCTGTTGGTGGTGCGTCCACTCGATGGGGGAAAGGCGCTGCTGGATACCCTGGCCATCAGCTGTCGGGTGCTGGGGCGAGGCTTTGAATACTGGCTGCTGGCGCAACTGGCTGCCCGACTGATGGCAAAAGGCGTTGACCAACTGGTGATAAGCCTGGTACCCACGGATCGCAACCAGCCGGCACGGGTCTTTCTGGCGAATCTGCCAACCCGGCCGATAACCACTCCAGCGGGATTGGTGCCGCTGACGGACGAGGTGTTCCTCAGTCTAGATCTATCCTCTATTTCTCTCCCGTTTTTGGAGTTTTATGCCAATGAATGATCTTATCGCACTGGTATGTCAGCAATTCCCCCAGGCCTGCGTCAACGAACAGTCAGCCCTAGGCAGTTTTCCCGAATGGGACTCCCTGGGTCACTTCAATCTGCTGTTGCTCATCGAGCAGCACTATGCAGTGCGGTTCGAGCCGAACGAGCTGGTCGAATTGAAGAGTCTGGCCGATATCCGACAGGCTCTGCTGCGCAAAGGAGTTGCCGTGTGAAGCAGGCTCTCGAACAGGCTCTGACCGAGCTGGGGATCCCCAGAGGCGGGGCTCTGATGGTGCACTCGGATGCCATGGTCGTGGCCCAGTTTCCCGGTATGGGCAATGTCCAAGGGATCGCTGCCTTCTGGATGCACCTAGAGCAGTGGCTAGCGGGGCACCTGCTGGTGCCAACCTTCACCTATAGCCCCATGGCGGGCGAGTGCTTTGATCCGGTCCTCACCCCGAGCAAGGTGGGGCTGATGACGGAGGTATTTCGGCAGCGCGAAGGGGTGGTGCGCACACTGGATCCCATCTTCAGCATGGCGATCAGCGGTCCGCAGGGACCTGCGCTGGTGGCCCGGGAGTGCCAGGACTGCTTCGGTCAGGATAGCCCGTTTGGCTGGCTGGCGGAGCAGGAGGGTTGGCTGATGGGGCTTGGTTGCCTCCCTAGTACCACTTTTACTCACTATGTAGAGCAGCGATTGGTCGTATCCTATCGCTATCACAAGGCGTTTGCAGGCCAGGTGCGAGTAGACGGGCGCTTGCGGGAGTGGCGGGCCGACTATTACGTGCGCGACCTAACGCTGGCCAGCGAGATCGACCTCTCCCGGCTGGTGGCCTTGTTGCAGGAACGGGGTGTCTGGCGCCAAGCGCTTTGCCAGCGGGTGCCGGTCTGGGCTGTCTCGTGCCACGACTTTATGATGGCAGCCGGCGAGTTGCTGGCGGTAGCGCCATATGCCCTGATCCGGGCGGGAGGAGAGCCCCATGCAGTTTGATCACATCGGACTGGTGGTGCCGGACCTTGCCTGCAGGGAGGCCTATTGCCGTGAGGTGTTGGGGCTGAGCCGCTTCTCGATGGTGGTGGAAGAGCCGCAGCAGCAGCTCGTGTATGACGAGCATGGTCGGTGTTACGAATTGGTCGCCCCAGCAGGTGAGGAGAGCCCGGTGGTCCTGCTACTCAAGACTCGGTGCAACGTCATCAACTACATGGCCTGTCGGGTGGTCTGCAAGCAGGAGATCGCCCCCCGATTGCGGGAACTGCGCCACCTTCCCTTGGACCCTGCCAGTCGGGCTGTGCCCATATCTAATTTTACTTGAGCCCTTTTGGGAATATTGTTGAGTTGCTTGAGGAGACCTAATGATATCTAAAAATAATATTGGTTATCTGCCTACAGACTGGGATGATCAGACTCAACTTGGCGAGCAACTACATCGTTTATTGACCCTGTTATTTCCACTTAATCGCAGTTTGACTGGTGATGGTGTGAGGAAAACATTAGCTCTGTTTCGTGAGCATTGTTTATCTGAATTGCAGATCCATGAAGTCGCTAGTGGCAGTACATTCTTCGATTGGACTGTGCCAGATGAATGGAATGTTCGAGAGGCTTATATCGTAGGTCCTGATGGACGTAAGGTTGTTGATTTCAATGATAGTAATTTGCATTTGGTTGGCTATTCAGAACCGGTACACTGTACTCTCTCTTTAGCCGAGTTACAGCCCCATTTGTATTCATTACCTGAGTTACCGGATGCAATCCCCTATGTCACTTCTTATTATCAGCGTCGTTGGGGCTTCTGTTTACCGCATAAAGTGCGAGAGGCGCTACCGGAGGGCGATTATGAAGTAGTGATCGATGCGAGTCTACAGCCGGGCTCACTCACCTATGCTGAGTGGGTGTTGCCAGGAGATAGCGAGCAGGAAATTTTGTTGTCTAGTTATGTTTGCCACCCTTCTATGGCCAACAACGAGCTGTCTGGCCCCTGTGTCGGTGTGTTCCTGATGGCTTGGCTCGCCTCCTTGCCAAAGCGCCGCTACAGCTATCGGTTAATGCTGGTTCCAGAGACGCTTGGAGCAATCGTTTATCTCTCCCGCCATTTGGAGCATCTAAAGCGTTATACTCTGGCTGGCTTTAATCTGACCTGCATGGGGGATGAGAGGTGTTACTCTTTCTTACCATCTCGGCAGGGGAATTCTTTAGCTGATCGTATTGGCCACCATGTTTTGAGTCACATGGCCCCTGACTATATGAAGTATAGCTATCTTGACCGAGGTTCTAATGAACGTCAGCTTTGTGCTCCTGGAATTGACTTGCCTGTCACGACTATAATGCGTAGCAAATATGGTTGTTATGCTGAATATCATACCTCGCTGGATGATCTGTCACTGGTCACTCCGATGGGGTTAGCGGGCAGTTTTTTGGCGCTGCGTCGAGCCATCGAATGCTTGGAGCTAGATCAATGCTACGAGGTGACGGTATTGGGGGAACCCCAGCTAGGTAAACGTGGCCTTTATCCAAACCTCTCGACTCGTGGCTCAGGTGAACATATTCGGGATATGATGAATTTGTTGGCTTATAGCGATGGTCATTTGACCTTATTCGAGATAAGCGAGATCATTAATGCCCCATTTTGGCGGGTCGAGCCACTTGCCAGATTATTGCTTGAAGCAGGGGTGTTGTGTCGGCACAACCCTATTACTGATAATGTGCTTACAGAATAGAAATTACTAGGGATACATGGAGTTGGTTGGTGCAATAGAGAGTAAGCTTCAGCTCCTTATCGAATGTTGCACGTATTGTATGGCATGAAAATGTCACATTATCGACCTTAATTAATGCTTTAAGGAAAAATCATGAAATGTCCATATTGCTTTAGTGATAACACATTGGTCTTCCTTGAAAGAAAGATGCCGACTGTATTATCTGCGTATTCTGGTGATTTCCCCGTGAAAGTAGCAGAGATGCAGGTCAGTGCTTGCAAGGATTGCCTGGTTGGCTTTGCATCGAAGAAATTATCTTCGGAAGAGTTAACTGAAATATATGATAACTATTCATATATATCCCCGCTTAATAATATCGGTGTGACTAAATATGATGGAATGATTGATTCTATTATCAATCATTTCGGTGTAAATGATGAAATAATAGAAATTGGTTGTTCAGAAGGGTATCTTCTGAAGAAACTCAGAGATATTGGTTTTTCGAATGTGACAGGTATTGAACCTGGACCTCAGGCAGATAGTGCAAAGGCATTAGGACTTAATGTTGTAAAAGGTTATTTTGATGCCAGTCATGCTAAAAAGAAAATAGATGGCTACTATCTTATGCATGTATTCGAACATTTCGAAGACCCATTTTCAATTTTCAGATTAATGTCAGATTCGTTGAATGAGACAGGAAAGATTGTAATTGAGGTCCCAGATTTTGGTGGTTTTCATGTGCAGCATCTTTTCTATTATAATCTATATTTCATGAGGGTGTTATCTCGCGATAACAATTTAAAAATAATAGATTTTTTCATTGAAAATGCTAGCCTAAGAGTTGTCTTTGCAAAGCGTGAAAACGTTAAATATTGCGAGGTTGATGTAGCCTTAGACAAGGATAAATATATATCAAATTTGGTAAATATTAAAAGTCACTGTGAGTCATCTTGTAAGAGAGTCAATGATTTTCTCAGAGATAAAGATACGGTTTTTTGGTGGGGAGCTGGTTCTGCATCAGTTATCCTATTGAATGGAATAGAACAAGGAATTTTGGATAGCACCGAGATAATTGTTATTGATGGGGATAAAAATAAAGCTAACCTTACGATTCCTGGTGTGAATCTTAAAGTTAATTATTATGGCTGTATTAACAATGCACATATTAATGATTTGGTCATTGCATCAAGTTTCTATAAAGAGATATTTAATACAATAAGGCACAGTGGTATAACATATGACCATGTTGAAGTCTTTAGTGACGCCTAAAACTTAATGTCTTATGTATCCTACGGCAATTAGATATAATAAATGTAGTGGCATAATAGACGTAGTGTTATGAGTGGAAATTTTCGCTAGTATCAATGTATCGTCAAAAAGTGTACACATTATTATTGATATGGGTAGGTTTACAATAAATTGGAAAATAGTAGGAGTGGTTAGTAGCGGGAATACTCCCGCCTTTATTTTAGAGTATCTAATGTGCTCAGCTGGAGAGCAGCACCCTGGCCGAGTTGGCGGGAATGGTCAGTTGTACCTGTCCTTGCACCACTTCGTACTTGTCGCCGTTGAAGGCATCGGTGAAGCGGCTGGCGGGGCTGGCGGTCTGCCACAGGGGCAGCTTGATGGTGCGCGGTTCGGTCGGATGACGGTTGCAGGCCACCACCACCTGATCGCTTTGCAGGGTGCGGGCGAACACATAGCTGTGCGGGCCGGCGTAGAGGGTCTGGATGTCGCCACGGCGCAGGGCTGGCCGCTGCTTGCGGATCTGGATCAGCCGGCGGTAGTGATCGTGCAGCACGTGATCCCAGGCCGTGGTCTCCCAGGGGAAGCAGCGACGGCAATCCGGGTCATTGCCACCCGAGAGCCCCACCTCGTCACCGTAATAGATGGACGGCACGCCTATGTAGGTGAGCAGCAGGGTGGCAGCCAGGGTCATGCGCTGTTTGTCTTCGCCCAGCAGATGCAGGAAGCGGGCGGTATCGTGGCTGTCCAGCAGGTTGAACTGGGCCAGCTGGTTCTTGAACGGGATATGGGCCCGCGCCAGCTTGAGCCAGCGATCAAGCTCGTCGGCGCTGATCCTGATGGGGTGATAGGCGATGTCCTGCCCCGCCAGGAAGGCACGGATCGGGTGGGCGAAGCCATAGTAGTTCATGGCGCCATCCTCCTGATCCCCCTGCAGCCACTGGCTCGCCTCGAAGAAGTGCTCGCCGAGCACATAGGCGTCCGGGTTCTCCTGTTTCACCGCGCCGCGAATGGCGCGCACATGGCCGCGATTGCCCTCGGCCGTGCCCCGCTCTCCCAGCATGTGGATGACGTCGAAGCGCCAGCCGTCGATCTGATAGGGCGCGCGCATCCAGTAACGGAGGATGGCGTCGTCGGCCCGGTAGATGGCGTCCTGCACCTGTTCGCTGGCAAAGTCCAGCTTGGGCAGGCTGCGAATGCCCTTCCAGCTGACGTAGTCTCCTTCGTTGTCAAAGGTATAGAAGCTGCGCCACGGCGAGTCCGGGTTGCTCTGGGCCCCCTGTGGCGGGCAGAACCAGGGGTGCTGGGTCGAGGTGTGGTTGACCACGGCATCCAGGATGATCTTCATGCCGCGCTGGTGCAGGTAGCGGGTCAGCTCGGCGAACTGCGCGTTGCTGCCGAGGTGCGCATCCACTTTGAAGTAGTCCTGGATATCGTACTTGTGGTTGCTCGGCGAATCGAAGATGGGGTTGAGGTAGAGCGCCGTCACCCCGAGGGATTGCAGGTAATGCAGCTTGGCATCTATGCCCGCCAGGTCCCCGCCGTAAAATTCACAGGCGCCGTGCCCCTCTTCGTGACGGCTGACCGGCTCGCCCCACGCCTTGCTGATCACAGCCTTGCCTCTGTACTCATATTCGTGATGTTTGACGCTGAGCGAGGGATCGCCGTTGCAGAAGCGGTCGGGGAAGATCTGGTAGAACACCTGATCCTGCACCCAGGCTGGCGGTTGGTGCAGGCTGTTGAAGCGAAAATGCTGCTCCCTAGGTGGCATGGCCGGGCTGACGCCGGCGCCGTGCAACCACCACTGCTCCTCATCAGTCAGGCATTTGAAGCAGTAGAGGTGGATATCCTGCCCTTTGATCAGTGGCAATGTGGCTTGCCACACCTGTAACCTGTCCCTAGTGGAGACAGGCGTCATGGCCACCAGATACTCCTCGTTGTCCGGCTCGTGGCGCAGCCACACCTCGCGGATCGGGGCATCCAGCGCACTGAACAGGGTGAGTTGCAGGGTGTCGGCGCTCTCTTTGAACCAGGGCGCCACCTGGGGATGAAACAGAAATGGATGAGTCATGATGCTTATTGAGTCAGAAGGTCGGCGAGGGCATTACCCTGTTCGTGAAGCGTTTCGAGCTGGCCTGCCAGTGACTTGGGATCCAGCCCCAGCTGATCGGCGAGCGGCTTGGGGAAGCGGGCTATGATGGCCTGAGCGGGCACGCCCGCATTCCAGGCGAAGGAGATGAAGACGGCGAGCCGGATCAGCACCGCCTCCTTGCTGACCGGATCGTGGGAGAGGGGATCCAGCTGCTGGGAGATGGCATCGACGAAAGCTTCCGACAGGTTCCAGCGCCGCGCCAGCTCGGCACCGAGCTGGGCATAGTCGTAGCCCAGCATCTCCCGCTGAGCCTCGACCCGGCTGCTGCCCTTCTGGATCGCCATGTTGATGAGCTCGGCCTCTTCCGGCAGGGTGCTCT
The DNA here is from genome assembly GCF_028751155.1 of Aeromonas bestiarum. Lineage (NCBI taxonomy): Bacteria > Pseudomonadati > Pseudomonadota > Gammaproteobacteria > Aeromonadales > Aeromonadaceae > Aeromonas > Aeromonas bestiarum. The sequence continues at coordinate 4,542,317 of NZ_CP064746.1, read as the reverse complement.
GGATGAGCAGCTCACCAATGTTGTGGATCAGAGCGCAGGTGAAGGCGGTCTCGGGGTCGAGCACCTTGGCCTCCTGGGCCAGCGTCTTGGCGATGGTGGCGACCTGGAAGGTCTCGGTCCAGAACTTGTTCTTGTCGAAGCTGGGGGGGGCCTTGAAGCTGCCTATGATGCCGGAGGCGACCACCACGGAGCGCAGCCGGTTGAAACCGAGGCGGATCACCGCCTGTTCGATGGAGGTGACCTCATTGCCGCGGCGCAGGGCGGCCGAGTTGGCCATCCGCAGCACCTTGACGCTGATCACCTGATCCATGGCGATCTTGGCCGCGATCTGGTCGATAGGGGCGTTTTCATCGTTGAAGCTCTGCATCAACTCATGCAGCAGCTGCGGGATAGTGGGGAGTTGTTTGATCTTGTCAAACAGACGATCCATCGACATGGCTGAGACAGCCTCCATTGCGAGCACTGCCTCATAGTGTGCCACAGGCGGGGCACATGTTCCTGTTTGTGATGCCTGTTTGTGAGCGCTAGTGCACCCAGTCGCGCAAGGTGTACTCCAAACGGTGCCTTTTCCCTTCCAGGATCAGGGTCTGGGTGGTGCCGCTCAGAGTGGCGCCGTCGGTCAGCGTGGTGATGACGGCCTGCTCTATGGTGGCGAGTTGCGCCTGACAGGCCATCTCTGTGCTGCCCAGGCTGGTGACCCAGAATCTGTCACCCTCGAGGTGTCCCTGGCCAAAGTAGCGATTGCAGCCGGCGATACCGTTGACGGTGAAGTGTTCACCAATCTCGAAATCGGGCGGGTTGTCGCGAGAGGCCGTGATGGCCTGGCCATCCAGCTTGTCTAGCACCCAGTGATGGTGCTGCAACTCTTGCTGGACGAACGAGGGAGTACTGCTGCAGGCGCTGAGCAGGATCAGGGCGAGCAACAGTAGCAAGAATCTGGGCATGGAAGGGCTCCAATAGTGGGAGCGACAAGCATACCTCTTGCGCAGCCCTTGGGGCAGGGCGAGGGGGGCCGCCCCCGACCGCTTCTGTCGCCCTGCTGGTCAGCCCGGTGTCGTTAAATGGCAACACTTGCGGGCTGGCGGGAGATGTTTGATGCCAACAAGACGACAGGAACCCTTATCGCTCTGCATCAGTGGTTGAACAGGCGATCGGCGTAACGGGCCAGCCCTGTAGTCACCTAGCCGAAGTCACCACCAGCCTCAAGAGGAATCGTGGGCAACGTTCGGCATTATAGTCAGCGGTTGAACAGGTGCTCGGCGTAACGGGCCAGCCCTGCAGCCATCAGACCGAAGCCATCGCCACCCTCTCAAGAGGAATGGCGGGCAGCGTTCGGCATTATGGTCAGCGGTTGAACAGGCGTTCCGCATAACGAGCTAGCCCTGCCGCTACCGAGCCAAAGTCATCGCCTCCCTCAAGCGGAATCGTAGGCAACTTCTGGCGAATGAAGGCGGCAATGAGCGGCGAACGGGCGCTGCCGCCGGTGACGAAGATGCGGTCAGGCTGCACACCCGCGGCGGCAATGGCTTGGTCCATCAGCTCGCCAATCTTCTCCAGCAGCAGGGCCGAGGCGTTGGCCAGCTGCTCGCGATTGAGCTCAGCCTCCAGTCCCTTCTCCAGCTCGCTCAGAGACTGGTGATTCGATTCCTGCTCCGAGAGGGCGATCTTGCCCTGCTCGGCGCGCCACACCAGCTGGTGGCTCAGCTTGTGGGCCCGCAGATTGGCGAGGCGACCCAGCTTGCTGCCTGGCTGGCTGTCGAGCTGCAGATCCTGCAGCTGACGAGCGGTATCCAGGCTGTAGAAGCGGCCCTGGGCACTGACGTCGTTGATGGCGGCCGCATCCCAGAACAGCGGGTGGGGCAGCGGTTTGCCGGTCTTGAGAATCTCGTGCATGCCGAGCAGAGGCATCATGCCTTCCACCGTCAGCCGGATGTCGAAGTCGTTGCCGCCGATGCGCTGGCCGCTGTGGCCGAGCAGATCGCCGCTGCGATCCAGCTGGTTGCGATGGCTGGGACCCATGCGCAGCATGGAGCAGTCCGTGGTGCCGCCGCCGATATCCACCACTAGCACGACGGCGTCCTCGTCGAGGCGCGCCTCGAATTCGAAACCGGCTGCCACGGGTTCATAGAGGAACTCCACCTGCTCGAACCCGGCCAGACGGGCCGCCTCGGTCAGGATGGCGATGGCCTGGCTGTTGCTTTCCTCCCCGGCCAGCCCCTGGAAGTTGACCGGGCGACCGATTACCGCCTGGCGGATCGGGGCGCCAAGCTGCTGCTCCGCCTCGCGGCGTACGTGCAGCATCATGGCGCAGACTATGTCTTCGAACAGCGCGATCTGGGGGGCCTTGAGGCCGTAGGCGCCGAGGAAGGATTTCGGCGACTTGATGTAGTAGCCATCGTCCGGCTCCTCCAGATAGCGCTCCAGCGCCGCAGCGCCGAAGCTGAGTTCGTCGATCAGTCCTTCTTCCCGCATCTGGCGGCGCACGGCCTGGGCTCGGGTGACTACGGGGCCGCGCAGCTTGAGGTATTCCGCCTGCTGGGCAGGGGCCAGCCCTTCGGCCAGGAGACCGGCGATGGCCTCTCTGTGGGGCGCGTGTAGCGTTGAGGGGAGATAGCGGGAACCGCCCAGAGTCAGCAGCCTGGGGCTGCCTTGCTCCATCACGGCGACGGCACAGTTGGAAGTACCGTAATCAAATCCGATAAACATGGGCAGCCAGACTCCTGAATAAAAAAGGGCAGGTAGCCTACCCGATGACGTCGGGTCTCACAACCCGGCACCCCGGATATTGAGGTCGCAGGGGAAAATACATAAGGGGGAGCATGTCTGTGTGGAAAACAGAGGGAATGGCTCCCTCTGTCGTTCATGGCTACGGGTGCGAGAGGGTTACTCGACCTCGTTGTCGCTATGGCCCCGGCTCTCGATGGCCTTGAGGTTGCCGAGGGTGGTATCGGCGATGGCGTGCAGCGCCTCGCGGGTCAGGAAAGCCTGATGGCCGGTAAACAGCACGTTGTGGCAGGCCGACAGACGACGGAAGACGTCATCGGTGATCACCTCGTTGGACTTGTCGGAGAAGAAGAGATCTTCCTCTTCCTCGTAGACGTCCAGCCCCAGCGCACCGATGCGGGAGGTCTTGAGCGCCTCGATGGCTGCGTTGGAGTCGAGCAGGCCGCCCCGGCTGGTGTTGATGATCATCACCCCGTCCTTCATCTTGGCGAACGCTTCCTTGTTCAGCAGATGGTAGTTCTCCTTGAACAGCGGGCAGTGCAGGCTGATGACGTCGGACTGGCGGAACAGGGTGTCGAGATCCACGTATTCGGCCCCAAGCTCGATGGCCGCCTGATTCGGATAGGGGTCACTCACCAGCAACCGCATGCCGAAGCCCTTGAGGATGCGTAGGGTGGCGATGCCGATCTTGCCGGTGCCGATAATGCCAGCGGTGCGGCCGTGCATGTTGAAGCCGACCAGGCCTTCCAGCGAGAAGTTGGCATCGCGGGTGCGCTGATAGGCCTTATGGATGCGGCGGTTGAGGGTCATCATCAGCCCCACCGCGTGTTCGGCAACGGCTTCGGGGGAGTAGGCGGGCACCCGCACCACCTTCAGCCCCAACTCCCTGGCGGCGACCAGATCCACGTTGTTGTAACCGGCGCAGCGCAGAGCGATCACCTTGGTGCCGTTGGCGGCCAGCTCGGTCAGCACCTCACGGTCGGCATCGTCATTGACGAACAGGCACACCACGGGGAAGCCGTGGGCCAGCCGGGCTGTCTTGGCCTCCAGCCGCACGTCGAAGAACTCCAGCTCGTAACCGTACTGGCTGTTGGCCTGATTGAAGTGGTCCTTGTCGTAGCTCTTGGTACTGAAAACGGCGACTTTCATGGTGCGCTCTCCGCAAATAATGATGTAGTTAAATTACAACAAATGAGGCGCTTCATCACGGCTTAAATGGCGGCTGCTCAGCCCCACGGCATGATGGGAACCGCGCTCACTGCGCTTTTATACGAGCCATCCACCAATTTGGTGCTGTAGGTCAGATAGACAAGTGCATTGCGCTTTTCGTCGTAAAAACGCACCACTTTCTGCTCCTTGAACACCAGTGAGGTGCTGACGTCGAACACCTCTTCCCCCGCCTTCAACTTGGCAGGCAGCGTGATGGGGCCAATCTGGTGGCACGACAAAGAGGCGTGAGAGGGGTCTTCCGCCAGCCCCAGTCCGCCCTTGACGCCACCGGTTTTGGGGCGAGCTAGATAGCAGGCGACGCCCGCGATGCGGGGATCGTCGAACGCCTCCACCAGGATCTTGTGGTTGGGGCCCACCAGCTTGAAGGCGGTGCTCACCTCACCTATGGGATCGGCCTTGTCGGCCAGGGCCGGGCCGGCGAGCAGGGCCCCCAGCAGCAGGGGCAGGGCAGGACTAAGCCTGTTACTGAGCGTGTGGCGGTATGACATTGTCTCTCCTGTTGGCCTCCCTCAGTAGGGAATGCCCAGACGACGATAGAGGCTGGCCAGCACCCAGGCGGGGCCGATCAGCAGAAATTGCAGGTCGGCGAGGAAGGAGGGGCGTTTACCCTCGATCCTGTGACCGACGAACTGGGCTATCCAGAGCAGCCCGAAACCCACCAGAGCGGGCCAGAGCAAAGGGCCCTGCCATAGCTGACAGAGCACCAGCCCCAGCGTGGTCAGCACTGCCATCCCCACAAACAGGGGGAACGACAGCCGCAGATAGAAGGCCAGCACAGGGATGGCCGCCAGCGCCGCCCAGTTGAGCGAGGGCGGCAGCGGGCCGGTTGGCAGACACCAGAGCAGCGCCAGCGAACAGAGATAGATGCCGGGCACTGCCAGCTTGTGGATTGCCACATTGACGGGGTGCTGGTGGCTCTGGCCGTAGTCGCTGAACCATTCATCGAGTCGTTTCATGGCACCTCCCTGGTGCTGCGGGTTGAAACCTCTGCTGGCTGGCGTGTCCCTTGCCAGCCCTGCCATCGCCTCTGCGTTTCCTGCCCGGGCGGCTTGAGCTATGTCGCTGCGCCGGGTAATCCCAATGCTGAGGCCGGGGCTCCATACTGCGGTGGATAATCCCCACGGCCCCGGAGCCCATTATTGGGGGGGATAATCCCAATATTGGGCCGGAATACCCCTGAGCAAGGGGGTCATGTCCGGATTGGGCAGCGAAATGGTGACCCGCTGGTTCAGATTGGCGCTGGCGAGGGCCTCACGGATCTTGGGGTTCTCACGGAAGAAGGTCATGAAGCTGCCATCGGCATAGGCTCGTTCCAGTCCGGTCTGGATCGCCTTGGCCAGCTTGGGAGACTCGGGGCTGACGAAGAAGAACTCGGCAAAGGGATAGCGGATCAGCAGGTGCTGATCTATCACCAGATTGGGATATTGTGCCACCAGTTCGCTGCGTTCGGCGAAGATCTCCACCAGATTGCGCGGGAAAAAGTCGAGTTTGTCGCCGTCGTTGATCAGGCGAAACAGGTTGTTGTAGCGCCCGGAATAGGTGGGAATGCCGGCATTTTCCAGGATCTTGTTGTCGGCCCAGCCGACCCCCTGGGCCGCCTTCAGTCGCTTGAGATCGGCCAGCGAGTTGACCTGATTGAACTTCTCCTGGGCGTCGCTGTGGATGAAGGAGAGGCGCAGCCCTTCCAGACCGCGAAATAGCGGGATGGGGACGGCGATGAGGGAGGACTCGAGTGCGCTGGAGGTGCCCATCCAGAACACATTGATGGTTTGGCCCTTGCTCAGCTGTTGCTGCAGGCTGTATTGGTTGAGGTTGAGCTCCACCTGCTGGATGCGAAATGGCTGTCCGGAATGGGTCAGCGCCAGTTCCAGCAGCTTGAGCTGGTATTCCTTGTCGAGATCGTTGATCGGTCGGCTGGGGACCTTGACCGTGAGGGTCTGTGCTTGTGCCAGCAACGGCAGACACAAGCACAGTTTGAGGAACCATTTCACTCTCTGCTCTCCTGTAGATTCCGGGCTTGCCCGGAGTCTAACAGAAGTTGTCACTCTCTTGTGCGACGCCGTGATCAGGGCTCACGTGCAGCTTTTGGTCCGCATTTATCAACATGAACGCCGGTTCCTGCGCTGCACTTTGCCGACGACTTATCGCGACCGGCCAGTGACGGCTCTTCGCAGAATCAGGCGACGCGACGATACACGTGGGTATCGTTGAACTCCTTGGTACTCTGGCATTCGACGCAGAAGCGGGACTCAGGTCGAGCCTGCAGTCGCTTGAGGGAGATCTCGTCACCGCAGGATTCGCAGTAACCGAACTCTCCTTCGCCGATACGCTTCAACGCCCCTCTCAGCTTGCGCAGATGCAGCTTGTCATGCTCGATGCGGTTCAGCTCCAGACGACGGGCTTCCTCGATACTGGCACGGTCAATTTCATCTGCCATCTCGTTGGTATCGGTGGCGATGGCCTGGCTGGCCTGGGAGTTGAGGCGATCCTCGAGTTCGAGGATCTGGCGCTCGATCTGCCCCTTGTAAAAGGCCAGTTGGTCTTTAGTCATGAAATCACACATACGGTTTACTACCAGTCAGTTACTAACCCAATTATCCCTGTTTATGGGGGCTGTCTGCCTGCAGACCAAGCCCTGTGTCCTGCATTTGCACCAAATCCAAGCAGGAGAGTGCAAATCAGGGCGGGCCTTGTACCAAAAAAATGCAGGCATGCAAAGCAAATAGGGCAAGGATTGTGCGCCTTTGCAAAAAAATGACCCGATTCGGACAGGGTCTGACTGAGAACATGGGGGATCAGGCCCCCTCGTTGGCACCGGGATTGCAGTGAGCTTTGAGGGCACTAGGGTGTTTAGTATTTGGTGCCGCCGTGGTCATTATATGCACCGTTATTTATAGTTTTTTAAACACCACCGCTTGACATTGGCCATAACGGCGGGCTTTTATGGTGGTGTTGATTACAATTTGATAACAAGGGTGTTCCATATAGTAGACACCCTTGCCAATGGCAATCGTAAAGTCGGGGTTTAACATGGACAGTATCAAGGGCTGGATGGAGAGCAATCGCATCACGGAAGTGGAGTGCCTGTTTCCGGATTTCACCGGTAATGCCCGAGGCAAGATCATTCCAGCCAACAAATTTTTGCGCGAAGGGGGCATGCGGCTGCCCGAGGTCATCTTCACCCAGACGGTGACCGGCGAGTACCCGGATGACGACAGCATGATAGACCCGCTGGAGCGGGACATGCAGCTCTACCCGGACCCCAACACCATTCGTTTCGTGCCCTGGGCGCTGGAGCCGACCGCTCAGGTGATCCACGACTGTTTCGACATCAATGGCAAGCTGATCGACATAGCGCCGCGCTCCGTGCTGCGTCGGGTCCTGTCATTTTATGAGAAACAGGGCTGGAAGCCGGTGGTGGCGCCCGAGCTGGAGTTCTACTTGGTCAAGCGCAACGAAGACCCCGACTATCCGCTGGTGCCGCCCGTTGGCCGCAATGGCCGTCCCGAAACGGCCCGCCAGTCGTTCAGTATCGATGCGGTCAACGAATTCGACCCCATCTTCGAGGACATGTACGACTACTGCGAGGCGCAGGAGCTGGAAGTGGACACTCTGATCCACGAATCCGGCGCCGCCCAGATGGAGATCAACTTCCTGCACGGCGATGCCATCGATCTGGCGGATCAGGTGTTCCTGTTCAAGCGCACCATGCGTGAGGCAGCCCACAAGCACGGCATCTATGCCACCTTCATGGCCAAGCCGATGAGCGACGAGCCGGGCTCCGCCATGCACATCCACCAGAGCCTGGAAGATGTGAACGGTCGCAACCTGTTCGGCACGGAAAATGGCGGCAACACCGAGCAGTTCATGCACTTCATCGCGGGGCTGCAGAAGTACACCCCGGCGGTGACCGCCCTGCTGGCACCGAACGTCAACTCCTACCGTCGCCTCACCTTCGGCGAGAGCGCGCCGCGCAACGTGCAGTGGGGGGTGGAAAACCGCACCTGCGGCCTGCGCGTGCCCTTCTCCGAAGCCGGTGCGCGCCGTGTCGAAAACCGCTTCGCCGGGGCCGATGCCAATCCGTATCTGGCCCTGGCCGCCACCCTGGCCTGCGGCTACCTCGGCATGATGGAGAAGCTGGAGCCGATGCAGGAGATGAAGTCGAGTGCCTATGACCTGCCCTACAGCCTGCCCCGCTCGCTGGAGGAGGCTCTGAGTCACCTGGAACAGTGCGAGCCCATCAAGGAGATGCTGGGCGAGCGCTTCATTCGTGCCTTCGTGGCGGTCAAGCGCAAGGAGTACGAGACCTACTTCGGGGTGATCAGCCGCTGGGAGCGGGAGTTCCTGCTGCTGAACGTGTGATCCGGCTGCGTGCTTGCCACGCGCCGCCCAGATACGGGGAGGCCAATGACGGCCTCTCCTGCTCATATCGAATCAACACACGGCCCGTGAGTGGAAGTGACCGTGAGTGCGCCAGCCGCCCTCACCGATTGACGACAGACTCTCGCTTAAATCGAAGGAACCGAGGAGCAAGCAATGAAGCAGACCACACGTGAGTGGCAACAGCTGGATGCCAGCCACCACCTGCACCCCTTTACCGATTTTCAGGCGCTCAACAAGAAGGGCAGCCGCATCATCACCAAGGCCGAAGGCATCTATCTGGAAGACTCCGAAGGCAAGCGCATCCTGGACGGGATGGCGGGCCTCTGGTGCGTCAACATGGGCTACGGCCGACAAGAGCTGGTGGATGCCGCCACCAAACAGATGCAGCAACTGCCCTACTACAACCTCTTCTTCCAGACCAGCCATCCGCCTGCGGCCGAGCTGGCGACCCTGCTGGCCGAGATCACCCCCTCCCATCTCAATCACGTCTTCTTCACCGGCTCGGGCTCAGAGTGCAACGATACAGTGCTGCGCATGGTGCGCCACTACTGGGCCAGCAAGGGGCAGCCGGACAAGCAGGTGATCATCAGTCGCCACAACGCCTACCACGGCTCGACGGTGGCGGGTGCCAGCCTGGGCGGCATGAAGGGCATGCATGCCCAGGGTGGCCTGCCCATTCCCGGCATAGTGCACATTGATCAGCCCTACCACTTCGGTGAGGGCCAGGGGATGAGTGCCCACGAGTTCGGTCTGGAGCGCGCCCGCCAGCTGGAGCAGAAGATACTGGAGCTGGGAGTGGACAAGGTCGCCGCCTTCATCGGCGAGCCCATCCAGGGCGCCGGCGGCGTCATCATTCCGCCCGACAGCTACTGGCCCGAGATCCAGCGCATCTGCGATCACTACGGCATCCTGCTTATCGCCGACGAGGTGATCTGCGGTTTCGGCCGTACCGGTCACTGGTTCGCCAGCGAAGGGTTTGGCATCAAGCCGGACCTCATGTGTCTGGCCAAGGGGATCACCTCCGGCTATCTGCCGATGGGGGCCGTGATGGTGGGCGACAGGGTCGCCAGGGTGCTGGTAGAGGAGGGGGGGGAATTCAACCACGGCTTTACCTACTCCGGCCATCCGGTGGCCTGCGCCGTTGCCATCGCCAACATTACTCTTATGCAAAACGAAAGCATAGTTAAGCGAATTCATGATAACATCGGCCCCTATTTGCAGCGCCGCTGGGCGGAGCTGGCGGACCATCCGCTAGTGGGCGAAACCCGTGGCAAAGGCCTGGTGGCCGCGCTGGAAATAGTGCAGGACAAACAGACCAACAGCCGCTTCCCGGCTGGGCTGCAGGCCGGTATGACCTGTCGGGAGTTCTGCTTTAACAATGGCTTGGTGATGAGGGCTGTCGGCGATACCATGATCATATCGCCCCCCTTGGTGATCACCGAGGAACAGGTGGATGAATTGGTCAATCTGGCCAGGCTCAGTCTGGACCTGACGGCTGCAAAGCTGAAAGGGTAGGCGAGTGCCGGGCAGGTTGGCTTACGCATACAATTTGCTTAGGAGACAAGGACGATGTCTTTCAAAACGGGAATGATTGCCGCTTCTGTGGCGCTGGTCATGATGAGTACCGGGGCGATGGCCGAGGACAAGGTGTTGCACGTCTACAACTGGAGCGACTATATCGCGCCGGATACCCTGGAAAACTTCCAGAAAGAGACGGGCATCAAGGTGGTATACGATGTGTTCGACAGCAACGAGGTGCTGGAAGCCAAGTTGCTGGCGGGCAGTTCGGGTTACGACATAGTCGTGCCATCCAACCCTTTCCTGGCCAAGCAGATCAAGGCGGGCGTGTTCCAGAAGCTGGACAAGTCCAAACTCTCCAATTGGCAAAATATGGATGTCGACCTGTTGAAGGCGCTCGAGCCGAGCGACCCGGGTAACCAGTACTCCATTCCTTACATGTGGGGCACCATTGGCTACGCCTACAACGCCGAGAAGGTGAAGGCCGTGCTGGGCAAGGACGCGCCTGTGGACTCCTGGGATCTGGTGTTCAAACCGGAGAACATGGCCAAGCTGAAGGAGTGTGGTGTCTCTTTCCTCGACTCACCGACCGAAATGCTGCCGGCTGCCCTGCAATATCTGGGTTTCAAGCCGGATAGCCAGAAGCCGGACGAGTTGAAGAAGGCAGAGGCATTGTTCCTCTCCATCCGCCCCTATACCGCCTATTTCCACTCTTCCAAGTACATCTCGGATCTGGCCAACGGCAACCTGTGCGTCGCGGTTGGTTACTCGGGTGACTTGCAGCAGTCCAAGGCACGGGCGGCGGAGGCCAAAAACGGCGTAACCCTGACCTACACCATTCCGAAAGAGGGGGCAGGCAGCTTCTTTGACATGCTGGCCATCCCGGCCGATGCCAAGAACGTCGAATCCGCCCACATCTTCATCAACTACCTGATGAAGCCGGAAGTGATCGCCAACATCACCAACGTGGTGCAGTTCCCGAATGGCAACAAAGCGGCGACTCCGCTGGTGGATGAGCCTATCCGTACCGATCCGGGTATCTACCCGAACGCTGAGACGCTCAAGAAGATCTACACCTTCCCGGACCTGCCGGCCAAGGTGCAGCGTCTGATGACCCGCAGCTGGACCAAGATCAAGTCAGGCAAGTAAGTGATGAGTGCCCCTCCCGGTCCGCAGTTCGGCCGGGAGGGTGGTGACAACCCGACAGGTTGAACGGCGCGTATGGATGCGCAGCTGGCATACCAAAAACATGAGGACTGAGATACGTGCACACAACCAAGATAGTGACTATGGCCCTGGCGCTGGGGTTGGCAAACATGGCCCAGGCAGCCCCTGTGGTTCATTTTTACAATTGGTCCGATTATATCGGCGAGACCACCCTAAGTGACTTCCAGCAGGCAACCGGGATCCAGACCGTCTACGATGTGTTTGATTCCAATGAGACCCTGGAAGGCAAGCTGCTGACCGGACGCACCGGTTACGATCTGGTGGTGCCTTCCAACAATTTCCTGGCCAAGCAGATCAAGGCCGGCGCGTTCCAGAAGCTGGATCCTGCCCTGCTGCCCAATTTGACCAATCTGGATCCCGTGCTGCTCAAGCAGCTCGACAAGGTGGATCCGGGTCACCAGTACGCCGTGCCCTACCTGTGGGGCACCAACGGCATCGGCTACAACGTCGACAAGGTCAAGGCCGTGCTGGGAGTCGACAAGATTGACTCCTGGGCCATGATCTTCGAACCGGAAAACATGCAGAAGCTGGCCCGTTGTGGCGTCGCCTTCCTCGACTCGGCCGACGAGATGATCCCGGCGGCGCTCAACTACCTGGGGCTCGACCCCAACAGCCAGGATCCGGCCGATCTCAAGCGTGCCGAGAGCCAGTTGCTCAAGGTGCGACCCTATGTGGCCTACTTCCACTCCTCAAAGTACATAGGCGATCTGGCCAATGGCGATATCTGCGTGGCGGCCGGTTTTTCCGGCGACATCCTGCAGGCGGCGGCCCGTGCCGACGAGGCGGGCAAGGGGATCAAGATTGCCTACAACATCCCGAAAGAGGGGGGCAACCTCTGGTTCGACATGATGGCGATCCCGGCGGATGCCACCAATGTGAAAGAGGCGCACGCCCTGATCAACTACGTACTCCAGCCCGAAGTGATCGCCAAGGTCAGCAACCATGTGGGCTATGCGAATCCCAATGCCAAGGCGGGAGAGTACATGGACGAGAACGTGCGTGATGATGAGTCCGTCTATCCACCCCAGGCGGTGCTGGAACGGCTGTATGTGCAGCAGGCACATCCCCGTGCGGTGCAGCGTCTGATCACCCGGAGTTGGACCAAGATCAAGTCCGGAACCTAACCTTGGCGCCCGTCCTGGGGCGCCAGACTGTTTTATGGATCGGCCCAGGCCGGTATCACGTTTGGGAGTTTGGTAATGGCGATAGCCTCCAGTGCCTACAAGAAAGCCCTCGAGGGCAACCAGCAGCGCAAAGAAGTGCTGGTGAAGATTGACAGGGTAAGCAAGCAGTTCGATGAAACGCTGGCGGTCGACAACGTGTCACTCAACATCCACAAGGGTGAAATCTTCGCCCTGCTGGGGGGCTCGGGTTCCGGCAAGTCGACTCTGCTGCGGATGCTGGCGGGATTCGAGCGTCCCACCGAGGGACGCCTGTTCCTTGATGGCGTCGACATCACCGACATGCCGCCCTATGAACGTCCCATCAACATGATGTTCCAGTCCTACGCCCTGTTCCCCCACATGACGGTGGCGCAGAACATTGCCTTCGGCCTCAAGCAGGATGGCCTGCCCAAGGCCGAGATCGATGCGCAGGTCGAGGAGATGCTCAAGCTGGTGCAGATGACCCAGTATGCGCGCCGCAAACCGCACCAGCTCTCCGGTGGCCAGCGCCAGCGGGTGGCACTGGCCCGCTCGCTGGCCAAGCGTCCCAAGCTGTTGCTGCTGGACGAACCCATGGGGGCGCTGGACAAGAAGCTGCGTTCCAGGATGCAGCTCGAGCTGGTGGAGATCATAGAGCGGGTCGGCGTGACCTGTGTCATGGTGACCCACGATCAGGAAGAGGCCATGACCATGGCCGAGCGGATTGCCATCATGCACCTGGGCTGTATCGAGCAGATCGGCAGCCCCATGGACATCTACGAGACCCCGGCCAGCCGGCTGGTGTGCGAGTTCATCGGCAACGTCAACCTGTTTGACGGCCTGCTGGTGGAGGATGAACAGGACCACGCCACCATCGCCTGCGCCGATCTGGAGCAGCCCATCTACGTGGGCCACGGCATCAGCTCCCGCGCCGAGAACAAGAAGGTCACCTACGCCCTGCGGCCGGAAAAACTCTTGATGAGCACCCAGAAACCGACCGAGATCGAGCACCCCGATTTCAACTGGACCAAGGGTGAGGTCTATGACATCGCCTATCTGGGCGGTCACTCGGTTTATCATATCCAGCTGCCTTCGGGCAAAATCGTGCAGGCCTTCATCGCCAACGCCGAACGCCACGGCAAGCGGCCGACCTGGGATGACCAGGTGTTCCTCTATTGGGAAGATGACAGCGGCGTGGTGTTGCAATCATGAAGGCATTGAGACGACTGAAGCGACTGGGCGGGCGCCAGCTGGTGATCGGCGTGCCCTTCTTCTGGCTGTTCCTCTTCTTCCTGCTGCCCTTCATCATAGTGGTGAAGATCAGCTTCGCCGAAGCGGACGTGGCCATCCCGCCCTACACGGACGTGGTGAGCTGGGCCGACAATCAGCTCACCATCTTGCTCAACATGGGCAACTACCTGCTGCTGCAGGAGGATGAGCTCTACATAGCGGCCTATCTGGGCTCCCTCAAGATGGCCTTCATCAGCACCATTCTCTGTCTGCTGATCGGCTATCCCATGGCCTACTCCATCGCGCGGGCCAACAAGGAGACCCAGACCGTTCTGCTGCTGCTCATCATGATGCCAACCTGGACCGCGATTTTGATCCGGGTTTACGCCTGGATGGGGATCCTCAGCAACAACGGCCTGCTCAACAGCCTGCTGATGGGCATTGGCCTGATTGACGAGCCGCTGACCATACTCAACACCAATCTGGCGGTCTATATCGGCATAGTTTACTCCTACCTGCCGTTCATGGTGCTGCCGCTCTACGCCAACCTGGTCAAGCATGACCAGAGTCTGCTGGAGGCGGCCTCCGATCTCGGTGCCCGCAACCTGACCCGCTTCTGGCGGATCACTGTGCCGCTCTCCAAGAACGGCATCATAGCCGGCTGTATGCTGGTGTTTATTCCCGTGGTGGGCGAGTTCGTGATCCCGGAACTGCTTGGCGGCCCCGAGACCCTGATGATCGGCAAGGTACTGTGGCAGGAGTTCTTCAACAACCGCGACTGGCCGGTGGCGTCTGCCCTGGCGGTGGTGATGCTGGCGGTGCTGATAGTCCCGATTATCCTGTTCAACCGCAACCAGGCGAAGGAATTGGAGGGCAAGGTATGAAGCGTTTCGGTTTTGCCAAGCTGATGTTGTGGCTGGGGCTGCTGTTTATCTACTTGCCCATGGTCATCATGGTGATCTACTCCTTCAACGCCTCCAAGCTGGTGACTGTATGGGGTGGCTGGTCGCTCAAGTGGTATTTCGGCCTGCTCGACAACAAGCAGCTGATAGGCTCTGTGCTGCGCTCGCTGGAGATTGCGCTCTACACGGCGGTTGCCGCCGTGGCGCTGGGGACTGTGGCGGCCTTCGTGCTGACCCGGATCCCGCACTTCCGTGGCCGCACCCTGTTCGGTGGACTGGTGACGGCACCCCTGGTGATGCCCGAGGTGATCACGGGTCTGTCGCTGCTGCTGCTGTTTGTGGCCATGGCCCAGCTGGTGGGTTGGCCTGCCGAGCGGGGCATGGTGACCATCTGGATCGCCCACACCACCTTCTGTACCGCCTATGTGGCGATCGTGGTGTCGGCGCGCCTGCGGGAGCTGGATCTCTCCATCGAGGAGGCGGCCATGGATCTGGGGGCCAAACCCTGGAAGGTGTTCTTCCTGATCACCATCCCCATGATAGCCCCCTCGCTGGCGGCGGGCGGCATGATGTCGTTCGCCCTGTCGCTGGATGATCTGGTGCTGGCGAGCTTTGTCTCTGGCCCGGGTGCCACTACCTTGCCGATGGAAGTCTTCTCGGCGGTGCGGCTCGGCGTGAAACCCGAGATCAACGCGGTGGCCAGCCTGATCCTGCTGTCGGTGTCACTGTTCACCTTTGGCAGCTGGTATCTGATGGCCAAGGCAGAGAAACGTCGTCGTGCCGAGATCGCCATGACCACCCAGATGCAGGCCGTCGCCTGACCCCAGGGCTGTTGACGCCGCAACACGGCTTGCGCCGCAGCGTCAACAGCCCCTAAGATCCGCATTCTCTCATCCGCCAGGAGAATGGAATGCGGATCTCCCTTTTTATCGGCCAGAGCGCCGAGATGAATGCCGAACTGGCTCCCGCGCTCGTCAGTGCCATCGACAAGCATGTGGCAAGCAATCCCCTGTGGTGCAGTTTTTCTGGCCTGGAGGGAGATGAACAGAGCGACCTGCGCCATCATGGCGGCCCGGATCGCTCACTGCACTACTATCCCGCCGATCACTACCCCTGGTGGCACAACTGGCAAACGGCGCTGGGCCTTGCCGCACCTCGCACGCCCTGGCAACCCGCCGCCTTTGGCGAGAACCTGTCCGGTCTCGGGCTGACCGAGGTTGAGGCCTGTATCGGCGATGTCTATCGACTCGGTGAGGCGTTGATCCAGATAAGCCAGCCGAGATCCCCATGTTTCAAACTCAACCAGCGTTTCGGTTATGGCCAGATGTCACAGGTGATGCAGCTCAATGGCCGTTGTGGCTGGCTGTTACGGGTGCTGGAGGAGGGGAGGGTCGCACCGCAGGAGACGATGGCGCTGGTC
This sequence comes from Aeromonas bestiarum, assembly GCF_028751155.1. NCBI lineage: Bacteria > Pseudomonadati > Pseudomonadota > Gammaproteobacteria > Aeromonadales > Aeromonadaceae > Aeromonas > Aeromonas bestiarum. The sequence goes on along the minus strand of NZ_CP064746.1, from coordinate 4,526,541 downwards.
GACAGGCCCTATCCCGCCCTGACGGTGAAACGCACCGCCGATATCCTGTTCAACCAACTACGGGACGAAACGGATCTGCTGTTGCTGCTGGAGAATCCGGCGCTCTCTCCCAATTGGCGCCAGCATGCGGCCAACTGGCTGGAACATGGGGTGGTAGCCGACTGGCGTCGCCGCTTGCTGGGGCCGGCCGAATTTCAGCTTCCCTAGGATGGGTTGGAAAAATGTCACGTCCCTGCGCCCTTTCTGTGAACCCGGAGCCAAAGCGCTGAATAGTTGAACGAACGGTCATTTTTTTCCCTTAAAACACAAAAAAGGCTTGTGTCATGTCGGGGCATTAGGTAAATTCTCGCCCCGCAGACATCGGTGTGTAGCGCAGCTTGGTAGCGCACTTCGTTCGGGACGAAGGGGTCGGAGGTTCGAATCCTCTCACACCGACCATTTTAGAAAAGGCCGCTCAATGAGCGGCCTTTTCGCATCTGGATTTTGCCGATCCCGGTACGGAATATCCTGCTGGTTGCTGGTTGCTGGTTGCTGGTTGCTGGTTGCTGGTTGCTGGTTGCTGGTGGTGGCATATCTATGCCGCTGCGGCTTTCTTGCTCATCTATCCGGCTGCCGTCGTGGTGCGCAGACATTAAAAGGGCCACCGCTCGGTGGCCCAGGGTGGAGTCTGATCCTGACTCCGGCACTCTAGATTGTGGCAATCTCGCTATGGGTCTTGTCTATGGTGCCCTCCTTGCGCGCCAGGCGCTTACTCAGATATGCCAGTGCTGATGCCGCAATGCCTTGAAGCTGTGTTGAGGTTGCAAGGCCGCGTGCTTGGGGTACTCACTAATGAAATGTTCGATTCCCTCCATCAGTTGTGAACGTAATGAAGACACGGGCTCATGCCAGGCTTGCAGGCATAAATGGCCGGGGATCAACTGCTCCTGATAATCTTCCAGCAGCTGCTCTGGCCAGGGTTCAATACCGGAATTGCGTTGCAGTAGATAATGGGCGGCGGGTTCACGGGCATAGATGAACTGAATCTGGGCCAGATCGCGTTGGCTTAGCGTTTGACTGTTGATATGACAGGTCAAATATTTTCCCGTCTTCAGATCCAAGAAGTGACCGCGTTGCCGACAGGCTACGATGCGATACCAGGGCAGGGGCGAACAGAGAGAGTATCCCTCAAGCTCCTGTTCCAGCCAGTGGCGACACTCGGGTGTCTGCACCTCGTCGAGCATGGACTCGAGCTGTGTCAACAAGGCTCTGGATGGTTTGGTGGCCAGTTTCGCACTCATCGCCTGCAATCCTCCCTCTGCACACAATCCCGAATTTCAGTATGGACCCGCGGGCGGCAGAGGGGGTAAGGATTCTAATGATTAAAATCAGATTAGCAGCGTGGTTTTTATGCAATGGGTGAGTCAGCCCACCAGATAGGTGCCGGTACCGAAGGCGATGTGGGTGCCCTCTTCGTTGTGCAGCTCCATCCGGGCGACGGCAACCTTGCTGCCGGCGCGGATGATGTGGGCGGTGGCGATGAACTCGTTGCCGCGGCCCGGGCGCAGGTAGTCCACCCGCAGATCTATGGTGCCGAGGCGGGAGAAGCGCTCCTTGAGGTAGTTGGGGGAGAAGTCTTCCAGCTCGTCGATGCAGGAGGCGGCGACTATCATGCCGCCGGCCACATCCAGCAGGCTGGCGGTGACGCCGCCGTGCAAGATGTTGTGGAAGGGGTTGCCGATCAGCTTGTCATCCATCTTGATGCGCAACTCCACCTTCTCGAAGTCGTAGTGGGTCACCTGCATGCCAATCAGCTTGTTGAACGGCATCCGCTCGGCGAACAGGTTGGCAATGCCACTGAGCGCCATCTTCTTCAGCATGTGTTTCATTCTCTGATACCGATCCCTGTCATCAAAGCCGAGTAAAAACTCCAGCCAGTCTGCAACACTTCCTTAACAGTCGCAATGGCAGGTTTATTGTGAGCGGCGGCTGCTTTAGAATGGCGACCCCAAAGGAGAGCCCATGACCGTCATTGCCGAAACCTTGCCCGATACACCACTTGCCTTGCTGCAGGCGGTATTCGGCTACCAGCAATTTCGGCCGGGCCAGCTGGAGATCATCGAGCAGATAGTGGCGGGACGCGATGCCATGGTGCTCAAGCCCACAGGTGGCGGCAAATCACTCTGCTTCCAGATCCCGGCGCTGCTGCGACCCGGGCTGGGCGTGGTGGTCTCCCCGCTTATCTCGCTGATGAAGGATCAGGTCGACAGCCTGCGCGCCAACGGTGTGGCGGCCATCTACATCAACTCGGCCCTGAGCCGGGAGGAGATGATCCAGAACTTTGCCGCCATGCGTCGCGGCGAGATCAAGCTGCTCTACGTCTCCCCCGAGCGCTTGTTGCAGCACGAGTTCATGGATCGGCTGGCAGAGCTGCCGCTCGGCCTGTTTGCCATCGACGAGGCCCACTGCGTCTCCCAGTGGGGTCACGATTTCCGGCCGGAATACGCGGCGCTCGGACGGCTCAAGCAGTGGTTCCCCCAGGTGCCCGTGGTGGCGCTCACCGCCACCGCCGACGAGGCGACCCGCAGCGATATGCTGCACCGGTTGGAGCTCAATGATCCCTTCATCCATACCGCCAGCTTCGACAGGCCCAATATCCGCTACAGCCTGGTGGAGAAGTTCAAGGCGGCGGAGCAGTTGCTGCGCTATGTGCAGAGCCAGAAGGGCAACTGCGGCATCGTCTACTGCTCCAGTCGCAATCGGGTGGAGGAGGTGGCCGAGCGTCTCTCCCGTCACGGCAGCAAGGCCGCGCCCTACCACGCCGGTCTGCCTCTGGCCCAGCGCCAGCAGACCCAGGATGCCTTCCTCAAGGATGACATAGAGATAGTGGTGGCGACCGTGGCGTTCGGCATGGGGATCGACAAGCCGAACGTACGCTTCGTGGTGCACTACGACATCCCCAAGAACATCGAGTCCTACTATCAGGAGACGGGCCGGGCCGGCCGCGATGGCACCCCGGCCGAGGCGCTGCTGCTGTACGATCCCGCCGACATAGGCCGGGTGCGCCGCCTGCTCGACAACATAGAAAACCCCCAGCAGTTGCAGGTTGAGCAGTACAAGCTCAACGTGATGGCCGCCTTTGCCGAGGCGCAGACCTGCCGTCGCCAGGTGCTGCTCAACTACTTCGGTGAATACAACGACAAGCCGTGTGGCAACTGCGACATCTGTCTGGATCCGCCCAAGAGCTACGACGGCACCGAGGATGCCCAGAAGGCGCTCTCCTGCGTCTGGCGGGTGGGTCAGAACTTCGGGGTGGGTTACGTGGTGGAGGTGCTGCGCGGGTCGCTGAACCAGCGCATCAAGGATCATGGCCACGACAAGCTGTCGACCTACGGCATCGGCAAGGATCAGAGCCACGAGTACTGGATGAGCGTGATCCGCCAGCTGATCCACAAGGGGCTGCTGACCCAGAACATCACCCGCAATCTGGTGCTGCAGCTGACCGAGGCGTCCCGCCCCGTGCTGCGTGGCGAGATGAAGCTGGAACTGGCGGTGCCACGGCTGCAGCCCATCTCCAGTCGCAAGGAGAAGCGCAACGGCCTGCTGGACAACGCCAACTACGACAAGCGGCTGTTCAAGGAGCTGCGCGGCCTGCGCAAACAGATTGCCGAGGATGAAGAGGTGCCACCCTACGTGGTGTTCAACGACGCGACCCTGGTGGAGATGGCGCAACTGATGCCGATGACCGAGGCGGAGATGCTGGCGGTCAATGGCGTCGGGCATCGCAAGCTGGAGCGCTTCGGTGAAGCCTTTATGGACCTTATCATCGACTACTGCCGTCGCTAGGGTCGATTAGCGAAGCCTAATCGACCGCAGCAGGTGCACTCCTGGATGAGGGCACGTCAGGAGTGGGGCGCCCGTCCGCCGGGCGCCGAGAGGTTATTTCAAGCTGGCGTAATAGGCCGCCAGGTTCTCCATGTCGGCCTCGGTGAGCGGCGCCATGAAGGGCAGCATCAGGGGTTCCTTGCGACTGCCCTCCTTGAAGGCTTTCAACTGCTTCACCAGATAGGCGGCATTCTGGCCGGCCAGATGGGGATAGTTGGGGAGCAGTGCCTTGCCCTCGACCCCATGGCAGGCGGAGCAGACCGCCGCCTTGGCCTTGCCCGCCTCGATATCGGCCGCCTGGGCCTGTCCCCACAACAACATCAGCAGGGGCAGAGCGCCCAACCATCTTTGCATCTTCTTCTCCTTGAAATGAAATAGCGCGATCACCTGTTAGCCGAACTCGGCCGACGGCGGTATAAAGAGTGACACGAGCATACGCAGGGACGAATCGCACTACCATGAAGCTGATCAACACTTTCGCCACCGAACTGCCCTGGGCCTGTGAGCCCGTGGCCCCCCAGCCGCTGCGCGAGCCCAGCTTGCTGCACCTCAACCACGGCCTGCTGAACGAGCTGGGACTGGGCGATGTCGGCGCAACAGACTGGCTTGCCTGCTGTGGTCTGGGCCAGCCGCTGCCCGGCATGCAGCCGGTGGCCCAGGTCTATGCGGGTCATCAGTTCGGTGGTTACAGCCCGCGGCTCGGCGATGGCCGTGCGCTGCTGCTGGGGGAGCAGCTGGCACCGGATGGTCAGGGCTGGGATCTGCATCTGAAAGGGGCGGGCAAGACCCCCTTCTCCCGCTTCGGTGACGGCCGTGCCGTGCTGCGCTCCAGCATCCGCGAGTATCTCGCCTCCGAGGCGCTGCATGCCCTCGGCATTCCCACCACCCGGGCGCTGGTGCTGGTTGGCAGCCAGGAGCCTGTCTACCGGGAACAGGAAGAACGCGGGGCGACAGTGCTGCGCACAGCCCCGAGCCACCTGCGTTTCGGTCATATCGAATATTTCGCCTGGAGCGGGCAGGGAGAGAAGATACCGCTGCTCATCGACTATCTGCTGCGTCACCACTTCCCCGAGCTGAACAACGGGGCCGAACTGTTTGCCGAGGTGGTGCGGCGCACCGCGCGGCTCATCGCCAAGTGGCAGGCCGCCGGTTTCTGCCATGGCGTGATGAACACCGACAACATGTCGCTGCTCGGGCTGACCCTGGATTACGGTCCCTACGGTTTCATCGATGCCTATGTGCCGGACTTTGTCTGCAATCACTCGGATCCGGGTGGCCGCTACGCGCTGGATCAGCAGCCGGCGGTGGGTTACTGGAACCTGCAGAAGCTGGCGCAGGCGCTGGCGGACCATGTGGACGGCGAGGCCCTGGCCGCCGCGCTGGCCCAGTATGAACATCAGCTGATGCTGCACTACTCCGAACTGATGCGCGCCAGGCTCGGGCTGGCGGTGTGGGAAGACGACGATCCGACGCTGTTCCGCGAGCTGTTCCGGCTGCTGGCGAGCCAGGGAGTGGACTATCACCTCTTCCTGCGCCGGCTGGGTGAGGTTACTCAGCAGGGGGATTTGCCCGCCTCCCTGTTGGCACTGCTGCCGGATCCTGGGCTCTGGCAGCAGTGGCTTGCTCTCTATCGGGCGCGACTGGTGCGGGAGGGAAGCGAGGATGCCGCCCGCAAGCGGCAGATGGACGCCGTCAATCCCAAGTATGTGCTGCGCAATGCCCTGGCCCAGCAGGCGATAGATGCCGCCGAGGCGGGGGATATGACTCCGTTCGAGCGGTTGTTTGCGGCCTTGCAGCACCCCTATGACGAACAACCCGAGTATGACGACCTGGCGACACCGGTTCCCCAGTGGTATTGCGGTGGCGAGCTTTCTTGCAGCAGTTGAGGGATGAGAGATGAATTGGCGTGTAATGCGGACAGACATTGAGTCGGCCGTGCTGATGCTGGATTGCCCCGGGCTCTGCTGGGATACCTTCCCGGCGCTGGCCGAGGCCTTGCTGCAGGAGTGGGAGCTCAGGCTGCTCGACAGGGAGTGGGGCGCCGATCGCCACGGCTGGTTGCTGGAATTTGAAGGCAGCCAGCTCAGGCTGGAGTATGAACACCATAGCGGTTGCTGGCTGACGGCGGTACAGCCGGTCGATCGCGAGGTCTTGCTCTGGCTCGGTCGCCAGCATAGAGGCTGAACGGGCTGCTTGGGGGCGCATGACCTTGCCCTTCGATGACAATGGCCGCTGGTCGAATCAACAGCATAAAGATTGAACTATCAGTTGGGGGGCGTATAATCCCGCCCCTCAATTATCGCCAATGGTGGCGGTATGGGTTCCCTAACCCCATTAACCAAAAAGGTCACAATATGCATTTGACCCCTGCTCAGCACCAGACGGCGCTGGTGCGCCTCTCGTTGTTCCACATCCTGATCATCGCCAGCAGCAACTACCTGGTGCAGCTGCCGATCACCATCTTCGGCTTCCACACTACCTGGGGTGCCTTCAGCTTCCCGTTCATCTTCCTGGCCACCGATCTGACGGTGCGGATCTTTGGTGCCGGTCTGGCGCGCAAGATCATCCAGACCGTGATGCTGCCTGCACTGGCCGTTTCCTATGCGCTCTCCGTGCTGTTCTTCGAGGGCAGTTATCAGGGCATGGGCAATCTGGCGGAGTTCAATCTGTTCGTGGCGCGTATCGCGCTGGCCAGTTTCATGGCCTATCTGGTGGGCCAGTTCATGGACGTGGTGGTATTCAACCGGCTGCGGCTGCTCAGGGCCTGGTGGGTGGCGCCAGCCGCCTCGACCCTGTTTGGCAACCTGGTGGATACCATCGCCTTCTTCAGCATCGCCTTCTGGCGCAGCACGGATCCCTTCATGGCCGAACACTGGGTCGAGATCGCAACCGTGGACTATGTATTCAAGTTGCTGATAAGCCTTGGTTTGTTTGTGCCGCTCTACGGCGTCTTGCTGCGTTATCTCAGCCGCAAGCTGGTGGGTGAGGCCGGATTGGCCGGTCTGCAAACGGCGACGCGCCAGGCCTGATGCAATTGACCACCCCAGCGGTGGTCAATTTTTTTGCACGTTTGGCAAATAAGAGTTGCTTAGTTAAATGAGAATGATTATTGTTAACTTGTTTTCCGGGAAAGACTTCATTCGTTCCAACGTGATGGACTTCTTGTGAAGGCACGACATTGCTCACATTGCTTCCAGTTATAGGGCCAGTTCTTCTGGCCCTCTTTTTTTGCTTTTTTTTCAGCAAGTTGCAGCCATAAAAAATGGGAGCCAAGGCTCCCATCGTCACAACTCAGGTTGCGGCTTACTCGATATCGAGCGCCTCAGGGGAGAGGATTACCCCTGTGGTGTCTGCGTAGAGATGATCATCCGGCAGGAAGGTGACGCCACCGAAGTTGACCGGCAGATCCGTCTCCCCCACGTCCTTGCTGTCGGCGCCCACCGGAATGGCGGCCAGTGCCTGAATGCCGATATCCAGATCTTCCAGGATGTCGACTTCGCGCACGCAGCCGTAGCAGACGATGCCTTCCCACTCGTTCTCGGCTGCTGTAGTGGCGATCTCGCTGTCGATCAGGGCACGGCGCATGGAGCCACCGCCATCGATCAGCAGCACGCGGCCGACGCCGTTCTCCTTGACCAGTTCACGGATCAGACCATTCGATTCGAAGCATTTGACTGTGGTGATGACGCCGCCGAAAGAGGCGCGGCCGCCGAAGGAGCAGAGCATGGGTTCGAGCACATCCACCATGTCCTGATAGATGTCGCACAGTTCTGAAGTGTTGTATTCCATAGTGTCAAATCCACGGCTGGAAACAGGTGGGATCCAGTATAAGGAGTGGGACTGGCATTTCAATGAATATTCCTTGAACAACAACAGGGATGGCGTTTTCTGCATAAGCTCAATGCAGTTCATTCCCTGTTCGTGAGAGGTCCATCGTGCTGATCCGTCATAAGTTGATCCTGAACACAGTGCTGGTGGCCATTGCCATGCTGGTGCTGAGCGGTTTGTTTCTCTACTCCAGCCAGGTGAGTCGCCACCTGACCGAGGCTCAGCGCAACGTGGATGCGCTCGAGATTGCCATGCTGAACCTGCGGCGGGCCGAGAAGGATTTCCTGATCCGCAAGGATCTGGCCTTCGTCGATCGCTTCAACCAGGGGCTTGCCGATTTTCACAAGCTGGACCAGACCCTGAGTGCCGATGACAACCTGAGGGCCGTGAACGGCGAGCTGGCCCGGCTGGATCAGCAGATGGGGGCCTATGGCAAGGCCTTCAACGATCTGGTGGCGCAGCAGCAGACCATAGGGCTGGGGCCGGAAGATGGTCTCTACGGCCGTCTGAGGGCGGCTGTGCATCAGGTCGAGGAGGGGCTCAAGCAGCTGGATCAGCAGGGGTTGATCATCACAATGCTGCAGCTGAGGCGGGCGGAGAAAGACTTCATGCTGCGCTCCGATATCCAGTATCTGGAGCGTTTCCAGACCTTGCACAAGAGCTTCCAGGAGAGCCTGGCGAGGCTGCCGGAGGCGGATCGCGGCAAGCTGGAACAGGCCAGCCTGCAGTATCGGCAGGACTTCGTCGCCCTGGTGGAGGGCATGCAAGTGCTGGGGCTGAAAGAGGATGAGGGGCTGCGCAACCAGATGCGGGACTTAGTGCATCAGACCGAGCAGGGCTTCACCGCCCTCGGTCAGCACATAGCCGACGAACTGGTGCGGCAGACCTCGCGCCTCAACAGCCTGATGCTGGTCTGCGGCGGCGTCATCATAGTGCTGATCGGCATCATGAGCATCTTGCTGGGCCGCAGCATAGACAGGCCCATCTCGCGGGTGAACGACACAGTCAACCGCATCCGCCAGGACAACGACCTGCGCCTCAAGATAGAGCTGCAAGGAGCCGACGAGATGGCCCAGCTGGCAGGCAATCTGGACGTGATGCTGGGGGGCTTTCGCCATCTGATCGGCGATGTGAAGCAGAGCGTGCACACCCTGACCGAGGCGGCGGATCATCTCTCCAGCAACGTCAGGCGCACCAGCGAGGGGGCGTCACGCCAGTTGCAGGAAACCGACATGGTGGCGACGGCCTCCACCGAGATGGGCTCCACCATAGAGGAGATAGCCCGCAACACAGAGCAGGCCGCCAACAATGCCCAGGCCACCAACAACAAGGCGATGGAGGGACGCACCGCGGTCGAGAACACGGTTCGCCAGATCCGCTCGCTGGCCGGCAATCTGGAGAGCTCCTCTCAGGAGGTGGCCCAGTTGCAGAAAGAGAGCGAGACCATAGGCTCCGTGCTGGACGTGATCCGCGGCATTGCCGAGCAGACCAACCTGCTGGCGCTCAATGCGGCCATCGAGGCGGCGCGGGCTGGGGATCAGGGCCGAGGTTTTGCGGTGGTGGCGGACGAGGTGCGCAGCCTCGCCATCCGTACCCAGAAGTCGACCCAGGAGATAGCCGGCATCATCAGCTCGCTGCAGAAGCAGACCGGCAGCATAGTGGGCATGATGGCGACCTGTCGCGAGCAGGGCAACAGCAGCTCGGAGCAGGCCAGCACGGCGGGCGAGCTGCTGGGTCAGATCACCCAGGATGTCACCCACATCATGGACATGAGCACCCAGATAGCCGCGGCCATCGAGCAGCAGAGCCTGGTGGCCAACGAGGTGAACCGCAACGTCAACAACATCCGCGACATAGCCCAGGAGTCGAGCCTGATGGCGGAGGAGAATGCCAAGTCCAGCCAGGGCCTGACCGAGCAGGCCAAGTTGCTCAACCAGGCGGTGGCCAAGTACCGGGTCTAGCGGCCAGACCCCTGGAACAGCAAAAAGGGAGCCGTGCAGGCTCCCTTTTTCATCGAGACGACTCGCCCCTACTAGATGAGGAACAGGGTCGCCAGCCCGAGGAAGATGAAGAAGCCGCCGGTGTCCGTGATGGCGGTGATCATCACGCTGGCACCGATCGCCGGATCCCGGCCGAGACGCGACATCGTCATGGGGATGATGACCCCCATCAGGGCGGCGACCAGCAGGTTGATCATCATGGCCAGCGTCATCACGGCGCCCAGCGCCGCATCCTGATAGAGGGCATAGGTGGCCAGCCCCATGGTACCGCCCCACACCAGACCGTTGATCAGTGCCACCCCCAGCTCGCGCCACAGCAGGAAGGAGACGTTGCCCGCCTGTATGTGCTGCAGCGCCAGCGCCCGCACTATCATGGTGATGGTCTGGTTGCCCGTGTTGCCGCCGATCCCCGCGACGATTGGCATCAGGGCCGCCAGCGCCACCAGTTGCGATATGGTGTGCTCGAACAGGCCTATGACCCGGGAGGCCACGAAGGCGGTACAGAGGTTGATGGCGAGCCAGGCCCAGCGGGTCTTGACCGCCTTGTTGACAGGCGCGAATACGTCTTCATCTTCGCTGATCCCCCCCATGCGGCGCAGATCCGTGTCGCTCTCCTCATACACCAGATCCACCACCTCGGCGACTGTGAGGCGGCCCATCAGCTTGCCGCGGCCGTCGATGACGGCGGCGGAGACCAGGTCGTCCCGCTCGAAAGTACGGGCGGCGGCTTCATCGTTGTCCTCCGGATCGAAGGTGACAGGATCCCGCTCCATCACCTCGCCGACCAGGGTCGCCGGCTTGTGCAGCAGCACAGTGGTGAGCGGCAGCTCCCCCTGCAGCCGGTTGCGCCTGTCGATGACGAACAGCTTGTCGGTGTTGACGGGGATCTTGCCGCGCAGGCGCAGGTAGCGCTGCACGGTCGCCAGGCTTACCTCGGCGCGCACCGTGATGAGCTCGAAGTCCATCATGGCGCCGACCGTGTGCTTGCCGTAGCGGATCACCTCCCTTACCTGGTCGCGCTGGGGGGGCGCCATGGAGGTGAGCAGTCGGCCCATCAGGTTGCGGGGCAGGTATTGGCCCAGATAGATCTGATCGTCTATGTCCAGGGTACGCAGGGCGTGCAGCAGCGCCTTGTCGCTCATGCCGCTGATCAGGCTGTCCCACACAGTCTCCGAGGCCTCAACCAGCACCTGGCCATGTTTCTCCGGGTCTACCTGCTGCCAGAGCACGTGGCGCTCATCCGGCGGCAGGGATTCCAGCGCATCGGCGATGTCGGCGGCCGGCAGGCTGTTGACCAGCCGCGTCAGCTCGCTGGTCTGATCTCGCAGCTCGGCATCCTGTACCGTCTGCGGATCCAGCAGGCTGTCGGTGAGGGCATCATCGGCCAGCAGCAGGGTGAGAATGCGCGATCTGTCTTGTTCACGCTGCTTGGCGCTGTTCTTGACGGGGAGAGACATGAAACAGAATTCCTGAATTCGGTTGGCCGGATGACCTTCCCCATAGGATACCAGACTCAAAACAAGAGGTTATGACCATGAATGCGGTAAGTGCGGATAAAAAAACCGCCACCATGGTGGTGACGGTCTCAATGGCGAGGCTGACGGCTGGCTCAGGCCAGTGCGGCGGCCTGCGAGGGGGCACCAGTCTGACCGAACCAGGCGAGCTGGTCGGCCAGGGTGACCACGGATCCCACCATGATGAGAGCCGGACTCTCTACCCCGACGGCCAGCTCAGGCAGCTGGTCGAGCGTGCCGCGGATGACCCGCTGGCTAGGTTGGGTGCCGCGCTCGATCAGCGCCACCGGAGTGGCGCCGCCCTTGCCGTGGGCCATCAGCTGCTCACGGATGGTGGCGCAGCTTGAGAGTCCCATATAGAACACCAGGGTCTGCTTGTCCCGGGCCAGCAGGGGCCAGTCCAGATCCTGGGTGCCGCCCTTGCCGTGGGCGGTGACGAAGCGCACGCTCTGGGCATGATCCCGGTGGGTGAGCGGGATGCCGGCGTAGGCGGCGCAGCCGCTCGCCGCCGTGATCCCCGGCACCACCTGAAAGCCGATACCGCTGCCGACCAGGGTCTCCAGCTCCTCGCCGCCACGGCCGAAGATGAAGGGGTCGCCCCCCTTCAGCCGCACTACCCGCAGCCCCTTGCTGGCTTCCTCCAGCAAGAGTTGGTTGATGCCCTCCTGGGGCACGCAGTGGTTGCCCGCCTGCTTGCCGACGAAGATGCGTTTGGCATCCCGTCTGACCAAGGCCATCACCTCGTCGGAGACCAGACGGTCATGGACCACCACGTCCGCCTGCTGCATCTGGCGCAGGGCGTGCAGGGTGAGCAGACCGGGATCGCCCGGGCCTGCGCCCACCAGGATCACTTCACCCTGGCTGGCCCCCTCCTCGGCAAACAGAGCGTCGGCCAGCTGATTAGCCGAGGCCTGATCCCCTCGGGCCAGCGCCTGACCGAGGCGGTCGGTGCCGAGCAGGCGCTCCCAGAATTGGCGGCGCTCCCCCATGGTGGCGAAGCGAGCCTTGACCCTATCCCGCAGGCCACCGGCGAAGGCCGCCACGGCGCCAAGATGCTGGGGTAATAGCGCCTCCAGCTTCTCGCGCAGCAGGCGGGCCAGCACCGGCGCCTTGCCGCCGGAGGAGATGGCCACCATCAGCGGCGATCTGTCGATGATCGACGGCATGATGAAGCTGGAGCGCTTGGGGTCATCCACCACGTTGGCGAAGATGCCCGCCTGGTTCGCGCTCTGGTACACCAGCGCATTGACATCGCGCCTGTCGGTGGCGGCCACCACCAGCCACTTGCCCGCCAGCTGCGCCGGCTCGAACTCGCCGGCCAGCCAATCGATAGTCCCGGCATCGGCAAGGGCCGCCAGCTCGGGGGCGAGCTCGGGAGACACCACCGTCAGGTGGGCACCGGCGTCCAGCAGCAGGCGCACCTTGCGCTCCGCCACTTCGCCGCCGCCGACCAGCAGCACGGGTTTGTTATCGAGTCGACAGAAGATGGGCAAGTAGTCCATGGGACCTCCGGATCAGGCTGTTTGGGTCTGGCTGACGGTGTTCTCGGTCACGGCAACCGGGCGCTCCGCCTTGGGGGTGGCATACCAGTAGCCCAGACCCATGAAGAGGGCGCCGGAGACGGTATTGCCGAGGGTCACCCACAGCAGGTTGTGGCCTATGCCGCCCAGGGTGTAGGCGTCTGAGTGAGCACCAAACCAGGAGAGGGCGAACAGGGTCATGTTGGCGACCGAGTGCTCGTAGCCGGAGGCGATGAAGGCCAGCAGACACCACCAGATGGCGATGAACTTGGCCGCGCCCTCGGTGCGCAGCGCCATCCAGATGGCGAGGCAGACCAGCCAGTTACACAGTACGCCCTTCATGAACAGGGTCAGGGCCGGCGCCTGGGTCTTGGCCAGCGCCACCTTGTGGGCCAGGCTGCCCGCGTCCGGCAGCAGGCTGCCGCCGTAGGAGTAGATTAGCGCCACCGCGATGGAGCCGAGCAGGTTGCCGGCCCAGGTCTGGGGCAGGATGCGCAGCAGATCCCCCATGGAGATCTTGCCCGCCTTCACCCCGAAGGTGAGGAACATGGTGTGGCCGGTGAACAGCTCTGAGCCGGCGATGATCACCAGGGTCAGGGCGATGCCGAAGGTGGCTCCCATCACCAGCGGACGCACGCTGGCATCCACCAGGTTGCCCAGGGTGAAGATGAGGATGATGCCGAGGCCTACATAGGCCCCCGCCATGGCGGAGCTGAGCCAGAAGCCGAGCTTGTCGCTGCGCTCGAAGCGGTTGATGCGGGCCGCGTTGGCGGCGCACTTGTTGATGCTGTCGGTATACATGTTGATTCTCTTTAGAGGGGCCGCCCGCGGGCAGCCCTGATATTCATGGTGTTAGACGGCGACCCAGACCTGCTGGTCGCGCACTTCGACTGCATAGCTTTGCACGGACATGGCTGCATTTTCGAGGCAGTGGCCGTCGCTCAGACGGAAGTGTTGCTTCTTGAGCGGGCTGGCGACCCAGAGCTCGCCCTCGTGTTCGCAGATGATGCCCCGCGACAACACGTTGGCGGCGAAGAAGGGGTCCCGGTTGTCGATGGCGAACACCTCGGCCGCTTCGCTCGGGCGGAACAGCGCGATCTGGCGACCCTCGATCAGGGCGCAGACGCCGGTGCCCGGAAAAATCTCATTGAGTTGACAGGCTAATTTCATCACTTTGCCTCCACTTCGATCTGATAGACGGGAATGCGCTCGGCCGGGGTGGCCGGTCTGTGCTGGTCGCGTTCGGTGACGAACTGCACGTCCGGGTCACGTTTGCCGCTGTTGATGAAGTGGCTGAAGCGCTTGAGCTGCTCCTCTTCATTCAGGGTGCGGGACCACTCGCACTCGTAGCTGTCGATCAGCACCTGGATGTCGCGTTCCAGGGTGGCATTCAGTCCCAGCTTGTCGTCGACTATCACCTCGCGCAGGTAGTCGACCCCGCCCTCCAGGTTGCCGAGCCAGACCGAGGTGCGCTGCAGTTTGTCGGCGCTGGTGACGTAGAACATCATAAAGCGGTCGATCAGCTTGATGAGGGTCTCGCGGTCGAGGTCAGAAGCCAGCAGGTCGGCGTGGCGCGGTTTCATGCCGCCGTTGCCGCCCACATAGAGGTTCCAGCCCGCGTCCGTGGCTATGATGCCGACGTCCTTGCCTTGGGCTTCCGCACATTCGCGGGTACAGCCGGAGACACCGAACTTCATCTTGTGGGGGGTGCGAATGCCCTTGTAGCGGTTCTCGAGGAAGACCCCGAGGCCGACGCTGTCCTGCACACCGAAGCGGCACCAGGTGCTGCCGACACAGGTCTTGGCCATGCGCAGCGCCTTGGCGTAGGCCTGACCGGTTTCGAAGCCGGCGGCCAGCAATTTGCGCCAGATGGCGGGCAGATCGTCCTTCTGGGCACCAAACAGGCCGATGCGCTGGGCACCGGTGATCTTGGTGTAGAGCTTGTAGTCGCGGGCCACTTCGGCCACCGCCAGCAAGCCTTCCGGGGTCACCTCACCACCGGCCATGCGCGGGATGACGGAGTAGCTGCCGTCCTTCTGCATGTTGCCGAGGAAGATGTCGTTGGTGTCCTGCAGCTGGGTATTGAGCGGGCTCAGCACATAGCCGTTCCAGCAGGAGGCGAGGATGGAGCCGACCGTGGGCTTGCACACCTCGCAGCCATAGCCGTGACCATGTTTGGCCAGCAGCTCGTCGAAGCTCTTGATCCCTTCCACCTTGACCAGGTGGAACAGCTCCTGGCGAGAGTGGGGGAAGTGGGCGCAGAGGTGGTTGTTGACCTCTATGCCCTGCTTCACCAGTTCGGCGTTGAGCACCTGGCTGATGAGGGGCACGCAGCCGCCACAGCCGGTACCGGCCTTGGTGTGCTGCTTGATGGCGGCCAGGGTGGTGTGACCTTCGGCGACCGCATTGGCTATGTCGCCCTTGGAGACGTCGAAGCAGGAGCAGATCTGGGCGGTGGACGGCAGGGCATCCACCCCCAGGGTCGGCTTGGCACCGGCATAGGCGGGCAGGATCAGGGTGTCCGGGTGGGCGGGCAGCGGCATGGCGTTGAGCATCAGCTGCAGCAGGTTGCCGTAGTCATCCACATCGCCAACCAGCACGGCACCGAGCAGGCGGCTGTTGTCTTCGCTCACCACGATACGCTTGTAGACGCCGGCCTGATCGTCCTGGAACACATAGCTGTGGCTGCCGGGCGTGCGGCCATGGGCATCGCCGATGGAGCCGACGGAGACGCCGAGCAGCTTGAGCTTGGCACTCATGTCCGCCCCTTCGAAGCGGCTGTCACCGCCGAGCAGGTGGTCGACCGTGATCTGGGCCATCTTGTAGCCGGGCGCCACCAGGCCGAAGAAGCGGCCCTGCCAGGCGGCGCACTCGCCGATGGCATAGATGTCGGGGTCGGAGGTGAGGCAGTGATCGTCGATCAGCACGCCGCCGCGCTCGGCGATGGCCAGTTCACAGTAACGGCCGAGTGTATCCTGCGGGCGTATGCCGGTGGAGAAGACCACCACGTCCACTTCAAGCTGGCTGCCGTCGGCGAAGGCGAGGCGATGCTGGGCGTCACGACCGCCGTGCATCAGGATCTCGCTGGTGCTCTTGCTGGTGTGAACCTGCACCCCCATGGATTCGATCTTGCGACGCAGCAGCTGGCCACCCTGACCGTCGAGCTGTTCCGCCATCAATACCGGAGCAAACTCCACCACATGGGTCTCGAGACCGAGCGCCTTGAGGGCGCCGGCCGCTTCGAGGCCAAGCAGGCCGCCCCCAATGACAACACCACTCTTGCCGCTCTTGGCGGCGCTGCGGATGGCTTTCAGATCCTCTATGGTGCGATAGACGAAGCATTCGTGGTGCTGACTGCCCGCAATGGGCGGCACCCAGGGGTAGGAGCCGGTGGCCAGCACCAGCTTGTCGTAGCCGACCACAGTGCCCTTGTTGGAATGCACTTCGCGGGCCGCCCTGTCGATTTTTTTCACCGCTTCGCCGAGCAGCAGGCGGATGCCGTGCTTCTCGTAGAAACCGGGTTTGACGAGGGAGAGATCTTCGCTGGTGTGGTGGGAAAAGTAGGAGGAGAGATGGACACGATCGTAGGCGGGACGCGGTTCTGCACCGAAGACGGTGATCTCGAACCGGTCCGGATCGGACCGCTCGATCAACTCTTCGATGAAGCGGTGCCCCACCATGCCGTTCCCTATGACGGCCAGCCTGACTTTGCTCATGATTGCCTCTAGTTTGGAGTAATAAAACATCATTCTGAGGCTAGGCTACCCAGTCGCAGGGGCGGGACGATTGATGCAAATCAAGTGTCTATTTATATATCTCCTCAGGGGTAATTCGATACAATTCAAAGCTATACATAAATAGGTATACCAGTAGTGCATTCTGGGCTTTGGTTGTCATGGAGCAAGGGGGGCAAGAGGGGTGGCTCGTCTGGCCAGGCATGATGAAAGAAAGCACCTCGGCAGAGGTGCTCTCACTGTGCGGCATCCGGGTGGCACGGCGGGTTATGGCGGCGCAGATCAGCGCTCTTTCTGGATGGCCTGATAGGGGGCGCGGGCGCAGGTTTCACGGATGAGGGTGCGCAGCCAGCGGTGGGCCGGATCGGCGTCCAGCCGTGGGTGCCAGAGCAGGGCCAGGGTGATCCCGGGCAAGGGGAAGGGCAGGGGCAGGGTCACCAGATCGGCGTGCAGGGAGGCGCAGTGCAGGGCGGGTACGGTCGCCACCAGATCGCTGCCCCGCACCAGCGCCAGCGCAGTGGCAAAGCCCGGCACCAGAGTGGCGATGGCACGCTCCAGCTTCAGGGCGGCGAGCGCCTCGTCGACGGGGCCGTGCTCCTGCCCGCGCCGCGACACCAGCACATGGCGGGCGGCGGCATAGCGGACCGCGGTCAGGGGCCCCTCGCACAGTGGATGGCCCGGCCGCACCACGGCGACGAAGCGATCCTGGAACAGCGCCTGGGTATGCAGCTCGGGTGCCGTATTGGTGCCGATCACGCCGGTTTCAAAATCCAGCTCACCGCCGCGCAGGGGCTGACTCTCCTTGTCGGGCTTGGCCATGAAATGCAGACGCACCCCGGGCGCCTCGGCGGCGAGCCGCGCCAGCAGGGCGGCCCCGACACTTTCCACGAAACCGTCGCTGGATCTGAGGCGAAAGGTGCGCACCAGGTGAGCCGGATCTATCTCCTGCTGGGGGCGCAGCACGGCTTCGGCCTCCTGCACCAGCTGGCTGACCCGTTCGCGCAGGGCCAGGGCGCGCGGCGTGGGCACCAGCCCCCGGCCCGCCCGTACCAGCAGCGGATCCCCGGTCGTCTCACGCAGGCGGGCCAGCGCCCGGCTCATGGCGGAGGGGCTGAGGCGCAGCCGTCTGGCGGCGCCGGCCACGCTGCCCTCATCGAGCAGCGCATCCAGGGTGATCAGCAGGTTGAAATCAGGGGTGCTCATGGTCGTGCCCTCGCCGGCCTGGTATGCGGGGTGATCAGCCGATGGCGATCATATCTGTGCGTTGACTCATCATACGCGAGAATCCATGGCTTCATATGGCGTGTCGTGCAGCTATAAGCTGCATATCGTGCGTCTTCCGCCGGATCAGCGTCAGGGCTAGCCTTGTGGTCATCCTGGTTCGCTTGAGGTCACATCCATGTCATACCCCAGCATAATTCCCTCTCCCTGGGTTCGCCGTGCCGGCTTGCTGGCGCTCGGTTTGGCCACCCTGTTGCCCATGCTGGCGGGGAGCATGGCCAACATGGCGCTGCCCGCGTTGGGACAGGCGTTTGCCACCCCCTTCGCCAGCCTGCAGTGGGTGCTGGTGGCCTACCTGCTGGGGATCACCTGCCTGACCCTGGTGGCTGGCCGGCTCGGCGACAGGTTTGGCCGGCGCCGCCTGTTGCTGGGGGGCGTGGCGCTGTTTGCGCTGGCATCCCTGCTGTGCGCCCTGGCGCCGACCATAGGCTGGTTGATTGCGGCGCGTGTCCTGCAGGGGGTCGGTGCGGCCTGCATGCTCTCTCTGGCGCTGGCCATGGTGGGGCAGCTTGTACCTGCGGCGCAGCGTGGCCGGGGCATGGGGCTGCTCGGTACCCTCTCGGCCTGCGGCACTGCCCTTGGTCCCTCGTTCGGTGGCCTGCTGATCGGCGGGTTTGGCTGGCAGGTCCCCTTCCTGCTGCTGGTACCCGTCAGCCTGCTGGCGCTGGGTGCCGGCATGGTCGGCCTGCCACCTGAGGGGGCTTTGCCACAAAGAGAGAGGGTGACGCTGGCGAGCCTGTCGATGCTGGTGGTGGCGCTGCTCTGCTACGGGCTGGCACTGACCTCGGGGGGCGCTCTGGCGCTGGGCTGGTGGGCGGGAGCACTGCTTGGCACTGCCTTGTTCGTTCGCCGCGAGCGCCGTGCCCGTTTCCCCCTGCTGCCGCTGGCACTGCTGGCCGACTCCCGGCTCAAGGGTGGCCTGCTCGCCAGTGCGCTGGTGGCCAGCGTCATGGTGCTGACCCTGCTGATCGGCCCCTTCTACCTGCACGGCGTGTTCGAGCTCGACATGGCGACGGTCGGGCTCATGATCTCCGGCGGACCCCTGCTGGCGGCCTTGACGGGCATGCCTGCCGGCTGGCTGGTGGACAGGTTAGGTTCGCGCCGGGTCGCTCGGCTGGGGTTGATGGCCATGATGAGCGCGCTCCTCGGGCTGGCCACCCTGAGCGCCGGATATGGCCCGCTCGGTTATCTGCTGCCCATACTGCTGCTGACCGCCGGCTATGCCCTGTTCCAGACCGCCAACAACAGCGCAGTGGTGGGGGCGGCAACCGAACAGGCGCGGGGATCCGTGGCCGGCTTGCTGACCCTGTCGCGCAATCTGGGCCAGCTGACGGGGGCGGCCGGACTCGGTGGCCTGTTTGCCACCCTGGTGGGAACGCCCAACCTGGCCACGGCCATGCCGGCGGATCTGGTGTTCGGCATGCAGACCAGCTTTGCCCTGAGTGGCCTGCTGATTGGTGGCGCGATCTGGCTGACGGGAAGAGGCCACAGTGGCGCACCGGTCGAAACGATCCAGGAGGGAGCCGAAAACGAAGACGCCTCCGCAAGGGAGGCGTCTTGAATGATAACGATAGGGCGCGCTTACAGGATAAAGCGGCTCAGATCCTCGTCCTCGATCAGCGCCCCGAGGTGGGCGTTGACGTAGTCGGCGTCTATGGTGAAGGTCTCGCCGGACTTCTCGGAGGCGTCATAGGAGATGTCTTCCATCAGTCGCTCCATCACTGTGTGCAGGCGGCGGGCACCTATGTTCTCGGTGCGCTCGTTGACCTGCCAGGCCGCTTCGGCCAGACGGCGGATGCCATCCTTGGTGAACTCGATCTTGACCCCTTCGGTGGCCATCAGCGCCTGGTACTGATCGGTGAGCGAGGCGTTCGGCTCGGTCAGGATGCGCTCGAAGTCATCCGTGGTGAGCGCGGTCAGCTCGACCCGGATCGGCAGGCGACCCTGCAGCTCGGGGATGAGATCCGACGGGCGGGCCACCTGGAAGGCACCGGAGGCAACAAACAGAATGTGGTCTGTCTTGACCATGCCGTGCTTGGTATTGACGGTGCAGCCTTCCACCAGCGGCAGCAGGTCGCGCTGTACCCCTTCGCGGGAGACATCCGGGCCCGAGCTCTCGCCACGCTTGCAGATCTTGTCGATCTCGTCGAGGAAGACGATGCCGTTGTTCTCGACCGCGGCGATCGCCTTCTGCTTCAGCTCTTCCGGATTGACCAGACGGGCCGCTTCCTCTTCGATCAGCGCCTTCATGGCCTCTTTGACCTTGATCTTGCGCTTCTTCTTCTGGTTCTGACCCAGGTTCTGGAACAGCCCCTGCAACTGGCTGGCCATCTCTTCCATGCCCGGCGGGGTCATGATGTCGACGCCCATGGGGCTGGCTGACAGCTCGAGTTCTATCTCCTTGTCATCCAGCTGGCCTTCCCGCAGCTTCTTGCGGAAGATCTGGCGGGTGTTGGAGTTGTCGGCCTTCTCCTCCTCGCCCCAGCTGTTGCGCGGGTTGGGCAGCAGGGCGTCGAGGATGCGCTCCTCGGCGGCTTCCTCGGCGCGGTATTTCATCTTCTCCATCTCGGTCTCGCGCACCAGCTTGATGGCAACGTCGGTCAGATCGCGGATGATGCTGTCCACTTCCTTGCCCACATAGCCCACCTCGGTGAACTTGGTGGCTTCCACCTTGATGAAGGGAGCGTTGGCCAGCTTGGCCAGACGACGGGCGATCTCGGTCTTGCCGACCCCGGTCGGGCCTATCATCAGGATGTTTTTCGGGGTCACCTCGTGGCGCATCTCTTCATCGAGCTGCATCCGGCGCCAGCGATTGCGCAGGGCGACGGCGACGGCACGCTTGGCGTCGGCCTGACCAATGATGTGTCGGTCCAGCTCGTGGACGATTTCTCTCGGGGTCATCTCGGACATGATGGCATTCCTGTATCCGGGGCGGGCAGGGCCCACCCCTTGCAAATGGGGGGCTTACTTGGGCTCGGCTTCTTTCGGATCGTAATTCAGCACTTCGACCGTGTGATGCTGGTTGGTGAAGACGCAGATGTCGCCCGCGATCTTGAGGGACTTCTCGACGATGCTCTTGGCGTCGAGATCCGTGTTCTCCAGCAGGGCGGTGGCGGCGGACTGGGCGAAGTTGCCGCCCGAGCCGATGGCGATCAGATCATGCTCCGGCTGCACCACGTCACCGTTGCCTGTGATGATGAAGGATTTGTTTTCATCGGCGACCGCCAGCAGGGCCTCAAGACGGCGCAGGGCGCGATCGGTGCGCCAGTCTTTGGCCAGCGCCACGGCGGCGCGTTCCAGATTACCCTGATGGGCCTGCAGTTTGGCTTCGAAGCGCTCGAGCAGAGTGAAGGCATCGGCGGTGCCGCCGGCGAAACCTGCCAGCACCTTGCCGTTATAGAGACGATGAACCTTGCGGGCGTTGCCCTTCATGACGGTGTTGCCGAGGGATACCTGGCCATCACCACCTATCACGACTTGGCCGTTGCGGCGGACAGAAACTATGGTAGTCACTTTACTTACCTCGCTTGAGCCGAATAACGGCCTGACTGTGCATGGCAAGAAAGATGGGGATGGGGTTGGCGCTTTTCAACCCTGGCGGATTATCCGCAACGGGTCGACTTCCGTTGGGACGCGTGGCGCAGAAAAGAAAAGGGCCGAGTCTTCAACCCGGCCCTGATCACTCATCCGCTGGCGGCGGTCACCCCTTTTTGGGGATGCAGCCGCTGATGCCGGAGCCTTGCAGCTTGCGGTTGGCCGCATCGACGGCCGCCTTGCCGCTGAAGGGACCCACCATCACCTTGTAGACGGTGCCGTTGGCGCCATTCACCACCTGCAGGCTGGAGGAGAGGCCGGCACCGAAGGCGATACGTGCCTTGAGCGACTCGGCAGAATCCTGCGAGCGCAGGGCGGCGCACTGCATCATGTAGCGACCGCTGTCCGCCGTTGCGGTTTGCGCCGGCTGGGTCGCTGCCTGAGCCCTGGCGGATTCGGCGCGTTCCCGTTCCAGCTCGGCCCGCAGTTCACGCTCCATCCGCTCCCGCTCGGCCTTGCGGTCGATCACCTGCTCCTGGGCACTGGCCACTGGGGCTGGCTTGGCGGGTTGAACCGGTTGCGGCTTGTAAGGCTGCACCTGACCTATGGGCGTACCCGGCTGGGGGATGTCGGTCGGCACCGGCTGCGGCAGTTTCTCCGGCTGCAGGGTCAGGGTCTGGGCAGGGGGCGGTGGCAGCACGCCCGGTTGGGGGGGCGGCTCAGTGATATCGACCTGCTTGTTCTCCAGCCGTTCGATATAGCTCCACTTCTCCTGCGGCAAACCGTTGTTCTGCGCCTTGGGCTTGTTGGCCTTGACCTGTTCTTCAATGGTGGGGGCATCGCTGCCCTTGCCGTTGATCATGTAGAGGAAGCCGCCGAACCCTGCCAGCAGCACCCCGGCCAGCAGTGCCGGGATAACAGGAAAGCGGCGAGGTGCCGCTTTCTTGGTGTTACGACCACCGGCCCGTCTTCTCGGGCTGTTGCCGACGTAATCCCGGGTTGCCATCTATTACATGCGCTCCAGGGTATGGATACCCAGCACGCCCAGACCCAGTTTCAGGACCTTGGCGGTGGCTGCGCACAGCAGCAGACGGCTCTGGCGGGTGGCTTCGTCGACGCCATCCTTGTTGATCGGGCAGGCTTCGTAGAAGGTCATGAAGTTGCCGGACAGCTCGTACAGGTAGGTACAGAGCAGGTGCGGCATACCCTTGTCCGCCACGCCGTTGACCGCATCGGAGAACTGGATCAGCTTCTGGGCCAGCACCTCTTCGGCTTCCTCGTTCAGGGTCACAGTACCGGTCAAGGTCTCGGCATTGACACCGGCCTTGCGGAAGATGGACTGGATCCGGGTGTAGGCGTATTGCAGGTACGGGGCCGTGTTGCCTTCGAACGACAGCATCATGTCCCAGTCGAAGATGTAGTCTGTGGTGCGGTTCTTGGAGAGATCCGCATACTTGACCGCACCCATGGCGATGGCGTGGACCACTTCGGCCTTCTCTGCGGCGGAGAGATCGCTGTTGCGGTTCTCCAGCAGGGCGCTCGCGCGCTCCTCGGCTTCGTTGAGCAGGTCGACCAGCTTGACGGTGCCGCCGGAGCGGGTCTTGTAGGGACGGCCATCCTTGCCCAGCATCATGCCGAAGGCGTGGTGTTCGAGCGGCACGGATTCCGGCACATAGCCCGCCTTGCGGGTGATGGTCCAGGCCTGCATCAGGTGCTGGTGCTGACGGGAGTCGATGAAGTACATCACCCGGTCGGCGCCCAGGGTCTCGTAACGGTACTTGGCACAGGCGATGTCGGTGGTGGTGTAGAGGAAGCCGCCATCGCTCTTCTGGATGATGACGCCCATGGGCTCGCCATCCTTGTTCTTGAATTCGTCCAGGAAGACGACAGTGGCCCCTTCGCTCTCGACCGCCAGCCCGCGGGCTTTCAGGTCATCGACGATTTGCGGCAGCATGTCGTTGTACATGGACTCGCCCATTATGTCCTTGTTGGTCAGAGAGACATTCAGGCGGTCGTAGTTGATCTGGTTTTGCTCCATGGTCATGTCGACCAGCTTCTTCCACATGGTGCGGCAGTATTCATCGCCACCCTGCAGCTTGACCACGTAGTTGCGCGCACGCTCGGCGAAGGCTTCGTCTTCGTCGTAGCAACGCTTGGCCTGGGTGTAGAAGGCTTCGAGATCCTTGAGCGCCATGTCGGAGGCGTGCTCGTTGGCCATCTTCTCCAGATAGGCGATCAGCATGCCGAACTGGGTGCCCCAGTCACCTATATGGTTGGCGCGTACCACCTTGTGGCCGAGGAATTCCAGGGCACGGGCGGCTACGTCACCGAGCACGGTAGAGCGGATGTGGTGCACCGCCATCTCTTTGGCCACGTTCGGCGCCGAGTAGTCCACCACCACTGTCTGCGGGGTCGGCAACTTCACGTTGGCGTTGGCAGAGGTCACCATGGCTTCCACCTGACCGGCCAGCCAGCGCTGGTCGAAGAAGAAGTTGATGAAGCCGGGGCCGGCGATCTCGACCTTGGCGATCAGGTCCGAGGCGGGCAGGTGCTCTATGATGGCAGCGGCCAGCTCACGGGGGTTCTTGCGGGCCGGTTTGGCCAGCAGCATGGCCAGGTTGGTGGCCAGGTCACCGTGAGCCTTCTCCTTGCATCGGTCTACTTGCACCCGGGCTTCCAGGTCCGCCGGCAACACGCCCGCTGACTTGAGATTGGCTACCGTTTGTTCAAGTAGATGATGAATATGCTCTTTCATAACTGACCACCAAGGTTGCGCGTCGAAAAATGACTGATATATAAGGGCGTGAATTTTACCCGCATCGGCCCGAGAAAACTATAGGGACGGCCCGCCGGAGTTGGTCGGGCGGATATTTCACTGCATTTGTCACCAGTATCCAGAATATTCAATGGATTAAATGGTGCTTATCCATTTCTACTGCATATCGAAGCGGCTTGTCCAGGCTATTTTCCCCTGATTGTTAAGGGTTTTTTTATTCCAACTCGGTCTGAATGATCTGCCCGTCCACGGCGGTCGTATCAACAGGTATCTTCCACAGAGGAATATCCTGATGAAACTGGCGCTGTTTCCCCTCTCGGCTCACCTGCTGCCCGGTGGCATCATGCCGCTGCGCATCTTCGAGCCCAGATACCAGCGCATGATCGCCGAGGCGGGAGATCAGGGCTTCGTGCTCTGCATGCTAGACCCCCGCCAGCCCGATGCGCTGCGCAACATGTACCCCATCGCCACCCGGGTGCGGATCATCGATTTCGATCAACTGCCGGACGGTCTGCTGGGCATTACCGTGCTCGGCATGGAGCGGGTCAGGATCGTCGATTTGTGGCAGGAGCCCGACGGGCTGAGGGTCGGCGAGGTGGCACTGCTGCCGCCCTGGCAGACGGGCAGGCTCAATGCCGATCAGCACTCACTGGCCAGGGCGCTGCAGGAGGTGTTCAACGACTACCCGGAATATGCGGCCCTCTACCATGATCCCGACTGGGACGATGCCAGCTGGGTGGCCCAGCGCTGGCTGGAGGTGCTGCCCATTCCCGTGGAACAGAAGCAGTGGTTGCTGGCGGCGGACGACAACCAGCCTGCGCTCTCCCTGCTGAGCGGCCTGCTGGTTGCTAGCCATTGAGTGCCAATTTGCGGCCCGCCTGTGATCCTTTTGCCACGCCCGGCGTAATGGTGATGACCACAACATTCAAGGCATGGCGCAATGGCATATACTGGCCAACCCCAATCGACTCAGCGCAGGATATCGCCCCCCATGGACAATCCAGATGGCGATCTGAAGTCTCTTCTCATCCGGGTCGCCGAGCAGGCCGACAAGGCCGCCTTCGCCCGCCTGTTTCATCACTTCGCGCCGCGCATCCGCAGCTATGGGCTGCGTCACCTCGGCAGCGAGGCCAACGCCATGGAACTGGTGCAGGAGACCATGCTGCTGGTGTGGCAGAAGGCCCGCCTCTACCACCCCGAGAAGGGGGCGCCGACCACCTGGATCTACACCGTCATGCGCAACCAGAGCTTCGACATGCTGCGCCGTCGCCGCGCCAGCAAGGAGGATCTCTGCGCCGAGGAGCTGTGGCCCATGCTGGAGTTCAGGGCGGAAGAGGAGCACCTGAGCGGCGGTGAAGATGCCGTGCTGACCCGCCAGATGGCGCACTACCTCGCCACCCTGCCGGAACCGCAACAGCAGGTGGTGCGCGGCATCTATCTGCAGGAGTTCTCCCAGCAGGAGCTGGCGGAGCGACTCGGCGTGCCGCTCGGTACCATCAAATCCCGCCTCAGACTGGCATTACAGAAATTGAAAGAGCAAGTGGAGCAAGGCCATGATTAAAACCCATCCGACTCACGCCATGTTGCGCGCCTTCGCCGCCGACGAGCTGCCCCTGCCGCTGGCGGTCGGTGTCTCCGCCCACTGCGAGCTCTGCCCCGAGTGTGCTGCCAGTCTGCGAGCCTGCGAAGAGGAACTGGCCCGCCAGTATCTGGAGCCGGCAGAAGATCAGCCGGCAACGATGAGCGAGAGCATGCCGGTGGCACTCGATGCCATGCTGGCCGGCATACTGCAGCAGCCGGTCGCCACTGTGGCGGAACTCAGCCAGTTGGCACCCCCCCAGCCCGAGTTGCAGGTGGCGGGCCAGTCATACCGCTTGCCCAGGGTGCTGGCGCGTCACCATGCCCCCAAGTGGCGTCACATTGGCGCCATTCGTCAGCACAGTCTGCCGCTGGACGAGCTGGGGGCTCGCGCCAGCCTGCTGCACATAGAAGCCGGTGGCCGCATCCCCGAGCACACCCATCAGGGCTATGAGCTGACCCTGCTGCTGGCAGGCACCATCGAAGATGGCGACACCTGCTATCAGGCGGGGGACTTCATCTGGCGCGATGCCAGCCACGCCCACAGTCCGCACACCCCGGACGGCTGCCTCTGCTACACGGTGCAGGATGCGCCGGTACAGTTCACCAAGGGGCTGTCGCGGCTGCTCAACGGCATCAGCCATCGCCTCTATTGAGGACGGGCAACAATAGAAAAAGGGACCGACAGGTCCCTTTTTTCATGGTGTCGCGGCCGGATCAGGCAACGAATACCAGGTAGACGGCGAAGGCCACCACGAAGCGGTAGATGGCAAACGGGATGAAGTCGAGGCGACGGATTAGCGCCAGGAAGGTCTTGATCGCTATCATGGCGACCACGAAGGCGGTGACGAAGCCCACCGCAAACATGGGGAAGTCGGCCATGGAGAGCAGGTCGCGGCTCTTGTAGAGATCCAGTCCACTGGCGGCCACCATCATGGGCACCGCCAGGATGAAGGAGAACTCGGCCGCCGCCTGGCGACTGATCCCCATCAGCATGCCGCCGCTGATGGTGGCGCCTGAGCGCGAGAAGCCGGGCCAGAGCGCCAGACACTGGAACAGGCCTATGCCGAACGCCTGCTGGTAGCTGATATCATCCAGGGTCTCGGAGCGTACCGCCGGGCGAAATTTCTCGGCGATGATCAGCAAGATGCCACCGGCGACCAGGGCATACATCACGGTTTCAGGGCCGAACAGATGGGCCTTGATCCAGCTGTGAATGGCGAGACCTATGAGCACGGCGGGCAGCATGCCGAGGATGATGTGCACCAGGGAGAGGGTGGCGTGATCCTGCGCCGGCTTCTGGCCGAAGTGGATGCCAATCAGGCCGAACAGGCGGCGCCAGAAGACGGCCACGACCGCGAGAATGGAGCCCATCTGGATCACCACTTCGAAGGTGGCAGCCTTGGGGCCTTCGAAGCCCAGCAGGTGGCCGACGATGATCATGTGGCCGGTCGAGGAAACGGGCAGAAACTCGGTCAGGCCCTCTACTATGCCCAGCACGAAGGCGACAAACAGGGCGTAAGACTCTGTCATGGTTCAGATCTCTTGGTTGATTGGTCCGGATGAAGTCGGCCCCGGGCTGAGCCGGGGCGACCAATGATGGAGGAAAATCAGACGGGCAACCAGTGAATATTGGGGCCTCCCCCTGGCAATGGGGGAGGTTGAGAGCGGGTCAGGCCAGGGTGGCTTCTATCTGTCGTTGCAACGCCTCGTCCAGCGGGGGCAGGGCCAGGGCTTCGACCGCGCTCACTATCTGCTGGGGGCTGCTGGCGCCGATCAGGGCGCAACTCACCACGGGATCGCGCAACACCCACTGCAACGCCAGCTGTGACAACTCCTGCTCCCGCTGTTGTGCCAGGGCGTGCAGGGCCTGGATCCTGGCCAGCTTGTCCGCGGTGATCTGCTCCGGCTTGAGGAAGGGGCTGCCGCTGGCGGCGCGAGAGTCCGCCGGTATGCCGGCCAGATAGCGGTTGCTGAGCAGGCCGCCCGCCAGCGGCGAGAAGGCCACCACGCCCACCCCCTGCTCGCGACAGACCGGCAGGGTGTCGGCTTCGATGTCGCGCTGGAACAGGGAGTATTTGAGCTGATTGACCAGACAGGGAGTACCCAGCTCCGCCAGCCGGGTCGCTGCCTGGGCGGCAAGCTGTGCCGGGTAGTTGGATAGGCCGATATAGAGCGCCTTGCCCTGACGCACCATGAGTGCCAGCGCCTGACAGGTCTCCTCCAGCGGGGTGCGGGGATCCGGCCTGTGGTGATAGAAGATGTCCACATAGTCGAGGCCGAGCCGGCGCAGGCTCTGGTGCAGGCTGGCAAACAGGTACTTGGCGCTGCCGCCATCCCCGTAGGGGCCGTCCCACATCACATAGCCCGCCTTGCTGGCGATGATCAGCTCGTCTCTGTAGGGGGCCAGACTGCCCTTGAGCACGCGGCCGAAGGTGGTCTCGGCGGAGCCGGGGGGCGGCCCGTAGTTGTTGGCCAGATCGAAGTGGGTGATGCCCAGATCGAACGCCTGGTGCACCATGGCCTTCACCCTGGCGGGATCGCTTCCCTCGCCGAAGTTGTGCCAGAGCCCGAGACCTATGCTGGGCAGGCGCAGGCCGTGGCGGCCGGCGGGTCGATAGGGCTGGCGCTGATAGCGGTCGGGCGCGGCTAGGTAGTGTTCATCCATAACGACTCCTTGCGTGGACTTGTTTACGAGCTGATGTAATGGGTGAGCCCGAGCCCTCTTCATTCGCTATGTCTGCGTGGGAGAAGAGGGCGCGGGGCCAGAGTGTAGCTGCATGATGACGCCATCTCGGCCTCGCCTGTGGTTGTCAGCGTAGGTCTGCCGGAGGGCGTCGGGGTCAGCTGGCGGCGATAAAGCGATAACGGGTCTGGTGGTGGTAGTAGTGCCCCGGCAGCAGCCAGGGATCACCGAGCTCGGGCCGGTTGGGGCTGTCCGGCAACTGCTGTGCCTCCAGACAGAAGCCGTCGTAATCCTGATGCGGCTGGCCGCTGCGGCTCGGCGTGTTGGCCAGCCAGTTGCCGGTGTAGAACTGCAGCGAAGGCTGGTTGCTGTAGACCTCCATTGCCAGCTGCCGATCGCCGGAGATCACTCGCGCGGCCCAGGTCTGCTCCGGGCCATCATGCTGCGGATGATTGAGCAGGAAGGCGTGATCGTACCCCCTGGCCTGCCGTTGCTGGGGATGGCTCAGCCAATCCTGGCCCATGGGGCGCGGGGCGCGCAGATCGAAGGGGCCCTCCACCGGCGCAATGGCCAGCGGCAGACCGCTCTCATCGGTCGGCAGAAAGCGGTCGGCGTGGAGGCTGATGGTGTGGTCGCGCACATCGCCGCCCCCATCCAGGTTGAAGTAGGCGTGGCTGGTGAGGCTGACCGGGGTCGGCGCATCCGTGCTGGCCCTGAAATCGACCACCAGGTCGTACTGTTCCAGCCGGTACTCCAGAGTCACTCGCAAGTTGCCGGGAAAGCCCTGATCGCCCGCCTTCGACAGCAGGACGAGCTTGACCCTGTCCGCCTCCAGCTCCTTGATCTGCCAGCGCTGGCGATGAAACCCCTCCCGTCCGCCGTGCAGGCAGTGGGGGGCCTGATTGGCATCCAGCGGCCAGTGCCGGCCATCGCGCACCAGTTCGGCGCCGCCGATGCGGTTGGCAAAACGCCCCGCCACCGCACCCAGCCACACCTGCTGCGCAGGATAGGCCTCATCGGCGCAGCCCAGCAGCACCTCGCGGTGCTTACCCGCGACCGGCAGGGTGAGGGAGGTGAGGGTGGCGCCAACATCGAGGCCGCGCAGGCGCAGCCCCTCTTCGTTTTCCAGCTCGAACGGGATCATGGCGTTGCTCATAGCTTGCCTGCACCTGTGTTGCCGATCCGGCAGACGTAGCCGCCGGCCTGCATCATAAATGGGCTCATAGTTTTCCCGCCCCCGCGCTGGCGCGGCAGACATAGCTGTCGGCCTTGAGGCCGAAGCGGGCCGGATACTCGGCGTCGACGGCGGCAATCACCTCGGCGACCTGCGCCGGGCGCAGCAGGGCAACCACGCAGCCGCCGAAGCCGCCGCCCGTCATCCGCACACCGCCTTCGCGGCCAAGCCTGGCCTTGATGATCTCCACCAGACCGTCGATGGGGGGCAC
The DNA here is from genome assembly GCF_028751155.1 of Aeromonas bestiarum. Lineage (NCBI taxonomy): Bacteria > Pseudomonadati > Pseudomonadota > Gammaproteobacteria > Aeromonadales > Aeromonadaceae > Aeromonas > Aeromonas bestiarum. The sequence continues at coordinate 4,496,781 of NZ_CP064746.1, read as the reverse complement.
GGTAATCTCGAAGTCATCGCGCATGGCGGCGTGGGACTCGGCCATCAGTTCGCCGAGGCGCACCAGATCGCCGGACTCCAGCGCATCGGCGGCGGCCAGGGTGCGGGTATTGTCGCCCACCACGTGGCGAGCGCGGCGGTAGCAGACCTCATCCAGCCCGGCCTTGCCCGCCTCCAGCGTGGCCATGTCGAGGTCGCGCAGTGCCTTGACCCCGTAGTGGCGGGCGGCGGTTTCACACTGCTGACGGCGGGTGTTGTATTCGCTGTCCACCAGACCGCGGCGCACGTTGGAGTTGACGATCAGCACCGCCAGATCGGGGGGCATGGGGATGAGGCGGGTCTGGAGCGAGCGGCAGTCGAGCAGCAGGGCATGATCCTGCTTGCCGCTGGCGGAGATCATCTGATCCATGATGCCGCAGTTGCAGCCGACGAACTGGTTCTCCGCCTGCTGGCCGTTGAGCGCGATCTCGGCCTGGCTGATGTCGAGCCCCAGCGCCTCCTTGAAGGCCTGGCCTATGGCCACCTCCAGCGAAGCGGACGACGACAGGCCTGTGCCCTGCGGCACGTTGCCCGAGACCACCAGGTTGAGGCCGCGCAGCGCATGGCCGCGCACCTGCAGGTATTTCACCACGCCGCGGATGTAGTCGCTCCAGCGCTGATCGGCATGGTGGGTGATGGGCTGGTTCAGATCGAACAGGTCGCGCTGGTTGCCGTAGTCGGCGGCGATCACGTGCACCAGGCTGTCATCGCGCAGGCCGATGGCGACGCAGGTCTCGTAGTCGATGGCGCAGGGCAGCACGAAGCCGTCGTTGTAGTCCGTGTGTTCGCCGATGAGGTTGACGCGACCGGGGGCGCGCACCAGCAGGTCGGGTTGCTGCTCAAACTGCTCTGCAAAAACGGCGCTGACGCGTTGGCTGGGGGTCATAGGGCCTCCTCATTGGCTTGGCTGATCTGGTTGTAGTGAATGGGGCTCAGGGCGCGCAGTCGTTCTGCGGCTTGTTCCGGCGTCAGATCGCGCTGGGTCTCGGCCAGCATCTCGAAGCCCACCATAAATTTGCGCACCGTAGCGGAGCGCAGCAAGGGCGGATAGAAGTGGGCGTGCAGTTGCCAGGCTTCCGGGCAGTCGGAGTGCGGCGGCGCGAAGTGCCAGCCCATGGAGTAGGGGAAGCTGCACTCGAACAGGTTGTCGTAACGGCTGGTGAGCTCCTTGAGCGCCACCGCCAGATCCTGCTGCAGCTCGGGGGTGAGGCCGAGCAGGGAGGGCACATGGGTCTTGGGCAGCAGCAGGGTTTCGAACGGCCAGGCGGCCCAAAAGGGAACGACGGCCAGCCAGTGTGCGGTTTCCACTACGATGCGGGTGCGATCCGCCAGCTCCCGCTCCACATATTCAACCAGCAGCGGGCGGCCGTGCTCGGCCAGCCAGTCGCGCTGGTGCTGCTCTTCGCGGGCGATCTCGTTGGGCAGAAAATCGCTGCCCCACAGCTGGCCGTGAGGGTGGGGGTTGGAGCAGCCCATGACGGCGCCCTTGTTTTCAAACACCTGCACCCATTCCCACTGGGCTGACAGCTCGGCCACCTGTTCCATCCAGGTGGTGATCACCGCCTCTATGGCGGGGAGCGGCAGCTCGGGCAGTGTCTTGCCGTGATCCGGCGAGAAGCAGATGACCCGGCTGGTGCCGCGGGCGGCTTCCAGCTTGAGCAGGGGATCCTGTGCCGCGTCGGTGGCCGGGGTGTCCTGCATCAGGGCGGCGAAGTCGTTGGTGAAGACGAAGGTGCCCTGATAGTCCGGGTTCTGGTCGCCGGTGACGCGCTGGTTGCCCGCGCAGAGGAAGCAATCCGGATCGTGGGATTGGCTCGGCGCCTGACTGACCTTCTCGACCTGGCCTTGCCAGGGGCGCTTGGCCCTGTGGGGGGAGACCAGCACGTATTGACCGGTCAGCGGGTTGAAACGACGGTGGGGGTGATCAACCGGGTTGAACATCATCACTCCTCATTACCTGATGAAATGGATGGATTGGCCGCCTGCTGGGCGGACGAGGGAGGGCGAGTCGCACTGGGCATGTTCACGCCTCGTACCCCTGCGGATTGGCAGACTGCCAGCGCCAGCTGTCGGTGCACATGGTTGCGAGGTCGCGGCTGGCACGCCAGCCCAGCTCGCGCTCGGCCTTGGCGGGATCGGCCCAGCACTCGGCGATGTCGCCTGGGCGCCTGGGTTCGATGCGATAGGGCAGCGGCCGACCGGAAGCGGCTTCGAACGCCGCGACCATCTGCAACACGCTCTGGCCCTGGCCCGTGCCCAGGTTGTAGACGTGTACGCCCCCCTGCCTGGCGCAATGTTGCAGCGCCTTGACGTGCCCCTCGGCGAGATCCATCACGTGGATGTAGTCGCGCACCCCGGTGCCATCGACGGTGGGGTAATCGTTTCCAAAGACGGAGAGAGAGTCGCGGCGGCCGATGGCGACCTGGGTCAAAAACGGCATGAGGTTGTTGGGTATGCCCTGGGGATCTTCCCCCAGGGTGCCTGAGTCGTGGGCGCCGACCGGATTGAAGTAGCGCAGCAGCGTCATGCTCCAGTGGGGCTCGGCCCGCTGCAGATCCTCGAGGATCTCCTCGATGATCAGCTTGGATCGCCCGTAGGGATTGGTGGCGCTGCGCGGGAAATCCTCCCGGATGGGCGTGCTGGCCGGATCGCCATAGACGGTGGCCGACGAGCTGAACACCAGGCTGCTGACCCCGGCGCGTTTCATCGCCTGCAGCAGGGTGAGGGTGCCGCCCAGATTGTTCTCGTAGTATTCGAGGGGGAGACGGGTCGATTCACCGACCGCCTTGAGGGCGGCGAAGTGGATCACGGCGGCTATCTGTTGCTCGCCGAAGATGCGATCCAGCAGGGCCGGATCACGAATGTCCCCCTGATAGAAGAGGGGTTCACGCCCGCTGATGGCGGCGATGCGAGCCAGTACGCCCGCCTTGCTGTTGCAGAGGTTATCCACCACCACGGGTTCCATTCCCGCGGCCTGCAAGGCCAGACAGGTGTGGCTGCCGATGTAGCCGCAGCCGCCGGTGACCAGTACTTTCATCCTCTTCTCCACGCTAAAAAAGCCTGTGAAGGAGTCTAGCCGAGGCTCCGACGGGTAAACTGTGAACTGGTTAACAAATATGTGGAAACGATTACACTTGTTGCTGTGGTCATAAATGCAGCTATGTGGCTTTTTCCCCTGTTATCAGTGACATTGCTCGGTATAATGGCGCCGTCTTGAACCGTGAAATAAGTGAAAACAGCATGAGCACCATCAAGGATGTCGCCCGTTTGGCCAAGGTATCTGTGGCAACGGTTTCACGGGTGATGAACAACTCACCCAAGGCCAGCGCTGCCTCCCGCGAGGTGGTGCAGAAGGCCATGGCCGAGTTGGGCTACACCCCCAACGCCAATGCCCGTGCGCTGGTCAGCAGGACCTGTGACACCATGGGGGTGCTGGTGGGTGACGTGGCGGATCCCTTCTTCGGCGCCCTGATCAAGGGGGTCGCGGCGATTGCGGTGGAACAGGGGTTGCACCTGTTGATGGGTAATGGTTTTCACCGGGCGCAGCAAGAGCGGGAATCCATCGAGCTGCTGATCGGCAAGCGCTGCGAGGCGCTGGTGGTGCACAGCAAGGCACTGAGCGACGAGGAGCTGATCGACTACGCCCAGCGGGTGCCCGGCATGGTGTTGATCAACCGCGACATCCCGGCCCTGAAGGGGCGCTGCATCGCCCTCAACAACCGGCAGGGGGCCGCCACGGCGACCCGTCATCTGCTGGAGCTGGGCCACCGTCACATCGCCTTCCTCAGTTCGGATCACGTCATCGAGGATGCCACCTTGCGGCTGCAGGGTTATCAGGATGCGCTGGCCGAGGCTGGGCTGTTCGCCGATCCCGAGCTGGTGGAGAGCGGCATGCCCAACGAGGAGGGGGGGGAGCGCGCCATGCTCAACCTGCTGGCCAAGGGACAGCCCATCACGGCCGTGGTGGCCTACAACGATGCCATGGCGGCCGGCGCCATCTCTGTGCTGGCCGACAACGGCCTCAAGGTGCCGGAGGAGGTCTCGGTGGTGGGCTTCGATGACATCATCTACGCCAGATACCTGAGACCCAAGCTCTCCACCATGCGCTATCCCATCGAGCTGATGGCGGCCCAGGCGGCCAAGCTGGCATTGCAGCTGGCGGCGGGTGAGTGCGAGTCGGTGCAGAGCCGCATTTACACGCCGACCCTGATCAATCGCCACTCCGTGGCACCTGTGCGGGCCTGACCCCCTCTATTCATGCCTCTTTCCTCCCCCGGATCGCCGTTTTTCAGGCCTGTGATCCGGGGGCTCGGTCTTTTACCTTCATTTAGCTCATTTTTACCCTGTTTTACTTAACAAAATAAGTGTAATCGTTTACATCTGTGTGAGCGAGATCGCCGATCACCGGGCAAAACTCCCCTACACTGCATACGTTTTCGGCGTTCATGCAGGGAGAGAGAAGAATGCTCAGGGAGATAGTGGCCCGTCAGGATTGGCAGACCCAGGCGATTACATCGGTGAATCGTCTGGCTGCCCATACCCCCTTGTTCAGCTGGCGCAGTGAGGCCGACGCCCGTGCCGATCTCGCTTCGCCGTCCCGCCTGCTGCTGGATGGCGAATGGCGCTTTTCCTTCTTCGAGGCGCCCGAGCGGGTGCCCGATGGCTGGCTGACGCAGGATCTGCCGCAGGCGTGTGCCATCAGGGTGCCGGGCAACTGGCAGCTGGATGCCGCCTACCCGGCGTCACGTCCGCTCACGGACGGCCCCATCTACACCAACATCAAGTATCCCTTCCCCTGTGATCCGCCCAGGGTGCCGGCCGCCAATCCGACCGGCTGCTACTCTCGCGAATTCGAGTTGCCTGCTGACTGGCTGGCCGGCGGACAGACCCGCATCATCTTCGACGGGGTCGACAGCGCCTTCTACCTGTTCTGCAATGGCCGCTGGGTGGGTTACTCCCAGGACAGCCGGCTGCCTGCCGAATTCGATCTGAGCCCCTTCCTGCAGGCCGGTGGCAACCGGCTGGCTGTGCTGGTGCTGCGCTGGTCAGATGGCTCCTATCTGGAGGATCAAGACATGTGGCGCCTGAGCGGCATCTTCCGCTCCGTCACTCTGCTGCACAAACCGGCCCGTCATCTGATGGATATCCGGGTTACGCCCGAGCTGGATGCCTGCTATCGGGATGCTCGTCTCAATATCGAGCTGCAGGCCGCCAACGCAGCGGGCCTGTCGGTGGAGGTCAGCCTCTACGACGGCACAGAGCGGGTGGCGACCCTGCGTCAGCGGCTCGGCACGGCAGCCATCGACGAGAAGGGGGCCTATGAGGATCGCGCCGAGTGTTGGCTCGAGGTGGCGGCCCCGCGCAAGTGGAGCGCCGAGACGCCTCACCTCTATCGACTGACCCTGACCCTGCTCGGCGAGCAGGGCGAGCCCATCGAGAGCGAGGCCTATGACGTGGGCTTTCGGGCGGTGGAGATCAAGGGCGGTCTGCTGCGGGTCAACGGCCAGCCCCTGCTGATCCGCGGCGCCAACCGGCACGAACACGATGCAGCCAGGGGCCATGTGGTGACTCTTGCCGCCATTGAGCAGGACCTGCTGCTGATGAAGCGGCACAACTTCAACGCGGTGCGCTGCTCCCATTACCCCAATCACCCCGAGCTTTACCGCCTGTGCGATCGGCTCGGCCTCTATGTGGTGGATGAGGCGAATCTGGAGACCCACGGCATGACCCCCATGGGGCGGTTGGCGCGGGATCCGGCCTGGAGCAACGCCTTCCTGGAGCGGGTCACCCGCATGGTGGCCCGTGACTTCAACCACCCCAGCATCATCATCTGGTCCCTTGGCAACGAGTCGGGCTACGGCCCGGCCCACGATGCCATGTATGGCTGGGCCAGGCAGGCGGATCCGAGCCGTCCGGTACAGTACGAAGGGGGCGGGGCCGATACCCCGGCCACCGACATCATCTGCCCCATGTATGCCCGCACCCATCAGGACCAGCCCTTCCCGGCGGTGCCCAAGTGGGCGCTGGCCAAGTGGATCGGCCTGCCGGGCGAGACCCGGCCACTCATCCTCTGCGAATACGCCCACGCCATGGGTAACAGCCTGGGGGGCTTTGCCCACTACTGGCAGGCATTTCGCGATCATCCCAGGCTGCAGGGTGGCTTCGTGTGGGATTGGGTGGATCAGGGGCTCGACAAGCAGACCGACGATGGCCGCCACTACTGGGCCTATGGCGGTGACTTCGGCGACCAGCCCAATGACCGCCAGTTCTGCTGCAACGGCCTGCTGTTCCCGGATCGGACGCCCCATCCCGCCCTGTTCGAGGCGAAACGGGCCCAGCAACCTTTTGTGCTGACGCTGCAAAGCCAGGCGCCGCTGCGGGTCGAAATTCGCAGCGAGTATCTGTTCCGCAGTACGGACAACGAGTTGCTGCGCTGGCAACTGTGCGAGAACGGCCTTGTGCTGCAACAGGGTGAATGCCCACTCAGCCTGGCGCCCAGGACCAGCGTGGTACTGATCCTGCTGGATACGCTGCCGGCCTTTGCGGCGGGCTCCCTCGCCTGGCTGGATCTGGCCATAGTGCAACCCGCCGCCACGGCCTGGGCCGAGCCCGAGCATGAGGTGGCGCGCCAGCAATTTATGCTGCCAACGCCGATGGCGATACCGGCGGCGTTTAACCCCGCCACGATAAAGGAGCAGCCGGATCATTGGCTTGTCTGTGCGGCTGGCAGCGAGTGGCAACTGGACAAAAGCAGCGGCCGCATCCGCAGTTGGCAGAAACATGGCCGCGAACGGCTGCAGGATGCCATTGCCGATCACTTCTATCGCGCGCCGCTCGACAACGACATAGGCGCCAGCGAGGCGGATCACATAGATCCCAACGCCTGGATTGCCCGCTGGCAAGGCGCCGGCCTCAACGAGCTGGAGCATCGCTGTCTTGGGCTGGAGGTGGATCCCCATCATGGCCGCGTGCTGGTCAGGCACGGTTACTTCGTCCAGGGGACGCTCAAGCTGTCGACCCGCTGGCAGCACAGCTTCGGTGCGGACGGTGCCATGGCGCTCACCATAGCCGTCGAGGTTGCGGCCGGCATGCCGTCGTTGCCCCGCATCGGCGCCCTGCTCTGGCTGGTCGACGAGGTGGCAGAGTTGAGCTGGCTGGGTCTGGGCCCTCACGAGAACTATCCGGATCGTCTGCTCGGTGCCGACTTCGGTCGCTGGCAGTTACCGCTGGCGGACCTGCATACCCCTTATGTATTCCCGACCGACAACGGGCTGCGCTGTGATACCCGTCAACTGCAGCTTGGCGAGAATGCCGTCGAGGGGCAGTTCCATTTCAGCGTCAGCCGCTACAGCCAGCAGCAGCTGGCCCAGGCCCGTCACCAGACAGATCTGGTGGCCGAGGGGGGCCTGCATCTCTGCCTCGATGGCTTCCACATGGGGATTGGGGGCGATGACTCCTGGAGTCAGAGCGTGCGACCGGAATATTGGTTGCAGCCGGGCGGCTACTATTGGAACTGTGTTCTACGCTGAATCTGAGCCATGGTTGGGTCGACTGAGGTGGCGATAAGGCCTCAGTCGAAAATGATTACTCATAACCATATGATATTTAATTGTTTTGTTGCTATGTAACAGAGTGTAAACGTTTTCATTTTGTTGTCAGGATCACAGAACATCACACAACAAACTGATTACATTAGGCTGGCGCCAGTTCAATTGGTGTACAGCATTCCCTACAAAAAACAGATAGAGAGATCGGAGCATAACAATGAAAAAAATCACGACAATTGCCGCCGTGCTGATGAGCCTGATGGCAGGAGCCACTGCCCATGCCGAAACCCGTATCGGGGTGACAGTCTATAAGTACGATGACAACTTCATGGCTGTGGTGCGCAAGGCAATCGAGAAGGAAGCAGCGGCAAACCCGGGTGTGGAGCTGCTGATGAATGACTCCCAGAATGACCAGTCCAAGCAGAACGATCAGATCGACGTGCTGCTGGCCAAAGGGGTGAAGGCCCTGGCGATCAACCTGGTTGACCCGGCGGCGGCCCCTGTCGTGATCGAGAAAGCCCGTGGCGAAGATGTGCCCGTGGTGTTCTACAACAAGGAGCCGAGCGCTGCCGATCTGGCCAGTTATGAGAAGGCTTACTACGTGGGTACCGACTCCAAGGAGTCAGGCATCATCCAGGGTCAGCTGATCGCCAAACACTGGAAAGCCCATCCTGAGTGGGATCTGAACAAGGATGGCGTCATCCAGTTCGTGCTGCTGAAGGGCGAGCCGGGCCACCCGGATGCGGAAGCCCGTACCACCTATGTCATCAAGACCCTGAACGACGGTGGCGTCAAAACCGAACAGCTGCACATGGATACAGGTATGTGGGATACCGCCATGGCCAAGGACAAGATGGACGCCTGGATCTCCGGCCCCAACGCCAGCAAGATCGAAGTGGTCATCGCCAACAATGACGGCATGGCGATGGGTGCCGTTGAATCTCTGAAAGCGCAAGGCAAGACCGCCATCCCGGTGTTCGGCGTCGATGCCCTGCCGGAAGCCCTGGCCATGGTCAAGAGCGGTGCCATGGCGGGTACAGTGCTGAACGATGCGGCCAACCAGGCGAAGGCCACCTTCGAGCTGACCAAGAACCTGGCTGAAGGCAAGCCGGCCGGTGAAGGCACCAAGTGGAACATAGTCGACAAGGTCGTCCGTGTTGCCTACGTCGGTGTGGATAAAGACAACCTGTCCCAATTCGAGTAATTCCCCCCCTCCAGGGCAAGGGAGATCCCCTTGCCCTTTTTTCAACCAGATGTGATGGCTGATATGACAACACAGCAACAATCAGAATGGCTGTTGGAGATGATTGACGTCAGTAAGAGTTTTCCTGGCGTCAAGGCACTCGATAAAGTCAATTTACGGGTCCGTCCTCATTCTGTGCATGCGTTGATGGGCGAGAACGGGGCAGGAAAATCCACGCTGCTCAAATGCCTGTTCGGCATCTATGAGAAGGATGAGGGCAAGATCTTCTTCAAGGGACAGGAGATCAACTTCACCTCCTCCAAAGAGGCGCTGGAGAATGGCGTCTCCATGGTGCACCAGGAGTTGAACCTGGTGTTGCAACGCACTGTAATGGACAACATGTGGCTCGGTCGCTATCCCACCAAGGGCTGGTTCATCGACCACGGCAAGATGTATGACGACACCAAGCACATCTTCGACGAGCTGGATATCGACATAGATCCCAGGGTCAAGGTGGGCACGCTTTCGGTGTCCCAGATGCAGATGATCGAGATCGCCAAGGCGTTCTCCTACGATGCCAAGATCGTCATCATGGATGAGCCGACCTCCTCCCTGACCGAGAAAGAGGTCAATCATCTCTTCAAGATCATCAACAAGCTGAAAGAGAAGGGCTGCGGCATCGTCTATATCTCCCACAAGATGGAAGAGATCTTCCAGCTGTGTGACGAGATCACCATATTGCGGGATGGCCAGTGGGTGGCGACCCAGCCGCTCGAGGGCATGACCATGGATCAGATCATCGGCATGATGGTTGGCCGTGAACTGACCCAGCGCTTCCCGGAAAAAACCAACCAGCCGAAAGAGGTGATCCTCGAGGTGGAGCATCTGACGGCCAAGAACCAGCCCTCCATCCAGGACATCACCTTCGATCTGCACAAGGGGGAGATCCTCGGCATCGCCGGGCTGGTGGGGGCCAAGCGTACCGATATCGTCGAGACCCTGTTCGGCATTCGCGATCGCAACGAGGGCGTCATCAAGCTGCACGGCAAGGTAGTGGCGAATCACACGGCGCACGAGGCCATCCAGAACGGATTCGCGCTGGTGACGGAAGAGCGCCGTTCCACCGGCATCTACTCCCGCCTCGATATCGCCTTCAACTCCCTGATCGCCAACATGGACAGCTACAAGAGTTCCATGGGGCTGCTCAGCAACAACAAGATGAAGAGCGATACCCAGTGGGTCATCGACTCCATGCGTGTCAAGACCCCGACCCAGCAGACCCAGATCGGCTCCCTGTCCGGTGGCAACCAGCAGAAGGTCATTATCGGCCGCTGGCTGCTGACCCAGCCGGAGATCCTGATGCTGGATGAACCGACTCGCGGGATTGACGTGGGTGCCAAGTTCGAGATCTACCAGCTCATCCTGGAGCTGGCCAAGAAGGACAAGGGCATCATCATCATCTCGTCCGAAATGCCCGAGCTGCTGGGGATCACGGATCGCATCATGGTGATGAGCAATGGCCGGGTCGCCGGGATCGTCAATACCAAAGAAACTGACCAGAGCGAGATACTGCGCCTGGCATCTCTGTACCTTTAGAGACAGGAAGACATTTATGGAGTCGGCTAAAAATTTCAATCTGATGCAGGCGCTCAAAGAGAACGGCATCTATGTGGTGTTGCTGGTGCTGCTCATGATCATAGTGATCAAGGAGCCATCCTTCCTGAGCCTCACCAACTTCAGCAACATACTGACCCAGTCCTCGGTGCGGGTCATCATAGCGCTGGGGGTGGCGGGCATCATCATCACTCAGGGCACGGATCTGTCGGCCGGTCGCCAGGTTGGCCTGGCGGCGCTGATTGCGGCCACCATGTTGCAGGCGCTGACCAACGTCAACAAGGTGTTCCCCAGCCTGGGGGAGGTGCCCATTCCTGTGGTGATCCTGCTGGTGTGTGCCGTGGGTGCCCTGATAGGCCTGGTCAACGGTCTGATCGTGGCCTATCTCAATGTGACCCCGTTCATTACCACCCTGGGTACCATGATCATCGTCTACGGCATCAACTCCCTCTATTTTGATTCCGTGGGCGCCTCACCGGTGGCCGGCTTCGATCCTCGCTTCTCGAGCTTCGCGCAGGGCTTCATCAAGCTGGGAGGGTTCAAGCTATCCTATCTCACCTTCTATGCCGCCATCGCCAGCGTCTTTGTCTGGGTGCTGTGGAACAAGACCCGCTTTGGCAAAAACATCTTCGCCATCGGCGGCAACCCCGAGGCGGCCAAGGTCTCCGGCGTCAACGTGGCGGTCAACCTGGTGATGATCTATGCCCTGGCGGGTGTCTTCTACGCCTTCGGCGGCATGCTGGAGGCGGGCCGCATCGGCAGTGCCACCAACAACCTGGGCTTCATGTATGAGCTGGATGCCATCGCGGCCTGCGTGGTGGGCGGTGTCTCCTTCGCCGGTGGCGTGGGTACGGTTGCCGGGGTGATCACGGGCGTGCTCATTTTCACCCTGATCAACTATGGTCTGACCTATATTGGAGTCAGCCCTTACTGGCAGTTCATCATCAAGGGCGGCATCATCATACTGGCGGTGGCCCTGGACTCCATGAAGTACGCCAAGAAGAAATAACGATTGGCAGAGGGGGCTGGCCATGCCGGCCCTCTCTTCTGGAGGGATCCCATGCCATTCAAGGTCAAGATTTACGTCTTGCTGCTGCTGGCCATTCTGGTCACCATCGGCACCGCCTGGCTCAGCGTGAATCACTTCATCAGTGGCTACATTCGCACTCAGGCCACCCAGAACATCAACGAACAGATAGCCCTGGTCAAAGAGAAGCTGGCGGGGGACATCAATCAGAAAATCCTGCTGGCGGCCAACCTCAACTTCGGGGTGACCAACGTCAAGAAGACCCTGGAGGAGACCGGCTTTCACAATATCGTCAAGGTGATCGGCGACATGGCGTTCGACGTGAGCGGCGTCATCAACGACACGGCCAGGGTCGACGCCCTGCGCAAGCTGATCCCTGAGGTGAACAACCGGATCACCGTCAGCCCGCTGCAGCAGCTGGATGGCAAACCCGTCATCTCCATCCTGGTACCGCGTGGTGCCGACTCTGCCTACCTTTATTACCTCGACATGAGCGAGTTCAAGAACCTGCTGGAGAAGGTGAGCGGGGAGGGGCGCTACTTCTCCCTTGCCGACGGTCAGAGCAATGTGCTCTACAGCAGCAAGCCGCAGGGTGAGAGCGAATCACGCCCCAACCAGCTGGATATTCGCGGCAGCAGCTGGACGCTGACCGGCTACATAGACCTCGACTACATCCGCACCATGACCCAGGCGCTCAATGGCCAGATCGTCATGGCCCTGCTGGCGGTCGCCGTGCTGGTATTGCTGCTGGCCATGCTGGCGCTCAATGTCGCCTATCGTCCCATCCTCTCGCTGCGGGATCTGGTGCTGGAGCTGTCTCGTGGCAGTGGCGATCTGACCCGCCGTCTGACGGTGACCAGTACGGATGATCTGGGCCAGATCTCGGCCGGCATCAACCGTTTCATCGAGCGTCTGCAGGAGATGATGGGGGAGGTGCGGCAGGCCAGTGGCCAGCTCAACAACGGTATCGAGGGGTTGGCCAGCCAGACCGGGGCTGCGCAATCCCTGCTGGCGGATCATGTGCGTGAGACCGAGCAGGTAGTGACCGCCATCAACGAGATGAGCCGCACCGCGGTTTCCGTCTCGGAGAGTGCCGCCAGCACGGCCCAGCTGACCGGCCAGAGCCAGCAGCTGGCAAGCCAGTCCCGCCAGGTGGTGGATCAGGCCATGGCCAGCGTGATGGCGCTGGTGGACGAGGTGGAGGAAACAGCCCGTTCCATCGAAGCCATGCAGCAGGATGTGCAGCAGATTGGCTCAGTGCTCGGGGTGATCGGCAGCATTGCCGAACAGACCAACCTGCTGGCGCTCAATGCCGCCATAGAGGCGGCTCGCGCCGGTGAGCAGGGACGCGGCTTCGCTGTGGTGGCGGACGAAGTACGCTCGCTGGCGGCTCGCACCCAGAAGAGCACCGCCGAGATCCAGACCATGCTGGCCAGTCTGCAGCGAGGTACCCGCACAGTGGTGGAGGCCATGAGCAACACCAAGCAGAGCTGTCAGGGGGCCGCCGAGAATACCACCAAGGTCAACGAGTCGCTGGACCTGATGGCAGGCGAGGTGGTGGAGATCAACGATCTCATCAGCCACATCGCCACGGCGGCCGAACAGCAGAGTGCGGTAGCGGAAGAGATAAATCGCAACATGAGCGCCATCGCCGAGGTGATCCGTCAGCTGACGCACAATGGAGAAGAGACAGTGACCAGCTCGGCTTCGATGCAGCAGACCTATCACAGACTGAGGGAGATAGTGGGGCACTTCCGGCTGGAATAACGGCATCTGGAGGTGTGGCCCAGGTAAAAAAGGCCAAAAAGATGGGGGCGACTTGCGTCGCCCCCGATAGTCTTATCGCTCATGTCCTTGAACGAAGTTGCTCCCTGCAATCCCTGACTATACCTCTTCCTTTAGGTTTCCCCTTCCCAATCCTTTGGGGTGTCCTTTAGCCATCATGGCCTGACGAGTCATCCATTCCCGTCGCACTTTCTCCGTCCTGGGAGGTGTCCTTTACCACATCCTGTGGTGAGTCCATTTGCCCAACCCTGGCAGCCAGTCTTCCTGACCGACTTCATTGCGTCCGTGCATGAGTAACTATAAGGATTTCGCAGGGGACGACAACGGCAGCATGAAAAACGTTTTTACGCATCTCGTTACGCAAGAAACTTGTTGTGATTTTTATGATTTAAAATCATATGGTTGAGTCTTAAATGTTCAGGTTTTTGGATCCTATCTTCCGACTATCGCGGGATCTTTTTCGGCGTCTGGCTCACAGGGGGGATGGCGAATGTCTCACACGTCGTTTAACTCGGGTTCAGAAAGGGGGAAGAGGCAGATGTGTGGTCGCCGAAAAGGTGAGAATGACTACCAATATGGTGGGTCAGCTGTGCTCCTGCAGCCGTTCATAGATGGTTTGACGCTCTTCCGGGCTCAGTGAAGAGAAATAGTGGGTGAACAGGCGCAGCAACAGGGATTTGTTCATGCCGTCCTGCTGGGTCAGGCTGCCAAGCTCGTCGATGGCGGCCGTGCTCAGGGAGAAGGTGGCTTTTTTATAGCTGGGCTTCAGGTAGTCGCCGCTTTCGATAAAGGCGAGTGCCGTCAGGGCTTCCTCTCTATGAAGGTTCAGCTCAAGGCTGACCACCTTGGGTTTGCCCTTGGCATAGAAGTCCGCATCCTCGATGAACTCGTCTATGGTGAACTTCTTCTGATGATGCAGATTGTGTTTCTTCTTCAGGTCGGCAAGGCCCATCTCACACCTCCAGCTCCAAAAACTCCTTGGCGATGGCCCGGATCTCCTCGGCCGACTTGCCATCGGGTTCGATCTCCATGACGGAAAGGCCCTTCTCCTCGCTGTCGTCATAGACATTGCGACCATAGGTGATGGCGTTCAGCACATCGACCCCGAACGAGGCGCATACCTCCTTGGCCTCCAGGATCCGTTTTACCTGGTTGGGCAGGGCCGGGCACTGGGTCAGCACCACGGCGGCCTTGAGGGTGGGATTGACCATCTTGCAGGTGGTGATGAGATCTTCCATGTGTGGCAGGGTCTTGAGATCGCGGCGTTTGGGCCGCAGCGGGATCAGGCCATGGGTGGCTACCGCCATGGTGGAGCGCAGCGCCCGGTTGTCTTGGCCGCCACAGTCGACGATGACATAGTCATAGCGGTTCTTCAGGCTGAGCAGGTCGTTGCGAATATTGCCGTAGAGCTGAACGCAGTTTATCTGGGGCAGATCCGGGTTGTCGTTGCGCTCCTGGATCCAGTCCGAGGTGGTGCGTTGCGGGTCACAATCGACCAGCAGCACTTCGCCATGAAACCGGGTTCTGAGGTAGACCGCCAGATTCTGGGCCAGACAACTCTTGCCGCTCCCTCCCTTCTCTCCACCGACCAACAGGATCATGACTATCTCCTATCCCTATGAAAAATAGCTGCCTTGAGTATAGGAGGGGGTTGAAGCATGACAAGCCAAGAGGAGGTGACCTCCTCTTGGGCTCTCACTTTCAGTAGTGCTGGCTGCCGCCGTACCACTGGCACACGTACTCGGGGACCAGCATCTGGGGAGCCTGGTCGACATGGCAGACCACCATGGGTATGGCGGGCGCTCCCTCAGCGCTGACCAGCGATGGGGTCATGGGCAGGATCAGGGCGGCGAACAGGAACAGTGACTTGATCTTCATGGCTATCTCCTTGGTGACAGAACACGGCGTGATCTGGATCACTTTCTGAGTTAAGCCGAGCCGGCCCGTGACGCAAGGTTATGAAATAAATTCAACGAATGAAAAAAGTTTGAAAAGAGGGTGTAGCGGGGTCGCTGAGAAATACATGACCAAGATGCGGGCTTTGTGCATATCCATATAACAGGCATGTTGCTGACAACTTGTGCCGTGAGCCTGTGGCGGCGGCTTTGGCACAATGCCATGATCTGGGACAAGAAGCAGATTATTCAGCGCCTCGCCTGCTTATGACTATTTATCTCGGTGCCCATCCCTTAAAAACCAGTGAAAAATTCAGTTTAATGCATATTAAATTCAGGTGACGAATTTATGTTTTATATCACTTTGAAAATAATGGTTTTTTGTTTTTTGTTATATCCCTTAGTAGATATAGGTCGTGAATGAAATAGGATGAAATATGAAATAAAAGCGTGGATTAATGCGTGTTAATGCATGGTGTCTGAATGAGAGATTGTCAGTTCTGTTATCCTCATCAAAGAATAAACCGTGATTTTATTCAGTTCAGAGTGAATGTGATCAATGTCTAAGTTTATCGTAATTGGCAGGTCTAACCTCGGTCTCGAAAGGCAAGGGCAGGATAGAACACAAGCTGAGTACCCTACATAAAGAATATCCCGCCTTAGCCACGAGCATGAATAGAAGGAATCTATTCAATCACTCGCAGGGACCACTGCTAGACGGAATATAATCATGAGCAAATTTTATGTAGGTTCTGAAGTTGGCCAATTGCGCCGTGTCATGTTGCACCGCCCCAACCTCAGTCTGAAGCGTCTGACCCCTTCCAACTGCCAGGACCTGTTGTTTGATGATGTCCTGTCGGTTGAACGCGCCGGTCAGGAGCACGACAAATTCGCTCAGGTACTGCGCGATCAGAATGTCGAAGTTTTCCTGCTGACCAACCTGCTGGCTGAGACTCTGGATGTGCCGGAAGCCAAAACCTGGCTGCTGCAACATCAGGTCTCCGATTATCGCCTCGGTTCTTCCCTTGCCAACGACGTGCGCTGCTTCCTGGCTGACATGCCGCACCGCGAACTGGCCCGCATTCTCTCCGGTGGCCTGACCTACTCAGAGATGCCTTACAGCGGCGTCAACATGGTAGTGGGCATGCACGCCCCGACCGACTTCATCATAGAGCCGCTGCCCAATCATCTCTTTACCCGTGACACCTCCTGCTGGGTCTATGGTGGCGTCTCCATCAACCCCATGGCCAAGGCCGCCCGTCGCCGCGAGACCAACCATGTGAAGGCCATCTACCGCTGGCACCCGCAGTTTGCCGGTCAGGACTTCATCAAGTACTTCGGTGACGAGGATCGTGACTACGACAACTCCACCATCGAAGGGGGTGACGTCCTGGTCATCGGCCGTGGCGCCGTGCTCATCGGCATGTCCGAGCGCACCACGCCGCAAGGGGTCGAGCACCTGGCGCGCAGCCTGTTCAAACACGGTCAGGCCAAACAGGTCATCGCCATGCAACTGCCGAAACACCGCAGCTGCATGCACCTGGATACCGTCATGACCCACATGGACATAGACACCTTCTCCGTCTATCCGGAAGTCATCCGCAAGGATGTGAACTGCTGGAGTCTGACTCCGGGCGGTGCCACCGGCATGAACATCAAGGAAGAGGGTTACTTCGTGACCGCCATCGAGAAGGCGCTGGGTGTGGATCAGCTCAAGCTCATCACCACAGGTGGTGACACCTTCGAAGCCGAACGCGAACAGTGGAACGATGCCAACAACGTGCTGACGGTGCGTCCTGGCGTGGTCGTGGGTTATGAGCGCAACACCTACACCAACGAGAAATATGACAAGGCCGGCATCACAGTTCTCTCCATCCCGGGTGAAGAACTGGGTCGTGGCCGCGGCGGCGCCCGCTGCATGAGCTGCCCGATGGAACGTGACGGCATCTAACAAGACGGCGTGGCGCCGGCAGAGGCTGGCGCCACAGATACCAAGACTCGAGATCAACACTCATGAAAAAACCAACTGTCGTCGTCGCCCTGGGTGGCAATGCCCTGCTCCGTCGTGGTGAGCCCCTTGAAGCGGATATCCAGCGCAAGAATATCGCCACCGCCGCCAAGACCATCGCCCTGATCGCTCAGGAGTACAACGTGGTGCTGGTGCATGGCAACGGCCCGCAAGTCGGCCTGCTGGCCCTGCAAAACAGCGCCTATACCAAGGTCGCGCCCTATCCCCTGGATGTGCTGGGTGCCGAGTCCCAGGGCATGATCGGCTACATGCTGATCCAGGAGCTCAAAAACCTGATGCCGAGCCGCAACGTCACCGCGCTGCTGACCCAGGTGCAGGTCGATCCCAAGGATCCGGCATTTGCCAGTCCGACCAAATTTATCGGACCCGTCTATGACGAAGCCGAAGCCCGCATCCTGGCCGAAGAGAAGCACTGGGTGGTCAAGGCCGACGGCAAGTTCTTCCGCCGCGTGGTGCCGTCTCCGCTGCCCCAGCGCATCGTTGAAGGCGATGCCATCGAAACCCTGATCGCCCAGGGACACCTTATCATCTGTACCGGTGGTGGTGGCATTCCCGTGACCTGGGATGGCCAGTGCCTGACCGGTATCGAAGCCGTCATCGACAAGGACATGTCTGCCGCCTACCTGGCCAAGCAGATCAAGGCCGATGCCCTGCTGATCCTGACCGACGCCGATGCCGTCTACCTGGATTGGGGCAAACCGACCCAGCACCCGCTACGAGTCACCAGCCCGGCCGAACTGGCTGGCGTCAAGTTCGACGCAGGCTCCATGGGGCCCAAAGTCGAAGCGTCCTGCGAATTCGTCAAGGCGACCGGCGGCATGGTCGGGATCGGTTCTCTGGAAGATGGCCTGGCCATCCTCAAGGGTGAAGCCGGCACCAATATCGTTGCCACCCGCACCGTGAATGCCTAGTCAACAACACTGCCCGAATGGGGCCTGAACAAGTTTGTACTGTGTATGCGTAGTCAATAACACTGCCCAAATTGGTCTGAACAAATATAGAGAGAACTCATCATGGCTTTTAATCTGCGTAACCGTAACTTCCTGAAACTGCTGGACTTCACCCCGCGCGAAATCCAATACATGATCGACCTGGCCATCGACCTGAAGAAAGCCAAGTACGGTGGCTATGAGCGCAAGCACCTGACCGGCAAAAACATCGCCCTGATCTTCGAGAAGACCTCCACCCGTACCCGTTGTGCGTTTGAAGTGGCGGCCTTCGACCAGGGCGCCCAGGTTTCCTACCTCGGCCCAAGCGGTTCCCAGATCGGTCACAAGGAGTCCATGAAGGACACAGCACGTGTACTGGGCCGCATGTATGACGGCATCGAATACCGTGGCTACGGCCAGGAAATCGTGGAAGAGCTGGGTGCCTATGCCGGTGTCCCTGTCTGGAACGGCCTGACCAACGAATTCCACCCGACCCAGATCCTGGCCGACTTCATGACCATGCTGGAGCACGGCAAGGGCAAACGTCTGGATCAAATCAAGTTCGCCTACCTGGGTGATGCCCGCAACAACATGGGCAACTCCCTGATGGTCGGCGCCGCCAAGATGGGCATGGACATCCGCCTGGTCGCACCGAAAGCCTTCTGGCCGGAAGAAGCACTGGTTGCCAAGTGCCGCCTGATCGCCGAAGAGACAGGCGCTCGCATCACCCTGACCGAGGATGTGAAAGAGGGCGTGCTGGGTACCGACTTCCTCTACACAGACGTCTGGGTTTCCATGGGCGAAGCGAAAGAAGCCTGGGATCAACGGGTGAAACTGATGACCCCGTACCAGATCAACATGGATGTCATCAACGCCACCAAGAACCCGGATGTGAAGTTCATGCACTGCCTGCCGGCGTTCCACAACGATGAAACTACCATGGGCAAGGAAGTGGCTGACAAATATGGGATGAAAGGTCTGGAAGTGACCGAGGACGTGTTCGAATCCGAGCACAGCATCGTGTTTGACGAGGCCGAAAACCGGATGCACACCATCAAGGCAGTGATGGTTGCTACGCTGGGCGACTAAGGTCGCAGTAGTGGTGCCGGGGGGCGACCCCCGGCTTTTCGACCATGTGACGGCGGCATAATACCTCTAACCCTACGACCCGCAGCTTGCATGGATACCACACCACAGAAGGAAGCTGGACCATGACCAAATTCAAGTTCCCATCAGCCTACACCATACTGTTTGTGCTGATCGCCTTGGTGGCCGCCCTGAGCTGGGTAGTGCCAGCCGGCAAATACGACATGATCATGAACGACGCCCTCGGCAAGGAAGTGCCGGTGGCCGGAACCTACAAGCTGGTAGAGGGGAATCCCCAGGGGATAGTCGACGTGCTGCTGGCACCCATCGACGGTCTCTACAACCATGACACCTATCAGGCTGGCGCCATCGACGTCTCCCTGTTCATCCTGATCATCGGTGGTTTTCTTGGCATTGTGACCAAGACAGGTGCCATCGATGCCGGGATAGAGCGCGTTACCGACCGCCTGCGCGGCCGTGAAGAGTGGATGATCCCGATCCTGATGGCGCTGTTCGCCGCAGGCGGTACCATCTACGGCATGGCTGAAGAGTCGCTGCCTTTCTATACCCTGCTGGTCCCCGTGATGATGGCCGCCCGCTTCGACCCCGTGGTTGCCGCCGCGACCGTGTTGCTGGGCGCAGGTATCGGTACTCTGGGCTCTACCATCAACCCGTTTGCGACCGTGATCGCCGCCAACGCCGCCGGCATCTCCTTCACCGACGGTATCTGGCTGCGCGTCGCCATGCTGATTGCCGGCTGGCTGCTGTGCGTGGCCTATGTCATGCGCTATGCCAAGATGGTGCGCAACGACCCCAGCAAGTCCCTGGTGGCTGACAAGTGGGAAGAGAACCGTGCCCACTTCCTCGGCAACAAGAGCGACCAGATGCTGGAGTTCACTCTGACTCGCAAGATAGTGCTGGGTATCTTCGTCGCCGCCTTCGCCGTGATGATCTACGGGGTGGCCGTGCTCGGCTGGTGGATGGCGCAGATCTCCGGCGTCTTCCTGGCCGCCGCCATCATAGTCGGCGTCATCTCCCGCATGAGCGAGGAGGAGCTGACCTCCAACTTCATCGACGGTGCCCGTGACCTGCTCGGTGTGGCCCTCATCATAGGTATCGCTCGCGGTATCGTAGTGGTGATGGACAACGGCATGATCACTCACACCATTTTGCACAGCGCAGAAGGGATAGTGACCGGCCTCTCCACCGTAGTGTTCATCAACGTGATGTTCGTGCTGGAGCTGGTGCTCTCCTTCCTGGTGCCATCCTCCTCCGGTCTGGCCGTGCTGACCATGCCGATCATGGCGCCCCTTGCCGACTTCGCCAACGTGGGTCGCGAGCTGGTGGTGACTGCTTATCAGTCCGCCTCCGGCCTGGTGAACCTGGTGACCCCGACCTCCGCCGTCGTAATGGGCGGCCTGGCCATCGCCAAGGTGCCCTATGTACGCTGGCTGAAGTGGGTGGCACCGCTGCTCGGCATCCTGACAGTGCTGATCGTAGCCTGCCTGAGCCTGGGTGCCGTGCTGGCATAACAGGTGAAAGACGACATGAAACGGGAGCCAGTGGCTCCCGTTTTTTATGGCCGAGAAACAAGACAGGACGGGGAGTCCGGCGCTCCCCTTACATGAGCCCGCAATCAGGTGGGCAAGACAACAAAAAGGCGACCCCGGGGTCGCCTTGTGCATTCAGGGGGAAAACGTCAGCGCGCCTGTTCCAGGGTACGCACCACGGCCGCGTGGGCCAGGCGGGTGCGGCTGATGTGGCGCGGCGCGACCAGAACCACATCGTTGCCCGCGACGGCGCCCATGATCTCGGGATTGGCGTTGCGATCCAGCAGGCGGGCCACCACAGTCGCGGCGCCCGGGGTGGTGTGGATCAACACCATCTGCTGGTTGTGCACCACCTCGCGCACCATGTCGTGGATGGAACGGGTGCTGCCGGCGGGCTCCAGCTGCTCGTCCACCAAGGTGTAGACCTTCTTGCCGTTGGCATTCTGGGCCTTGGCCACGCCGAGGCGGCGCAGCAGACGGGAGATGGTGGACTGGCTGATGTCGGCAAAGCCGCGCTCCGCCAGCTCGCGGCGGATCTCCTCCTGGGTGCTGTAGCAGTGCTGGCCGATGATCTGGCGACAGGCATCCAGCTGGGCCAGATCGGGCTCTTGTTCAACGGGACGACTGAGGGTTTTGACCACGGCGATTTCCTTTGACTGTGACCGAAGGCTATCGCTCGAAATCTGCCACCAATGCCTTTTAATAGCTAAAAGTTCTGATGGAAAGGAGTGAGGCAGGGAATGAGCGATGTTTAGCCTTTATAGGATGGCAAATTATAGCTAAACGGAAAATCTGTGATGTGACAGGGGTCAAAAATGGGCCCCACAGGGCCCATTCAGATATCAGTAACGTTCGCTGACTATGTCCTGGGTGAAGGACTTCTCGCAGTATTTGCACTTCATGCGCACCACGCCTTTCACCTCCCGCACCCGGAAGTAGCTGTCCACCGGCTCGTTGTGGGAGATGCAGTTGGAGTTGGGGCAGTGGAACACGCCCGTGATGAACTCCGGCAGTTCCAGCTGGTGCTTCTTCACCACGGCGAAGTCTTCGATGATGTTGACGGTTGCCTTGGGGGCAAACAGGGCCAGCTGGTTGGCCTGTTCCGCGGTCAGGCGGGTGTTCTCTATCTTGATGAGATCCTTCTTGCCCAGCGCGCCGGATTTCAGGTTGAAACCGACGGTGATCCGCTCCTGGGTCTCGATCAGCTGGAACAGCTTGAGGATCTTGATGCCCTGGCCGGCGGGGACGTGGTCGATGACGGAGCCGTGACGGATGGCTTCGACTTGCAGTTGATTCTTCTCGGACATGATGTTCCCCTTTTCCCTTAGACGGTTTCGTTCAGTACCAGAGCCAGCAGTGCCTGGCGTGCGTAGACCCCGTTTTCCGCCTGCTGGAAGTAGTAGGCGTGGGGAGTCTTGTCGACCGCGACCTCGATCTCGTCGACGCGGGGCAGGGGGTGCAGGATCTTCATGGTGGGCTTGGCCCCTTCCAGGGTGGCCAGCTCCAGCACGAACTTGGCGGCCATGTGCTTGTATTCGGTCTCGTCGAAGCGCTCTTTCTGGACCCGGGTCATGTAGAGGATGTCGAGCTCAGGCATCACCTCTTCCATGGTCTCGTGCACGCTGAACTGGATGCCCTTCTCTTCCAGCTCCTCGCAGATATAGTCCGGCATCGCCAGCGCTTCCGGCGAGATGAAGAAGAAGCGGCAGTTGAACAGGCTGAGGGCCTGGGCCAGGGAGTGGACGGTGCGGCCGTACTTGAGGTCACCGACGAAGGCGACGTTGAGGCCGTCCAGCTTGCCTTGCGTCTCATGGATGGAGAAGAGGTCGAGCAGGGTCTGGGTCGGATGCTGGTTGGAACCGTCACCGCCGTTGATGACAGGCACCCGGGAGAACTCGGAGGCGAGGCGGGCGGCACCCTCTTTCGGGTGACGCATCACCACGGCATCCGAGTAGGAGCCGATGATCTTGATGGAGTCGGCCAGGGTCTCGCCCTTCTTGGCGCTGGTGTTGCCACCGTCGGCGAAGCCGATGATGTTGCCACCCAGGCGCTGAACCGCGGTCTCGAACGAGAGGCGGGTGCGGGTGGACGCTTCGAAGAAGCAGCTGGCAACCAGCTTGTCTTTCAACAGGCGGGTGTCGGGCTCGGCCTTCAACCGCTGTGCGGTTGCGACCACCAGTTCCATGTCGGGCCGGGTCAGGTCCGAAATGGAGATGACATGTTTCTTATAGAGTGGATTGGTCATCGTCTGCATTCCCTTTGACATCAATGAAGGTTTTTCGGGCACAAAAAAAAGCCCCTGAAACAGGGGCTTTTTTTAAAAATAACTGGGGATCTGTGGGTCGGGAACCGGAAACAACGGGGCCGCTCTGGTGCGCTCCACCCGTCTGCAAGGCTGTTTTCTGAATCAAAAACTGCATCGTCTCGTCTCGACCTTTTTCAAAACCGGACAGATTATAGAGTCGCATTTTGAATTGTCAAAAATTTATTTCAAAGGCAAGATTTGCACGGGAAAACGTTTAAGTGTCGTGAACGGGTCGGCAAACCCACACGCTGTGTTCCGTTTGCAGGGGCAGGGCATCTTCGGCCATGCAGCGCAGATAGGCGAGTCTGTGGTGCCCTTCCAGCAGGCAATAGGGTTGCGGCAGCGGCTGTCCGTCCGGGTAGCGGCTATCCGGTGCGGGGGCCAGCACTATGATGGGTTCGGACCAGGTGCCCTGGGTCAGCATGTATTCGCCGAGCCAGGATCGACGCACGTAACGATTGTGGCGCAGCATCTCGCCCCAGCGCTCGATCACCTCCATATGGCGGGAGCTGACCTGGGTCACGATCTGCTCCGTGGGCCAGGCTTCGCACTCGAACTGGTGACGGGCCAGGTCGATAAAGCTCCAGTTGGACTCAAAACCGCGCCAATGGCGATAAATCCACTGGGAAAGCACGCTGTGGGGAATGAAGGGCACTCGCGGCGCGACCCGGTCGAGATAGTCGGGCAGGGACTCCGTCTTGCGTTCATCCCTGAAGTTGAGCGGTGCCAGTTGTTGGAGCAAGCGGTAATTGAGCATGAGTAGCCTCCCGGATCCAGACTTAACCCTACCCCCATTTATGTGGCTTTCCTACCCTGACAAGGCTGTAAATACAGCAAGTTACCCCGTCAGGCTGCGAAAATTGCCGCGAGTTGCTCGTCATTTGTGCAATCGAATCGAAAGTGAGAAAAAAGCCTTTACCTTTGAACCCGGCTTTGTATAATTCGCCTCGTTTGTTGCAGGGGCGTAGTTCCAATTGGTAGAACAGCGGTCTCCAAAACCGATGGTTGCGGGTTCGAGTCCTGCCGCCCCTGCCATTTTCAGAAAAGCCAGCTCATTGAGCTGGCTTTTCGCATTTCTGCGTTCCCGGTTTTCCTCCCGTCACACCTGCTCCTATGGTTGCCGTTTTACGGCGGCGTCAGCCCGTTCCCGGCGCCTCTTTCCCTTCAGATCCCGCACCGCCCCTGACCGCTAGTCGTTATTGCGCCAATTTGCCCTGTCGTTTCTGGCAATCGTGCTTCACGGGCTCGTGTGCTACACCACATGGGCGGTGTCATTGCGTGTTGATGGCAAACCGGTAGCCAATGCTCAAGCCGTGGATTGTGGGCGTGAACATCATTTGAGGAGATAGACTCATGAACAAGGCAGTTGAAACCCGACTGAACAAGTCTCGCCCCGGCGGCTGGGTGCCACAGGATAGTGCCCATATCGAGCGCTGGATCCGGCGGATCAGGCACTATGTCGCCAACCAGCCGAGCGCGCTTGTGCCGCCCATCGCCGAGCTGCGGGATCTGGTCAACGCCGACCCTTCGCTGCACGCCCAGGCCGAAGCCATGTTCAAGGAGGCCTGGCGCCACAAGCACCTGACCCCGCTCGGTCAGGTCGAGGTGCGATCCTTCGAGGAGTTTCTGGGGCTGCTCAACGGCATCATGACCACGGCCCCCGAGGCGTATCAGGACATTCCGACGCACGAGCCCTCCGGCCTCATAGGTTTTCCCATCAATGCGCTGCTCGACTGGCCCATGGCGACCCAGTCCGGTTATCACTTCTTCGCCAACGCCCTGATCAACCAGCAGTTCAAGAAGATCCTCGATTACTGGGCGTTGTTTCTGCAAAGCCCGGCTTCACGCTACGTGTTGAACGAGCCGGTCAGCCGGCTGGATCATGAGACACTGGTGGTGCCCTGGCTCGGCAAGGTGGCCAAGGCCGAAATGGTCAAGGTGGCGACCGGCGCCCTGGGTGAGGGCCCCAATCCCACGCCAGCCAGCTTTGAGCAGATCTTCCAGTGCGATCCGGCGGCCGAGTATCATGGCTTCGGCAGTTGGGATGGGTTCTTCACCCGCACCTTCCGCCCCGGTGTGCGGCCTGTCTCGGCGCCGGCGGATGACAACGTCATCGTCAACGCCTGCGAATCGGCGCCGCTGCAGGTGAGAAAAGAGGTGAGCAGCAGCGATCAGTTCTGGCTCAAGGGTCAGCCCTATTCGCTGGACAACATGCTCGACTTCGATGATCTGGCGCCTCGCTTCGACGGCGGCACAGTGTATCAGGCCTTCCTCAGCGCCCTCAGCTATCACCGTTGGCACAGCCCGGTGAGCGGCACCATTCGCAAGGTGCGCGTGGTCAACGGCACCTACTATCTGGAGAACCAGTTCGAGGGCTTTGTCGACCCGCAGGGGGCGGATCCCAGCGCCCCCAACAACTCGCAGCCCTTCCTCACCTCGGTGGCAACCCGGGCGCTGATCTTCATCGAAGCCGACAATCCCAAAATCGGGCTGATGTGCGTGGTGCCTGTGGGCATGGCCGAGGTATCGAGCTGCGACATCACTGTGCGGGCGGGGGACAGGGTGAAGAAGGGGGATCAGCTCGGCATGTTCCACTTCGGCGGCTCGACCCACTGCTTGCTGTTCCGCCCCGGGGTCAAGCTGGAGTTCGACTTTTACGGCCAGACCCCGAGCCTGGATGCCGGCAACATGCGGCTCAACACCGCCATAGCCCGGGTGCGCTAGCGCATTTTTCTGCGGGTTGAATGCACGCTGGCCACCTACTGGAGGTGGCCTTTTTTACACCTGCTGAGGGGGCATCGGCCGGGGTTTTGCGGGGATTTTCCCATGCCGGATGGCAAGGGGCATTGCCAGGTTTCACTTACTGATTCATTTAAAATCAACGGATTGAAATTCATGGATCGGGATTTTCTGTCGATATAGTCCACACAGGGCGTGCAGCTTTGTTTGACGCCATTGAGACAGCCATAAGGATATCCCATGAATCTCTCCCTTCGCGGCAAGTTGTTGGCCACCAGTCTTGGCGTGGTCCTGATCACGGTCTGCCTGCTGGGCATGACCGCCTTCTATACCCTGAAAAACCAGACCCTGAGCGCCATCGACAGCGAGGCGCGCAACTATGCCAGCGCCTACGCGGAGGGGATAGGCAAATGGATGCAGGACAGGCGCGAGAGCCTGACCGCCCAGGTCGAGGTCATCGCCAGCCACCCGACCTCCGAACTGGTGCCCCATCTGCAGCAGACCCTGCGCTCCGGCGGCTTCGGGCTGGCTTACTACGGCTCGGAGGAGGGGGTGATGACCCGCAACGATCCCTCCCTCAACAAGGGCAACTATGACCCGCGCGAGCGGCCCTGGTATCAGGACGCGGTCAAGGCGGGCAAGCTCATCATCACCGAACCCTATGTCAGCGTGACCATGCAGCAACTGGTGGTGACCCTGGCCGAGCCCGTGATGCAGCAGGGCCGGCTGGCCGGGGTGGTCGGTGCCAACCTGGCGCTGGAACAGCTCATCAAGGATGTGCTGGCGATGCGGGTACAGGGGGATGGCTATGCCATGCTGCTGGACAAGGGTGGCCTCATAGTCGCCCACCCGGACAAGGCGCTGGCGCTCAAGAAGAGCCAGGATCTGGCACCTGAGCTGGATGCCGGCCGACTGGTGAGCATGAGCCAGCAGGGCGGCCTGCAGCTGGTGCAGATCGGCGGACGGGATGCCCAGATGCTGGTGCTGCCCATTCCCAACACCGACTGGCTGCTGGCCATGGTGATGCATGAGGATGTGCTGATGGCGCCGCTGCAGAGCCTGCTGTGGGAGCTGTCACTCATCAGTGCCGGCCTGATCCTGGTATTTGGCCTGGTGCTGACCAGCACCTTCAAGTTTCTGTTCCAGGATCTGGGGCGGGTGGCCGGGGCCTTGCACGACATAGCCCACGGCGAGGGGGATCTCACGGTCCACATCAATACCCGCAGCAAGGACGAGGTGGGCCAGCTGGCTGAGAGTTTCAACCAGTTCGTGGCGCGGCTGCACGGCATCGTCAGCCGCCTGCGTGACGTGACCCTGGAGCTGACGGCCCAGTCCCGCACCCAGGCGGCCGGTGCCCAGGCCCGCAGCCAGCGGGTGCGCCAGCAGCAGGACGAGATCGTCATGGTGGCGACCGCGGTGACCGAGATGGCCTCCGCCACCCAGGAGATTGCCGGCAACGCCGAGTTCGCGGCCACCACCTCCGGCGATGCGGTCAAGCTGGCCGTCGCCGGTCAGTCCCAGGTCGGCCAGAGCCAGCGCAGTATCACAGGGCTGGCGGACGAGGTGGCCGATGCCAGCCAGATCATTGTGGAGCTGGATGCCCACGCCCAGAAGATCAGCGGCATTCTGGCCACCATCAGCGGCATCGCCGAGCAGACCAACCTGCTGGCGCTCAACGCTGCCATCGAGGCGGCTCGGGCCGGTGAGCAGGGGCGCGGCTTTGCCGTGGTGGCGGACGAGGTGCGGGTGCTGTCGCGCCGTACTCACGACTCCACCGACGAGATCCAGCAGATGATAGAGACGCTGCAGCAGACCACTCGTCGCGCCGTAGGGGGCATGGAAACCAGTCGTCAGCTGGCGGGTACCAGCGTGGAGGATGCGGAAGCCGCCAATCTGAGCCTGGGGCAGATCAACGAGGCGATCGGCGCCATCAGCGATATGGCGACCCAGATAGCGGCGGCGGCGGAGGAGCAGACCTCGGTCACCAGCGAGATCAGCCGCAACACCGAGAACATACGCCACGTCTCCCAGGAGCTGGCCGAGCAGGCCAATCAGGAGGCGGCCCAGGCCGCCGAGCTGAAGGCGCTGACCGAGCGGCTGGAGCAGGAGATAGGCCGCTTCCGGCTCTGATCATCCCGCCACTCCATCAACAGAAAGGGCAGCCCGCGGGCTGCCCTTTGCCATTTATGGCGCTTATCCCGGCTGTTTGACCCAAATCAGCTGGTCGGTGGCAAAACCCAGCCCTTTGGCCTTGGCGATCAGCACATCCACCTTGGCTTTCGGCGGCTTGGGGGAGCGGGAGAGGATCCAGAGGTAGTCGTGGTTGTAGCTGGTCACCAGGGAGAGCTGGTAGTCAGGGTCCAGATCGATGACGTTGTAGCCGCCGTAGAAGGGGCCGAAGAAGCTCACCTTGAGCCGCGCCTCGTCCGGCTTGTCGACGAAGTAGGCCTTGCCCTCGGCCTCGCGCCAGCTGCCATCGCTCTGTTTGCCGCGATTGATCACCCTGACGCCGCCATCGTCACGCAGGCTGTAGCTGGCGCTGACCTCTTCCAGCCCCCGCTCGAAGCTGTGGTCCAGGCGGGCTATCTCGTACCAGGTGCCGAGGTAGCGATCGAGCTGGAAGCCGGTGACGGGGCGTATGCCCTCGGCCACGCCGGTACAGGCCGTCAGCAGCAGGGCGGTGAGCAGGCAAAGCAGTGCACGCATGAGTCATTCCTCTCTGGTTATCCTTCGATGATGCGCAGCTGGCCATCCCGAAAGCGGGAGGCCTGATCCGTCGGCGTACTGCCGAAGAAGCGCTTGTACTCCCGGCTGAACTGGGAGTTGCTCTCGTAACCGACCCTGGCCGCCGCGGCACCGGCCTTGATGCCGTCGTGCAGCATCATGATGCGCGCCTTGTGCAGGCGAAACGACTTGATGTACTGCAGCGGCGAGGTGGCCGTGACCGCCTTGAAGTGGTGGTGAAAGGCGGAGACGCTCATGTTCACCTCCCGCGCCAGCTCCTCCATGGTGAGGTTGTCGGCGAAGCGCGACTCTATCATACGCAGCACACGGGCGATCTGGCCCACATGGTTGTGACGGTTGGCCAGCGCCTGCAGCGCCGGGCCGCCGCCCTCGTGCAGGGCGTAGAACAGCATCTCCCGCACCGTCTGCGGTCCCAGCACCCGGGCGTGGTGGGGCTTGTCCATCAGGTCGATCAACCGCTCTGCGGCGCAGAACATGGCCTCCGATAGGGGCACCGAATGCACGCCGCTCTTCTGCGGGGCCGGGGCGGGCAGGGCGTCGCCCAGCTCCAGCAAGAGTGCCTGCAGGGTGACCAGATCGATCTCGAGAGAGAAGCCGATGAGAGGCTGCTCGGGGGAGGCGAAACACTCGCACTCGCACGGCAGCGGCAGCGTCATCAGCAGGTAGTGGTTGGGGTCGTAGCGAAACACCTGATCCGCCAGATAGCCCACCTTGTGCCCCTGCAAGATCACTATCATGCGTGGCTGGTAGAGCACAGGGGTGCGGCCGTGGTACTCGGTGGTGTAGATAAGGTTCACCTGCTCCACCGGAGAGGGGGTGATGCCGGGGGCTGTGACGTGACGGGTCAGCTTGGCGGCGAGGTCGGCGTAGCGGCTCTGCATTGTCTCTCTTTTGTTGTGGTTCTGGCCGCTTTGTAGAAATAGGCAAGAATCAAGCAGGATGTTGCCTTGATGGTAGAGGCTGTCTGGAGAAAAATGCAATCACATTTCGCGGCCAGACCGCTCGGAACATGAAAAGGCAATGTCGATGAACAATTTTACCCTGCATACCCCGACCAAGATCCTGTTCGGCAAGGGCCAGGTTGCCCAGCTGCGCGAACAGCTGCCCCCCGATGCCCGCATTCTGATCACCTATGGCGGTGGCAGCGTGGTGCGCACCGGTCTGCTGGCGCAGATCCGCAGCGAGCTGGCTGGCATGACACTGTTCGAGTTCGGCGGCATCGAGCCCAACCCCACCTATGAAACCCTGATGGGGGCGGTGGCGCTGGCACGCGCCGAGCGCATCGACTTCCTGCTGGCCGTGGGCGGCGGCTCAGTGCTCGATGGTACCAAGTTTATCGCCGCCGCTGCCCATTACGATGAGGCCCGGGATCCCTGGCACATACTCGAGACCGTTGGTAACGAGGTGCGCTCCGCCATTCCGCTCGGCGCCGTGCTGACCCTGCCGGCCACCGGTTCCGAGATGAACATGGGTGCCGTGGTGACCCGCCGCAGCACGGGTGACAAGGTGCACTTCTTCTCGCCCTTCGTGATGCCGCGCTTCGCCGTGCTGGATCCCGTGCTCACATACACGCTGCCGGCTCGTCAGGTGGCGAACGGTGTGGTGGATGCCTTCATCCATATCCTGGAGCAGTACCTCACCTACCCGGTCAATGCCAAGGTGCAGGATCGCTTCGCCGAAGGCCTGTTGTTGACCCTTGTCGAAGAGGGCCCCAAGGCGCTGGTGGAACCGGAAAACTACGAGGTGCGCGCCAACATAATGTGGAGTGCCACCATGGCCCTCAACGGTCTGATCGGTGCCGGTGTGCCCCAGGACTGGGCTACCCACATGCTGGGTCACGAGCTGACCGCCCTGCATGGCCTGGACCACGCCCAGACTTTGGCTGTGGTGCTGCCCGCCCTGTTGCAGGCCAAGCGCCAGCAGAAGCATGCCAAGTTGCTGCAATACGCAGAGCGGGTGTGGGATCTGCGCAGCGGCAGCGAGAGCGACCGTATCGACGGGGCCATTGCCGCCACCCGTGACTTCTTCGAGCAGATGGGCGTCAAGACTCGCCTGCGGGACTATGGTCTGAGCGAGTTGGGCATCGACACTCTGATCGGCAAGCTGGCGGAGCACGGCATGACCGCCATTGGCGAGCATGGCGATATCGATCTGGTGCAGAGCCAGCATATTTATGAAGCCGCCTGGTAACAGCACAGGGGCAAAACGTCGGGATCGAAACGATTAATTCAGAGGGGTCGGGGCCTGCCATTTGGCGGGTGGCCGGCCCCTTGTCTGTTACAAAACAGTTACTTTTCCTGTTTTCGCCCCGATATCTGTGATCGGAGCAGATTTCGTAAGAACAAAAAGCGCTAAGATAGAGGGCCGGTAAAACATTTTTTTTGACTGGTTGGATCACTTTTTCCAGTGCTTTTTACTGGTATAAGTCGCTAATTTGGTTTGTTTTTTTAAATCCAGGTCCGGGATGGGCTGAATTCTGTACGCGCGCCATCGGGACTGCGGTTGTAATAAAACTCCAAAATTTGATACTAATCACCTTCGCGCCTGAGAAGCGGGGGCCTGACCATGACAGGAGGTTGAGGTAAAGCCTACTGATTTTCATAACAAAGGGCCCGTGACCTGCACTTTGGTCATGTCTTGTTTCGCCAGAAATGCGACACTGGGCAGCGATTGTTTATTAACCATCAGGGAATAGTCATGCAGATTGGAATACCGAGAGAGAGTCTCGCCGGTGAGACCCGGGTCGCAGCGACCCCGGCCACCGTTGAGCAGCTGAAAAAGCTCGGCTTCGAGGTCGCCATCGAGGCCGGTGCCGGCCAGCTGGCCAGCTTCGATGATGCCGCCTTCGAGGCTGCCGGTGCCAGCGTGGTACCGAGCGTCTGGCAAGCCGACCTTATCTTCAAGGTCAACGCGCCGACCGATGCCGAGATCGCACAAATTAAAGATGGTGCCACCCTGGTGAGCTTCATCTGGCCTGCCCAGAACCCTGAGCTGGTCAAGAAGCTGTCCGAGCGCAACATCAATGTGATGGCGATGGACATGGTGCCGCGGATCTCCCGTGCCCAGTCCCTCGATGCCCTCTCCTCCATGGCCAACATAGGCGGTTATCGCGCCGTGGTCGAAGCTGCGCACCAGTTTGGTCGCTTCTTCACCGGCCAGATCACTGCCGCCGGTAAAGTCCCGCCCGCCAAGGTATTGGTGATCGGTGCCGGTGTGGCCGGTTTGGCTGCCATAGGTACTGCCGGTTCCCTCGGCGCCATCGTCCGTGCGTTCGATACCCGTCTGGAAGTTGCCGAGCAGATCGAATCCATGGGGGGTGAATTCCTCAAGCTGGACTTCGGCAGCGAAGATGGTGCCTCCAGCGATGGTTATGCCAAGGTCATGTCCGATGAGTTCATCGCAGCCGAGATGGCGCTGTTTGCCCAGCAGGCCAAGGAAGTGGACATCATCATCACTACCGCCCTGATCCCGGGTCGTCCGGCTCCCAAGCTGATCACCAAGGAGATGGTCGACAGCATGAAGCCGGGTTCCGTGATCGTGGATCTGGCTGCAGCAACCGGCGGCAACTGTGAATACACCAAGCCGACCGAGTTGTTCGTGACCCCCAACGGCGTCAAGGTGATCGGTTACACCGACCTGCCGGGTCGTCTGCCTGCCCAATCCTCCCAGCTTTACGGTACCAACCTGGTCAACCTGATGAAGCTGATGTGCAAGGAGAAGGACGGCCAGGTTGCCATCGACTTCGAAGACGTGGTCCAGCGCAACATGACGGTGATCCAGGCCGGTGAAGTGACCTTCCCGCCGCCCGCCATCTCCGTCTCTGCCGCGCCGCAGAAGCCCGCAGCTGCCCCGATCAAGAAGGCCGAAGCGAAGCAGCCCTCCAACAAGAAGTTCGTGTTCGGTGCCCTTGGCATCGCCGCCTTCGGTTGGGTGGCAGCTGTGGCACCTGCCGCCTTCCTGTCTCACTTCACCGTATTCATCCTGGCCTGCGTGGTCGGTTACTACGTGGTGTGGAACGTCTCCCACTCCCTGCATACGCCGCTGATGTCGGTCACCAATGCCATCTCCGGCATTATCGTGGTCGGTGCCCTGCTGCAAATTGGTCAGGGTTCTACGCTCGTCACCGCGCTCTCGTTTGTCGCCGTGCTGATTGCCAGTATCAACATCTTTGGTGGCTTTACAGTCACCCAGCGCATGCTGAAGATGTTCCGTAAGGATTAAGGGGGTTTAACGTGTCTCAAGGACTGGTAACAGCATCCTATATCGTTGCCGCCGTGCTCTTCATCCTCAGTCTCGCGGGACTGTCGAAGCAAGAAACGGCCAAGCATGGCAACTTGTTCGGTATCGCGGGTATGGCCATCGCCCTGCTCGCTACCGTATTCAACCCGGAAACCAGTGGCGTGCACTGGATCATCCTGGCCATGGTGATCGGCGGTGCCATCGGCGTGCGTCTGGCCCTCAAGGTCGAGATGACAGAGATGCCCGAGCTGGTAGCCGTGCTGCACAGCTTCGTGGGCATGGCGGCCGTGCTGGTGGGCTTCAACAGCTTCATCGACTTGCACCCGTCTGCGCCGGCCGAGGTGGTGGTGTCCGTCGGTTCCAACCTGGATGCGACGCTGGCTGCTGCCCGGGCGGCGTTCGAGCAGGCGGCCAGTGTCGCCC
This sequence comes from Aeromonas bestiarum, assembly GCF_028751155.1. Lineage (NCBI taxonomy): Bacteria > Pseudomonadati > Pseudomonadota > Gammaproteobacteria > Aeromonadales > Aeromonadaceae > Aeromonas > Aeromonas bestiarum. Next base: position 4,463,647 of record NZ_CP064746.1, on the reverse strand, counting down.
AGGTCGAGCACCTCTCCGGCGCCATGCTGAACATCCATCTGGTGGAAGTGTTCCTGGGCGTCTTCATCGGTGCCGTGACCTTCACTGGTTCCGTGGTGGCGTTTGGCAAACTGCGTGGCCTGATCTCTTCCAAGCCGCTGATGCTGCCCCATCGCCACAAGCTGAACCTGCTGGCCGTGCTGGCCTCTCTGGCGCTGATGGTCTACTTCGTCAATGCCGGTGGTTCTACCTTCGCCCTGTTGGTGATGACCCTGATCGCCTTCGCCTTCGGCTGGCATCTGGTTGCCAGCATAGGTGGCGCCGACATGCCGGTCGTGGTCTCCATGCTCAACTCCTACTCGGGTTGGGCGGCGGCAGCGGCGGGCTTCATGCTCTCCAATGACCTGCTGATCGTGGTGGGTGCCCTGGTAGGTTCCTCCGGTGCCATCCTCTCTTACATCATGTGCAAGGCGATGAACCGCTCCTTCATCTCCGTTATCGCCGGTGGCTTCGGCTCCGACGGCGTGGCCTCCACGGCCGACCAGGAGATGGGCGAATACCGCGAAACCAGCGCCGAGGAAGTGGCTGATCTGCTGAAGAACGCCAGCTCCGTCATCATTACCCCGGGCTACGGCATGGCGGTGGCGCAGGCCCAGTATCCGGTGGCTGAAATCACCCAGAAGCTGCGTGATCGCGGCATCAAGGTGCGTTTCGGTATCCACCCGGTTGCCGGTCGTCTGCCAGGCCACATGAACGTGCTGCTGGCGGAAGCCAAGGTCCCGTACGATATCGTGCTGGAAATGGACGAGATCAACGACGACTTCAACGATACCGATGTGGTATTGGTGATCGGTGCCAACGACACCGTCAACCCGGCTGCGATGGAAGATCCGGGCAGCCCGATCGCCGGCATGCCGGTGCTGGAAGTGTGGAAGGCGCAGAACGTCATCGGCTTCAAGCGCTCCATGAACACTGGCTATGCCGGTGTCCAGAACCCGCTGTTCTTCAAAGAGAACACCCAGATGCTGTTTGGCGATGCCAAGGCCAGCGTCGAGGCCATCCTGAAAGCGCTGTAAGCGTCGGTCAGGAGAGACAAAAGGAGGCTTCGGCCTCCTTTTTTATTACTCACTTTTTGGTATATCCTCAGCCAATGCATGGATGGAGATCACGGCATGATGTGGCGTAAAGGATGGATCCTGCTCTGCCTCTGGTGGGGATGGACGGTACAGGCGAACGAACAGCCGAGCCTGACTCTGTTGACCGAGTTGTGGCCGCCCTATGTGATGCGGCTGGACGATGGCAGCCTGGGGGGCGCCGATCTGGAGCTGGCCCGCACCGTGCTCACGCGGATGGGTTATCGCACCACGGTCAAGGTGCTGCCCTGGAAGCGGGTGTTGCAGGAGGCCAGGTTGCAGCAGGGGGATGGCATAGTCGATGCCTTCTTCGAGGAGCGGCGACTGGAGTGGCTGCACTACCCGGATGAACCCCTCTCCCAGAGCGGTGAAGTGATCTTCTTCCCCCTGGACAAACCCGTGGATTACCAGAGCCTGGCCAGCCTCAAGGGGCTACGCGTCGGCACCCAGACCGACTATGCCTATGGCGAAGCCTTCCTCACCGCCGCCGGGTTCACCCGGGTTCCCATGACGGGGGAGAGCAACATGATCAAGCAGTTGCACCTGATGATGGCAGGGCGGCTCGATGCCGTTGTGATGAACCAGATGGTGGGCCGCTACCTGGTCAGGGGGCAGGGGCTGCAGGATCAGATCGGCCATAGCGACAAGACGGTGACCGACAGCAACCGCAACTTCCTCGCCTTCACCCACAAGCCCGGCCACGAGAAGCTGGCCTATCAGTTCTCCCTCGCCCTCAAGGCCTTCAAGCAGACCCCAGAGTACCAGGCCCTGTTGACCCGCTACGGACTCTGAGTCGGGACGTTCAGGTTCCGTCTGTTGAGCCCTGCGACCCGTTCAGACCCTGCCGTTGTGCGCCAGTTCACAATCTGTGGCGCTTTGCCGCCAGTTGGGCATAATGCCTGCGAAAAAGCGATGCGGCTCAACTTTATTTGAGTCCCTTTGCTTTAGAGTTACCCCAAGTTGACTGGATGACCCCTATGATGCAGGCCACCCCATTACGCCAAGCCAGTGCGCTGACCGATGAAGAGCGCCACCTGATCGCCAGCTTCGAACCCGCCGTGGAGGCGCTCTCCGCCTTGTTCGGCCCGGGTTGTGAAGTGGTGTTGCACGCTTTCGACAGCCTGCACGCCTCCGTCATCAAGATCGCCAACGGCCATATCACAGGCCGGGAGGAGGGGGCGCCCGTCACCGACTTCGCCCTCAACAAGCTGCAGAGCGCGGCGGGCAGTCAGTGGAGCAGCTACTTCTCCCGCACTCGCGAGGGGGCGTTGCTCAAGTCCTCCTCCATCACCATCAGCAACCGGGAGGGCAAACCCGTCGGCATGCTGTGCGTGAACTTCAGCCTGGATACGCCGCTCTGCGCCCTGCTCGATACCTTCTCGTTGCCCGCCGCGCCGGCGCCGCTCAACAATGAGACCTTCGCCAGCTCGGTGGACGATCTGGTGGCCCAGGTGATCGACAAGGTGGATCAGGATGCCAGTCTCGGCAGCAGCGTGCGCAACAAGGCGATCGTGCACCGGCTCTACGACATGGGCATCTTCGAGATCAAGGATGCCGCCCAGCTGGTGGCCGAGATGCTCGGCATCTCCCGTCATACCGTCTATCTGCATATCCGCAACCGCAAAGCGGATCTGACCGAACAATAAGAGCCCGCCCGTGGGCGACATGAACATGAGAAACATCGCAATGAAAGCACAATGGACCGACTTTATTACCCTGCTCAAGCGTGAAGTGGTGCCGGCCCTGGGCTGCACCGAGCCCATGTCGGTGGCGCTGGCGGCGGCCAACTGCCGCAAGCTGCTGGGGCAGGACCCGACCCGCGTCAGCGTCTGGGTCAGCGGCAACCTGTTCAAGAACGGCATGGGGGTCGGCGTGCCCGGCACCGGCATGATAGGGCTGCCGGTAGCGGCGGCGGTCGGTTTCACCGGGGGCAACCCGGATGCGGGGCTGGAGGTGCTCAAGACTCTCACGCCAGATCAGGTCGAAGCCGCCAAGGCGCTGCTGCCCATCATCAAGGTGGACGTGAAGGATGTGGCTGACGTGCTCTATGCCGAGGTCTTGGCGGAGGTGGAGGGCCACAGCGCCCGGGTGGTGATCTGTACCGACCACACCCGCATCGTCTTGATGGAGCTGGACGGCGAGGTGCTGATGGAGCAGGCCAGCGCCCCCGGCGTGCAGATCCAGCCCGCCAAGTCCGGCAAGCCCGCCATGACGCTGCGCGAGATAGTGGCGTTTGCGCTTGAGGTGCCGCTGGCGGAGATCGACTTCATTCGCGCCGCGGCCACCATGAACCAGGCGCTGGCGGATGAAGGGCTGCAGGGTTATGGCTTGCAGATCGGCAAGATCCTGACCGAGCAGGTGGAACGCAAGCTGCTCTCCGACGATCTGATGACGCTGGCCATGCGGCTCTCCTCGGCGGCCTCCGATGCGCGCATGGACGGCGCCATGCTGCCCGCCATGTCCAACTCCGGCTCCGGCAATCAGGGCATAGCCGCCACCATGCCGGTGGTCGCCGCCGCCCGCTTCCTCAAGGCGAGCGACGAGCAGCTGACCCGGGCGCTGGTGATGAGCCATCTGGTGGCCATCTACATCAAGACCCATCAGAACAAGCTGTCGGCCCTCTGCGCCGCCAGCACGGCTGCCATGGGGTCGGGGGCCGCCATCACCTGGCTGCTGGGCGGCCAGTTCGAGCAAATTAGTCACTGCATCAACAACATGATCGGTGACGTTTCCGGTATCATTTGCGACGGCGCGGGCAGTGCCTGTTCCATGAAGGTCTCTACCTCCACCTCGGCGGCGGTCAAATCGTCGCTGATGGCCATCAACAATCTGCACGTACCCCAGAGCGAAGGCATAGTCTCCGACGATGTGGACCAGACCATAGCCAACCTGGGCCGCCTCTCCAAACTGGGGATGCTGGATACAGATATCGAGATCATCAACATCATGCGGGCCAAACAACAGGGCAAGGCCCAGTGATGCAAGGGGTGGCGCAAGCCACCCTCTGTTTTTTTGTCTGTTGACGCCGCCCCGGCCACGGGGCGTCCGATGCGGTCGATGTCAGGGTTGCGCCTGCCAGGCGCGGCCCGGTTTTGTGTCACCCCGGTTGCACCGGGGGGCAAGTCGCCACGATGCGGCACGTTTCAGGGAGGAGTGTGCACTGGACACTCGTCCGTATACCTCGGGCCCGGCCCGATTATTTTGGGGAATATCGTCATGACTCTTAGCGTTATAGGTAATCTGGCCATCCTGGTCATGTTGCTGCTGTTTCTCTATCGGTTGCAGCAAACCCACGTCAGCTTCACCCGCCGGGTCTTCTCGGGGCTGGGGCTCGGCATCCTGTTCGGCGCCGCCTTGCAACTGCTGTATGGTGCCGGCTCCAGCGTGCTGGTGCAGACCGGTGACTACCTGGATATCGTCGGCAGCGGCTATGTGACGCTGCTGCAGATGATCATCACCCCGCTGATCATGGTCTCCATCATAGGCGCCATCCTCAAGCTCAACGGCGGCACCGCCCTTGGCAAGATCAGCGCCATGACCATAGGCGTGCTGATCTTCACCACCATGATTGCCGCCGGGGCGGGCATCTTGATGTCCAACCTGTTCGGCCTGACGGCCGAAGGGCTCACCGCCGGCGCCGCCGAGACCGCTCGTGGCGCCGCGCTGCAGACCACACTCGGCAGCGTCGAGAGCATGTCCTTTGCCAAGATGGTGCTGGAGTTCATCCCGGCCAACCCCTTCCTCGACATGACGGGGGCGCGCAAGACCTCCACCATAGCCGTGGTGATCTTCTCCATCTTCATCGGCCTCTCCGCCACCGGCATCGCCCGCAAGAAGCCGGAGATCTTCGCGAGCTTCGGCCACTTCATGCAGGTGGCCCACGTCATAGTGATGCGGATGGTGACCCTGGTGCTGCGCCTCACTCCCTATGGCGTGCTGGCGCTGATGACCAAGGTGGTGTCCGGTTCCAACTACGCCGACATCCTCAACCTGCTCAGCTTCGTCATGGCCTCCTACGGCGCCATCGCCATCATGTTTGCGGTGCACCTGCTGCTGGTGAGCCTGGTGGGCATCAACCCGGCCCGTTACCTGAAGAAGATCATGCCGGTGCTGGCCTTTGCCTTCACCTCCCGCACCAGTGCGGGCTCGATCCCGATGAACGTGCAGACCCAGACCAAGGCACTCGGCATTCCGGAGGGGATCGCCAACTTCGCCGCCTCGTTTGGTTCGACCATAGGCCAGAACGGCTGCGCCGGCATCTATCCGGCCATGCTGGCGGTGATGATAGCCCCGACCGTGGGGGTCAATCCCATGGATCCCGGCTTCATCATGACGCTGATCGCCATCATCACCGTCAGCTCGTTCGGGGTGGCCGGGATCGGTGGCGGCGCCACCTTCGCCGCGCTGATCGTGCTCTCCGCCCTGGACTTTCCGGTGGCGCTGGCGGGCCTGCTCATCTCCATCGAGCCGCTGATCGACATGGGCCGCACCGCGCTGAACGTTTCCGGCTCCATCACGGCCGGTACTGTCACCAGCCGCCTGTTGGGCGAGACCGACATGGCGGTGTTCAACAGCGAGCACGAGGTGTGTCTGGACGGCGAAGAGTCCACCATCTGATCCGCTTGCCAGGGGAGGGGCCAGCCCCTGCCCATCGATAGACCAGAGGGAGGGCATGCCCTCCCTCTGCCATTGAAAGGAGAGAGTATGAGAATCCTGATCATAGGTGGCGAAGCCGCCGGTATGAGTGCGGCGGCCAAGGCGCGCCGGCTGGCCAAGGATGCCGACATTGTGGTGTACGAGGCCTCCGAGGTGATCTCCTTCGGCGCCTGCGGCCTGCCCTACTTCGTCGGCGACGAGTTTCAGGAGCCGGGCTACATGGCCGAGTTCACCCCGGAGCAGTTCGCCGCCAAGGGGATAGAGGTCAAGACCGGCCACCGGGTGCTCGGTATCGATGCGGCCGCCCATACCCTTCGGGTGGAGCACAAGGGCGACACCTTCACCGATCGTTACGATCGGCTGATGATAGCCACAGGTGCCCGTGAAGTGATGCCCCCCATCCCCGGCCTGCAGCAGCAGGGGGTGTTCGGCCTGCGCCGCATGGCCGACGGGCTGGCGCTGAAGGAGGCGGTGCAGGACAAGCGCAATACCCGCGCCCTGGTGATCGGCTCCGGCTTCATCGGGCTGGAGGTAGTCGAGGCCCTGGTGCATCAGGGTAAAGAGGTGCGGCTCATCGAGCTGGCGGATCGGGTCATTCCCGACGCTTTTGATAGCGAAATCACCCAGCACATAGAAACCGAACTGCGCGAGCAGGGGGTCTGTGTCCATCTGGGTGAGCGGGTTGAGGCTCTGCTGGGGGATGGCAGGGTCACGGGCGTGCGAACCAGCCAGGGCGAGTATGAGGCCGATATAGTGGTGGTCTGTACCGGGGTCAAGCCCAACACCGAGTTCCTGGCCGACACCGGCATCAAACGGCTGGCCAATGGCGCCATCGAGGTGGACAGGCAGGGCCGCACCTCGCTGGCCAACGTCTGGTCTGCCGGCGACTGCGCCAGCGTCTGGCACAGCGTCAAGCAGCAGCAGGTTTATGTGCCGCTCGCCACCATAGCCAACAAGCTGGGCCGCATGGTGGGCGAGAACCTGGCCGGGGCCGAACAGGTGTTCCCGGGCACGCTGGGCTCTGCGGCGCTCAAGGTGCTGGGGTTGGAGGCGGGTCGTACCGGTCTTTCTGAGCAAGAAGCCAAGGCGATGGACATCGACTATCGCACCGTTGTCATCAAGGACAAGTGCCACACCAACTACTGCCCCGGCCAGTCCGACATCCACGTCAAGCTGGTCTATGAAGCGGGCAGCAAGCGGCTGTTGGGGGGCCAGATCCTGGGTCGCAAGGGGGCTGTCCACCGTATAGATGCGTTGGCGGTCGCCATCACCATGGGAGTGACCACTGAGCAGCTCGGCATGCTGGACTTTGCCTACGCCCCGCCCTTCTCTCGCACCTGGGACGTGCTCAACGTGGCGGGTAATGTGGCCAAATAGCTGACTGAAGATGGCGGCGCATACACGGCGCCGTCATGCCAGTTGCACTCTGCAGGTAAATAGCAGACATAAAAAAACCGATGCCTGGGCATCGGTTTTCTGTTGCGACCGGTTTGGCCGTTGAACTCAGCCGCGGCCGAGACGGTTGTCCGGGTAGTTCTTGGCCAGCACTTCGCGGGCATGCTGGGCCAGGGCCGGCATCTTCAGCGTGTCGTAAGACTCGACCATGATCTCCAGCGCCTTCTCGGTTTCGGCCGTGTCGGGATAGGTCTCGACAATCAGCTTGGCCCGGTTGGCGGCGGCGATCAGCGCATCGCGCTTCACGTAGTACTCGGCCACGCTCAGGTCGTAGCGGGCAAGGCGGTTCTTCAGGCCGATCATGCGAGCACGGGCATCGGCGGCATAGACGCTGTTGGGATAGTTCTGCAACAGGGTCTTGAAGTCCTGGAAGGCCTGACGGGCATAAGAGGGGTCTTTGTCGTCCCGATTGATGCCCAGGAAGTCCTGGAAGAAGTTGTAATCGCCGGCCATGTTGGTCAGGCCGCGCATGTAGAACACATAATCGATATTTTTATGCGCCGGATTGAGGCGGATAAAACGGTCGATATTGGCGATCGCCTGAGCGGTATCGTCCTGTTTGTAGTAGGCGTAAATGAGGTCAAGCTGCACCTGGTTGGAGTAGGCGCCGAAAGGATAGCGCGAGTCCAATGCTTCCAGTAATTCGATAGCATTCAGGTAGTTACCGGCATCCAGCTTGAGGCGTGCTTTCTGGTACAGGGTCTCCGGCGGTTCGTCGGGGACCTTGGGTTTGGTGCTGGAACAGCCCGTGATCAAGGTAGCAACCAAGGCGAGCGACATCAGCAGGTGAGACTTCTTTCCCATCAACAACATCCGGTCCATTTCCACGAAATTGGCAAAGTATCCGTTATGCTTGGCTAAAAGAAAAGCTAGAATACCCGGATTATTTCGAATTGATACCCCCCGCTCAAGAGACCATACATGAGCCAGCATATTGAACTGACAGGCGAATTTCAGGATCACCAATTCGGGCAGCGACTCGACCAGGCCCTGGCCGAATTGTTTCCAGACTACTCCCGAACCCGCATCAAGGAGTGGATTTTACAGGACAGAGTGACCCTGGATGGTCAGGTTGCGAACACCCCGCGCGAGAAGGTACTGGCCGGGCAACAGGTGCATGTAGATGTCGAGCTGGAAGATGACACTCGTTGGGATGCCCAGGACATAGCGCTCAACATCGTCTACGAAGATGAACACATTCTGGTGATCGACAAACCGGCCGGTCTGGTGGTTCATCCGGGTGCAGGCACGCCGGATGGCACCATACTCAACGCCCTGCTGCACCGCTATCCCGGCATCGCCGAGGTGCCCCGCGCCGGTATAGTGCACCGTCTGGATAAAGACACCACAGGCCTGATGGTGGTTGCCAAAACCGTGCCCGCCCAGACCCATCTGGTGGAAGCGCTGCAGGCGCGCCAGATCACCCGTGAGTACGAAGCCATCGCCATCGGTCACATGACCGCAGGCGGCACAGTGGATGCGCCTATCGGCCGTCACCCGACCCAGCGTACCCACATGGCTGTGGTGCCGAACGGCCGTCCTTCCGTGACCCACTACCGGGTACACGAGAAATTCCGTGGCCACACCCGTCTGCGTCTGCGTCTGGAAACCGGTCGTACCCACCAGATCCGTGTGCACATGGCTCACATCAAGCATCCGCTGGTGGGGGATCCCGCCTACGGTGGCCGTCTGCGCCTGCTGCGCAATGCGACCCCTGAGCTGACCCAGATGTTGCGCAGCTTCAATCGTCAGGCGCTGCATGCCACCATGCTGCAACTGGCGCACCCCATCACGGGTGAAGTGATGCAGTGGCACTCCGAGACGCCGCAGGACATGGTGGATCTGATGGAAGTGCTGCGCGCTGACACCCTGGCCAATCCGGACGATTTAGTCTGGAATTGATGATCTGATGGAAGTACTGCGCGCCGATACCCTGGCCAATCCAGACGATCTGGTCTGGAACTGATGAAGAGGGTGGTTCTGCGACGATTCCTGCCGTAACCCGTCCTGCATGACCTGAAACGGGGCTCCTTGACTGGCAACAGCTAAGGGGCCCCGTTTTTATATGAATAAATGAAAGGAGCCACAGATGAAATGGATCGAACCCGACTGGCCGGCACCGGCTCGTGTCAGAGCCCTGTCGACCACCCGGGATGGCGGCGAGAGTGAAGGGGTCTTCGCCGGCCTCAATCTGGGCGCCCATGTGGGGGACGCGGCGGCGCGGGTCGAGGCCAATCGTGCCCGCCTGCAACAGGCTGCGGATATTCCCGGCCCTCTCAACTGGCTCAATCAGGTGCATGGCACCGCAGTGCATCCGGTCAGCAACCAGTATGATGCCGTGCCGGATGCCGATGCGGCTTGCGCCCATGAGGCGGGACAGGCCTGCATAGTGATGACCGCCGACTGCCTGCCCGTGTTGTTTTGCGATCGGGCGGGCACTGTGGTGGCTGCCGCCCATGCCGGTTGGCGCGGGCTGCAAGGAGGCGTATTGGAAGCCAGCATCGCGGCCATGGGCTGTGAACCGAACGACATTCTCGCCTGGCTTGGCCCGGCCATCGGTCCTACCGCCTTTGAAGTGGGCGGGGAAGTGCGCGACGCCTTTATGGCTGAACAGGCAGAGGCGGCTGCGGCTTTCATCCCTTCACCCAATGAGGGGAAATGGCTGGCGGATATCTACCGGCTGGCCCGGCTGCGCCTCGCCCGGGCCGGTGTGAGCGCCGTCTACGGCGGCGAGTTCTGCACCTTCGGCGATGGCGAGCGGTTCTACTCCTATCGTCGCGACGGTCAGACCGGCAGAATGGCCTCCATCATCTGGTTGGCCCGCTAAGAGCAGGACAAGCACCCGGTCAGCAATCACCCCGCTTTTCTCACGACCAGATCAGCGTGAGAAGGGCGGGGATCCTGCCTTCTCCCCGCTTTGCAGAAAAAATAACCAGTCCAGGCCCTTGAAATAACCCGTACGGGCCGCATCTTTCTTGTCAGAAAGTCATGTTGTTTGCCGCATGAGCGGCGTCTGTCTGAAAGGGGGAGTGCGATGCGCCTCGATCGCCTGACCAGCAAATTCCAAGTTGCTATTTCCGATGCCCAGTCTCTTGCACTGGGTCGTGATCACCAATTTATCGAACCCGTCCACCTGATGACCGCTCTGGTCAATCAGGATGGTGGCTCCATTCGTCCACTGCTCACCCTGACCGGGATGGACATCAATGCCCTGCGCTCTCGCCTCGGCGAAGAGCTGGATCGGCTGCCCAAGGTGAGCGGCGTGGAGGGCGATGTGCAGCTCTCCAACGGCCTGGGTCGCCTGCTCAACGTCTGTGACAAGCTGGCTCAGCAGCGCAAGGATCAGTTCATCTCGTCCGAGCTGTTCGTGCTGGCCGCTCTCGACGAGAAGGGCAACCTGGGCGAGCTGCTGCGTGCCCAGGGCTTGAGCAAGGAAAAACTCGAAGCCGCCATCGACAAGGTGCGCGGTGGCAGAAAGATCGAAGATGCCAACGCCGAGGAGAATCGCCAGGCGCTGGAGAAGTACACCATAGACCTCACGGAGCGGGCCGAGATCGGCAAGCTGGATCCCGTGATAGGTCGCGATGAAGAGATCCGCCGTACCATCCAGGTGCTGCAACGCCGTACCAAGAACAACCCTGTGCTGATCGGTGCCCCCGGCGTCGGCAAGACCGCCATCGTCGAAGGGTTGGCCCAGCGCATCATCAACGGCGAAGTGCCGGAAGGGCTCAAGAACAAGCGGGTGCTCTCCCTGGACATGGGCGCCCTGGTGGCCGGTGCCAAGTACCGCGGCGAGTTTGAAGAGCGGCTGAAAGCCGTGCTGAGCGATCTCGCCAAGGAGGAGGGCAACGTCATCCTCTTCATCGACGAGCTGCACACCATGGTCGGCGCCGGCAAGGGCGAAGGGGCCATGGACGCGGGCAACATGCTGAAACCTGCGCTGGCCCGTGGCGATCTGCACTGCGTCGGTGCCACCACCCTGGATGAGTACCGCCAGTACATAGAGAAGGATGCCGCGCTGGAGCGCCGCTTCCAGAAGGTGCTGGTGGAGGAGCCGAGCGTGGAAGACACCATCGCCATACTGCGCGGCCTGAAGGAGCGTTACGAACTGCACCACCATGTGCAGATCACGGATCCGGCGATCGTGGCGGCGGCCCAGCTGTCGCACCGTTACATCGCCGATCGCCAGTTGCCGGACAAGGCCATCGACCTGATCGACGAGGCTGCCGCCAGCATCCGGCTGCAGATCGACTCCAAGCCCGAGTCCCTCGACCGGCTGGAGCGGCGCATCATACAGCTCAAGCTGGAGCAGCAGGCGCTGATGAAAGAGGATGACGACGCCAGCCGCAAGCGACTGGATCTCATCAATCAGGAGATTGGCGAAAAGGATCGGGAATACAACGAGCTGGATGAGGTGTGGAAGGCCGAGAAGGCTGCCCTCGCCGGCACCCAGCACATCAAGGCGGCACTGGAGCAGGCCCGTCAGGATCTCGACGTGGCGCGCCGCGCAGGCGACTTGGGTCGCATGTCCGAGCTGCAATACGGCCGTATTCCCGAGCTGGAGAAGCAGCTGGATCTCGCCACCCAGGCCGAGATGCAGGAGACCAGTCTGCTGCGCAACCGCGTCACGGACGTGGAGATAGCCGACGTGCTGGCCCGTGCAACCGGTATTCCGGTGGCCCGCATGCTGGAAGGGGAGCGCGACAAGCTGCTGCGGATGGAAGAGCAGTTGCACAGCCGGGTGATAGGCCAGGAGGAAGCGGTTGAAGCCGTCTCCAACGCCATTCGCCGCTCCCGTGCCGGGCTCTCGGATCCGAACCGTCCCATCGGCTCCTTCCTGTTCCTCGGTCCCACCGGGGTGGGCAAGACCGAGCTGTGCAAGGCGTTGGCGGAGTTCCTGTTCGATACCCAGGACGCCATGGTGCGGATCGACATGTCCGAGTTCATGGAGAAACACAGCGTGGCCCGTCTGGTGGGGGCACCCCCGGGCTACGTGGGCTATGAGGAGGGGGGTTATCTGACCGAGGCGGTACGCCGTCGCCCCTACTCTGTGATCCTGCTCGATGAAGTGGAGAAGGCGCACCCGGATGTGTTCAACATCCTGTTGCAGGTGCTGGACGATGGCCGCCTGACCGATGGTCAGGGTCGTACCGTCGATTTCCGCAACTCGGTCGTCATCATGACCTCCAACCTGGGGTCGGATCTGATCCAGGAGCACCACTCCGAGAAGGATTACGACGAGATGAAGGCCATGTTGATGGAGGTGCTGACCCGCAGCTTCCGGCCCGAGTTCATCAACCGGATCGACGAGACAGTGGTGTTCCACCCCCTCGACGAGGCTCACATCAAGTCCATCGCCCGCATCCAGCTCAAGAGCCTGATGGGCCGCCTGGAGGCTCAGGGTTACGAGGTGGAGGTGAGCGAGGCGCTGCTCGAGAAGCTGGTGCACGCCGGGTTCGACCCCGTCTACGGGGCACGGCCCCTCAAGCGGGCGATCCAGCACAAGGTGGAGAACCCGCTGGCCCAGGCGCTGCTTTCCGGTCGCATCGTTCCCGGCAAGAAGTTGCTGCTGGGGGCCGACGGCAACGGCCTGACCATGACCCAGTAACCGATCTCGTGCCTATGTTCACAACGCCAGCCTTCGGGCTGGCGTTGTCATATCTGTCGGCGGTGAGCTGGGAGCAAAAAAAAGCGGCAATCCGAAGATTGCCGAGAGGAATGTAGTGACGCGACCTGACGTGGGTTGAGCGGATCGCAGGGGCAAGCCCCGGTTTCGCAAAGGGCCATCAGGGATGTCCACTCTGCTTACAGCATGCCCGTGATGCGCTCTCTCATCCCGGGCGGCCACACACCTGTCAGGCCTGACCCGCGCGCCGCAGCTCGCAGGTCAGGCCCATTGAATTGCTTACAGCATGCCCGGGATGGCGGTTTTCATCTCCGCCGGCCAGACGCCGACCTGCACCTGACCTATGTGTTCCTTTTGCAGCAACAACATGGCCAGACGGGATTGGCCTATGCCGCCGCCTATGGTTTGCGGCATGCGCGCGGCCAGCAGATCCTGGTGCCAGTCGTATTGCAGGCGATCTTCATCGCCCGTGATGGCGAGCTGGCGGCGCAGGGCCTCGGCGTCTACCCGGATCCCCATGGAGGAGATCTCGAAACTGTCTTCCAGCACAGGGTTCCACACCAGGATGTCACCGTTCAGGCCGGCCAGCCCCAGCTCGCTGTGACTGCTCCAGTCGTCATAGTCAGGGGCACGCACATCGTGGCGCTCGCCGTGGGAGAGGGCTCCGCCTATGCCGATGAGGAAGACGGCACCCAGCTCCTTGGCGATGGCGCGTTCGCGCCCCTTGGCGTCGAGATCCGGGTAACGGGTCAGCAGCTCTTCGCTGTGCAGGAACTGGATCTCGCCTGGCAGGAAGGGGGTCAGCGCGTGTTCGGCACAGACGGCGCGCTCGGTGGCCTTGATGGCGGCCCAGATGCCGCGCACCGTCTCCTGCAGATAGGCCAGATCGCGGCGCTCGCTCGGCATCACCTTCTCCCAGTCCCACTGATCCACGTAGACGGAGTGGATGGGGGTGAGACGATCCTCGTCCGGACGCAGCGCCTTCATGTGGGTGTAGATGCCTTCGCCCGGGCCGAAACCGAAGCGGCCGAGCGTCTGGCGCTTCCACTTGGCCAGGGAGTGCACCACCTCGTAGCTGTGTTCAGGCAGGGTCTTCACCTTGACCTGCACCGCATTCTCGTGGCCAGAGAGGTTGTCTTGAGTGCCATCACCGACCCGGCTCAGAATGGGGGCTTGCACCTCCATCAGGCCCAGTTGCTGGGCGAGTTGGCGGGAGAACATCTCTTTGACGAAGCTGATCTGTTGCTGGCTGCGAATGTAGTGCTGTTTCATGCTGAATACCTGTCTCAAATCCGTTGGATGTGACGATTCTTCAACAGATTGCCAAGTAAATTCAATATTCGATAATAGAAATAGGCTTTGTGTGTTTTTTTCTTCAAAATAAACCCATTATTAATGAGGTATCGTCAACGGGAGTTCAAAAAAGTGCCGGAAAATTATCGGATCGATAATCTCGATCAGGCCATCCTCACCGCCCTGATGGACAATGCGCGGATCCCTTACGCCGAGTTGGCCAAACAACTGGCGGTCAGCCCGGGCACCATCCATGTGCGGGTGGAGAAGATGAAGCAGGCGGGGATCATCGAGGGGACGCGGGTGCAGGTGAATGCCAAGAAGCTGGGTTATGACGTCTGCTGCTTTATCGGCATTAATCTTAAAAGTGCGAAAGATTACCCCTCGGCGCTGGCCAAGCTGCAGGCGCTGGACGAGGTGGTGGAGGCCTATTACACCACGGGCCACTACAGCATCTTCATGAAGGTGATGACCCGCTCCATCGACGAGCTGCAGACTGTGCTGATCCACAAGATTCAGACCATAGACGAGATCCAGTCCACTGAAACCCTGATTTCACTGCAGAATCCGATCTTGCGAGATGTTAAGCCCTGAGGTCTGTTGCGTGGGGGATGCGCGAGATCCATTTCACATGCGAAACCCTGATTTCACTGCAGAATCCGATCTTGCGAGACGTGAAGCCCTGAGGCTTGTTGCGTGGGGAGGGATGCGGGAGATCCATTTCACATGCGGAACCCGATCTTGCGTGATGTGAAGCCCTGATCGCCGGGATCAGGGTTCGATATAGGGGATGCCGTACTTGTCGTAGATGGCCTTGAGCCTGCCGTCGCGCTTCATGTGCAACAGCTCGGCATCATAGGCCGCCATCAGGGCCGGGGTGCCGGCATCGGCCCTGGCCTTGGTCCAGACGGTGTAGTAGGGGCTGGCCTTGAGCGGCTTGGGCAGGTAGTCGAGCTTGCCCTCCAGCCCTTCCTCCTTGATCTGGGCGAAGGCGGTGACCAGCGGCATGGGCACGGCATCTATGCGTCCGGCGATCAGCTTGCGCAGTTGCAGCTGGTTGATGGGGATCTCCTGGAAGTGATAGGCCGGATCGGTCAGGGCCGCCGTCAGCTCAGGGGTGTAGGAGAAGTCTTTGGTGACGCCGATGCGCCAGGGTTTGAGATCGCTCAGGGTGTCGTAGCGGATCTTCATCATGTCGGCCTTGCGCACGAAGAAGTGCCAGCTGTGGCGCAGGTGGGCCTGCTGCGGGTAGAGCAGATAGCGCTCTCGCTCCGGCTTGTAGGAGTGGGTCATCACCAGGTCATACGCGCCGGTTTCGGCATTGCGGGTGAGGCGGGCGCCCGAGTCGGTCAGCTCGATCCTGATGGGGACCTTGAGCTTGCCGAAGATGGCGGTGACCACGTCCACATCCAGCCCGCAGGGGCGGGCCTGGTCGTCCAGAAATTTCAGCGGCGGCTCCAGCGTGCCACCTATGATCAGTTCTTTGGCCTGGAGCCAGAGGGGAAGCAGCAGGCAGAGCAGAATGAACCTTCGCAAACCACATCTCCTGCACTGAATAGGGAATCGCCCACGGGTATAATTCAAGTATATTGGCCCGGATATTCAACAGAGACGACCCCGGATGGCAAATCCTGAAATCGAAAGTGAACTGGACGGTATCGACAGCTTGTCGGTCTGCCTCTATCGCCTTGGCCTGAGTCTGGCAGCTTTATTGCTTGTGTGTCGAGGGGCCAGCCTGCTGATTGGGCAGGATTTTTTACCGCCTGCGATCTGGCTGGCGGCCATGGCGGTGGCGAGCGGGGTGTGCGGGCTCTGTCTGCATATCTATGACAAGCGTATTCGCTTCATCCTGCAGGCGACGGCCTGGGGCGGCCTGATGCTGAGTGCCTGCGGGGCGCCGGACGTGCTGGTGCTGGGGGCTGTGCTGGCCACGCTTTCCGGCCTGGCGTTCAAGGAGCAGTTTTGTTTCGCCATTCCTGGCATCAAGGCGGTGCCCCTGTTGCTGCCGCTGTTATGGGGGCTGGAGTGGGCCCGGCTCGGCTGGGCCGCCGCCCTGGTTGCCCTGGCGTGCGGCCTGTTGCTCTGCCTGCTCAGTCTGGCCAAGTGGCGCATGCCCCTGCACTTCGACATAGGTGACAAGGGGCGCTATCAGAGCTAGGTCTGCTGACAGCCCTTCATCTGGTGGTTGAGGGCCTGCATCACCTGATGGCGGCTGATGATGCCGATCACCTTGCCCCCTTGCACTTCGACATAGGTGACAAGAGGCACTACCAGAGCTAGGTCTGCTGACAGCCCTTCATCTGGCGGTTGAGGGCCTGCATCACCTGATGGCGGCTGATGATGCCGATCACCTTGCCCCCTTGCAGCACCGGGTAGATCTTGGGTCTGGCCTCGCTCATCTGGCGCGCCAGCTCCAGTATGCTGTCGTCCGGGGCGACCGAGAGCGGCGTGCGGCTCATCAGATCTTCCACCCGGGTGCGGGTGTCGCAGTGATAGCTGCCGGTGAGCAGGCTGGGAAGGCAGTCCTGCTCGGAGAGAAAACCGATCAGCCGCTGCTGCTCGTCCAGCACCGGCAGGCCGCTCAGGCCTGAGTGGTGCAATCTGTCCAGCGCCTCGGCCAGGCCGAGTTGCGGGGTGAGGGAGTGGGTCAGGCGGCTCATGTGATCGCGGATCTGCAGCATCTGGGTGGCTCCAAAAGGGGTAAAGTGGTGTCACTATGGCCGCCGGGCGGCGGACGGGGCCAATGGCTTGTGCCGTGGAGATTGATAGGCAGGGCCCTGCCACGGGCCGGCAAGCAATGACAAAAGGAGAGGTTATGCGTGCATTGGTGACGGGGTGTGGCCGCCGGCTCGGCTTCTATCTGTGCGAGCAGCTGGTGGCGGCCGGCTGGCAGGTGACGGGCAGTTATCGCAGCGAGCGGCCCGAGCTGGCCAGACTGGCGGCGCTCGGGGTCGAGCTGGTGCAGGCTGATTTTGCTCGTGAAGAGGAGGTCGGCAGGCTGATCGAGGCGCTGGCCGCCCATCAGGATCTGGGGCTGGTGATCCACAACGCCTCGGCCTTCGAGCCCCAGGCGGCGGATCCGGCGGTGCAACTGGCCCAGTTCGAGCAGTTTTATCGGGTGCACATGGCGGCACCCTTCCAGCTCAACCGGGCGCTGGCGCCCCAGCTGGCGTGCAACGCCAATGCCGGCATCATCCACATCACGGATATCTATATTCACGCCCCGGCCCCCCAGTTTGCCAGCTATGTGGCCACCAAGGCGGGGGCTCACTCCCTTGCCATGAGCTTTGCCCGCGAACTGGCACCCGCCATCCGGGTCAACACCATAGAGCCTGGCCCCATCCTGTTTCTCGACGAACATGGCGACGCGTGGCGCCAGCAGGTGCTGGCGAAAACGCCGCTGGCGCGGGAAGGGGGGCTGGAGCCCATCTGGCAGGCGGTGCAGTTGCTGATGGAGAACGACTACATGACGGGTGCCAGCATCCGGGTCGATGGCGGCCGCAGCCTGGCCGTCATCTGAGCCCTGACCCGGAGCGGCGCTCAGCTTCTGGCGACAGAGGCCTCTGCCGCCTGATGCAGGGCCAGGGGGGTGAGGCCGACCTGCTGCTCCTCGATCACCTTGCCCGCCATCAGCCGGGTGTGCAGTGGCAAGGTGACCTTGCGATCGCGCACCTCCCCCTGCCCATACAGCTCGGCCAGCAGCTCGTTGAGGTAGGCATCGACCCGGGTAGCGGCGAAGTCATCGGTCGGGTTGCTGGCCAGAATGTCGATGTCCAGCGGCCGGTCGAGCACCTTGCAGTTCGGATCGCCGCGATCCCGGCCGTGGGCCAGCTCCATGGCGATGAAGACGGTTTTCAGCTGCAGGGGCGTCAGCGTGCTTTCTGTGACGAACAGGCAGTTGAGGAAGTCGTGGCGGGAGTGCATCCCCACCGGTTTGGTCTGGATCACCGAGCTCAGTTGCAGGCGACCGAAACGCTCGAGCAGTTCGCCGACCGCCTGGCTGACATGCTGGTGGGGATCCAGATTCGATCCAATGCTGCACAGATAGAACATCTTCATCGGTCCTTGAGTAGGGCTCATCTGAAATGTATACACGGCTCACGGTAATCGGATTAACTATGCATTAACATCAAATTGTCTGTTGTGATCAGGCTCTATGTTGGCAAGAAAGGAGGTTTGCATGAGTGTGGAACTGAAGTGGGCACTGTTGACCGCGTCTGGCGCGTTGGCGATGATCCTGATTATCTGTGTGGCATCCGTCGGTCTGGCGTGAACCCCATCCCTCATTTTGCAGTATGAACCGGCCTCCTGGCCGGTTTTGCTTTTTGGGGGAGTGCGGATATGCTGGCCCACCCATGATGAATCGAGACAGCCCAAGATGACCAAGGTACGTCCACGCTCCCTGTTGCAAGTGGTATTGATGGGCTTCGTCCTGGTATTGATGCCGCTGGGCGGCATGATCTGGCACGACAGCCAGGCTCTCGAACACCTCAGCCAGTTGACCAGCGACGAGCTGGAAAGGGCGGTGCGCGATACCCGGCGGGCTACGCTGCTCACTACCCAAGCCATTGATCTGGAACGTACTCTTCGTCGTTATGCCGTGCTGGGGGATGATCGCATCCTGGCCAGCTATCAGCAGCAGCTGGCGAGCTATCGCGGCCTGCTCGCCGCCCATCAGAGTTCGATCCCGGATGCCGAGGCCTACACGGGTCTCGAGCAGGCACTGACCTGGCTCGACAGCCTGCAGGATCTGGCCCGCGCCAAGGCCGAGTCGACCAGTCCGAAGTTTGATGAATTTAACCATGTTAATCAGCAGCTTGAGGTCATCACTCGCAGCCAGGTAGACGAGCATGTCAGCCGGGTGCGGGCCACCATAGCCGACCTGATGACGGAGATCTGGTGGGTCAGCGGTTTCGTGGCTGTACTCAGCCTGCTGCTGGTATTGCTGTTTACCTATCTGATCATCCACCCGGTACGTCAGATTGAGTCGCGGATCTTGAGCCTGGGTGCCGGGGTGGAACCGGACAAGCGCCCGGTGGACGGGCCGGCTGAGCTGGTGTTGCTGGGGGAGCGGATCGGCTGGCTGCACGACAAATTGAAGGAGCTGGAGCAGCAGAAATACCAGTTCCTGCGCCACGTTTCCCATGAATTGAAGACCCCGCTGGCGGTGCTGCGGGAGGGGGCGGATCTGCTCTCAGAGCAGCTTGTAGGGCCCTTGACCCCGGATCAGCAGGAGATCTGCCAGATGCTGGAGGAGAACAGCCGCCGGTTGCAGACCCTGATTGAGCGCCTGCTCGATTTCAACCGCCTCAGCCAGCAGGAGGTGTTCAGCCTGACCCCGGTGGCGCTGGCGCCCCTGTTGTCAGAATTGTCTGCAGAGTACCGGCTGGCGCTGGAATCCAAACAAATCAGTGTACACTTGCCGACCGATCCGATCATGCTGCAGGCCGAGCCGTATCGCTTGCGGCTGATCCTCGATAATCTGTTTTCCAACGCGGTCAGTTATGGCGCCATGGGCGGCCAGATCTGGATCCGCGCCGGGCAGGATGCCGATGGCTGCTGGCTGGAGGTGGCCAACGAAGGGCCCTCCATTCCGGTGGCCGAGCGGGAACGGATCTTCGAGCCGTTCGAGCAGGGCAGCATAGTGCGGCAAGGTTTGTTGAAGGGCTCCGGCATGGGGCTCTCCATCGCTCGCGAGTCGGCGATGAGCCTGGGCGGCGAGTTGGTATTGGTTGAAGATGAACAGGCGGATGTCTGTTTCCGGTTGACGTTGAAGTGAAGCCTAAGATGAAACAATGTGTTGTTCCGGTATTGATGATGGGTCTGCTCACAGGCTGCTCCCTGTTGCCCGCGGGTGAACCGGCGGCGTCGTCGGATATCGCCCTCGCCAAGCGGATGGAGTTTGCCAACAAGGAGATGCAGGTGCGCCTGCAGTACTCGGACTGGCTGCTGGCCAGTCATGCCCAGCAGCGGGTGCAGGAACGTCAGCGCCTCAAGGGGGCGAGCGACATCGAGAGCCGGGTCAGCCTGGCCATGGTCAATACCCATCCGTCCGAGTCGGTGGCAAATCGCCGGGCCGGACTGGACAAACTCAAGAGCCTGCTGCCCGAGCTGGGGCTGGATGCCCAGGCCTTCCTGCGCAGCTGGATTGCCCTCGGCGAGGAGCTGCTGGCCCGCGACAGCCGGCGTGACGATCAGAGTCAGGAGGTGCAGCGTCTGCGCCGCCAGATCGAACAGCTCTCCGCCATCGATGAACAGCTCAATCAGCGCAAGCTGAACGGCAATGGCGAGGCGCTGAAATGAGTCGCATCCTGCTGGTCGACGACGATGTCAGCCTGCTCAAACTGATGAGCATGCGCCTGCGCAGCCAGGGCTACGAGGTGGATACCGCCGACAGTGCCGAAGGGGCGCTGGACAGACTGCGCCAGCAGCGGGCCGATCTGGTGCTGAGCGATCTGCGCATGACCGGCATGGATGGATTGGCGCTGTTCGAGCGCATCCAGTCCCAGTGGCTGGGGCTGCCGGTCATTATCATGACAGCCCACGGCACCATACCCGATGCCATTCAGGCCACCCGTTCCGGGGTATTCAGCTTTCTCACCAAGCCCATCGACAAGGATGAGCTGTTTGCCACCATAGAACATGCGCTGAGCCTGACTCGCCCAAAGCAGCGGCAGGATTGGCAATCGCTGATCCTGACCCGCAACCCGCAGATGGAGCAGTTGCTGATCCAGGCCAACAGCATAGCCGGCATGGAAGTGCCCGTGCTGATCATGGGTCCTTCCGGTTCCGGCAAAGGGGTGATGACACAGGCGCTGCATCAGGCCAGCAGTCGCCGTGACAAGCCGCTGCACGCCATCAACTGCGCCGCCTTGCCGTGGGCCGCGCTGGATCTGCAACTGTTCGGCGAGGATGGTCAGTCCGGCCTGTTCGAGCAGGCCAAGGGGGCAACCCTGTTTCTCGACGAGATAGGGGATCTGTCGGAGTCATTGCAGGCCAAGCTGCTGCAGGTGCTGCAGGAGTACGGTCAGGGCATCCCCGAGGTGCGGGTCATCAGCTCCAGCCATCAGGATCTGGTGGCGGCGATGGAGGAGGGGCGCTTTCGGGAGGATCTCTTCTACCGCCTCAACGTGGCCAACATCACCTTGCCGCCCCTCAGTGCCCGCAGCGAAGACATTCCGCTGCTGGCCAGACAGGCGCTGGACGAATATCGCAGCCGTCACGGCGACTGCGCCGCCCTCGGCTTCTCGCCGGAGGCACTGGCCCTGCTGGCCGCGGCGGGCTGGCCCGGCAACGTGCGCCAGCTCTACAGCGTGGTGGAACAGCTGGCCAGCCTCTGCTGCAGCCCGGTGATCGGCGCCGCCATGGTGGAGTCCGCCCTGAGCGGCGGCAGCGGCGGCATCCCCTCGTTCAACGAGGCGCGGGCCGAGTTCGAGAAGGAGTATCTGATCCGGCTGCTGCGTACCACAGAGGGCAACGTGACCCTGGCGGCCAACATGGCGGGCAGAAACCGCACCGATTTCTACAAGCTGTTGAATCGGCACGGTATAGAAGCGGCAAACTTCAAGTCGAAGGGATAAATGACAGAGGGGCGGCCCGTCGATGACGGACCGCCCCTCTTGTTTCAGACCGAATCGGCCAGGTCGGCAGGATCAGGCCGGGTCGGTGACGCCAGCCGTGGCCTGGGCTTTCTGGGTTTTCTGGGAGAGCCAGAGGCCGCTCGCCTTCATCAGGTAACCGAACAGCGCGCCTATCACCAGGGAAGGCAGTATCAATCGCCACTCTCCCGCCGCCCCGAAGGTGGCGCAGCAACCGGCGAAGGTGCCGGGAATGTAGCCGAGCCACTGCTGCTTGGCCTGCACGCACATCAGGGTCGCGACCACCCCCGTCATCATGTAACCCGCCACACCGGCTCCCCACCAGGCATCCCCGTGGATCAGCAGCAGGGCCCACAGCATGCCGCTCACATTGCACAACATGGTTTGCAGCAGCGCCTTGTAGCCACCGCTGGAGGCGAAGTAGCTGGTACAGCCGAGGAAGCCGACCCAGGAGATGAGGCCGAGGGCGACGGCAACCCAGCCCCAGATGGCGGAGAGGATCCCGGTCGTGATGGCGATGGCGATCAATGGGCTCATGGTGTGACTCTTCAAAGTAGTGACATCTGGAAAAAGGGGGAGCCTACCCCTCGCAGGGGGGGCGGCAAGCAGGGGCGGAATTGTGTGTGATCTTCATCACTCATTTCAACTCAGGAATACGCTTGCGCTCGCGAAAAAAATTCATTGGTGGCGTCTTTGGCCCTGCACCATAGTTAGAGGCCCTGTCCTGCTCATGGAGTGAGTCTGATGGTGCCAAATGTGATCGTTCCTCTGCTGGTGTTCGTAGTGCTGTTCCTGGTCGGAACCATGGCCAAGGCCCTGCCCCTGCACCAACTCATGTAAATTTGTGTGAAATAAAACTCGGCCGGGGCGGGTCTTATGGTTATCACCCTCATAGCCCCGGGAGTTTTTCATGTTGATCAAGCGCCGCTCTTTCCATCACCCCACCGAGCAGGATGTCACCCCGGAAGCCGTCTATCAGGATCGCCGCCTCATCCTGAAGGGGCTCGGGCTGGGGGCCGCGACCCTGGCGTTTCCCACTCAGGCGGGCGTGCTCGATCTCTTCTCCGCCGACAAGCCGACCCCTGCCGCCGCGACCAGGCCGCTCAACATCCATGCCGCTGCCCGGCCCGAGGGCGTGATCATCACCCCGGAGGAGAAGGCCACCACCCACAACAACTTCTATGAGCTGGGCACCGACAAGGGGGACCCGGCCCGCAATGCCCATTACCTCAAACCCGAGCCCTGGACCCTCAAGGTCGAGGGGGAGGTGGCCAAGCCGTTTACGCTGGACGTGTGGGATCTCATCAACAAGAGCACGCTCGAAGAGCGCATCTACCGGCTGCGCTGCGTGGAGGCCTGGTCCATGGTGCTGCCCTGGAGCGGCATCTCGCTGGCGGACCTCATTCGCCGTGCCGAGCCCAACAGTCGCGCCAAGTTCGTGGCCTTCGAGACCCTGTATGACCCCGAGCAACTGCCGGGACAGGCCTCCCGCTCCCTCGGTGGCGGCATCGATTATCCCTACGTGGAGGGGCTGCGCATCGACGAGGCGATGAATCCGCTCTCCTTCCTGGCGATGGGCCTCTACGGCAAGACGCTGCCCGCCCAGAACGGGGCACCGATCCGGTTGGTGGTGCCCTGGAAGTACGGCTTCAAGAGCATCAAGAGCATAGTTTCCATCCGGCTGGTGGAGGAGATGCCGCCCACCACCTGGAATCTGCTGGCATCGAACGAATATGGCTTCTACGCCAACGTCAATCCACAGGTGGATCACCCGCGCTGGAGCCAGGCCAGCGAGCGCTTCATCGGCGAGGGGGGCATCTTCGGCGCCAAGCGTCAGCCGACCCTGATGTTCAACGGCTATGCCGACGAGGTGGCCTCGCTCTATCAGGGGATGGATCTGCGCAAATGGTATTGAAACTGACGCTCTGCCCGAACGGTGTCTTGCCCCCTTCTCCCCTTGCGGGAGAAGGGTTGGGGATGAGGGGTGGGAAAAACATAACGGGAACTGCGATATGACGCCGAGACTGAAAACAGCCCATATCAACGGCTTGCGCCTGCTGGTACACCTGGCCTCGCTGGGGTTTCTGCTCTGGCTGCTGGTGGCCGTGCCCGGCGGCCTGCTGGGAGGGGACCCGGTACAGGGGCTGACCCACTATCTCGGCAAGGGGGCGCTGCATCTGCTGCTGCTCACCCTGCTGGTGTCACCGCTGGCCAAACGCTGGCGCCAGGGTCAGCTTATCAAGCTGCGCCGTCCCCTCGGGCTCTGGTGCGCGGCCTGGGCCGGGTTGCACTTTATGGTCTGGCTGGGGCTGGATCTGCAGTTCGACTGGGGCCTGATTGGCGGCGAGCTGGTGAAGCGCAGCTACATACTGGTGGGGGCGCTGGCGCTCTTGCTGCTGGTGGCGCTGAGCATCACCTCGATCCCGGCCCTGCTGCGGATCATGGGGCCGGCCTGGCAGAAGCTGCACAACTGGATCTATGCGGTGGCCCTGCTGGTGCCTGTACACTACTGGTGGTCGGTGAAGAGTGGCTGGCAGGAGCCGCTCATCTATTTGCTGCTGGCCTGTGCCCTGCTGTGGCCACGGCGGGACAAGCTGCTGCGCCCCTGGCGCCAGCGTCAGCCACAAAAACTGAAAGAGGCGTGACTCGTCGCGCGCTCATCCGGCGCGCGCAGCGCACATAGCAAAAGAGGCCTAGTCGGCCTCTTTTTTGGTGATCTCCCCCGTGTAGGCATCGACCAGCAACTGCACTCGCTGCTCCTGGGCATCCAGGGTTTCTACCTCGAATTTATCCCCTTCCAGCTCCACTTCCCGAATGTCGTGGTACCCTTGGGCCAACAGCAGCTTGACCAGCGCCGGCATGTCGAGACGCGTCTGGGCCGCCCAGCCGAAGGTGGAAAAGAGGCAAAGGATCAGCAGGATACTGCTTGGGATCATATTCATTCCGGATTCATGGCTGGCAGACTATAAACGGCATTATGTTAGGTTTTTGGAGATGAATCATCCATGAATAGAGCCCTGTCTCTGCTTGGGTTGCTGCTGCCCGTGATGGCGCAGGCAACCACGCCGAACGAGGCCTTGCTGCAACAAGCTGTCAGCGAGGGTCGGATCAGGCCCTTTCATGAGGTGATGGAGGTGGCCTCTCGCCTGCCGGTGCGCGTGCTGCGCGTCGATCTGGGGGAAGAGGACGGCATCTGGTTGTATGAGCTCAAGCTCATCGACAGCGAGAACAGCGTCATCAAGGTGGGCTATCGCGCCGACAACCTGGAGATGGTGTGGCTCAAGGGCCATCATCTGGAGCGGCTGTTCGAGCCTCGCCCTCCACCGGAAGAAGAGTGACCCGGTTGGGCGCTCGGGCAGGCATGGCTGCCAGACCCCCTCTCCGCTGACGCAAGTGTAACCCTGCTTTGGATACCCATTTATGCGCATTCTGATAGTTGAAGATGAGAAGACACTGGCGGGCCAGCTGGCGGAACAGCTGCGTCTGTCCGGTTTCGTGACCGACCTTTGTCATGATGGCAACGAGGCCGGCTTTCTCGGCGAGACCGAGCCCTATGACGCCATCATCCTGGATCTCGGCCTGCCGGGTCGCGATGGCCTGAGCGTGCTGAAAGAGTGGCGCAGCAAGGGGATAGATACCCCAGTGCTGGTGCTGACCGCCCGCGGCCAGCTGCACGAGAAGATTGAAGGGCTCAATGCCGGTGCCGACGACTACCTCACCAAGCCGTTCCAGGTGGCCGAATTGGTGGCGCGGGTGCAGGCGCTGGTGCGGCGGGCGGCGGGCAATGCCAGCTCGATCCTGGAGATAGGCGGAGTGCGGCTCGACATGGCGGCCTCCCAGGTCTGGTACGAAGGCACCCCCATCAAGCTCACCGCCCACGAGTTCCGGGTGCTGGGTTACCTGATGCAGCACAGGGGCAAGGTGGTGTCGCGCAGCGAGCTGATCGACCACATCTATGCCCAGGATTTTGACCGCGACTCCAATACCGTCGAGGTGTTCATCGGCCGGATCCGCAAGAAGACCCACGCCGATCTGATTGAGACTGTGCGTGGCCTCGGATACCGGATCAACGAATGAATCGGGCGTTGATGCAACTGCGGCAAGGGTACGCTGAATGAGGCTGGTACGGACCCTGCGGGGGCGACTGGTGGTCATAGCCCTGGTCTGGTGCGGCCTCTTCCTGTTCGCCACAGGTTTCAGCCTGCAGACCATGATGCGCAACTACTGGCAGGAGGCGGAGGCCGACGGCCTGCGCCTGCAGCTCTATGATCTGCTCTCCCGGCTCGAGATCCAGCCGGACGGTCTGCCCATAGTCACCGAGCCCATGGCCGATCCCCGTTTCCGTCAACCTTACTCCGGCTACTACTGGCAGCTGGAGCTGGGGGATGCCGTGGTCAGCCGCTCCCGCTCCCTGTGGGATGTGCACCTCGACGTGCACGGCCTGAAGTCGGCGTTTGGCGACCCGGATCTGTTCGTCGGCAAGGGGCCCAACAAGGAGCCCCTGCTGATCATGACCCGTGCCGTGCTGCTGCCGGGCTCTGACAAGGTGTTTACCCTGGTGATGGCCAAGGACAGCAGTGCCCTGACCCAGACCCTGAAGAAGACCCGGATCAGCCTGTTCCTCGGCCTCGGTTTTGCCGCCACCGGCCTGGTGCTGGGCTTCATGTTCCAGATCGTCTATGGTCTGCGCCCGCTGCATCTGCTGCGCCGCGAGCTGGGGCGGGTGCATCAGGGGCATCAGGAGGGATTTCGGCTGCGTTACCCGCTGGAGATCCAGCCGCTGGTGGAGGACATCAACCGCCTGCTCCACCACTACGGTGAACTGCTGCAACGGGCCCGCTCCCACACCGGCAACCTGGCCCATGCCCTCAAGACGCCGCTCAGCATAATGCGCAATCAGGTGGCCCAGTTGTCACCCGAGGATCAGGCCGCCATCGGCGAGCAGCTCGACCAGATCCAGCGCCACATCGACTATCACCTCGGCAAGGCCCGGGTGACGGGCGCCGCCAAGATCCTCGGGGTGTCGACCCCGGTGCGGGCGCGGGTGGAGTACATCTGCCGCGCCTTCTCCCGGCTCTATCCGGGCAGGGAGGTGGATCTGCAGGTGCCGGCCAATCTGGCGGTCGGGGTGGAGGAGCAGGACTTCGACGAGATGGTGGGCAACCTGCTGGAGAACGCCTTCAAGTGGTCGGCCGGCCAGCTGCGCATCTCCAGCGCCGAGCTGGGGGGCTGGATCACATTGCGCATCGAGGATGACGGCCCCGGCATGAGCGAGGATCAGATCGCCAAGGCGGTGCTGCGCGGGGTGCGGCTCGATGAGAAGGTGCCGGGCTCCGGGCTCGGCCTCAACATAGTCTCCGATCTGGCCGAGGCCTATAGAGGCAATCTCATCATGGGCCGGGCGGAATTGGGTGGCCTGGCGGCGTCTCTGTCACTGCCCAAGGTGGCAAGGGTGGATAGCTAGGGATCACGCCCGTTATGGGGCAATGGAATTGGGGTGGCCCGTTCCCCGTCTCCGCTCAAGGTGGCCTGGGTAGAGAGCCAGGTATTATCAAGCCTTGTCATGAGGCAATGGAATTGGGGTGGCCCGCGCCCCGCCACCGCCCAAGGTGGCACGGGGAGCGGGCCAAGCATAAGATAAGACACTTGTTCAAGCCTGAGGAAGGGTAGCAATGACAGACGATCCATGGGCACTATGTCATCTTGATGACTCGTTCGATTCCTCTGTACTGGGGATCAAGGGGGCTCAGCTCCAGTGGTTCGAGGACAGAGATAGCCTGATCGCATTCCTGCTGGAAGATTTCATCGATCTGCTGGCCGATGTGGGTGAGCTGGACGAAGACGAAATCGCGAGCGCCCGCGAGCGCTTCACCCTGCTGGTGGAGCAGATCAGAGACGATCGCGGTCTGGTGGATGCGCTCAACGATCTCGCCTCCGGCCTGCGTCGCATCGCCTGGCTGGGGCCGCTCTCCGAGCTGGCCGAGGTCAGCGATGACTTCGCCGCCGGCCTGCGCCGCTATTTCTGGACCCAGTACGACGGCGACGAAGATGACCCGGATGCCTGGGTGCCGGAAGAGCTCTGGCCCCAGCTGGTCGAATGTGCGGAAGAGTACATGCAGGAAGGGGACTTCTGAGTCACCTTGTCCGTGCTCTGGCTGCAGAGCGGGTTGCGTGTGCACAAGAGTACATGCAGTAAGGGGGCTTCCGAGTCACCACTGCCCCAGCAAATTGACAGCAATAAAAAACGGCGCCTGATGGCGCCGTTTTTGTTGGTCGAGTGTGAACTCAGCCGTTGGCCGGGACCGCGTGGGCGGTATTGGCCAGTGCCGGGCCCCTGTATTTCTCGATCTGCAGCTGGGCCATGTGGCCGCAGTTGCCCTGCGCCAGGCTGGAGGTGCCCTCGTCGAAGGTCAGGCAGTTGACGTTGCCGTTCTTGCAGATGGCCCCCGCTTCACCCGGCTTGGCCGGGTCGAACCAGGCCCCTTCACAGATGCGCACCACGCCAGGACGTATGTCTTTCGACACCAGGGCGCCCACTAGGATCTGGCCGCGATCGTTGAAGGCACGCACCAGGTCCCCATCCTGAATGCCACGGGCCTTGGCATCATCCGGGTGGATCAGGATGGCCTCCCGATCGGCGATGGCAAACTTGTCCCGCAGCGGCGTGTTGTCCAGCTGGGAGTGCAGGCGCTGGGTCGGGTGCGAGGTGTTGAGCGACAGCGGATAACGGCTGGCCGCCTCGCTCTTCAGCCACTCCTTGGGCTCATACCACTTGGGATGGCCGGCGCAGTCGGCATAGCCCATGCCGGCGATGGTGTTGGAGAAGATCTCGATCTTGCCGGACGGGGTGCCGAGCGGGTTGAGCAGCGGGTTCTCGCGAAAATCGGCGTGACGGATCCACTGGCGGTTCGCCTCCGGAATGGGGAAGCGGATGTAGTTGTTGGACTCCCAGAACATGGTGAAAGGCGGCAGTGCCACCCGGGCACCACGGGCCTGGGCGGCCATGCCGTCATACATCTGCTTGAGCCACAGCATCTCGTCCTTGCCTTCGGTGTAGGCCTCCAGCAGGCCCAGCTTGGCGGCGATGGCGCTGAAGATGTCGAAGTCGTTGCGTGACTCGTGCTGGGGCGGCACGCACTGGTGCATGGGGAAGACGTAGCGCTGGGAGTAATCGCCGCCCATCTCCAGATCGTTGCGCTCGTAGCTGGTGGTGGCCGGCAGCACTATGTCAGCGTGCTTGGCGGTGGCGGTCCAGTAGGGCTCGTGCACTATCACGGTTTGCGGTTTGCGCCAGGCCTTGAGCAGGTTGTTGGTGTCCTGATGGTGGTGGAAGGGATTGCCACCCGCCACGTAGACCAGCTTGATGTCCGGATAGCTGAGCTGACGGCCGTTGAAGTCGATGGTCTTGCCCGGATTGGCGAGACAGTCGGCGATGCGGGCCACCGGGATCGGCGCCGGGCTGTTCTTGGGGGCGTTGCCGGCCGAGATACCCGCCAGTATGCCGCCCTTGGCGGTGGGGCTGCCACCGGAGGAGTAGTGGTAGCTGAAGCCGTAACCGCCACCGGGCAGGCCGATCTGGCCCAGCATGGCGGCCAGGGTCACCAGCATCCAGTTGGGCTGCTCGCCGTGATGCTGACGCTGCATGCCCCAGCCCGCCATGATCATGGTGCGCTTGGACGCCATGTCGAGGGCCAGCTGACGGATCACGGCGGCATCGACGCCGCAGACCGTGCTCGCCCACTCGGCGCTCTTCGGCTGGCCATCCTCCTTGCCCAGCAGGTAGGTGAGGAATTTGTCGAAGCCGCTGGTGTAACGGTCGAGGAAGGCCTGATCGTGTTTCTGCTCGGTATAGAGGGTGTGGGCCACCCCCAGCATCATGGCCACGTCGGTATAGGCGTTCGGCGCAATCCACTCGGCCCCGGCCAGCTTGGCAGTCTCGTTGTAGACGGGGTCAATGCTGATGATGCGGGTACCCTTCTCCTTGAGCGCCTTGAAGCCGGCCTGACCCTCGTGATCCGGCATGTTCCAGCTGTTCTTCAGGGTGACCTGGGCGTTGACCCCCCACAGCACTACCAGTTCGGCGTGCTCGATGACGTTGGGCCAGGCGGTCTGCTGCTCATACACCTCGATGGAACCCATCACGTGGGACATGATCACCTGGGCGGCACCGGCGGAGTAGTCACCGGCATAACCGGTGAAGCCACCGGCCAGGTTCATCAGGCGGTGCAGCAGGGTACGACTGTTGTGGAACATGCCGACGCTCTTCCAGCCGTAGGAACCGGCGTGGATCGCCTGCGGGCCGAAGTCGCTCTGCACCCGGCCAATCTCGCCGGCCACCAGTTCGATGGCTTTGTCCCAGCTCACCCGCACCCATTCGTCGGCGCCGCGCAGCTCGGGTCTGGCGCCCGGGCCCTGCTCCAGCCAGCTCTTGCGCACCATGGGATACTTGATACGGTTCTTGGCGTGAACCTGGAACGGGGCCATGTCGATGAGATCGTTGGGCGCCGGATCATCGGCCACCGGCTGGACGCGCACCATGCGGCCCTCTTCGACTATGGCTTCGAAGGCGCCCCAGTGAGCACCGGTCAGTATGCCCTTCTGGGCGGGAACCAGGGTCGGGAACTGTTCAAGCGCCGTGCTGATGGCCTTGGCCAGGGCACTTTTCGGGAAGATGCCGGCCAGCAGCGGCAGGGCCGCGCAGGCGCCGAGCCCCTTGAGCAGGTTGCGGCGGGAGAGATTGGTTTTCTTATCGGTAAAAAAAGTCATGACGATTTCCTCTGTGCCAGCCTTAGTGCGCCGCGCTCATGTCACTGGCATGTTTCTGGACGTATTGGGTCAACATGCGAGCCTGTTCCGGGGTCAGGGAGGTACGGGATTCCATCCCCTTGATGACGCCGATCCACTGGTTGGCATTGAAGTGATCCAGCGCCGTGAGGCCGTGGCAGCCGGTACAGTTGTTGGACATCAGGGTAGAGGCGTATTGCCACAGCTTGCCCTGATCGCCGATGAGCTGGCTCTGATCCACCCAGGCGGTCAGGCTGACCTGATGCCAGGTAAGGTTGGTGGCGCTGTCGGTTTCGCTCTGGCCGGTGACCAGGGATTTCTTGGCGTTATCGCCGACCAGCACGCTCAGGATCCGCTTGCCGGGGGCGGCGTAGAAGACTTCGCTCACGCCGTCCTGCTGCCAGCCTTCGATCTGCACCTGGGCGCGGCCATTCTCGTTGGCCAGCACTTCCACCCTGGTGGAGGGCATCAGGGTGCCTTCGTCTGTCTTGGCGGCGGCATCGAGGAACAGCGGCGCCGTGGCGATGGCGTAACGGGTGGTGACGTTGGCCGGGGTCTGGGCGGCAGCCTGGGCCAGCTCGCTCGCGCCGGCGGCGGCCAGCTCGCTCATATCAGGCATGATGTGGGCGACACCGCGGTGGCAGTCGATGCAGGTCTGGCCTTCCTTGATGGCGACCGGGTGCTCGGCGCGGGCATTGGGGCGCTGGGCCAGAATGTCCATGGCGGCGTAGCTGTGGCAGCTGCGGCAGGTGGCAGAATCGTTGGCCTTGAGCTCGTCCCAGACGGACTGGGCCATGCGCAGCTTGTGCGATTCGTATTTCTCCGGGGTGTCCAGGGTGCCGATCGCTTCGTGATAGATATCCTTCACGGCGCGGATTTTGGTCCACAGATAGGCGCTGGGTTCATTGGGGATGTGGCAGTCTGCACACTCGGCCCGGATGCCCTTCACGTTCTGGAAGTGGACGCTGCCCTGATACTCGGCCAGCGGTGTCTGCATGGAGTGGCAGGAGACGCAGAACTCGGTAGAACTGGTTTTATGCATTACTGTCACTGTGACACCCAATGCCGCGACGCCCAGCAGGGCCCCGAGCAGCAGGAGCCAGAACCAGGTCTTTCTCAATAATTTTCCAAGCATGGCGGCGTTTTCCTACGATCAAATATTACCAATATAGTAGTAGCTAGGGAGAGGTAGTGGATTGACCTCTATCATGATTTTTATTTCGTATTGTTATTTTAAATGCATTTATTATTTTGTATTTTATCATTTAATTGAATTTAATTTAACTTCAGTGCTTTTATCATCCTGTTCGCACTCGTTCGGGCCAGGTTTCATCATCTGGCTCGCATGAGCATCCTCAAGGGTAGTTGCATCCTTGACCCCGAGTCGCGGCGCTGACCGACAGCGTGCTCGCGATCACCGGATCCACGGGTGGCCGGGCTTGGGCTTTGCAAAAGGCTCGGTATATACTGTTCGCATATACAGTATTCAGGTATGTTTGCCATGCGACTCTTTATCGCCGAGAAGCCCAGTCTGGGCCGCGCCATTGCCGATGTGTTGCCCAAGCCCCACAAGAAGGGGGACGGTTTTATCGAAACCGCGCAGGGGGATGTGGTGACCTGGTGCATCGGCCACCTGCTGGAGCAGGCCGAGCCCGATGCCTACGACGCCGCCTTCAAGCAGTGGCGCATGGAACAACTGCCCATCATCCCCACCCAGTGGCAACTGGTGGCCAAGCCCAAAACCAAAACCCAGCTCACCGTCATCAAGCGGCTGATCAAGCAGGCCGACTGCGTGGTGAATGCCGGTGACCCGGACAGGGAAGGGCAACTGCTGGTGGAC
Source organism: Aeromonas bestiarum (assembly GCF_028751155.1). NCBI lineage: Bacteria > Pseudomonadati > Pseudomonadota > Gammaproteobacteria > Aeromonadales > Aeromonadaceae > Aeromonas > Aeromonas bestiarum. The sequence continues at coordinate 4,431,283 of NZ_CP064746.1, read as the reverse complement.
GAGGTGATCGATTTTCTCGGCTACCCCAAGACCAGGCCCGTACAGCGCTGTCTCATCAGCGATCTCAACCCGCCGGCGGTGCGCCGTGCCCTCGACAAGCTCAGGGACAACAAGGAGTTCGTGCCGCTGGCGGTGTCGGCGCTGGCCCGCAGTCGCGCCGACTGGCTCTATGGCATCAACATGACCCGGGCCTACACCCTGCTCGGCCGCAAGGGCGGTTGCAGCGAGCTGCTGTCGGTCGGCCGGGTGCAGACCCCGCTGCTGGGGCTGGTGGTGCGGCGGGATCTGGAGATAGAGGCCTTCGTGCCCAAGCCCTTCTACGAGGTGCTGGCCCATGTGGTGACCGAAGGTAACGAGCGCTTCAGCGCCAAGTGGCTGCCTTCCGAGGCCTGCCTGCCCTGGCAGGATGAGGAGGGGCGGGTGCTCAACCGGGCACTGGCCGAGAAGGTGGTCAGTCGCATCAATGGCCAACCAGCCGTGGTGGAAGAGGTCGAGGAGCAGGCCCGCAAACAGGCGGCGCCGCTGCCCTACAACCTCTCCAGCCTGCAGATCGATGCCGCCAAACGCTTTGGCATGGATGCCAAGCGGGTGCTGGATGTGTGTCAGGGGCTCTACGAGCGCCACAAGCTCATCACCTACCCGAGATCCGACAGTCGCCACCTGCCGAGCGATCACTTCAACCGGGCCGCCCAGGTGCGGGAGGCCATAGCCGCGACCGCGCCGGCGCTGGCCAGGGCGGTGAGCGAGGCGGACGGCAAGATCCGCAGCAAGGCGTGGAACGACAGCAAGGTGGATGCCCACCACGCCATCATCCCCACCGAGAAGCGTGGCAACGGGGCCAGCCTCAGCACCGATGAGGCCAACATCTACGCTCTGGTGGCGCGCCAATATCTGCTGCAGTTCTATCCCCCATTCGAGTACAACGACAGCAAGGTGCTGCTGCGCATCGCGGGCGGCCTGTTCCAGGCCAAGGCGCGGCGGATCCTCAAGGCGGGCTGGAAGGCGCTGCTGGGGGTGGAAGAAGATGACGACGAAGAGAAAGCCGGTACCCTGCCCGCCCTGAAAGAGGGGGAGCAGCTGCTGTGCGAGCGGGGCGAGCTGCTGGAGAAGATGACCCAGGCCCCCAAGTCGTTCACCGATGCCACCCTGCTGGCCGCCATGACCGGCATAGCCCGCTACGTGCAGAACCCCGAGATCCGCAAGACACTGCGCGAGACCGACGGCCTTGGCACAGAGGCGACCCGGGCCGGCATCATAGACCTGCTGTTCAAGCGCCGTTTTCTGGTGCGCCAGGGCAAGAGCATCAAGGGCACTCCCACCGGACGGGCGCTGATCCTGGCATTGCCTGCCACCGCCACCACACCGGATATGACGGCCCTGTGGGAGCAGAGCCTGGGCCAGATCGCCGAACGGCACGCCAGCTACCAGCAATTCATGGGGCCGCTGACGGAGCAGTTGAACGGCTTGATCGAGGGGGCCAGGCAGGATTCAGGCGCCAGCTTCAGCGCCCTGCCCAAGGCAGCGCCTGGGGCCAGCAAGCAGCGCTTCACCCGCCGCAAGAGCAGCGCGGGGACGGCTGGCACGGCTCGCAAGAGTGCGGGCAAACGGCCGGCCAAGGCCAAGGTGGCCTGAGCCGTTGCACCGGGCGTTAATGCCGAGAAAAAGAAGGGGCCATAATGGCCCCTTCTTTTTATGGATGCGGGCTCAGCCCGTATAGACACCCTCTTCCGGGTACTTGATGCGGGTTTCGCTCGGGCGCGCCAGCATGAAGGCCAGGGTCAGCGGGCCGAGACGGCCGCAGATCATCACCAGCACCAGAATGAGCTTGCCAGGTTCGCTCAGGCCGGCGGTGATGCCGGTGGAGAGGCCCACGGTGGCAAACGCAGATATGGTCTCGAACATGATCTTGTCGAAGGATTGCTGCTCGGTGATCATCAGCAGGAACATGGCCAGCATCAGCACCATGGTGCTGACTATGATGATGGCCAGCGATCGGGTCACTATCTGGGGCGACAGGGTGCGGCCAAAGGCGGTGACGTGGGGGCGTTTGGTCAGGAAGGCCTTGGTGGCCAGCAGCACCACCGCAAAGGTGGTCACCTTGATGCCGCCACCGGTAGAGGTGGCACCGGCACCGATAAACATAAGCATCATCATGAACAGCAGGGAGGCGGGTACCATCTGACCTATGTCGATGGAGTTGAAACCCGCGGTCCGCGCACTGGTGGACTGGAAGAAGGCCGCCAGCCACTGACCCCCGAAGGAGGCCTTGCCGAGGGTGCCCGGGTTGTTGTGCTCCAGCAACCAGAACATCAGGGTACCCAGCAGCAGCAGGGCCGGCGTCATGATCAGCATCAGCTTGCTGTGCAGCTTCAGCTTGCGCCAGCGGCGGTTGCGTACCAGATCGACGATGACGGTGAAGCCAATCCCCCCCAGGATGATCAGCGCGGCTATGGTCAGGCTGATGACGGGGTCGTCTCTGTAGTCCATGAGATTGTTGGCAAACAGCGAGAAACCGGCGTTGTTGAAGGCCGATACCGCGTGGAAGAAGCTGACATAGAGGCCGCGCCCCCAGCCCATCTCGGGTACCCAGCGTATCGCCATGAGGGCGGTGCCGATCAGCTGGGCGATGAAGGCGAACAGCACTATGCGCTTCACCAACTGGATGATGTTGACCGAGCCCTCCTGGCCCAGCGCCTCCTTGGCCAGTACCTGCTGGCGCAGGCCGACCCGTTTGCTGAACATGGCGATCAGCAGCAGCGTCATTGTCATCTGGCCCAGGCCGCCAATTTCCATCAGCATCAGCAGGAAGATCTGCCCCTGCAGGGTGAAGGCAGTGCCGGTATCCACCACCCCGAGGCCGGTCACGCTGATGGCCGAGGTGGCAGTGAAGAGGGCATTGACGAAGGTGACCTCGCCCTTGTGGCTGGAGGGTTGCACCAGGAACAGGGTGCCGACCAGCAGTATGATCAGGAAACTGCCCAGGATCAGCTTGGCCTCGCTCCAGCGGGACTCATCGTCTCGGTGCAGGGCGAAGGCGTAGCTGCTACGCCAGCGTGTCATAAGGTTTCCAGCCAGTGGTCGATGGCATGCTTGTTGCCCGCCAGGATCAGGATGTCACCCAGTTGCAGCTCCATCTTGCCGGTCAGCACGTTGTGCAGCACCTGGCCACGCTTGATGGCCAGCAGTTGCAGCTCGGTCTGTTGCAGCAGGTGCAACTCGGCCAGGGTGCGGCCATTTTGCGGCAGACCTATGACGAACTCGGTCAGCACCATGTCGTGACCCAGCTCCAGATAGTCGAACAGCCGGTTGTCCAGCATGCTCTGGGCGACCCGGCGACCCATGTCCCACTCCGGGTTGATCACCTTGTCTGCGCCGACTTTTTGCAGGATCTTGGCGTGGAACTTGTCGCGTGCCTTGACCCACACCTTCTTCACCCCGGCCTCCTTCAGCACGAGCGTGGTGAGTATGCTGGTCTCGAGGTTGTCACCTATGGCGACGAAGACGATGTCGAAATTGGCCAGCCCCAGTTCGGCCACTGTGGACTCATCGGTCGCATCGGCGACGACGACATGGTTGCACAGGGTGGCGATCTGGCGAGTCTTGCTCTCGTCGATATCAATCGCCAGCACCTCGGCATCCTGCCGTTGCAGCTCTTCGCACAGGGCGCTGCCAAACAGTCCCAGGCCGATGACGGCAAATTGGTTGTTCATGAGTACTTCCTCAAGAGTCGGAGCCGCATACTCTACTCCAGCGGATCGAGTCCGAAAAGAGGGCCGGATTTTTCGTCCGGCGGGAATATAAGGTAGACTGCCCGCTCGCCATTGTCGGGACACGCAGATGAAACTCACCCCTCACGCCTCCTTGTTGACGCTCAACACCCTCGCCCTCGATGCCCATTGCCTCTGGTTGGCGGAGGTGGCACAGGTCGACGACCTGCAGCAACTCGTGACCAAGCCTGAACTGACCGACCTGCCTCGCCTGGTGCTGGGTGGTGGCAGCAATGTGCTGTTTTGCAATGATTTTGCCGGACTGGTTGTGCTCAACCGTTTGAAGGGCATCCAGCTGCAGGATGGGGGGGAACACTGGCTGCTGCACGTGGCGGCCGGGGAAGAGTGGCATCAGCTGGTGTGCCACGCCCTGCAACAGGGCTGGTACGGCCTGGAGAATCTGGCGCTGATCCCGGGCACGGTCGGCGCCGCGCCTGTGCAGAACATAGGCGCCTACGGGGTCGAGCTGGCCAGCTTCTGTACCTATGTCGAGGCGTTCAACTGGCAGAGTGGCCAGCTGGAGCGCATCGATGCCGCCGACTGTCACTTTGGCTACCGCGACAGCATCTTCAAGCACGAATATCAGGACAGCCACTTTATCACCGCCGTCGGCCTGCGCCTGCCCAAGGCCTGGACGCCGGTGCTGGGTTACGGTCCGCTGGCGGCGCTCGGGGACGCGCCCACCGCGCAGGCCATCTTCGATACCGTCTGCGCCACCCGTCGTGCCAAGCTGCCGGATCCCGCCGTGCTCGGCAACGCGGGCAGCTTCTTCAAGAACCCAGTGGTGACGAGGGCGCTGGCCGACACGCTCAAGCAGCAGTATCCGCACATGCCCTGCTACCCGGCCGGGGAAGGGCAGGCCAAGCTGGCCGCGGGCTGGCTCATCGATCAGTGCGGCCTCAAGGGCTTTGCCATCGGCCGCGCCGCCGTCCATCAGGAGCAGGCGCTGGTGCTGGTCAACCTGGGGGGCGCCAGCGCCATGGAGCTCATCGCCCTGGCGGCCCATGTGCGCGACAGCGTGGAGCAGAAATTCGGGGTGGTGCTGAAGCACGAGGTGCGCTTCATGGGCCTGACCGGTGAGACTTGGCTCGATGAGGTACTGGCATGACTCTGACTCCCACCAGACATACGCTGATCACCCTGCTCAGCGATGGTCAGTTCCACTCAGGCGAGCAGCTCGGCGAGCAGCTCGGCATCAGCCGTGCGGCCGTGAGCAAGCACATGGCCGCGCTCAAGGAGCTGGGGCTGGATCTGTTCAGCCTGACCGGCAAGGGCTATCGGCTGGCGGTGCCCATGGCGCTGTACGATCAGGTGCAGTTGCAGGCGCTGGCTCCCATGGCGCCGGTGCATTGCTTCCCGGTGATCGACTCCACCAACCAGTACCTGCTGGAGCGGGTCAACCAGCTGCAGTCCGGCGAGAGCTGTCTGGCCGAGTGCCAGACAGCGGGGCGCGGTCGCCGTGGCAAGCCCTGGGTCTCTCCCTTCGGCTGCCAGCTGATCCTCAGCATGTACTGGCGGCTCGAGCAGGGCATGGCGGCGGCCATGGGCCTGAGTCTGGCAGTCGGTGTGGCCGTGGTGCAGGCGCTGGAGTCGCTCGGTTATCCGGGGGTCGAGCTGAAGTGGCCGAACGATCTCTATTATCAGGGCCGCAAGCTGGCGGGCATTCTGGTGGAGATGAGCGGCAGCGCCGGTGCCAGCTGCAACCTGGTGATCGGGGTCGGCCTCAATCTGGCGATGCCGGCCCGGGAGGGGGAAAGGATCGATCAGGCCTGGTCCGAGCTGCGCCACATACAGCCGGAACTGGTGGATCGCAATCTGCTGGCCGCCCGCATGATCGAGTACCTGCAACAGGCCATGGTCACCTTCGAGCAGAGCGGCCTGGCCAGCTTTGTCGACGACTGGAACCGGCTCGATCACTTCGCCGGCCGACCGGTGCGCCTCCTGATGGGGGAGCAGGAGATCCGCGGGGTGGCTCGCGGCATAGACGATCGCGGCGCCCTGCGCCTGGAGACAGGTGAAGGGACAAGATTCTATCTGGGGGGTGAAATCTCCCTGCGCCGGGGCGACTGAGTCCTTGTCACAGCGACAGCAATGAAAGAGGGGGCCTGCGGGCCCCCTCTTCGTTCAGGTACTGTGTGCCTCGGCCATCACTTGCGCAGCTTGATCTGCTCGATGGCGTGCTCGTGGCCCTTGGTCAGGATCAGGTTGGCCCGTTCCCGGGTTGGCAGGATGTTTTCCTGCAGATTCAGATAGTTGATATCTTGCCATATGGTGTTGGCAATCTTGCTGGCTTCACTCTCCGCCAGTTTGGCGTAGTGATGGAAGTAGGAGTCCGGATCCGAGAAGGCGCCGCTGCGGAACTTGAGGAAGCGCTCGACATACCAGGTGCGCAGCAACTCGGCCTCGGCATCCACATAAATGGAGAAGTCGACAAAATCCGACACGAAGACGCGATGGGGTTCCTGCGGGTAATCCATGCCGCTTTGCAGCACATTGAGTCCTTCCAGGATCAATATGTCAGGCTGCTCCACTACCTTCTTCTCATCGGGGATGATGTCGTAGATGAGGTGGGAGTAGACGGGGGCCTCGACCTTCTCGTGGCCGGCCCGGATATTGGCGACAAATTCGACCAGATGACGGATGTCGTAGGATTCCGGGAAGCCCTTGCGACGCATCAGGCCGCGCTCTTCCAGCACCTTGTTGGGATAGAGGAAGCCATCCGTGGTGACCAGCTCCACCCTCGGGTGTTCGGGCCATCGCTCCAGCAGCGCCTGCATGATGCGGGCCGTGGTGCTCTTTCCCCCCGCCACGCTGCCGGCGATGCTGATGATGTAGGTGCCCTTGCCGCGCGACTGGCCGAGGAACTGCTCCAGTACCCGGCTGCGGCGCTGCTTGGCCTTGACGTAGAGATTGAGCAGGCGGGAGAGGGGCAGATAGATCTCTTCCACCTCCTGCAATGACACCTTCTCGTTGATCCCGCGCAGGGTCTGCAGATCGTGTTCGGTCAGGGTCAGGGGGACAGCATCGCGCAATAACGCCCATTGTTCGCGGGTGAATTGCAGATAGGGGTTATGCTCTGTCGTCATGGTGTCATCACTGTTTCTTGGGCAGGGCGACCATACACCAAGGGGTGGGGAGCGACAAGAGACGCGGCGGATTCGAGGAGAGAGTGAGTCCTTTTTTGCATGCTTCCCGGCAATAATGCACATTTTGCAAGGCGCAATGGTTGCATCCCCAAAATCCTTACAATAAAATGCGCGACGCTTGGATGTCTGTCGCCTATTTGCCCGGCAAAAGCGACAAAACAACGGGTGCAAGCAGAATTACCGTTGTGGCATTTATGCACTGGAGGGGTTCCCGAGCGGCCAAAGGGATCAGACTGTAAATCTGACGGCTCTGCCTTCGAAGGTTCGAATCCTTCTCCCTCCACCATATTTCTCTGCGGTTTGAGTTCTTTGGGTTAGAGAAATGCGGGCATCGTATAATGGCTATTACCTCAGCCTTCCAAGCTGATGATGCGGGTTCGATTCCCGCTGCCCGCTCCAAGATGCTGATACGGCTCAGGCGATACCAAGAGTCACACCTCAGGGTGAGTTCGGCAATCGAACCTGGCTGTCAGCACCAACCTCTCTTCCCCACCAGATTCAAATCCATCATATAAACTGTTCTGTGGTTAGCTTGCCACCGCGTACTCAGCGTTAGTTTAGAGGGACGATCATGTCTAAAGAAAAATTTGAGCGTAATAAACCGCACGTTAACGTGGGTACCATCGGCCACGTTGACCACGGTAAAACCACCCTGACCGCCGCCATCACCAACGTGCTGGCCAAGCACTTCGGTGGTAAAGCTTTCGCCTTCGACCAGATCGACAAGGCGCCGGAAGAGCGTGAGCGTGGTATCACCATCAACACCTCCCACGTAGAATACGACACCGCCATCCGTCACTACGCGCACGTAGATTGCCCGGGTCACGCCGACTACGTTAAAAACATGATCACCGGTGCTGCCCAGATGGACGGCGCGATCTTGGTAGTAGCTGCGACCGACGGCCCGATGCCGCAAACTCGTGAGCACATCCTGCTGGGTCGCCAGGTTGGTATCCCGTACATGATCGTGTTCATGAACAAGTGCGACATGGTAGATGACGAAGAGCTGCTCGAACTGGTCGAGATGGAAGTTCGTGAACTGCTGACCGAATATGACTTCCCGGGTGATGACCTGCCGGTAGTTCGTGGTTCCGCGCTGAAAGCGCTGGAAGGCGACGCTGCATGGGAAGAGAAGATCATCGAGCTGGCCAACCACCTGGATACCTACATCCCGGAGCCGGAGCGCGCAATTGACCTGCCGTTCCTGATGCCTATCGAAGACGTATTCTCCATCGCTGGCCGTGGTACCGTTGTTACCGGTCGTGTTGAGCGCGGTATCGTCAAAGTGGGTGAGACTGTAGAAATCGTCGGTATCAAAGACACCGTTTCTACCACCTGTACCGGTGTTGAAATGTTCCGCAAACTGCTGGACGAAGGTCGTGCAGGCGAGAACATCGGCGCGCTGCTGCGTGGCGTCAAGCGTGAAGACGTAGAGCGTGGTCAAGTACTGGCCAAGCCGGGCTCCATCAAGCCGCACACCAAGTTTGAATCTGAAGTGTACGTGCTGTCCAAAGAAGAAGGTGGTCGTCATACCCCGTTCTTCAAAGGCTACCGTCCGCAGTTCTACTTCCGTACTACCGACGTGACCGGTACCATCGAACTGCCGGAAGGCGTAGAGATGGTAATGCCAGGCGACAACATCAAAATGGTTGTTACCCTGATTGCGCCGATCGCGATGGACGACGGCCTGCGTTTCGCCATCCGTGAAGGTGGCCGTACCGTAGGTGCCGGTGTTGTAGCCAGCGTAATCGCTTAATCTTTGGCTTACATAAATAAAGCAAAGCCCCTATAATAGGGGCTTTCTTATGTAGGGGCGTAGTTCGAATTGGTAGAACAGCGGTCTCCAAAACCGATGGTTGCGGGTTCGAGTCCTGCCGCCCCTGCCATATACCTCGTCTCGTACGGGGCTTTTGTGTCTTTGGTTACGTCAGATACAGGTGGGTTGTATGAGTGTTAGTTCTGAGAGCCAGGGCGGAAGCAAGGATACCCTGCTTTGGGGCCTGGTTTTCATCATCCTGGCGGCCGCTGTAGTAGGTAATTATCTGCTCAACGATGTTGTCGCTGCCGTCCGCGCCCTGGGTGTGGTCGTCGTCATTGCTGCTGCTGGTGCGGTAGCCCTGCAAACCACCAAGGGAAAGGCGACACTGGCATTTGCCCGTGAGTCTCGCCTGGAAGTCCGCAAGGTCGTATGGCCGACCCGTCAGGAAGCCATTCAGACAACCCTGATTGTGCTGGCGGTGACCGCCGTGATGGGGCTATTGCTGTTCATTCTGGACGGTGCCTTGGTCTGGTTGGTCAACTTGATTACCGGAGTGTAAGGATAAGCCATGACTGAACAACGTGAACAACGTATGAGATGGTATGTCGTGCAGGCATTCTCTGGCTACGAAGGCCGGGTCGCCAAGTCTTTGCGCGAACATATCAAGATGCATGGCATGGAAGACATGTTCGGTGAAGTGCTGGTCCCGACCGAAGAAGTGGTCGAGATGCGTGCTGGCCAGAAGCGCAAGAGTGAGCGCAAGTTTTTCCCGGGCTACGTCCTGGTTCAGATGCTCATGGATGAAACCACATGGCACTTGGTGCGTAACGTACCGCGTGTGATGGGCTTCATCGGTGGCACCTCTGATCGTCCTGCTCCTATCTCTGATAAGGAAGCGGATGCCATCCTGAATCGTCTGCAAGATGCCCACGACAAGCCGCGTCCGAAAACCCTGTTTGAACCGGGTGAAATGGTGCGGGTTGCCGACGGTCCGTTCGCCGACTTCAACGGTACCGTTGAAGAGGTGGACTACGAGAAGAGCCGCGTGAAGGTCTCTGTTTTGATCTTCGGTCGCTCAACGCCGGTAGAACTGGATTTTGGTCAGGTCGAAAAGGGCTGATTAAACTCTGTACGTTAACGGTTGTCAGGGGCAGCGAATGTCACTATAATTCGCTGCCCCTTTATTAGTTGGGGAGCCGTTTGCAGGAGCATGTCTCCGAGGCGCTAGAACCCATTTCTGAGGTATTTTTCTAATGGCTAAGAAAGTCACAGCTTATATCAAGCTGCAAGTTAAGGCTGGCAGTGCTAACCCCAGCCCTCCCGTTGGTCCTGCTCTGGGTCAGCACGGTGTAAACATCATGGAATTCTGTAAGGCGTTCAACGCTCGTACAGAGAAGCTGGAAAAAGGTTCACCGACTCCGGTCGTGATCACCGTTTACAGCGACCGTTCCTTCACCTTCGAAACCAAGACTCCGCCTGCTGCCTTCCTGCTGAAGAAAGCTGCCGGGATCCAGTCTGGTTCGGCCAAGCCGAACAAAGACAAGGTTGGTAAGGTGACTGTTGCCCAGCTGCAAGAAATCGCCAAGACCAAAGAGCCGGATATGACCGGTGCCGATCTGGATGCAAAAGTACGTTGCATCGCAGGCTCCGCTCGTTCCATGGGCCTGGTAGTGGAGGATTAAGACAATGGCAAAACTTTCCAAGCGTATGCGCGTTATTCGCGAAAAAGTTGACGGTACCAAAGAGTACTCCATCAACGAAGCCATTGCCCTGCTGAAAGAACTGGCTACCGCCAAGTTCGTTGAAAGCGTTGACGTTGCTGTCAACCTGGGTATCGATGCTCGTAAATCTGACCAAAACGTTCGTGGTGCTACTGTACTGCCGCACGGTACCGGTCGTGATGTACGTGTTGCCGTATTCACCCAGGGTGCCAACGCCGAAGCTGCCAAAGCTGCCGGTGCTGAACTGGTTGGTATGGATGACCTGGCCGATCTGGTCAAGAAAGGCGAGATGAACTTCGACGTCGTGATCGCATCCCCGGATGCCATGCGTGTTGTTGGTCAACTGGGTCAAATCTTGGGCCCGCGTGGCCTGATGCCGAACCCGAAAGTCGGTACTGTAACCCCGAACGTTGCTGAAGCTGTGAAGAATGCCAAAGCCGGTCAGGTTCGTTACCGTAATGACAAGAATGGTATCATCCATACCACTCTGGGTAAGGTTTCTTTCGACGAAGTTCAGCTGAAAGAAAACTTGGAATCGCTGCTGATTGCCCTGAAAAAGGCTAAGCCGTCTTCCGCCAAAGGTATCTTCATCAAGAAAGTCAGCATCTCCACCACCATGGGTGCAGGTGTTGCCGTAGACCAAGCTTCTCTGGAAGCTCAGGGCTAATTGATGAGTTTTACAAGGCGCAAAATTTAATCTATAATTTTGCGCCTTGATTGGTTGGGGGCTTCGACCTCCGTCCAAGACCGCAGGAGGCTGCAAAGCCTTAATCCTTCCTGCGTAGACGGTGCCGGAAACCCAGCGAGAAAGATTCTTTCTCTTCTGGAATCCTGCTACCGCATCGTTCCCCTCTGTTGTGAAGGTAGGGGGGATGTGTCAGTACTGAGTCATGAGACTCAGATTCAATCCAGGAGTTAAGCCAATGGCATTGGGACTCGAAGACAAAAAGGCAATTGTTGCTGAAGTCAACGAAGCTGCCAAAGGCGCCCTGTCCGCAGTTGTAGCCGATTCTCGCGGCGTGACTGTAGACAAGATGACCGTCCTGCGTAAAACCGCTCGTGAAGCCGGTGTGTACATGCGCGTTGTGCGTAACACCCTGCTGCGTCGTGCGGTTGAAGGTACCGAATTTGCGTGCCTGAACGACGTATTGACTGGTCCTACCTTGATTGCTTTCTCCAACGAACACCCGGGCGCTGCCGCTCGTCTGTTCAAAGAGTTTGCCAAAGCGAACCAAAAGTTCGAAATCAAGGCCGGCGCTTTTAACGGTGAGTTTATCGCCGCAGCACAAATTGATCGTCTGGCCACGCTGCCGACCTACGACGAAGCAATTGCGAAGTTGATGGCGACTATGAAAGAAGCCTCTGCTGGCAAGCTGGTTCGTACCATCGCTGCTGTGCGTGATCAGAAACAAGCTGCTGCTTGATTCTCGCCTATTTAGGCTGTTTGAGTTTATTCAACATCAGGAATTTTTGTCATGTCTATCACTAAAGACCAAATCATCGAAGCCGTTGCTTCCATGTCCGTAATGGAAGTTGTTGAGCTGATCGAAGCTATGGAAGAGAAGTTCGGCGTTTCTGCCGCTGTTGCTGTTGCTGCCGGTCCGGCTGCTGAAGCAGTAGAAGAGAAAACCGAGTTCGACGTAGTTCTGACTGCTGCTGGCGCCAACAAAGTTGCCGTCATCAAGGCCGTTCGTGCCGCTACCGGTCTGGGCCTGAAAGAAGCCAAGGACCTGGTAGAAGCCGCTCCTGCCAACCTGAAAGAAGCCGTCTCCAAAGACGAAGCTGAAACTCTGAAGAAGCAGCTTGAAGAAGCTGGTGCTTCTGTTGAGATCAAATAATCTGCATTTATGTAGATTAGCCTGATAAAACAGGCTAGGGCTGGTGAATATTTGTTCACCAGCCTTTTTGCGCTGTAGACTGAGAGCATTTCACACCGTTTACGACTCTCGGTGCACCAGCAATCCGGACCGTTTCATCGTCCGGGCCAACACAAAACGGTGTTGAGACAGAGCTGTCCCGCGGGACAGAGTGGGTCACTTATCAGCGAGCTGAGGAACCCTATGGTTTACTCTTATACCGAAAAAAAACGCATTCGTAAGGACTTCGGTAAGCGAGACCAGGTACTGGACACGCCTTATCTGTTGTCCATTCAGCTGGACTCCTTCAAGCAGTTCATCGAGGCTGACCCGGAAGGTGAATACGGCCTAGAGGCCGCTTTCCGTAGCGTTTTCCCGATCACCAGTTACTCCGGTAGTGCTGAGCTTCAGTATGTCAGCTATCGCCTGGGTGAGCCGGTATTTGACGTAAAAGAATGCCAGATCCGTGGAGTGACCTACTCCGCGCCGCTGCGTGTCAAGCTTCGTATGGTTCTATACGATCGTGAAGCAGCTGCCGGCACCGTCAAAGACATCAAGGAACAAGAAGTATACATGGGCGAAATTCCGCTCATGACCGAGAACGGCACCTTTGTTATCAATGGTACCGAGCGGGTAATCGTCTCCCAGCTGCACCGTAGCCCGGGCGTCTTCTTTGACCACGATAAAGGCAAAACCCATTCATCCGGTAAGGTGCTGTATAACGCCCGCGTTATCCCCTACCGTGGCTCCTGGCTGGACTTCGAGTTCGATGCGAAAGACAACCTGTTTGTCCGTATCGACCGTCGTCGTAAATTGCCGGCTTCCATTATTCTGCGCGCCCTGGACTTCAGTTCCGAAGAAATCCTGGCCAACTTCTTCGAGACCATAGGTTTCGAAGTGAAAGATGGCAAGTTGATGATGGATCTGGTGCCCGAGCGCCTGCGTGGTGAAACTGCGACCTTTGACATCGTGGCCAATGGCGCCGTGGTGGTTGAGACCGGTCGTCGTGTGACTGCGCGTCACATCCGTCAGTTGGAAAAGGATGCCGTTACCCAGATTGAGGTACCGGTTGAGTATGTTGTTGGCAAAGTTGCTGCCAAGAACTACGCACATCCGCAAACTGGCGAAATGGTAGTGACTGCCAACCAGGCATTGAGCCTGGAAGCGGTTGCCAACCTCTCCCAAGCCGGCTTCAAGCACTTCGAGGTTCTGTTCACCAACGAACTGGATCACGGTGCCTACATGTCCGAGACCCTGCGTATCGACTCCAGCTCCAGCCGTTTGGAAGCGCTGGTCGAAATCTATCGCATGATGCGTCCGGGCGAGCCGCCTACCCGTGAAGCTGCAGAACAGTTGTTCGAGAACCTGTTCTTCTCTTCCGAGCGTTACGACCTGTCTACCGTAGGTCGGATGAAGTTCAACCGTCGTCTGTCCCGTGAAGACGAGACAGGCGCTGGCACTCTGACCAAAGACGACATAGTCGAAGTCATGAAGCGCCTGATCGACATCCGTAACGGCAATGACGAAGTGGACGATATCGACCACTTGGGTAACCGTCGTATCCGTTCTGTCGGTGAAATGGCTGAAAACCAGTTCCGTGTCGGTTTGGTGCGTGTCGAGCGTGCGGTCAAGGAGCGTCTCTCCCTGGGCGACCTGGACACCCTGATGCCGCAGGATCTGATCAACGCCAAGCCGATCTCCGCCGCAGTCAAAGAGTTCTTTGGTTCCAGCCAGCTGTCTCAGTTCATGGACCAAAACAACCCGCTGTCCGAAGTCACCCACAAGCGCCGTATCTCTGCGCTGGGCCCGGGCGGTTTGACCCGTGAGCGTGCCGGTTTTGAAGTCCGAGATGTGCACCCGACTCACTACGGTCGTCTGTGCCCTATCGAGACTCCTGAAGGTCCGAACATCGGTCTGATCAACTCTCTGTCCGTGTACTCTCGTACCAACGAGTACGGTTTCCTCGAGACCCCGTACCGTAAAGTCATTGACGGTGTGATCACCGACGAGGTGGACTACCTGTCCGCCATCGAAGAAGGCAAGTACGTGATCGCACAGGCTAACGCCGCGACCACCGAAGATGGCCGTCTGAAAGATGAATTGATCCCGTGCCGCCACAAAGGTGAATCCACCTTTATGAACGCCGACCAGATCCAGTATATGGACGTGAGCCCGCAGCAGATCGTATCTGTGGCAGCCGCTCTGATCCCGTTCCTGGAACACGATGATGCTAACCGAGCCCTGATGGGTTCGAACATGCAACGTCAAGCCGTACCGACTCTGCGTGCTGACAAGCCGCTGGTAGGTACCGGTATGGAACGCGCCGTGGCCGTTGACTCCGGTGTAACCGTAGTGGCCAAGCGTGGCGGCATGATCGACTACGTCGATGCCTCCCGTATCGTTATCAAGGTCAACGAAGATGAACTGCTGCCTGGCGAAGCCGGCATCGACATCTACAGCCTGACCAAGTACACCCGTTCCAACCAGAACACCTGTATCAACCAGCGTCCTTGCGTGATGTTGGGTGAGCCGGTCATGGCGGGTGACGTGGTTGCTGACGGTCCGTCCACCGATCTGGGCGAACTGGCGCTGGGCCAAAACCTGCGCGTCGCGTTCATGCCGTGGAACGGTTACAACTTCGAAGACTCGATCTTGGTAAACGAGCGCGTGGTTCAGGAAGATCGTCTGACCACCATCCATATCCAGGAACTGGCCTGTATCTCCCGTGACACCAAGCTGGGTCCGGAAGAGATCACTGCCGACATCCCGAACGTGGGTGAAGCCGCTCTGTCCAAGCTGGACGAGTCCGGTATCGTCTACGTGGGTGCCGAAGTGAAAGGCGGCGACATCCTGGTCGGCAAGGTAACACCGAAAGGTGAAACCCAGCTGACGCCGGAAGAGAAGCTGCTGCGCGCCATCTTCGGTGAGAAGGCCTCCGATGTGAAGGACTCCTCCCTGCGTGTGCCGAACGGTGTGTACGGTACCGTGGTTGACGTGCAAGTCTTTACCCGCGATGGCGTGGAAAAAGACAAGCGTGCCAAAGAAATCGAAGAGATGCAGCTGAAGGAAGCGAAGAAGGACTTGACCGAAGAGTTCAAGATCCTGGAAGACGGCATTTTCGGCCGCTCCCGCAACCTGCTGCTGGCCGCCGGTTACAGCGAAGATCGTCTGAACAAGCTGGATCGTACCAAGTGGTTTGAATTGGCCATCGAAGATGAAGCCAAGCAGATCGAGCTGGAACAGATCGCCGAACAGCACATCGAGCTGAAAGCCGACTTCGACAAGAAGTTCGAGAACAAGCGTCGCAAGATTATCCAGGGTGATGATCTGGCGCCGGGCGTACTGAAAATCGTCAAGGTTTACCTGGCAGTCAAGCGTCGCATCCAACCGGGTGACAAGATGGCGGGCCGTCACGGTAACAAGGGTGTTATCTCCAAGATCTGCCCGGTCGAGGATATGCCTCATGACGAGTACGGCCGTCCGGTCGATATCGTACTGAACCCCTTGGGCGTACCGTCCCGTATGAACATCGGTCAGATCCTCGAAGTGCACTTGGGCCTCGCGGCCAAGGGCATCGGCGAGAAGATCGACCGCATGATCAAGGAACAGCGCGCGCTGCACGAGATGCGTGACTTCCTGCAACAGGTCTATGACCTGGGCGAGAAAGACACCAAGCAAGTGGACATCGCCGAGCTGTCTGACGACGACGTACGTACCCTGGTGGGTAACCTGCGCAAGGGTCTGCCGGTCGCTACACCTGTCTTTGATGGTGCCAAAGAGCACGAAATCAAGGCCTTGCTGAAGCTGGCCGATCTGCCGGAATCCGGTCAGATCTCCCTGTTCGACGGTCGTACCGGCAACGCTTTCGAGCGTAAGGTCACCGTGGGTTACATGTACATGCTGAAGCTGAACCACCTGGTAGACGACAAGATGCATGCGCGTTCTACCGGTTCTTACAGCCTGGTTACCCAGCAGCCGCTGGGTGGTAAGGCGCAGTTCGGTGGTCAGCGTTTCGGTGAGATGGAAGTGTGGGCCCTGGAGGCTTACGGTGCGGCATATACCCTGCAGGAAATGCTGACCGTCAAGTCTGACGATGTGAATGGCCGTACCAAGATGTACAAAAACATCGTGGATGGCGACCACCGTATGGAGCCGGGCATGCCCGAATCCTTCAACGTACTGTTGAAGGAAATCCGCTCTCTGGGTATCAACATCGAGCTGGACGAAGAGTAAGAGCTCGCTCTTATTGTTCGAGAATTGACGTGGGCGCCCTGCTGCTTTGGCAGTAGGGCGCCGAGGTTAGACTCCTGACAGGGGAAACACGTGAAAGACTTACTCAAGTTTTTGAAGGCTCAGACCAAGACCGAAGAGTTTGACAGTATCAAGATCGGTCTGGCCTCTCCTGACATGATCCGCTCCTGGTCATTCGGTGAGGTCAAAAAGCCTGAGACCATCAACTACCGGACTTTCAAGCCGGAACGTGATGGTCTGTTCTGCGCCCGTATCTTCGGACCGGTGAAGGACTACGAGTGTCTGTGCGGCAAGTACAAGCGCCTGAAACACCGTGGTGTGATCTGTGAGAAGTGCGGCGTAGAAGTGACCCAGACCAAGGTCCGTCGCGAGCGTATGGGCCACATCGAGCTGGCCAGCCCGACTGCCCACATCTGGTTCCTGAAGTCCCTGCCGTCCCGTATCGGTCTGCTGCTGGACATGACCCTGCGTGACATCGAGCGCGTGCTGTATTTCGAATCCTATGTAGTGATCGAGCCCGGCATGACCAACCTCGAGCGCAGCCAGATGCTGTCCGAAGAGAACTATCTGGACGCACTGGAAGAGTGGGGCGACGAATTCGACGCCAAGATGGGTGCCGAAGCAATCCTTGCATTGCTGCGAGCCATCGATCTGGAAGGCGAAGTCAAGACCATGCGTGAGGAGCTGGATCAGACCAACTCCGAAACCAAGCGCAAGAAGACCACCAAGCGCCTGAAGCTGATGGAAGCCTTCCTGCAGTCCGGCAACAAGCCGGAGTGGATGATCATGACAGTGCTGCCTGTGCTGCCGCCGGACCTGCGTCCGCTGGTACCGCTGGACGGCGGCCGTTTCGCGACTTCCGATCTGAACGATCTGTACCGTCGTGTGATCAACCGTAACAACCGTTTGAAGCGCCTGCTGGACCTGGCTGCCCCGGACATCATTGTGCGCAACGAAAAGCGCATGCTGCAAGAGTCCGTGGATGCCCTGCTGGACAACGGCCGTCGTGGCCGTGCCATCACAGGTTCCAACAAGCGTCCGCTGAAATCCTTGGCCGATATGATCAAGGGTAAGCAAGGTCGTTTCCGTCAGAACCTGCTGGGTAAGCGTGTCGACTACTCTGGTCGTTCCGTTATCACCGTAGGCCCGACGCTGCGTCTGCATCAGTGCGGTCTGCCGAAGAAGATGGCGCTGGAGCTGTTCAAGCCGTTCATCTATGGCAAGCTGGAATCCCGCGGTCTGGCGACCACTATCAAGGCCGCCAAGAAGATGGTGGAGCGTGAAGAAGCTGTCGTTTGGGATATCCTGGACGAAGTGATCCGCGAACACCCGGTCCTGCTGAACCGTGCACCGACCCTGCACCGTCTGGGTATCCAGGCGTTTGAACCGACCCTGATCGAAGGCAAGGCCATCCAGCTGCACCCGCTCGTCTGTGCCGCCTATAACGCGGACTTCGATGGTGACCAGATGGCGGTCCACGTACCGCTGACCCTGGAAGCCCAGCTCGAAGCGCGCGCCCTGATGATGTCCACCAACAACATCCTGTCGCCAGCCTCCGGTGAGCCGATCATAGTTCCTTCCCAGGACGTGGTCTTGGGTCTGTACTACATGACCCGTGCCCGTATCAACGCCAAGGGCGAAGGTATGGTGCTGGCCGGCCCGAAAGAAGCCGAGAAGGTATATCGCGCCGGTCTGGCCGATCTGCATGCTCGCGTCAAAGTGCGTATCACCGAATATCTCCGTCAGGAAGATGATTCGCTGGTAGAGCGTACCGAGATGAAGAACACCACCGTTGGTCGTGCGATCCTGAGCCTGATCCTGCCGAAAGGCATGGAATACGCCCTGATCGACGAGCCCAAGGTGCTGACTGCTGCAGAGCAGGCTGATCTGGATGCCAATCCGCAGAACTGGATCAAGTCCGTATCCAACAAGGCGCTGGGCAAAAAGCTCATCTCCCGTCTGCTGAACACCTGCTATCGCAAGCAGGGCCTGAAGGACACCGTTATCTTCGCTGACCAGCTGATGTATACCGGTTTCCATTATGCGGCCCTGTCCGGTGCTTCCGTTGGTATCGATGACATGGTCATCCCGGATGCCAAGAAAGACATCATAGCCGCAGCCGAAGCCGAAGTTGCCGAGATCCAGGACCAGTTCCTGTCCGGCCTGGTGACCGCGGGCGAGCGCTACAACAAGGTTATCGATATCTGGGCCAGCGCCAACGAGCGCGTCTCCAAGGCCATGATGGAGAACTTGTCCAAAGAGCGTGATGTCAACTCGCTGGGTGAAGAAGAAGAGCAGGCGTCGTTCAACAGCATCTTCATGATGGCCGACTCTGGTGCGCGGGGTTCTGCAGCCCAGATCCGTCAGCTGGCCGGTATGCGTGGCCTGATGGCCAAGCCGGATGGCTCCATCATCGAGACCCCGATCGTCGCGAACTTCCGCGAAGGTCTGAACGTACTGCAGTACTTCATCTCCACTCACGGTGCCCGTAAGGGTCTGGCGGATACCGCACTGAAGACGGCTAACTCCGGTTACCTGACTCGTCGTCTGGTTGACGTGGCACAGGACATGGTGATCACCGAGGACGATTGCGGCACTATCGAAGGTCTGTGGATGACTCCGCTGATCGAAGGTGGTGACGTGGTCGAGCCGCTGCGTGAGCGTGTGCTGGGCCGTGTGGTTGCCGATGACGTGATCAAGCCGGGTACCGAGGACGAGATCCTGGTAGCGCGCAACACCCTGCTCGACGAGCAGCTGTGTGACCTGCTGGAACAAAACTCTGTTGACCGCGTGAAGGTGCGTTCTGCCATCACCTGTGAAACTGACTTCGGTAACTGTGCTCACTGCTACGGCCGTGATCTGGCCCGTGGTCACCTGGTGAACAAGGGTGAGGCTGTCGGTGTTATCGCCGCCCAGTCCATCGGTGAACCGGGTACCCAGCTGACGATGCGTACCTTCCACATCGGTGGTGCCGCATCCCGAGCCGCTGCCGAGAACAGCATCCAGGTGAAGAATACCGGTACCATCAAGCTGCAGAACGCCAAGTTCGTTCACAACAGCGATGACAAACTGGTTATCACCTCCCGTTCTACCGAACTGACCATCATGGATGACATGGGCCGTACCAAGGAAAGCCACAAGCTGCCTTACGGTGCCGTGTTGGAAGTGAAGGATACTCAGGCCGTGAGCGCCGGTGACACTGTCGCCAACTGGGATCCGCACACCCACCCGATCATCACCGAAGTGGCGGGTCGCCTCCAGTTCGAACACATGATCGATGGCGTGACCATCACTCGTCAGACCGACGAACTGACCGGTCTCTCTTCTATCGTCGTACTGGATGTCAACGAGCGTCCGAGTGCCGGTAAAGAGATGCGTCCGACCGTTAAACTGGTCGACCTGAACGGCAAAGATGTCATGATCCCGGGTACCGATGTCGCCGCCCAGTACTTCCTGCCGGGCAAGGCAATCGTGAACCTGGAAGATGGTGCCAACGTGGGTGTGGGTGACGCGGTAGCGCGTATCCCGCAAGAATCCAGTGGTACCAAGGACATCACCGGTGGTCTGCCGCGCGTTGCGGATCTGTTCGAAGCACGTCAACCGAAGGAACCTGCCATCCTGGCCGAGATCTCCGGTACCATCTCCTTCGGGAAAGAGACCAAGGGCAAACGCCGTCTGGTCATCACCCCGACCGATGGTGGCGATGTCTACGAGGAGATGATTCCGAAGTGGCGTAACCTGAACGTGTTCGAAGGTGAAAAAGTTGAGAAGGGTGAAGTGCTGGCGGACGGTCCTGAGTCTGCTCACGACATCCTGCGTCTGCGCGGTATCAGCCCGGTTGCCAACTACATCGCCAACGAAGTGCAGGACGTTTACCGTCTGCAAGGCGTTAAGATCAACGACAAGCACATCGAAGTCATCGTTCGTCAGATGCTGCGCAAGTGCGAGATCCTGAGCGCTGGCGACACTGACCTGATCGAAGGCGAGCAGGTTGAAGTGGCCCGTGTGAAGATTGCCAACCGTAAGCTGGTTGCAGAGGGCAAGGCCCCGGCTACCTTCCGTCATATTCTGATGGGTATTACCAAGGCATCTCTGAGCACAGAGTCCTTCATCTCCGCGGCTTCCTTCCAGGAAACCACTCGTGTTCTGACCGAAGCGGCCGTTGGCGGCAAGCGTGATGAACTGCGTGGCCTGAAAGAGAACGTGATCGTGGGTCGTCTGATCCCGGCTGGTACCGGCTTTGCCTACCACCATAGCCGGATCAACCAGCGTGCCGCCGCAGCTCGTGCTGTCGGTGTACCGCAGGTGACTGCCGATGAAGCTCAGCAAAACCTGGCGGATCTGCTCAACGCATCCGGCAGTTTTGACGAAGAGTAATCTTCTGCTGCAGTGATTGAAAAAGGGCTCCTTCAAGGGGCCCTTTTTGTTGGTCGTTTTCTCGTCAACCCCAGTCGCCACGCGGATATTCGGATGATCCAGAGCAAGGTTGGGGAGTAAAAAATCAAAAAAAGTTGACATTGCCCCCTCGCAATTGAAAACTCGGGAAAGTTGAATGGTTATTACAGGGGTAGAACATGACTGTCGGTATCGAGGAAGTACTGCTTCCCGAAGAGCAGCTGAGCGGTCGCACTTTTACAGACGAAGACAGGGAATTGTTGCGCTCCTATGGAGGGCTTATCGAAGGCTTGGCCGAACTGTTCGGCAAGCACTGTGAAGTGGTTCTTCACTCCCTGGAAAATCTGCACGAGTCCGTGATCAAGATTGCCAACGGGTTCAATACGGGACGGAATGAGGGGGCACCCATTACCGATCTCGCGCTGCGTATGCTCAAGGACATAGAGAATACCGGCCAGGATTACACCCAGAGTTATTTTGCCCGCAGCCGTACCGGCGCCCTGATGAAGTCGAGTACCATCGCCATCAGGAACAGTGACAAGCAGGTGATAGGTCTTATCTGTATCAACCTGCACATCAATGCGCCTTTTCACGAGTTTGTCGCCGAATTCTTCCCGACGCCCCAGCAAGTGGAGCGCCAGTCGCCGGAGACCTTTGCCAACAGCGTCGAAGAGTTGGTCGCCCAGACGGTGGACAACACCATCGACGAGATCAACCGCGATCCGACCGTTGCCAACAATGCTAAAAACAGGTTTATCGTGACCCAGTTGTTCGAGAAGGGCATATTTGATATCAAGGACTCGATCAACCTGGTCGCCGACAAATTGAATATTTCCAAACATACCGTTTATCTGTACATCCGACAGCGCAAGCAGGGTGAAGACGAGAACGAGTAAGCGCCATAGAAGGGGATAGATAAGAATGGCTAAAGAAGTGATTGCAACCGACAAGGCGCCTGCCGCAATTGGTCCGTATGTTCAGGCTACCAAGCTGGGCGAATTGGTCTTCACCTCCGGGCAGATCCCGCTCGATCCGGCCACCATGGAGATAGTGGCTGGCGGCATCGAAGCGCAGGCCGAGCAGGTGATGAAGAACCTGGTTGCAGTATTGAAGGAAGCCGGTGCCGATACCGGCAAGGTGCTGAAGACCACCTGTTTCCTCAGCGACATGAACAACTTCGTTGCCTTTAACCAGGTATATGCCCGTTACTTTGGCGACTCGGCCCCGGCCCGTTCCTGTGTGGAAGTGGCGCGTCTGCCCAAGGATGTGCTGGTTGAAGTCGAAGCCATTGCTTACGTCTGATCCTCGGCAGAATGAAGAGCCCCTCCCAGGAGGGGCTTTTTTGTCTTTGGCGTAGAATGGACAGACACCCGTACAGGAGTCCGGATATGAGTCTGAATTTTGCCTTGCTGGTAACGGGGCCCGCCTATGGTACCCAGTCGGCCAGCACTGCCTACCGCTTCGCCTTGAGCCTCATCGAGCAGGGCCATCGGTTGTCACATCTGTTTTTCTATCAGGACGGGGTCTGCAATGGTAACGGCTTGCATGCCCCGGCATCTGATGAGACCGACCTGGTGGCCCTGTGGCGCGAGCTGGCCATAGGGCAGGGGATCCGTATCGATGTGTGCGTCGCAGCCGCCATGCGGCGCGGTGTGCTCGATGAGACAGAGGCGAAGGGAGCAGGCAAGGATCAATTCAACCTGCAGGCCCCCTTCTGCCTGAGCGGGCTGGGTCAGCTGGCCGAAGCCAGCCTGACCGCCGATCGCTTTGTCCAGTTCTAGGGAGGGAGAGATGAACAAGATAGCCTTTATGTGTCGTCGCGGCCCTCATGGCACGTCCGCCGGACGGGAAGGACTGGATGCCTTGCTGGCGACCTCGGCGCTGACCGAGTCGCTGGCCCTGTTCCTCATCGGTGACGGTGTCTTGCAACTGGTCAGGGAGCAGCAGCCTCAGGCCATCTTGCAGCGCCACTATGCACCGACCTTCAAGCTGCTGGAGTTGTACGATATCGAGGAGGTCTATGTGTGCGCCGACTCGCTGGCCGAACGCGGTCTGACGGTGGATGATCTGCTGATCCCCGTCGAGTGCCTCTCCCGTGCCGACATCCGCCGCCAGTGGAGCCACTGCGCGATTCACATCTGCTTCTGAGGTGCTCATGATACAGCTGATATTGACCTCTCCCTTCCTGAGCCGGGATCTGGAACAGGCGCTCTGCTATCGCCAGCCTGATGATCTGCTGGTGCTGATGCAGGATGCCGTCATCGCGGCCACGGTCCCTCAATGGGGTGAGCGACTGGCAGCTATTCCGCTCTATGTGATGCGAGAAGACTTGCAGGCGAGGGGATTGCAGCACAGGATCGGGATGGATCTGGATATGGCCGGTCTGGTCGCATTGATCGCGGAAAACGGGTCACCGCAGACCTGGGGTGGCTAGCGTCCATTTTTATCGATGAAGTTCAGTTAGTTATGACTATTGACAGGGGATCCATTGTGCCCTTTTGCGGCACGGATTGTATAAATCTTGACTCCCTTGACAACAGGGCATAAAATTTCGCGTCCCCGTATCTGCGGGGAGGATTTTTCACATGTTTATGAAGTCATTATCAGGAGCCTTTTGATGGCAACTATTAACCAGTTGGTTCGCAAGCCACGCATCAAGCTCGTTGTGAAAAGCAACGTGCCTGCGCTGGAAGCGTGCCCTCAGAAGCGTGGCGTGTGCACCCGTGTATACACCACCACCCCGAAGAAGCCTAACTCTGCACTGCGTAAAGTATGCCGTGTACGTCTGACCAACGGCTTCGAAGTCACCTCCTATATCGGTGGTGAAGGTCACAACCTGCAGGAACACTCCGTTGTTCTGATCCGTGGCGGTCGTGTCAAGGATTTGCCAGGTGTTCGTTACCACACCGTTCGTGGTGCGTTGGACTGTGCCGGTGTTAAAGACCGTAAGCAGGCTCGCTCCAAGTATGGCGTGAAGCGTCCGAAAGCTTAATGGTTCTCCGTTAAGTAAGGCCAAACGTTAATTCGTTTCTAGTTAGATAACTTTCTAGTTTTGGGTAACCCCTGAAGTTACGGAGAATTTGAAATGCCAAGACGTCGTGTTGTTGGTCAGCGTAAAATCCTGCCGGATCCCAAGTTCGGATCAGAGCTGCTGGCTAAATTTGTCAACGTAGTAATGGTTGACGGTAAGAAATCTGTTTCCGAAGCCATCGTATATGGCGCGCTGGACATCATTGCCACCAAATCTGGCAAAGATCACCTGGCCGTATTCGAAGAAGCCCTGGACAACATTCGTCCGTCCGTCGAGGTTAAATCTCGTCGTGTCGGTGGTGCAACCTATCAGGTACCGGTAGAAGTTCGTCCGGTCCGTCGCAATGCCCTGGCAATGCGCTGGTTGGTTGACGCCGCTCGTAAACGTGGTGAAAAATCAATGGCTCAGCGTTTGGCTGGCGAGCTGCTGGATGCCGCTGACAATAAGGGTTCGTCTGTCAAGAAACGTGAAGACGTTCACCGTATGGCTGAAGCGAACAAGGCCTTCGCTCACTTCCGCTGGTAATCCGCTTGCGCAGGGTCTTTTGGCTCTGCGCACCTTCAGTTATCTAGGAGTCCGCTCCTAGTAAGAGGATGACAATGGCTCGTACAACCCCCATTGAGCGTTATCGTAACATCGGTATCTCCGCTCACATCGACGCCGGTAAGACTACCACTACCGAGCGCGTTCTGTTTTATACCGGTGTAAGTCACAAGATCGGTGAAGTTCACGATGGCGCTGCCACCATGGACTGGATGGAACAGGAACAAGAGCGTGGTATCACCATCACCTCCGCCGCGACCACCGCTTTCTGGTCCGGTATGGGTAAACAGTTCCAACCGCACCGTATCAACATCATCGATACCCCCGGCCACGTTGACTTTACTATCGAAGTAGAGCGTTCAATGCGTGTTCTGGATGGCGCCGTGATGGTGTACTGTGCCGTAGGTGGCGTACAGCCACAGTCTGAGACCGTATGGCGTCAGGCTAACAAGTACAAGGTTCCCCGTATCGCGTTCGTCAACAAGATGGACCGTACCGGTGCCAACTATCTGCGCTGCGTTGAGCACATCAAGACCCGCCTGAAAGGTAACCCGGTTCCGCTGCAACTGAACATCGGTTCAGAAGAGAACTTCAAGGGCGTTATCGATCTGGTCAAGATGAAAGCCATCAACTGGAGCGAAGCAGATCAGGGCGTATCCTTCGATTACGAAGAGATCCCGGCTGAGCTGCTGGAAAAAGCGCAAGAAATGCGCATGACCCTGGTCGAAGCCGCTGCTGAAGCGTCTGAAGATCTGATGGAAAAATACCTGGGTGGTGAAGAACTGACTGAAGAAGAGATCAAGAAAGCTCTTCGTCTGCGCGTTCTGAACAACGAAATCATCCTGGTTACCTGTGGCTCCGCGTTCAAGAACAAGGGCGTACAGGCCATGCTGGATGCCGTGGTTGACTATCTGCCGGCACCGACCGACGTAGCTGCCATCGACGGCCTGAAGCTGGACGGCGTCACCAAAGACGAGCGTCATGCTTCTGATGAAGAGCCGTTCGCTGCTCTGGCATTCAAGATTGCCACCGACCCGTTCGTAGGCAACCTGACCTTCTTCCGCGTGTACTCCGGCGTAGTTAACTCCGGTGACTCCGTGCTGAACTCTGTCAAAGAGAAGCGCGAGCGTTTTGGCCGTATCGTTCAGATGCACGCCAACAAGCGTGAAGAGATCAAAGAAGTTCGCGCAGGCGATATCGCTGCTGCCATCGGTCTGAAAGATGTGACCACTGGTGACACCCTGTGTGACGAAAAAGCACCGATCATCCTCGAGCGTATGGAATTCCCTGAGCCGGTAATCTCCATCGCGGTTGAGCCGAAAACCAAGGCTGACCAAGAGAAGATGGGTCTGGCGCTCGGCCGTCTGGCGCAGGAAGATCCGTCTTTCCGCGTATGGACTGACGAAGAATCTGGCCAAACCATCATCGCCGGTATGGGTGAGCTGCACCTGGACATCATCGTTGACCGTATGCGTCGCGAGTTCAAGGTTGAAGCGAACGTAGGTAAGCCGCAGGTTGCCTACCGTGAAACCATTCGTGAAACCGTCAAGGATATCGAAGGTAAGCACGCCAAGCAGTCTGGTGGTCGTGGTCAGTATGGTCACGTCATCATCGACATGTACCCGCTGGAAGCCGGCAAAGCCTATGAGTTCGTTAACGACATCAAAGGCGGCGTGATTCCTGGTGAATACATCCCGGGTGTTGACAAGGGTATCCGTGAGCAGCTGAAATCCGGCCCGCTGGCAGGTTATCCGGTAATGGATCTGGGTGTGCGTCTGCACTACGGTTCTTACCACGATGTCGACTCCTCCGAATTGGCGTTCAAGATCGCTGCCTCCCTGGCCTTCAAGGCTGGTTACATGAAGGCAAGCCCGGTCCTGCTCGAGCCGATCATGAAGGTTGAAGTCGAGACTCCGGAAGATTACATGGGCGACGTTATCGGTGACCTGAACCGTCGTCGTGGCCTGATCGAAGGTATGGAAGACGGCCCGTCCGGCAAGATCGTACGTGCCCTGGTGCCGCTGGCCGAGATGTTCGGTTATGCGACCGCCCTGCGTTCCGCTACCCAAGGTCGTGCTTCCTACGCAATGGAATTCGCTAAGTACTCCGACGCCCCGAACAACGTGGCCCAGGCAGTCATCGAAGAGCGCAAATCCAAGTAATTTATGATTCCCCGCCTACGACGGTAGGCGGGTTTAACCTAGAAGGACTACGTCGTGTCTAAAGAAAAATTTGAGCGTAACAAACCGCACGTAAACGTCGGCACCATCGGCCACGTTGACCACGGTAAAACCACCCTGACCGCCGCCATCACCAACGTGCTGGCCAAGCACTTCGGTGGTAAAGCTTTCGCCTTCGACCAGATCGACAAGGCGCCGGAAGAGCGTGAGCGTGGTATCACCATCAACACCTCCCACGTAGAATACGACACCGCCATCCGTCACTACGCGCACGTAGATTGCCCGGGTCACGCCGACTACGTTAAAAACATGATCACCGGTGCTGCCCAGATGGACGGCGCGATCCTGGTAGTAGCTGCGACCGACGGCCCGATGCCGCAAACTCGTGAGCACATCCTGCTGGGTCGCCAGGTTGGTATCCCGTACATGATCGTGTTCATGAACAAGTGCGACATGGTAGATGACGAAGAGCTGCTCGAACTGGTCGAGATGGAAGTTCGTGAACTGCTGACCGAATATGACTTCCCAGGTGATGACCTGCCGGTAGTTCGTGGTTCCGCGCTGAAAGCGCTGGAAGGCGACGCTGCATGGGAAGAGAAGATCATCGAGCTGGCCAACCACCTGGATACCTACATCCCGGAGCCGGAGCGCGCAATTGACCTGCCGTTCCTGATGCCTATCGAAGACGTATTCTCCATCGCTGGCCGTGGTACCGTTGTTACCGGTCGTGTTGAGCGCGGTATCGTCAAAGTGGGTGAGACTGTAGAAATCGTCGGTATCAAAGACACCGTTTCTACCACCTGTACCGGTGTTGAAATGTTCCGCAAACTGCTGGACGAAGGTCGTGCAGGCGAGAACATCGGCGCGCTGCTGCGTGGTGTTAAGCGTGAAGACGTAGAGCGTGGTCAAGTACTGGCCAAGCCGGGCTCCATCAAGCCGCACACCAAGTTTGAATCTGAAGTGTACGTGCTGTCCAAAGAAGAAGGTGGTCGTCATACCCCGTTCTTCAAAGGCTACCGTCCGCAGTTCTACTTCCGTACTACCGACGTGACCGGTACCATCGAACTGCCGGAAGGCGTAGAGATGGTAATGCCAGGCGACAACATCAAAATGGTTGTTACCCTGATTGCTCCGATCGCAATGGACGACGGCCTGCGTTTCGCTATCCGTGAAGGTGGCCGTACCGTAGGTGCTGGTGTTGTAGCTAGCGTAATCGCTTAATCGATTCGTTATATGCAAACATGAAAAGGGGTGGCTTCGGCCGCCCCTTTTTCTTTTTGGGCCTTGTGCCCTATGAGATACTTTGCAAAATCATTTATTGAGGTAGTCCCCAGTGAGCAAGCCCGCCATTTTTCTGGACCGTGACGGTGTCATCAACGAAGACACCGGTTATGTCAGTCAGGTAGACGACTTCCATTTCCTGCCCGGTGTGATCGAAGCCCTGCAGCTGCTGAAGAAGAAAGGCTATCTGTTGATCGTCGTCACCAACCAGTCTGGTATCGCCCGCGGCTATTTCAGTGAGGACGACTTCATGAACCTGACTGAATGGATGGATTGGTCATTGGCCGATCGGGATGTGGATCTCGACGGTATCTATTTCTGTCCACATCACCCGGATCACGGCGCCCCTTGTGATTGCCGCAAACCGGAACCCGGCATGCTGCTGCTGGCACAACAGGAACTGGGCGTCGACATGAGCCGTTCCTATATGGTTGGCGACAAACCTTCCGATCTGAAAGCGGCAGCCAGTGCCAAGGTTGGTCATAAAGTCATGGTGCGTACTGGCAAACCTGTAACCGATGCCGGCATCGCCTTGGCGGATGCCATCTACGACAACCTGCACGATTTCGCCGTTTCAGTGCCTGTTGCAGGCTGATTTCGTTCGCTTAATATGCGCATTGGTGGCTTTGTGAGCGAACAGTTGATGAAAGCCATCTTTTTGCAATTATCTGCTTGCCAGAAAGTTTCTACTCCCTATAATGCGCCTCCATCGACAGGGCAAGCGGCAACGCAGTAAAGCCAGTCGGTGCCTCGAAAAGCCTTTGAAAATAAGGCTTGACTCGAGAAGGCGGTTGAGTAGAATTCCACTCCCGCAGCAACACACTGTTGCGTCGCTCTTTAACAATTTGAATCA
>NZ_CP064746.1:4315000-4400000 GCF_028751155.1 Aeromonas bestiarum | reverse complement strand
CCTGGAAAGGCCAGCGATACAGGGTGATAGCCCCGTACATGAAAACGACCTTGAAGTGAAATCGAGTAGGGCGGGACACGTGACATCCTGTCTGAATATGGGGGGACCATCCTCCAAGGCTAAATACTCCTGACTGACCGATAGTGAACCAGTACCGTGAGGGAAAGGCGAAAAGAACCCCTGTGAGGGGAGTGAAATAGAACCTGAAACCGTGTACGTACAAGCAGTGGGAGCCCTTCGGGGTGACTGCGTACCTTTTGTATAATGGGTCAGCGACTTACATTTTGTAGCGAGGTTAACCGTATAGGGGAGCCGTAGGGAAACCGAGTCTTAACTGGGCGTCTAGTTGCAAGGTGTAGACCCGAAACCGGGTGATCTAGCCATGGGCAGGTTGAAGGTTGAGTAACATCAACTGGAGGACCGAACCCACTAACGTTGCAAAGTTAGGGGATGACCTGTGGCTGGGGGTGAAAGGCCAATCAAACTCGGAGATAGCTGGTTCTCCCCGAAAGCTATTTAGGTAGCGCCTCGGACGAATACTACTGGGGGTAGAGCACTGTTTGGACTAGGGGGTCATCCCGACTTACCAACTCCATGCAAACTCCGAATACCAGTAAGTAATATCCGGGAGACACACGGCGGGTGCTAACGTCCGTCGTGAAGAGGGAAACAACCCAGACCGCCGGCTAAGGTCCCAAAGTTCTGGTTAAGTGGGAAACGATGTGGGAAGGCTCAGACAGCTAGGATGTTGGCTTAGAAGCAGCCATCATTTAAAGAAAGCGTAATAGCTCACTAGTCGAGTCGGCCTGCGCGGAAGATGTAACGGGGCTCAAACCAGGCACCGAAGCCGCGGATTCACACTTATGTGTGAGTGGTAGGGGAGCGTTCTGTAAGTCTGCGAAGGTGTATCGAGAGGTATGCTGGAGATATCAGAAGTGCGAATGCTGACGTAAGTAACGATAAAGGGGGTGAAAAGCCTCCTCGCCGGAAGACCAAGGGTTCCTGTCCAACGTTAATCGGGGCAGGGTGAGTCGACCCCTAAGGTGAGGCCGAAAGGCGTAATCGATGGGAAGCAGGTTAATATTCCTGCACGACTTGTAATTGCGATGGGGGGACGGAGAAGGCTAGGTGGGCCAGGCGACGGTTGTCCTGGTGAAAGTGCGTAGGTGGTGTTTCTAGGCAAATCCGGAGACACAACACTGAGACACGAGACGAAGCCACTACGGTGGTGAAGCCATTGATGCCCTGCTTCCAGGAAAAGCCTCTAAGCTTCAGATTACAAGTCATCGTACCCCAAACCGACACAGGTGGTCGGGTAGAGAATACCAAGGCGCTTGAGAGAACTCGGGTGAAGGAACTAGGCAAAATAGAACCGTAACTTCGGGAGAAGGTTCGCTCTTGACAGTGAAGTCCCTTGCGGATGGAGCAGTTGGGAGTCGCAGTGACCAGATGGCTGGGACTGTTTATCAAAAACACAGCACTCTGCAAACACGAAAGTGGACGTATAGGGTGTGACACCTGCCCGGTGCCGGAAGGTTAATTGATGGGGTTAGCGCAAGCGAAGCTCTTGATCGAAGCCCCGGTAAACGGCGGCCGTAACTATAACGGTCCTAAGGTAGCGAAATTCCTTGTCGGGTAAGTTCCGACCTGCACGAATGGTGTAACCATGGCCATGCTGTCTCCACCCGAGACTCAGTGAAATCGAATTCGCCGTGAAGATGCGGTGTACCCGCGGCTAGACGGAAAGACCCCGTGAACCTTTACTACAGCTTGGCACTGAACATTGAACCTACATGTGTAGGATAGGTGGGAGGCTTTGAAGGCGTGACGCCAGTTGCGCTGGAGCCGTCCTTGAAATACCACCCTTGTATGTTTGATGTTCTAACGCAGGTCCCTGAATCGGGATCGCGGACAGTGCCTGGTGGGTAGTTTGACTGGGGCGGTCTCCTCCCAAAGAGTAACGGAGGAGCACGAAGGTTGGCTAATCCTGGTCGGACATCAGGAGGTTAGTGCAATGGCATAAGCCAGCTTAACTGCGAGACGGACAGGTCGAGCAGGTACGAAAGTAGGTCATAGTGATCCGGTGGTTCTGAATGGAAGGGCCATCGCTCAACGGATAAAAGGTACTCCGGGGATAACAGGCTGATACCGCCCAAGAGTTCATATCGACGGCGGTGTTTGGCACCTCGATGTCGGCTCATCACATCCTGGGGCTGAAGTCGGTCCCAAGGGTATGGCTGTTCGCCATTTAAAGTGGTACGCGAGCTGGGTTCAGAACGTCGTGAGACAGTTCGGTCCCTATCTGCCGTGGGCGTTGGATGATTGAAGGGAGTTGCTCCTAGTACGAGAGGACCGGAGTGAACGAACCTCTGGTGTTCGGGTTGTCACGCCAGTGGCACTGCCCGGTAGCTAAGTTCGGAATCGATAACCGCTGAAAGCATCTAAGCGGGAAGCGAGCCCTGAGATGAGTCATCCCTGACCCCTTGAGGGTCCTAAAGGGCCGTTGGAGACCACAACGTTGATAGGTGGGGTGTGTAAGCGCGGCGACGTGTTGAGCTAACCCATACTAATTACCCGTGAGGCTTAACCATACAACACCCAAGAAGTGTTCTGGGCCT
Source organism: Aeromonas bestiarum (assembly GCF_028751155.1). Classification (NCBI taxonomy): domain Bacteria; kingdom Pseudomonadati; phylum Pseudomonadota; class Gammaproteobacteria; order Aeromonadales; family Aeromonadaceae; genus Aeromonas; species Aeromonas bestiarum. The sequence goes on along the minus strand of NZ_CP064746.1, from coordinate 4,397,382 downwards.
TGTAGCAAGTGCATGAACTACTTACCTAATTCAGTGATAGCGACCAGGCAATAGCCAATCAGTCGTTACTCACGTCAGCTTTCTGGATTGAAGAATTTGCCTGGCGGCCATAGCGCCGTGGAACCACCTGATCCCATGCCGAACTCAGAAGTGAAACGCGGTAGCGCCGATGGTAGTGTGGCATTCGCCATGCGAGAGTAGGACACTGCCAGGCACCCAATTAAACAGCGCCGTGCACATCACGACGTTGGCCGAGAGGATGACACCTCGTTGAAACGGTAGACAATTTAGCAAAAAGCTAACCAGACAGCGGAGCGGTAGTTCAGTCGGTTAGAATACCGGCCTGTCACGCCGGGGGTCGCGGGTTCGAGTCCCGTCCGCTCCGCCAGTAAATTGAAAGGCCTTCCCATCGGGAAGGCCTTTTTGCTTTTCTGATACCTCAAGTTCATCTGCTCAACTGCCCCCATTTCCTCTTTGCTGTATCAAATTCAACTTCATTCAAGGGTTCTTGCCGTCCCTTTCTTATCCACCTCAGTAGAACACGCAGAGCCAGACTGTGGTCATGTCTGGGTGAGTCCACTCCACCCTGTGTTTCTGACGGGCGGGAATATTGATGTGATCGCCAGGGCCCAGTTGTACCGATTGTTGCTCCTGGGTCTGCGGATCGATGAACAGCAGGCTGGCCTCTCCCTGCACGACCAGGACCCACTCATGTTCATCCTGATCGTACCACTCTCCCGGTGCAGTCTGATGGCCGTGGGAGAGAATACGCTCGATCCGCAGGTGGTTGGTGCTGACCAGATCCTGAAAGAGTTCGGTAGGCAGTGGCGAGGGAATATCGTTCAGCAGATTGCGCGTGTGCATGGGTCATCTCCCGTCTGGCAGTGCGAATGGTTCTCTGCAGTATAGAGGCCAGCCTCGTGGACGAAGGTGAGAGCAGCAGCAAGCAGGCATGCAGATCTGTGCCCGAACGAGAACGATTCCTGCCATTTTGATGAAAAAGTCAGGGAATTCGCTGCAATTTCGACAAATTCTTGCTATTTTGCGCGCCACAAAAGCAAACGATTTCCTTCACACTTTCAGGATGAGTTATGGCAAAGCAAGATATGGCCGCCCAATCAGGGAACGGCGGCTTTTTGGACTCTTATTTTTCCATTTCTGCGCGCGGCAGTAGTGTGCGCCAGGAGCTGTTGGCCGGGCTGACCACCTTCCTGGCCATGGTCTACAGCATCATAGTGGTGCCGAACATGCTGGGCGCCGCCGGCTTCGAGCAGGGCCCCGTCTTCGTGGCGACCTGCTTGATCGCCGCCTTCGGCTCCCTGCTGATGGGACTCTGGGCCAAGCTGCCCATGGCCATTGGTTGCGCCATCTCCCTCACCGCCTTCACCGCCTTCAGTCTGGTACTGGGTCAGGGGCTGAGCATTCCGGTCGCCCTCGGCGCCATCTTCCTGATGGGGGTACTGTTTACCCTCATCAGTATCACAGGCGTGCGCCAGTGGATCCTGGACAACCTGCCCTCCGGCATCGCCCATGGCACCGGCATCGGTATCGGTCTGTTCCTGCTGCTGATTGCCACCAACGGCGTCGGCATGGTGATCAAGAACGAAGGGGCGGGTCTGCCGGTGCAGCTGGGTGAGGTGACCTCCTTCCCCGTCATCATGACGGTGCTGGGTCTGGCCGCCATCTTCGGCCTGGAACGTCGCAAGGTGCCGGGCGGCATACTGATGGTGATCATCGCCATCTCCATCCTCGGCCTCATCTTCGATCCGAACGTTGCCTGGCATGGCTTCTTCGCCATGCCGAGCCTGACCGGCGAGAAGGGCTCTCTGGTTGGCAGCATGGATCTGCTGGGTGCCCTCAACCCAGTGGTCATTCCGACCGTACTGGCGCTGGTGATGACAGCCGTGTTCGACGCCACCGGTACAATCCGTGCCGTAGCGGGTCAGGCGGGTCTCATCAATGAGCGTGGTCACATCATCAGCGGCGGCAAGGCCCTGACTGCCGACTCCGTCAGCAGCATGGTGGCTGGCGTCGTGGGTGGGGCTCCGGCCGCCGTCTACATTGAATCTGCCGCAGGTACCGCAGCCGGTGGCAAGACGGGTCTGACCGCAGCCCTGGTCGGCCTGCTGTTCCTGCTGATGATCTTCCTCTCGCCGCTCAGCTATCTGGTGCCGGCTTACGCCACAGCACCGGCGCTGATGTACGTCGGTCTGCTGATGCTGGGCAACGTCACCAAGCTGGACTTCAGCGACTCTGTCGATGCGTTGGCTGGCATGCTGTGCGCCGTCTTCATCGTGCTCACCTGCAACATAGTGACCGGCATCATGCTGGGCTTCGTGGCGCTGGTCGTGGGTCGCCTGTTTGCCGCCGAGTGGAAGAAACTCAACGTCGGTACCGTCATCATTGCCGTGGCACTGGTGGTCTTCTATGCCGGTGGCTGGGCCATCTAAGGCTGCCGGTTGGCGTGAAGGGCTCCTGCGGGGGCCCTTTTTCATGGTTGTGAGGCCGCCTGCAGTTTCCCTCCCGTTTGCCTCTCGCTGTTTCAGATTGAAACGCCAATGGCCCTTCTCCTGTTTCAAATCCGAACCGAACCGGCCGTCATTTTTATCCCGATTTATCCCGTTAGACTGGCTTCATCAACCATTTGCCCACCCGTGCGGTGGCAAGCCAAGGAGTGAGCCATGAAGAAACTGATCAATGCCGTCGATGCCGTGGTCCGTGAACAACTGATGGGGATGGCAGCCGCCCACCCCGAGCTCAAGGTACGTATCGAACCCCACTACATCACCCGCGCCGACTCTCCCGTGATGGGCAAGGTGGCGCTGGTCTCCGGCGGTGGCAGCGGCCACGAGCCGATGCATGGCGGTCTGGTGGGCAAGGGGATGCTGGATGGTGCCTGCCCCGGCGAAATTTTTACTTCCCCGACCCCGGATCAGATGTACGAGTGCGGTCAGGCGGTCGATGGTGGCGCTGGCGTGCTGTTTCTGGTGAAGAACTACACGGGTGATGTGCTCAACTTCGAAACCGCGGTCGAGCTGCTGCACGGGGACGGGGTCAAGGTCGGCTTCTCGCTGATCGATGACGACGTGGCGGTGAAAGACAGCCTCTACACCGCGGGTCGTCGCGGCGTCGCCACCACTGTGCTGTGTGAAAAACTGGTGGGGGCTGCAGCCGAGGCGGGCTACGACCTGGCCCGTTGCGAGGCGCTGGCCCGTCGCATCAACAATCAGAGCCGCACCATAGGCGTCGCCATGCACGCCTGTACCGTGCCTGCCGCCGGCAAGCCCTCCTTCACCCTGGCGGACAACGAGATGGAGTTCGGTGTGGGCATCCACGGCGAACCCGGCATAGCGCGCCGCCCCTTCACCGACCTCGATACCCTGGTGGGCGACATGTTCAGCGAGCTGGCGGACAACACCCCTTATGGCCGCACTCTGCGCCACTGGGACAGAGCCTCCGGCAGCTGGCAGGAAGAGCACACCTTCATCGAGCCGCTCAACCGGGGCGATCGTGTCATAGCCATGGTCAACAGCCTGGGGGGCACCCCGATTTCAGAGCTGTATGGCGTCTATGGTCGCCTCGCGGCCCTGTGCGAAGAGGCAGGCATCCATCTGGTGCGCAACCTGATAGGCCCCTACTGCACCGCCCTCGACATGACCGGCATCTCCATCACCTTGCTCAAGGTGGATGACGAGTTGATGACCCTGTGGGATGCCCCCGTTCACACCCCCGCCCTGCGTCGCGGTTGCTAAGGAGCCCTCATTCTCATGCTAAGCAAACATCAAATCGTCAACTGGCTGCTGGATTGCGAGCACATCTTCACCGAGCAGCGTGACTACCTCACGGCACTGGATACCGACATCGGCGATGGCGACCACGGCCTCAACATGCAGCGCGGCTTTACCAAGGTGGCGGAGAAGCTGCCCGCGGTGGCGGACAAGGATATAGGCCAGGTGCTCAAGACCACCGGCATGACCCTGCTCTCCTCGGTCGGCGGCGCCAGTGGCCCGCTCTACGGCACCTTCTTCATTCGGGCGGCGGCCAGCACGGACGCCTGCCAGAGCCTGACCCTGAGCCAGCTTGGCAAGATGCTGGCGGATGGGGTCGAGGGAATCGTCTCTCGCGGCCGCGCCGAGCCGGGCGACAAGACAATGTGCGACGCCTGGTGGCCTGCGCTGGCCGCCCTGCAACAGGCGCAGCAGCAGGAGTTGCCGCTGGCCGAGGCGCTGGACAAGGCGGTGGCTGCCGCGGCGGCCGGCACCGAGGCCACCATACAGATGCAGGCCCGCAAGGGGCGCGCCAGCTATCTGGGCGAGCGCAGCATAGGCCATCAGGATGCCGGAGCCACCTCGACCCTGCTGCTGCTGACCGCCCTGCGTGACAGAGCGAGGTTGTGACATGATAGGTATCGTAGTTGTCTCTCACAGCGCCATGCTGGCGGCCGGATTGAAAGCGCTGGCCGACCAGCTGGGCAGCCCGGCACGGCTGTTGCTGGCGGCCGGGGTCGATGATCCGGACCACCCCATAGGCACAGATGCCATCGCCGTGATGAGTGCGATAGAAGAAGCAGACGACGGCAGCGGCGTGCTGGTGCTGATGGACTTGGGCAGCGCCCTCTTGAGCGCCGAGACCGCCCTCGAGCTGTTGCCCCCTGATTTGAGTTCTCGGGTGCGGCTCTGTCCTGCCCCGCTGGTCGAGGGCACCCTGGCCGCCGTGGTGGCGGCAGGTTCAGGTATGAGTCTCGACGAGGTGGCCGCAGAGGCGCTCGGCGCCCTGGGGCCCAAGCAGGCAATGCTGCCTGGGAGCGCTGCGCAGGTCGCCGCTGAGACGGCACCGGCAGCCGATGAGGGTTGGCTGCGCTGCGAGGTGGTGGTCGACAACCCCCACGGCCTGCATGTGCGCCCCGCCGCTCGTCTGGTGGCGGCCCTCAAGCCCTTTGCCGCTGAACTCAAGCTGCAAAAGGGGGATAAAGAGGCCAATCCCCGCAGTCTGACCCGGCTCACCATGCTCAACGTGCGCCAGGGAGACAGGCTCACCCTGCTGGCACAGGGAGAAGATGCCGAGGCCGCCCTGACCTGCTTCAAGCAACTTGCAGACGAGCGTTTCGGCGACTGATCGCCAACCCGTTTCAAGGTACAGCGCTGGCTCTGTGTGCCAGTGCTGCGCCACTCAAGACGAAGGACTCCCCGGCATAGCCGCCCCTTCGCCCCGATTCTTAAGAGATAAAGAGAGAGGGATAAAATATGGACCGCATCATCATCAGCCCCAGCAAATACGTGCAAGGCAACGGGGCTCTCGCCAACATAGGCAACTACGTCAAGGCGCTCGGCGCCAAGCCGCTCATCCTGGCTGATGCCTTCGTCACCAAACTGGTTGGTGACACGGTTGCCACCAGCTTCCACGGTGTGGGCATCAAGCCCGAGTTCGACTGCTTCAACGGCGAATGTTCACGCCCCGAGATCGACCGCCTGCTGGCCCGCTGCAACCAGACACCGTTCGACGTCATCATCGGCATAGGTGGCGGCAAGACGCTCGATACCGCCAAGTCGGTCGCCTTCTACCAGAAGGTGCCTGTGGTCATAGTGCCCACCATAGCCTCCACCGATGCGCCAACCAGTGCGCTGGCGGTCATCTATACCCCGGAAGGGCAGTTCAGCGAATACCTGATGATCCCGACCAACCCCAACATGGTCATCATGGATACCGGCGTCGTCTCCCGCGCCCCGGTACGGCTCTTGGTCTCCGGCATGGGGGATGCGCTCTCCACCTATTTCGAGGCGCGTGCCAACAAGGTTTCCGGTTGCAAGACCATGGCCGGTGGTGCCTCTACCCTGGCGGCCCAGGCCATCGCCGAGCTCTGTTACAAGACACTGCTGGCCGATGGCTACAAGGCCAAGCTGGCGGTGGAGCAGGGGCTCTGCACCAAGGCGGTGGAGAACATCATAGAGGCCAACACCTATCTGAGCGGCATCGGCTTCGAGAGCAGCGGTCTGGCCGCCGCCCACGCCATCCACAACGGCCTGACCCAGCTGGCCGAGTGTCACCACCTCTATCACGGTGAGAAAGTCGCATTCGGTACCCTGGTGCAGCTGGTGCTGGAGAATGCGCCCATGGCGGAGATCGAAACCGTGCTGGCCTTCTGCCGCTCGATCGGCCTGCCGACCAACCTGCATATGATGGGGGTCAAGGAGCTGGACATGGCGCGCCTGCTGGAGGTGGCCAAAGCCTCCACCGCCGAAGGGGAGACCATCCACAACATGCCGTTCAAGGTCACCGCCGAGGATGTGCTGGCGGCCATAGTCACCGCCCACCAGCTGGGGCTGTAACCGCGTCGCTCATTACCTTGCCATATAAAAACGGCCCCGCAACTGCGGGGCCTTGTTGTTTTATGCCTGACAGGTTTCATAGGGTAGCAACAGGATCCCAGTCGTCAGGAGCCGTGGTAGTCCGCGGGATCGATACCGATAAGCTTGAGCCGCCGCCAGAGGGTGGTGCGGCTGATGCCCAGATGCTGGGCCATCTGGCTGACCTGCCCCTTGCAGGCGTGGGCGCAGCGCAAGATGGCCTGGCGCTCCAGTTCGGCCAGGGTGAGCAGCGGCTGCCCCACCACCTCGTCTTCCACCAGCCGATAGCCGTGCCGAATGGCGGCGGGCAGCGCCTCCGGCGGGATCTGCTCACGACTCGAGTGGAGCAGGGCATATTCAACCGCGCTGCGCAGCTCCCCCAGATTGCCGGGCCAGGAGTAGGCGAGCAGGCAGTCGAGGGCCGCCGGGCTGAACTGGCGCACCGGCTCGCGCCCCTGCGCCCCTAGCTGCTGGCTGATGAGGGCCGGCAAGTCGGCGCCGCGCTCCCGCAGTCCCGGCAGCCAGAGCTCGCACGCCTGCAGGGCGTAGAGCAGCTGGCGCCCAAACTGCCCCTCCTGCACCCTCTGCTCCAGCGCCGCGCTGCTGGTCGCTATGATCCGCACCTTGAGCGGCAGTATGCGGGCCGAGTCGAAGCGCTGGATGCGGCCGGTCTTGAGCAGTTGCAGCAGCGCCGCCTGCATGGGGGCACAGAGACACTCCACCTGCTCCAGCACGAGCGTGCCGCCATGGGCCAGCTCGAACTTGCCCGCCCGTTCCTGCCCCGCCTCGTCGGAACCCATCAGCTCCAGCGCCATCCGCTCGCTCGGCAGCGCCTGACAGTTGAGGGTGATGAGCGGCCCGGCGGCCTGCTCGCTGCCGAAGTGAATCGCCTCCGCCAGTTGGGCCTTGCCCACCTCTTCCTCCCCGCGCAGCAGCATGGGGCCCTGGCTCCGTGCCGCCTGGCGGGCGTAGCGCAGCAGCTTGCGCATGGCGCTCGATTCGCCCACCAGAGCGGAGAGTTCGGGCACCGCCTGGCGCAGCTGGTTGATGGCCCTGAGCCTGTCCAGCGGGTGCAGCAGGGCGATAAAGCTGACCCCGTCCGGCCCGGGCAGCGGCTTGAGGCTTATCAGCGCATTGATGAACTCCCCGGTCTGCACCCCGATCCGCTCCAGCGTCACCTCCACATGACTGAGTGGCGTCTGCCCCTTGATGGCGAGCTGCAACCGCTGTGGCAACAGCAGGTGCTGCTCCAGCGGCTGGCCGAGGCAGAGCGCGGGATCGAGCCGCAACCGACTGGCCGCCAGCCCGTTGAGGTAGCGCAGCCTGCCCTGGGGGTCCCAGGCCAGCACGCCGTCATCCATGCCGTCGAGCAGGGCGTAGAGCTCGCTCAGATGGTGCTGGGACTCCTGCATCAGTGTCTCCATCTGCAGCAGATGGGCCAGCTCGCGCCCGGCGCTGACGGTGAGCGCCAGATCCCCGGCACTCGCCTCTTCCACCTTGCAGATCAGCGCCATGATGGCAACCTGACGGCCATTGCTGTTGTAGACCGGGCTGGCGCAGCAGTGCCAGGGGTGCAGGGTGCGGTTGAAGTGCTGGGGGCCGCTGACGCAGAGTGGCATCCCCTCCAGCGCCGCCAGATTGATGGCATTGGTGCCGATGCGCCCCTCGCTGAAGAAGGCGCCAAGCCCGAAGCCCAGCGCCTCCAGTTCTGCCAGCGTCTCGCGATGGCCGGTGCGGGCCAGCAGGCAGCCGCTCTCGTCGGTGAGCAGCAGGACGCAGGGGCGCCCCTCCATGAACTCGTAGAGATCCTCCAGCGCCATCTCGCCTGTGGTGAGCAGATCCCGTTTGCGCTGGCGCAGGCTCTGCAGGGTTTGCCCCTTGGCGCTGTGGGGCGGGTGCCAGAGGGTCGGGCTGGTCTGGTGGGCGCAGCGCAGCCAGGAGGCCTGCAGATAATCGGGCCAGGGCTGGAGCGGCTGGAGGTCAGATGGCGTGGTCACAGCTATGTCCGGCAAAAGGAGAAGCCGTCATTTAACCACGCTCCCCCCGCAGATTCAGTGACCTGCCTCAGAGGGTGGCAATGCCATGCCGTCTAGGTCGGTCGCGGCGCGGGCAAACTGTTGCTCCAGCCAGCAGCAGAAGGCGCGGCACTGAGGGCTGCTCTCGCTCTCCTGATGGACCAGCCAGCTCCACTGTGGCCCCTTGACCGTGCGGGAGGAGAGCGGCAGCAGCAAGCCCTGTTGTCGTGCGGGAGCCGACAGCAGCGCGCTCGCCAGCGCCACGCCGAGCCCGGCGCCGGCCGCGTCCAGCAGCAGGCCGGGATCGGAGAAGTTGAGCCCCCGGGTCTGCAGCTGCAGATCCTCCCCGCCTTTGAGCGTCCAGTGGTGCCAATCCATCTCCCGCTCTCCATGGAGACTGGTGCGCTCCGCAGGGGGTTGGGCCAGCACGGCCAAAGTGGCAAGGGGGAGCAGAGCGTCCTCCAGCAGTACCCTGTGGTGGCACTCGGCCTGGGGGGCGAGATCCCAGCGCAGGGCGATATCTATGGTCTGCTCGGTCATGACGGGTACCTCGTCGCTGGTAAACAGCCAGAGATCGATATCGGGATGCAGGCGGTGAAAGTCGGCCAGCCGGGGCAGCAGCCAGTGGCGGGCTATGGCTGTGCTGGTATTGAGCACCAGCTGGTTCGGTTTGCGGTACTGCTCCAGCCGCTGGATCCCCACCGCCAGTTGCAACAGCACGCTCTGGGTTGTCTCCAGCAGGTCCTGCCCCGCATCGGTGAGGGCGACCGAGCGCCCCTGCCGATGAAACAGCGGCTGGCCGAGCAGCTCCTCCAGCGAGCGGATCTGCTGGCTGATGGCCGACTGGGTGAGGTGCAGTTCCTGTGCCGCCTGATGAAAGCTGCCGAGTCTGGCCGCCGCCTCGAAGCCCCGCAGCACATTGAGTGGAGGCCAGTGTTTGAACATCATTGATTAGCTCCGCTTATCACTTATACCGAAAATCGATCGTTTGTCCGCCATCATCGCGGCGGCTAGTCTATTACTCAGCGTGATCTGATTAACAGCGCTTGTCATTCATATCCTACTTTTGTCATCAATCCGGAGTCGTTCCGCCTCCGAAGGAGCCATCCCATGTCATCCCGACGCCATGTATTGAAACAGCTGGCCGCCATCGGCGCCCTGGCCGGGCTGGGCAGCCTGCCACGGGCACAGGCTGCCAATGTGGCTACCCCTATTGGCTCCCAGGTCACTGCGGTTGGCCGTTACCAGATGCCGGACGAGGCCGCGCCTCAGACTCGGGTCTGGGTTGCCTTTGGCGCGAGCGCCGATATCTGGGGTCGCAATTACAAGGAGGTGCAGGCCACCATAGGCCGGCTGGTGCAGGCCATGGTGCCTTATACCCAGGTGAACGTGCTCTGCCGCGAAGCCGAACAGGCGCTGGCCCGCAAACTTTGTGGTGAGCAGAACACCCGCTTTATCGTCACCGAGCTGGACGACATCTGGCTGCGGGATACCGGCGGCGTCTTCGTCCAGAACGAGGAGGGGGAGCTGGGGCTGGTGGACTTCAACTTCAACGGCTGGGGTGATAAGCAGGAGCACGAACAGGATGCGGGTGTGGCCGAGCTGGTCAGCAAGCAGGCGGATGTCCACTATCTGCAAAGCAAGCTGACAGGTGAAGGCGGGGGCATAGAGGTGGATGGCAATGGCACCGCCATCCTGACCGAGAGTTGCTGGCTCAACAGCAACCGCAATCCGGGGGTGAGCAAGGCGCAACTGGAGGCGGAGCTGAAAGCCAATCTGGGGCTGCGCAAAATCATCTGGTTGCCGGGGATCAAGGGCCGTGACATCACCGATGCCCACGTCGACTTCTACGCCCGCTTTGTGCGTCCCGGCGTGGTGGTGGTCAATCTGGATAACGACCCGCAGTCCCACGACTACGAGGTGACCCGCCGGCACCTGGCCATCCTCAAACAGGCCACCGACGCCGATGGCAACAAGCTGGAGCTGCATGTGCTGCCGCCACCACTCGACGGGCGGGACAACCGCTTCAGCCGCAGCCGCGACTTTGCCGCCGGTTACATCAACTATCTGCCGATCAATGGCGCCGTGATCGCCCCCGAGTTTGGCGACAAGGCGGCCGATAGTTACTGCCACGAGCTGCTGGCCCGCCTCTACCCGGGTCGCGAAATCGTGCAGATCAACATTGACCCTGTGGCCGCCGGTGGCGGTGGCATTCACTGCATCACCCTCCACCAACCTGCCTGACCCTCCCCTACCGACCGATAACCCGGTGCGTTGCGACGCCCCGGGTTATTTCTTCCAGCTCCCCTATTCCATTCCCCCTGACTCACCGCCAGACACTTGGCCAGCTACGCCAGATAAGACGTTGCCCCGCTCACACTCCTGACCTGTTCACAACACCAAGGTCGGGTGGCGCTTTCCATTGCCGCTCTAGAAGTGTACTTTTGCCCGATGGCCAAAAATAGAGCCAAAGGAAGACGTCTGGCGAATGCGTTCAGCACCAGAGATTGGTCGGCAATGTTGTGATTTAAAATGAATTTTTCGTGGCGGCGATCAGGGCAAACCGGAGTTATATGGAAGGCTCTATTAACGGATTAGTACCACTTTCCATCGAATCACTGTTAGGCAACACACGGAGGTAGTTCGTATGTGGGTAAGAGATCAATACTCTGGTCCAGGCGGCGGTCGCTACACAGGCCCCGGTGGTGGTTTGTACACTGGGCCTGGTGGCGGCATGTACACAGGCCCCGGAGGGGGGCTATACACAGGGCCAGGCGGCGGCATGTACACAGGTCCCGGAGGGGGGCTATACACAGGTCCGGGCGGCGGCCTGTACTCAGGCCCCGGAGGCGGGCTTTATACGGGGCTTGGCGGTGGTCTCTACACTGGACCTGGTGGCGGGCTTTATACCGGTCCTGGTGGTGGAGGTTATACGGGGCCAAGCAACGAACCGTACATGAGTAACATCCCACCGTGGCATGTTTTCGTGCAAGAACTTGAACGCAGAGGCATGCATCAACTTGCAAATAAAATTCGGTCTGTGTTGCGCATTTGAAGTGGTATCGCCCAACAATATGCTCAAATCGTTCGCTTCGCTCACTGGAACGGGCTAAAGCCCGCCCCTTAGCCAAACGTTATGAAATCAGGACACCCACCTTGCTGAACAAAATTCCGTATAGCCAGCCCGTGGATTTCAATTAGCCGTAAGGCGTAATCGAACCTGCATGGGACGGTAATATGTGGTGAATGCCGGTTGGCGCGGATCAACCAATCTGACACGATCGCCATAAATCACGATCGTCAAAAACCAAAGAGCCGCCCAATGGGCGGCTCTTTGCATCAGCTATTTATGGCTGAATCGTCACTCGGCCTTGGGCGGCGCAACAATAGCGATCGCCGGTTGGTCACCCTCCTTGATCCAGGCATCCAGCAGGGTGTAGCCCACCGCCAGCACCACGGGGCCGATAAAGAGGCCGATGATCCCCATCGCCAGCAGGCCGCCGATGACCCCCACCAGGATGAGAATAAGCGGCAGATCCGCCCCGCGTTTGATAAGGAAGGGGCGCAGGAAGTTGTCCATGGTGCCCGCCAGCAGTGACCAGACCAGCAGGAAGGTGCCCCAGGTGGTGTCGCCGCTCCAGTAGAGGTAGCCGACACAGGCCAGCAGCACGGGGAAGGGGCCGATCTGGGCGACGATCAGCAGGAACATCACCACCACCAGGATCATGGTGTAGGGGATGCCGGCAATCAGCAGGCCGACCCCGGCTACCGAAGATTGCACCAGGGCTGTGACCACCACCCCCATGGCCACGGCGCGGATCGCCTGGGAAGCCAGCACTGTGGCATTGTCACCACGCTCCCCCGCCAGGCGGTGGGCGAAGCGGCGGATCCCGTCGGCTGCCTTCTCACCCGAGTGGTAGAGCAGGCCGCAGATGGCAACGGTCAGCAGGAAGTGGACGAACAGCAAGCCCAGATTGCCGGCCTGGGAGGCGAGCCAGCGGGCAGTCTGGCCAAAATAGGGTGCCAGCTTGGTAAACAGCACCTGACCACCGCTCGCCAGGATCTGCTGCCAGAAGTCGTAGAGCTTGCCGCCCACCAACGGTATCTGCTGCAGCCAGAGCAGCTCGGGCGGCGGCGAATGGCTGATGGTGGTGCCGAGCTCGATCAGCATGGGCGCCTTCTCCGCCACATTGGCCAGCGCCATGAACAGCGGGATGACGAAGATCAGCAGCAGTATGCTGGTCATCACCAGCGCCGCCAGGGCGCGCTTGCCCCACAGCAGGCGCTGGGCCATCCGCATCAGCGGCCAGGTGGCTATGGTGATCATGGTGGCCCACACCAGTGCGGGCAGGAAGGGGCGCAGCACCATGAAGCACGAGATGATGAGGATGCTGAGAAACAGCACCCCCAGGGTTATCTTGGCCAAGTCCACTTTTTTCATATTCATAGCAATCCCTTGTCGGGGCCGGAGCCCTTGGGTAGCGGGTCAGAGTTCATGAGTGAGAGTATCCACCAGAGGCCGGCGCTCAACCAGAGCCCCAGGCAACCATAGAGTAGCCACTGGCCGAGCAGGATGAGCCAGGAGCTGGTCAGCCAGAATGGCAACGCCCACAGCAGCGCCCCGAGGGGCAGGCCGCCGAGCAGGGTGATCGCCAGGGTGTACCAGGGTTTTTGCCGCTCTCGCGGCAATGGCAGCCGCATGCCGAGGGTCAGACCCAGACTGAACATGGCCAGGCCTGCCAGCGCCGAGGATTGGCTCCACCAGGCGGCCAGTGTGCAGATGAGGCTGAGCCCGCCCCAGATCCATGGCCGGGCAGCCATGCCGGACAAACCGGAATGGATCGTCAGCATCAGGGCGCCCAGCAGCAATCCCGCCGCCACATCCGACAGGAAGTGGACGCCGAGCCAGACCCGGGCCAGCCCGGTCAGGGCCGCCAGCAGCAGTGCCAGCGAGGCGCCGCGCCAGGGGTTGGCGGGCCAGCACCATCTGAGCAGCAGGCCCCAGAACAGCAGAGCCGAGGCGGCGTGACCGCTCGGCATGCCAAAGCCCTGGGCACTTACGTGCGCCAGCGCGGGATCGAGATGGAAGGGTCTGGGCCAGCCTGTGCCCTCTTTGGCTAGCTGAACCAGCAGGGTGAGGGTCAGCATGGCCAGCAACAGCTGACGCAGACGGGGCCAGCCCAGCAGCGGCAGCAGCAAGGGTAGCAGGGCAAGCTGAAAGGCGGCTGAACCAAACAGATTGCTGGCATCAAGCCAGGGGGCACTGGCCCCGATCCAGCGCTGCAAGCGCTGTATCAGCGGGACTTCCGCCCGGTGCAGAGCATTGCCTTCACCGCTGAAATCCGGCAGCCACAGCACCGGGCTGTCGGGGATGTCGGCCAGCTGGGGGGCCAGCCAGTCGAGCTGCGCCGGAAAGCGGCGCTGCCCGTCAGGCAGCCGGGATGGGGCTATCAGCCTGGCGTTGAGGATCTCGCCACCCAGGTTGGGGGCCCGCAGCAGGGAGACGAAGCCCGAGCCTGTCTGCGCCCGGATGGGTTCCAGCGTCTGGCAGGCAAACAGCACGGCGCGCTGCCATGGTCCCAGCTCGGCGATGATCCGGCCGCGCAGACCTGTCTCTTCAAACAGCTCGCGCAGTGCCGCCTGTTGCGGCGTCTCGCCTGCATCTATGTAGCCGCCGGTCAGGCTGTAGCGGGAGGAGACCCTGTCCTGTACCAGCAACAGCTGTTGTTGATGTTTGACCACGCAGACGGCGGCCGTGGGGGCGGCCGAGACAGGCAGTGTCAGCAGCAGGGCGCAGAGCAGTAAAAAACAGGAACGGAACATGGTGCCTGAGCGTTGGGGGACTATGGGCGCAAGGGTCACAGAAATCAGATAGTTGGGCAATGGTTTCCTGCCTGGGGCCCACCGGATGGCGGGTTTGGCTCTGGCCCTGCCTGCGCACAAGGATTGCCCTGTGGTGAGGCAGTCCCTAGTATTGGCAGCTATGTTATTTTCATGCAGCAAACCTTGGGACCTTCCATGAAACAGTTTGGTTTTTTTCTGGGCATCGCCATCGGCGTCATTCTGATACTGTTCGGCAGCATAGTCATCTTCCAGGCCCTGCCCGCCGCCCTGGACGTGCTGGAGATGCCGAGCCGTATCCCGTTCGTGCGCGAGGTCTACACCTGGCTGATGACCAGTGCCAACGGCCTCACCGGCCAGCTGGAGCAGAATTTCCTGGAGGCGTTCCAGACGGTACTCAAGCTGATACTGCTCATCACCTTCATGTGGGTCTGCGTCAAGCTGGTCAACATGGGGGTCTTGATCATCCGTGCCGGGGTGGACCTCATCCGTACCTCCATCGAGCACAGCGAAGGTGCCCAGACCAAGAAGTCCGAGCACGACAGCCACTTCCAGTAAGCAGGCGACACCATGAAACAGGCCACCTTCGGGTGGCCTGTTTGCATCTTGTGTTCACTCGATAGTGGGCAGGTGATCCGCCGGCGGTGACTGCACCACATCCTGATAGCGGGCGATAAGTCGCTTGAAAGCCTCCCCCTGTCTGACCTTGTCGAGCGCCTGTTGCAGGCGGGCGACCTGCTGTTTGTCGGCGGCGGGGTTGAAGGCAAAGCAGTTGTCCTGCTCCGCCAGGGTGGCGACCGTGACGAAGGTGTCCGATGGAAAGCCCAATTGTCTGGCCTGATGGAACAGCATCACCTCGTTGCCGGCCACCAGATCGGTGCGGGCCATGATGAGCTGGCGCACCACCTGATCCATCCGCTCCACCGCCATCAGGTTGGCGGGGCTGATGCCCCGGTTGAGCAGCAGTTGTTCCCCCACATCCGCCTGCATGACGCCGATCTGCAGCCTGGCGAGATCGGCCTTGCTGGCCACCCTGGGGGCATCCCGCTTGCGGCCCACCAGCGACACCCGGGAGTGGCTGATGGGGCAGACCCAGAGGAAGTGGGGATCCCGCGCCTGGGTGCGGGCCGTGGTGAACAGCACGGCATCCGGCTGCTGGGTCAGCAGATACCAGGCCTTGGCCCAGGGCATGAAGTGGATGGGTTGCTCCGGTTCCCCCATCTCCTGCCACATCAGTCTCAGCAGCTCGACCGCCAGGCCGGTGCTGTTACCCTTCTCATCCTGGCCGTTGAACGGCATGTTCTGCTCGGAGTAATAGGTGAACGCCGAGGCGGGCAGTGCTGTGCCCAGACAGCAGCAGATCATCAGGCTGAGCAGACGCGACATGGCAGCACTCCTTGCAACAAATCGTCCTTCCAGTTTAGGGGGCTATGTCGAGAAGTTCATGATTTCACGCATCCGGTAGCGTGGATGGCGAGGGGTTATGGTGGGGAGCGAGGGGGGAGGAAAACAGCCAGGCCATCTTGCGATGGCCTGGTGAGGCGCTTACTTGAGCAGGGCTTCCATCTCGGCTTCGGCAGCGGCGCGCGCGGCCTCGGCCTTGGCGGCCGCATCCGCCGCCGTCGTTGCGGTCGCACTGGTGCTGCTGACCGCCTGCTTGGCGGGTTCGGTCACGGTCTTGCTGGCCTGCTGCTGTATCGTTGCGCTGGCGTTGCTGACGGCCTGCTTGGCGGGCTCGGTCACGGCCTTGCTGGCCTGCTGCTGTACCGTTGCGCTGGCGCTGCTGGCCGCCTGCTTGGCGGGCTCGGTCACGGCCTTGCTGGCCTGCTGTTGTACCGTGGCAGTGGCGCTGCTGACGGCTTGCTTGGCGGGCTCGGTCACGGTTTTGGTGGCCTGCTGCTGTACGGTGGCAGTGGCGCTGCTGACCGTCTGCTTGGCGGGCTTGGTCACGGTCTTGGCGGCCTGCTGCTGTGCCGTGGTGCTGGCGCTGCTGACGGCCTGCTTGGCGGGCTTGGTCACGGCCTTGGTGGCCTGTTGCTGTGCCGTGGCAGTGGCGCTGCTGGCTGCCTGCTTGGCGGGTTCGGTCACGGCCTTGGTGGCCTGTTGCTGGGCCGAGGTAGTGGCGCTGTTCACTACTTGCTTGGTGGTGTCAGCCATGGTCTTGCTGGCGCCCTGCTGCAGGGAACCCAGCACGCTGCCGAATACCGAGCTGGTCGTGGCGGCGCCGGTCAGGCTCTTGGTCGCAGAGCCGGTCAGACTGTTGGTGGCGCCGGAGAGTGCTGTGGCCGTCGGGTTGCCCTGCGCCTGCCAGTTCTGCATCTCGCTTGGCCAGGTCGGTGCGCCTGCGGCCAGGTTCTCGCCAAATACCTGGGGTGTGCCATCGCCCTTGAGCAGCATGACGGACATCTGGTTGGTCTGTGAGTTCCACACCATGCCGGCCTGCTTGGCGACGTCCGGCACGGGGGCGTAGCGGGAGACCACGTAGAACAGCGGGCCCTCCTGCTGCAGCTCGTTGGCTGTCTTGAGCAATTGCATGGTGCTGTCGTAATTGGGACCCAGAATGCCGGTCATTCGATCCTTGATCATGGGCTGTTCGAACAGGTTGGCTTCGTTGGGGTCGAAACCGACCAGCGGCTTGAGCAGGGCCCACATCAGTTGACTGGTAGGGCTCATCAACAAGAGGGGGGCGACGCAGGCGGACAACATCAGGCTCAGGCAGGCCGCCTGGAGCAACGGCATGATACGCATTGGGATAATATCCAAATAACGATTTGATTAATAAGGTTATATTCGTCGAGAACCGACAAATCCACCGGGGTTTTCCTGCGCCGTTTTTGACGGGCGTGAGCAGGCGCTGGCAGGCTATCATATTGGCTTGGGAATGCCAGTCGGCGTATGGCTTATTAATCAAGGTTGCGCCGTTTCCGGTCGCCTGAACCTTCTATCGAGCAAGGAGTAACATCATGTATCTGGACAAGAGGGTAGGTGGCTGGTTGTTGCTGACACTGCTGGGCGGTACGGCCGGCACTGGCGTGGCGGCAGAGCCGAAGCGGGCGGAAGTGGGAACCGAACTGGTGCTGCCGCTGGGGTCGCTGCCTGAGCGGGTCTGCTGGTATCAGGATCAGAAATATTCGCCGGGTGCCCGCATTCAACAGGGCGACAGCTGGTTGGAGTGCGGCCCGCAAAACGCGCTGGAGAGCAACGGGCCACTGGCCTGGCGCGAGCCGGAAAGGGCGTCGCATGCAGCCGACAAGGCGGCGAATAGCAGCATCATCAGCGTGGGTCAGTGAGGCTTTTCTTGATCCAGCTAAAGACATGGACGTGACCTCTATCGCATAATGCGGCTCTTTTCCTCTCTTGGCTGGAACCTAAGAAATGGCTCGTCGCTCTTCCAATGCACAACGTCGTCGCAGTAGCTGGTGGTACAAACGCTTGTTGGCAAGGGAGCGGGAAGAGCGCGAAGCGCGTTCCGTCCGGGATTGATACTGCAGTGAAAAACGGAGCCCTGGGCTCCGTTTTTTATTCATCACCGCAGGCGGGTAACGGTGCCGCTCCAATGCACAGCTTGGTTGCCGTAACGGGCGGTACAAACGCTTGTTGGCAAGGGAGCGGGAAGAGCGCGAGGGCGCTGCGTCCAGGATTGATACCGCAGTGAAAAACGGAGCCTCGGGCTCCGTTTTTATTCATCACCGCAGGCGGGTAACTGTGCCGCTCTTCCAATGCACAGCTTGGTTGCCGTAACGGGCGGTACAAACGCTTGTTGGCAAGGGAGCGCGAAGGCGCTGCGTCCGGGATTGATACCGCAGTGAAAACGGGGCCTCGGGCTCCGTTTTTTATTTATCAAATACCGTCATGACGAGAACGGGGGCCAGCAGGCCCCCGTTTTGCTTTTGCAGATGTTGGCTGCCTGCGGCTTAGCGCTGCAGGGCGGCCAGTGCCAGTTCGACCCGCTTGGCGTACTCGGGGTCGGCCTGCTCGAAGTGCCTGAGCTGGGCCGCGACTATGGCGTCATCTTCCACGTGGATCAGGGAGCGCGCCAGGTTGGCGGCGAGGCGCGAGCGCTGGCCCTCATCCATGATCCGGAACAGGTTGCCCGGCTGGCTGTAGTAATCGCTGTCGTAGTCGCGAAAATCGTAGTGCAGGGCGGCTCCTTCCAGACTCAGCGCCGGCTCGTGCTGCTCGCTCGGTTGCTGGGTGCCGAAGCGGTTCGGCTGGTAGTTGGGGGTGGCGCCGCCATTGCTGTCCGCCCGCATGGCGCCGTCGCGGTGGGCACCGTGGTGGAACGGGCAGCGCTGTGCGTTGACCGGCAGCAGGCCGTGGTTGACGCCGAGGCGATAGCGCTGGGTGTCGCCGTAGGAGAACAGGCGGCCCTGCAGCATGCGGTCCGGCGAGAAGCCGATGCCGGGCACCACGTTGGCCGGGGTAAAGGCGGCCTGTTCCACGTGGGCGAAGTAGTTGTCCGGGTTCTGGTTGAGCTCCAGTACGCCGACCGGGATCAGCGGGTAGTCGCTGTGCGGCCACACCTTGGTGAGGTCGAACGGGTGGATCTGGTAGGTCTGGGCCTCGGCCTCCGGCATCACCTGCACATAGACCTTCCAGCGAGGGAAGTCGCCCTGCTCGATGGCGTTGAACAGATCCGCCTGACTGGTCTCTCTGTCCTGACCGACTGCGGTGGCGGCCTCTTCATCTGTGTAGAAGCTGTGGCCCTGCTCGGTCTTGAAGTGGAACTTGACCCAGAAGCGCTCGTTGGCGTCGTTGATAAAGCTGAAGGTATGGCTGCCGTAGCCGTTCATCTCCCGCAGGCTCTTGGGGATGCCGCGATCGCTGAACAGTATGGTGACCTGGTGCAGGGATTCCGGATGACGGGACCAGAAATCCCAGGCGGCGGTGGCGCTGCGCAGGTTGGTGCGCGGATCCCGCTTCTGGGTGTGGATGAAGTCCGGGAACTTCAAGGGATCGCGGATGAAAAACACCGGGGTGTTGTTGCCCACCAGATCCCAGTTGCCCTGCTCTGTGTAGAACTTGAGGGCGAAGCCGCGCACGTCGCGCTCGGCGTCGGCCGCCCCCTTCTCGCCGGCCACGGTGGAGAAGCGCAGGAACACCGGGGTCTGCTTGCCGACGGCATTGAACAGGTCCGCCTTGCTGAACTGACTGATGTCATGGGTCACGGTAAAGGTGCCGTAAGCGCCCGAGCCCTTAGCGTGAACCACCCGCTCCGGGATCCGTTCCCGATCGAAATGAGCCAACTTTTCCATCAACCAGATGTCTTGCATCAGCACTGGGCCACGGGGGCCGGCGGTGAGGCTGTTGTTGTTGTCGACAACGGGGGCGCCATTGGCACTGTGCAGGGTCTTGTCGTTCATGGTGCTTCTCCTTGTTGGTGAGCCTTGAGTCTATAACAAGGAAAAACCCCGGAACCAATGGGCCTTCCCTCGCCCTTTGATAGGCATCACAAATGGGTAGGGCGGGGGGATGACCGGACCCTTCTGATGCTGCATGATGAGGTTTTCGAGAAGGAGCCTCAGATGCAGATCACCATTCGTCACGCCGAACCGGCCGATGCTCCCGCCTTGCGGGATCTCTATGCCATGCCCAACGCCCAGGCAGGCACCCTGCAACTGCCGTATCCGACCCTGAGCGTCTGGCAGAAGCGGTTGGAGAACGGCAGCGTGGTGGCGCTGGTGGCCGAGGTCGACGGCCTGCTGGTGGGCCAGCTCTCGCTGCATATCGAGCCCAATCCCAGGCGCAAACACGTGGCCTGCATCGGCATGGGGGTGCGGGATGACTGGGCCGGCAAGGGCATAGGCTCGGCCCTGTTGGGGGCCGCGCTGGAGATGGCCGACAACTGGCTCAACCTGCAACGTGTCGAGCTCACCGTCTATACCGACAATCCGGGGGCGCAGGCGCTCTATCGCAAGTTCGGCTTCGTCGAGGAGGGGGTCGCCCGTGGCTACGCCTTCCGTCAGGGCGAGTATGTGGATGCGCTCTACATGGCGAGGATCCGCCCGTGATCGACTATCGCCGCCGTCTCATCCCTGTGCTGCGGGCGCTGGAGCGGGATCCCGATCTCTCCATCGAGGCGCTGGCGGATCGGGCCTGCCTCTCCCTCTACCATTTTCACCGGGTGTTCACCGCAGTGGCGGGCGAGGCGCCGGGGGAGATGTGTCGGCGCTTGCGCATGCAGCGGGCGGCCTGGCAGCTCTGCTACACGGACGCCAGCGTCACCGCCATCGCGCTGGGGGCGGGCCTCGCCAGTTCACAGGCGTTCGCCAAGGCGTTTCGCCGCCATTACGGTTGCACCCCTGGCGAGTTTCGCCGCGACAAGCGCAAGAATGGACACCTGGAGAGCAAGGATGGACACGCATGGGAAGGCTCGTCCCCTTATGCTGAAGGCCACTCATCAGCAAGGAGCAACACCATGAAAACTGTCGAGATGGACGCCCGTACCCTGGCCTATATCCGGGTCACAGGCCCCTATGGCGAGGGGTATGACGCCGTCTGCGGCCGCCTGTACCAGTGGGCGGCCACCCGCGGACTCGAGCAGGGGGAGTGGATCTTCATCTACCACGACAACCCTGAGGTGACGCCACCGGCCCAGTGCCGCACCGATATCGGCGTCACTGTGCCTGTCCAGACCCGGGGCGAGGGGGAGGTGGAAACCCAGCTCATTCCCGCCGGGTGTTATGCCCAGTCCCGCTACCTCATCACGGATCGCAGCCAGTACGGGCCGCGCTGGCAGGAGCATGTCGGCGACATAGTCGCGGCCGGACTGGA
This sequence comes from Aeromonas bestiarum, assembly GCF_028751155.1. Taxonomy (NCBI): domain Bacteria; kingdom Pseudomonadati; phylum Pseudomonadota; class Gammaproteobacteria; order Aeromonadales; family Aeromonadaceae; genus Aeromonas; species Aeromonas bestiarum. The sequence goes on along the minus strand of NZ_CP064746.1, from coordinate 4,376,408 downwards.
ATTTGGCAGCGGCCCCTGTTTCGAGCTCTACCACAGCGTGAGCAACGATCCCCTGCGCGACGATGTCAGCTTCTGCTCCAGCGTGCGTTAGGCATGTGGCCACAAGTGGCAATAAAACGAGGCGCCCGTGGGCGCCTCGTTTCATGTGAGATGGGTGACGCCGTCTCGACACAGTCGCACCCGTGAGAGCAAGATGTCCGCCCGCATCAAGGCTGGCTCGGCACCTTGTCCCGGCGCGATTTCCACCACCAGCGCAGGCGGATCTGCGGGATCAGGCATATGGGCCAGCATGAGACTACAGGCCGAATCTGGCCCGCTCGGCTAGGGTTGGCTGGGCACCTTGTCCCGGCGCGATTTCCACCACCAGCGCAGGCGGATCTGGGAGATCAACATGCCCGCCAGCATCAGGGCGCAGCCCACCATGGCGCGTTCATCCAGGGTCTCGCCGAGCAGCAGCACACCGCCGATGGCGGCAAACACCGTCTCCAGGCTGAGGATGATGGCGGCGTGGGCCGGATGGGCGCCGCGCTGCCCCACCACCTGCAGCGTGTAGCCGATACCGACCGAGACCAGACCTGCATAGAGCAGCGCCTGCCAGCCCGCCACGGCGCCGCTCATGGTCGGCGTCTCCATGGTGAAGGCAATCCCCAGGCTGAGCAGGCCGCACACCAGGAACTGGACGCCGGCCAGGCGGATCGGCGCGACCCGGCTCGAGTAGTGATCCAGCACCAGCAGATGAATGGCCCAGAACAGGGCGCCGATCACCTGCAGCAGGTCGCCGTAGCCTATGGTGAACTCCTCGGTCACGCTCAGGTAGTAGAGCCCGGCCATGGCGATGAGGGCGCCGACCCAGGTGTTGGCGCCGGTCTTGTGACGCAGGGCCAGGCCGATGACGGGCACCAGTATGATGTAGAGGCCTGTGATGAAGCCCGCCTTGGCGGCCGTGGTATAGAGCAGCCCCACCTGCTGCAGGGAGGCGGCGCTGAACAGCACGACCCCGGCGAGCAGGCCCCCGGTCAGCAGCAGGCGGCGATCACCGGACTGACCGGTGGGCTGGCGTGACTTGAGCCACCACAGCAGCGGCAGCAGGGAGGCGGCACCGAGCAGAAAGCGCAGGCCGTTGAAGGTGTAAGGCCCCATGTGATCCATCCCCAGCCGCTGGGCGACGAAGCCCAGCCCCCAGATGGCGGCGGCCATCAGTAACATCATGTTCGAACGCATACGAATTCATCCCTGAAAAGGTGGCGGGCAGGCACCCGTCCGCAAAGCTCCAGCCACCAAGATAACCGTGTGCGGGGGGATTTGTCTTTAACGCTCGCGAGTTTGGTCCGCAGGAGGGGCCGCGAGGGGAAAAGGGTGCCAGCCGCAGAATGGCCGTGCAGGGGCCGGATTGATCCGTATGGCTGCTGAATAAGCGTCGCCTTCAGCTGCTGGCGAGTCTGGCCAGCAGGGGGATGAGGGCGAGCAGCAAGAGCCTTGCTGCCCAGGCTCAGGATCAGCCGTTATTGCGGTTTCATGGCGGCTGCTTTCAGCTGTTGGCGAGTCTGGCCAGCAGGGGAATGAGGGCGAGCAGCAAGAGGTTGCCGCGCAGGATCCAGATCACCCAGAACTGCTGCTGGATGGAGACCATGGGGGCCCGACCCTGGCGAAGGGAGCGGCGCCAGCGATAGAAGAGGCGGCTGGGGTAGCCAAAGCTGATGGCCATCACGAAGAACAGCAGCAGCTTGGTGCGATAGCCGGGGTTGGCGAGCAGCACGGCGGGCTCGTCGGGGTGGGCGAGCACCTGCAACACGCCCGTGATGAAGATGAGCAGCAGAGCCAGCGCCGCTAGGCCGTCGGCCAGCAGCAGCTTGCGCACCTGTTCGATGGACATGCCGCGCCGGAACAGAAAATACTCTGAGGTGATGGCCCCGGTCAGGGTGATCACGGCGCAATAGTGCAGCGCCATCAGCAGATCCGGGTTCAACATCCGTGTCGATTACCTCTTGTTGAGCATATAACCAGCTTCATTTTGGACGCCATCCCGTGGTGCTGATATTCTGACACTACATCATGTCTGACGGTAGCAGGAGTCCGGGTTGGATAAGCGTGTTGTCTCCAAGAAAACCTGGTCCCTGGTTGCCCGGATGCGGCTGGGGCTGCTGCTGCTGTTCATTCCCGTGCTGATGCTGGGCGGCATCTACTATCTGCACATGGAACGCAGCCTGCAAAACGAGTTGCAGCAGCGTCTGCTCGCCACCAATCACCAGTTGCGTCACGTCTTCATCGAGCCCTATCTCCAGGAGATGGAACGGCAGTTTACGCTTATCTACGACCAAGTGAAGGTGGAAGATATCAGCGGCCCCCGCCTGTACAATACCGAGACCTATCTGAAGGAGTGGCGGCTCTACAAGGGGGTCATGGCCGACCTCATCTACATCTATGTCGGCACGGCCGAGCGCCAGATGCTGATTTACCCCAAGTGGGAGGCGGATGCCAACTTCGATCCCAGGGTACGCCCTTGGTACCAGCTGGCCAGCCAGCATCTGGGCAAGATAGTCTGGACCGAGCCCTACTACGACTACACCAATGGCAACCTGGTGATCGCCCTGGCGCGGGCCCTGACCGATGCCAGCGGCAAGGTGCGGGGGGTGTTTGCGGTCGATGCCATCCTGGCGCCCTTCTCGGCCCAGCTGAACCGCCAGGCTGACAACGGGTACCAGATGATAGTCAACCAGTCCGGCAAGGTGCTGGTGCACCCGGATCCCGCCCAGTTGCTCAAGCCCATGACCCATCCCCAGTGGCTCTCCCGCTTCAAGCAGGGGGATGGCATCTTCCTGGACAAGGCCTCCCAGCTGTTCGTGGCCTACAGCAAGTTGCCTGAACGCAACTGGGTGCTCATCAGCGTGCAACCGGCGGCCAGCGTCCAGGCCGCGATCGACAGGGTCTCCCTCAACGTGCAGCTGATGGTGGCGCTGGCCTGCGTGCTCTATTTCGTGCTGGCACTGGTGTGGTCCCGCTATTTCCGCCGCATGCTTGACGAGATCTCCTCCATGATCCGGGCCAGCCGGACCCAACCCGATGACGTGCCCCAGGGCGGGATGCGTGAGCTCAAGGACGTCTACGCCGAGCTGGCCGAGGTGGGCAAGGATTATCACGAGGCGCGCCAGCAGGCCCATCTGGACAAGCTGACCGGCCTCTACAACCGCCGCTTCTTCGACGAACGCCTGACCCGGCTGTTGCTCGAACACCAGCCCTTCTGCCTGGCCATGGTCGATCTCGATGACTTCAAGCGGGTCAACGACAACTATGGCCACCAGACCGGGGACGTGGTGCTCAAGCGGGTGTCCAAACTGGCCATGCGGCTGCTGGGGGATCATGGCTGGGTCTGCCGTTACGGCGGGGAGGAGCTGGTGGTGCTGATGGTCAACCCGGACACCCACTTCTGCCTGATGCTGATGGAGCAGTTTCGCAAGGGGGTGGAGTCACTGGACTGGCGCGAGCCTGGCCTCAGACTCACCTTGAGTGGCGGGCTGGTGGCCAGCCATGGGGTGACGCACGGCCAGACGCTGCTGGAGGTGGCCGATGCCGAGGTCTATCGTGCCAAGCGCGATGGCAAGAACCGCATCTACCTGGGCAAGCCACAGGAACTGGTGGCCGGAGAGGGGAGCTTGCCAAAAGGCAGCCTGTTGAGCAACGAAGAGGCCTGAGGGCCTCTTCTTCATTCAGCCGATCAGCCGACCAACTGCCAGTCCAGGGTGGGCCAGGCCTGCTCGACGGCGACCTGACGCAGGCCGGGTGCCGGGTTGACCGCATGGGGATGGGTCACAGCCCGCAGCAGTGGCAGGTCGTTGTGGGAATCGCTGTAACCGTGGCTCTCCTGCCAGAGGTTATCGTTCCCGGCGAAGAGCTGGTTGATGCGGGCCACCTTGCCTTCCCGAAAGCTGAGAGTGCCGCGAGTCTGGCCGGTCAGCATGCCCTCTTCCTCATCCAGCAGTATGGCGACGCAGTGATCCATCCCCAGCATCTGCGCCATGGGCGCCACCAGATGCTCGCCGGAGGCGGAGATCAGCACCAGCTCGTCGCCGCGCTCCCTGTGCCACTCGATGCGCGCCAACCCTTCCGGGTAGATGCGCGCCCGCAGCACCTGCTCGGCAAAGTGCTGGCACTGCTGGCCGAGCCACTGGCGCGACTTGCCCGCCAGCGGCCGCAGGGTGAAGGCCATGTACTGATGCATGTCCATCTTGCCCTGATGGTAGAGGGACATCATGGCCTGCTCCTCGGCAATCATGTCCGCCGGGGCCAGCTCCTGGGCCACCATGTACTCCAGCCAGAGGCTGGCGGAATCCCCGGCAATCAGGGTCTCATCCAGATCAAACAGTGCCAGTGCCATGACGGCTCCTTGGGTTGGTGGCCGGCATTTTGATGCCGGCCGAAAACAGAATGGGATACATGGCCTTATGCTACCTCACACAGCTGATCCCGGGCCACCGCCAGAGTGACACTCGTGCCTGCCGGCAGCAGATCCCGGGCCGAGCGGTTGAGGCAGTCCACCGTCAAGAGCCCCGCCTCGCACGCCACCTGATAGCGGATGACGTTGCCGAGCAGCTGCTGCTGGCGAATGATGCCGGGCAGGCTGGGCTCGCTACTGGTCGCTCCTGCGGGCAGCAGTGTGATGGACTCCGGCCTCAGCGCCAGCTTGCCCTGAAAACGGGGGCCGAACAGGGACTTGCCCTGCTCTGCGTTCAGCAGGTTGTAGTTGCCGATAAAGCTCGCCACAAACTCGCTGGCGGGGCGGGTGTAGATCTGCTCAGGCGTGCCGCTCTGGACTATGGATCCCTTGTTCATCAGGAAGATCCGGTCCGACATGGTCAGCGCTTCTTCCTGGTCGTGGGTGACGAAGATGGTGGTGAGCTCGAGTCGCTGCTGGATCTCGCGGATCTGCAAGCGCAGGCTGCGGCGGATGCGGGCATCGAGGGCCGAGAGCGGCTCGTCCAGCAACAGGATCCTTGGCCGCACCACCAGGGCGCGGGCCAGGGCGACCCGCTGGCGCTGGCCACCGGAGAGCTCGCTCGGATAGCGGCGCTCTAAGCCATCCAGCTCCACCAGACTCAAGGCCTCCTGCACGCTGGCCGCCAGCTCCCGTCCCGGCTGGGGCTTCATCTTGAGGCCGAAGGCCACGTTGTCCCACACCGTCATGTTGGGGAAGAGGGCATAGCTCTGGAACACCATGCCGATGCCCCGTTTCTGGGGGGCCTGCCAGGTGATCTCTTCACCGGCCACCCGCACCTGACCGCCATCGACTGGGGTGAGCCCGGCCAGCGCCCGCAACAGGGTGGATTTGCCGCAGCCTGAGGGGCCGAGCAGGGTCACCAGCTCCCCCTTGCGGATGCCGAACTCTATCCCCTCGAACACCTTGGTCTCGCCGTAGGATTTGTGCAGTTGGGTTACTTCTAGATGGAACATATGGATCACCGATGGAATCTGTTTGCCGCCCAGGTGAGCAGCAGGGTCAGCAGGAAGTAGCTCATCACCAGGGCGCTGGTGAAGTGGCCCGAGGTGGCGCGCATGTTGTAGAGGTAGACCTGCAGGGTCTCGTAACGGGTGCCCACCAGCATGTTGGCAAACACGAACTCCCCGAGCAGGAAGGAGAGCGACAGGAACAGCGCCGCCAGCAGCCCCTTGCGCAGGCAGGGGATCACCACCAGCGCGAAGGCGCGGGCACTGCTGGCCCCCAGCAGGTGGGCGGCATCCATCAGATCTTTCAGCGGTACACCCTGCAGGCTGTTGGCCAGCGCCCGGTACATGAAGGGCAGCACGACTGTGAACCAGGTGCCGATCAGGATCCAGGGCGTGCCGACTATGGGCAGCGGACCGTCGGCGTAGATCTGCAGCAGCCCCACGGAGGAGACCACGGGCGGCACCGCGAAGGGGAGCAGGATCAGCAGGTTCATCCAGGGATCCAGCCTGGGGAAGTAGTAGGCCACCACCAGCACGGTCGGCACCAGAACCAGGGTTCCGAGCAGCAGGGTCGCGAAGCAGACCAGCAGGCTGCGGCCAAATGCCGCGAGAAAGCGCGGGTCGCCCCACAGCTGTAGATACCAGTCGAGGGTGAAGCCGTCCGGCAGCAGGGTCGCCCCCCAGCGGGTGGAGATCGAATAGAGAAAGGTGGCCAGCAGCGGCAGCAGCAGGGTGGCGACCAGCGCCCCCAGCACCCACCTTGGCCAGCGTGGCGTCAGGTCATGCATGGGATTGCCCCTTGTTCACATAGCTCTTCTTCAGCAGCCACTGGTTGGCGGCCGTCACCACTCCCAGCAGCACCATCAGGATCACTGCCAGCGCCGCCGCCAGATTGGGCTCGAGGAAGATGTCGCCGGAGACCAGGCTGGCCACGCGTATGGTCACCAGATTGAAGTTGCCCGTGGTGAGGGCGTAGGCGGAGGCATAGGCCCCCACTGCGTTGGCAAACAGGATGATGAGGGTGCCGAGCAGGGCGGGAGTGAGCACAGGCAGCGCCACGTGCCACACATATTGCCCCTTGCTCGCCCCCAGCAGGGCGGCGGCCTGGGGCCAGTCATCCTGCAAGGCATCGAACGCCGGATAGAGCAGCAGCAAGGCGAGCGGGATCTGGAAATAGGTGTAGATCAGAATAAGGCCCGACCCCGAGTAGAGGTTGAAGCCGTCGATCCAGCCCCAGGATTTGAGCAGCAGGGTGACGGCGCCGTTGATGCCGAGAATGATGATGAAGGCGAACGCCAGGGGCACGCCGCTGAAGTTGCTGGTCATGGTGACAAAGGCCAGCAGCAGCCGCTTCACCCGCTCGCCGCTGTGGCGCAGCGCAGCGGCGCCCAGGGTGCCGATGACGAGCCCCGCCAGGCTGGCGATGCCGGCGATACGCAGCGAGTTGGTGAAGGATTGCAGGTAGAAGGGGGAGCCCAAAATTTCCCGGTAATGGTCGGTGCCCCAGCCATCCGGGGTCTGGAAGCTGCCCACCAGCACCCACACCATGGGGGCGAGCTGGAACAACATCATCAGCAGGATAAAGGGGAGCAGCACCATGGCCGGCAGCCAGTGGCGGCGGGCTCCGTGCAGGATCTTCACGGGTTGATCCGCCGCGATCCTCGTGGTGGCAGGCATCATCAGTGCACCTCGCGCATAAAGGCCGCCTTGAGCAGCTGTGGTGCGGCTGGCTTGTCGTGGGGAATGCCCAGCAAGTCGGCCATCAGGGCGCAGAGCTGGGTCTGGGCGATCGTCGCGCCCTCCGGCCACTGGGCCACAAAGGCATCGCCAAACAGCCAGAGCGGCACAGTGCGCTCTTCTGGCAGGGTGCCGCCGTGGCTGAGATCCTCGTTCATGCCGTGATCCGAGGTGACCACCACCTGATACCCTTCTGCCAGCCACTGGGGCAGCAGATCGGCCAACAGGCTGTCCATGCGGCGCGCCTGGTTGCGGTACTGGCGAGAATCCAGGCCAAACTTGTGGCCCGCATCGTCCACCCCCATGGGATGGATCAGCAGGAAGTCGGGGTCGTACTGGGTGCGCAGCCATTCGCCGTCCAGCAGCAGGTGGCTGTCGGGGTAGTTGTCATCCCAGTAGAAGCAGCCGTGCTGGATCGGCAACTGCTCGTCATGGGTGTAACGATCCCGCAGCGCCAGCCAGGGGCTGCGGTTATAGAGTTCGCTTACCCAGTGATAGGCAGCGGCGGCGGTGCTTTTGCCCGCGGCCCGGGCGAGATGGAAGATGGATTCGTGCTGGCTCAGGCGACTCACCCCGTTGTGGGTGATGCCGCTGGTTACTGGCGGTACGCCGGTCAGGATGCACTCGTAGAGGGGCCGGGAGAGGGAGGGCAGGGCGCAGCTCAGGGTCGTATACAGGCCGCGCTCTGCCTCCACCATGCCTGTGAGGTAGCCCATGGTGTGGGCTACCTCGGCAGACAGGCCATCAACAAGTACCACTATCACCTTGTGTTGCACTGGCACTCCTTACTGCATGTTGATCATGACGGTTTCCTGCCACTGGCGCGGCAGGGCCTTGGAGCTCTGCTCCCAGGCGGCATGGTCGCTGACCGGCTTGGCATTGGCGTATTGCTCGGCCGGCAGCAGCTTGGCTTTCACGTCGTCCGGCAGCACCACATTGCTGCGGATGGGGCGGGCATAGCCACGGGCCAGGTTGATCTGACCGGCATCGGAGAGTATGTATTCCCGCGCCAGCTTGGCGGCGTTGGGGTTCTTGGCCCACTTGTTGATGATGGTGGTGTAGCCGGCGATGACGGAGCCGTCGCTCGGGATCACCACATCAAACTTCTTGGGGTCTATCTTGTCGCGGTAGTTCAGCGCGTTGAAGTCCCACAGCACGCCCACTTCCACCTCGCCCTTCTCGATATTGGCGATGGAGGGGTCGTTCAGCGACAGGCGACCCTGCTTGGCCAGCTGGCCGAACAATTCCAAGGCGGGCTTGAGATTCTTCTCGCTGCCGCCGGTGGCATAGGCCGCCGCCAGCACGCCGTTGTTGGCCTGGGAGGCCACGCCCACGTCACCCAGCGTCACCTTGTAGTCACCGCCGAGCAGGGACTGCCAGCTGGTGGGGGCGGCCTTGACCAGATCCTTGTTGATCAGGAAGGCGATGGTGCCGGTATAGGCCAGCATCCAGTGGCCGTCCGCATCCTTGGCCCAGTTCGGAATGTCTGCCCAGGTGGAGGGCTTGTAGGGCTGGGTGACCCCCTGCTTGACCGCGACCGGGCCGAAGGCACCGCCCACGTCGCCGATGTCGGCGGTGGCATTGGCCTTCTCGGCGGCGAACTTGGCGATCTCCTGGGCCGAGCTCATGTCGGTATCCTGATGCTTGATGCCGTAGATGTTGCCCAGCTGCTGCCAGGTGTCCTTCCAGTTGGCCCAGCTGTCGGGCATGCCTATGCTGCTGAGCTGGCCTTCACCGCGGGCGGCTTTCTCAAGATCCGCGATGTTCTCGGCGGCAAACAGTGGCTGACTGATGGCCACCAGGGCCAGTGCACTTGCGATCACGCTTTTCATCATCCCATCCCTCTGGACTAGGTCAGTTAAGGTTCGAGAGGGATGCTAGAGGGGAAATATGACGGTGGCGGGGCGCTTTGATGGCAGTTTGATGACAATCGCCCTGTCACGGCACTGTCATCCACAGCGGTTACAACTCAGGGCCGACAGCCGCTGGTCTACTCCAGACGGACGCAAACCGGAATGACCGACAGGGATGTGACAGTGACAGAGCGATTGAGCGAACAGGGTGTGGCTGCTGGCCGCAGCCCCTCCAAGTGTGAACAGATTTGCCAGACCCTGCGCCGCTATATCGGCAGCGGCCAGCTGGGGGCGGGGCAACAGTTGCCCGCCGAACGGGCCTTGAGCGAGCGTTTCGCCACCACCCGCATCACCATCAAGGAGGCGCTCTCCAGCCTGGAGGCGGACGGCCTCATCTACCGGGCCGAGCGGCGCGGCTGGTTCGTGGCGCCGCCCCGGCTCACCTACGACCCCGCCATCCACACCCATTTTCACCAGTGGATCGGCGAGCAGCAGCGCATTGCCGAGACCCGGGTACTGGCCCACGGCAGTGCGCTTGCCAGCAGCGAGTTGTGCCGCTGGATGGGGTTGGCGCCCTTCACCCCGCTCTACGAAATCCGCCGCCAGCGGTTGATCGACGGTCGACCCGTGCTCCACGTCAGCCACCACCTGCTGGCCAGCCGCTTCCCCGATATCGCCAGTGCGCCGCTGGCCAGCTCACTCACCGAGCTCTACCAGCAGCACTATGGCATAGGCCAGGGCGGCGCCAGCCTGGAGATCACCCCCTCGGCGGCGCGGGGCGCCATAGCCCGCGCCCTCAATCTGGCGGAAGGGAGCGCAGTGCTGCGGCTGGTACGGGTCAACTATGACGAGCGAGGGGGGCTGGTGGATTGCGATATCGAGCACTGGCGGCCGGATGCCATACGAATTCATCTCGACACCCGGGCGCTGTCGCCTGCATTCAGCCCCTCAAAATGTCCTCATATGGCGGAGTCACAATGAATCAGCGCGCACTGGCGGGCACAGTGGCGACAGGTATCTGTCGGGATATGCGGCCGCTGCGGCCGATGGCAGCAAGACGACCTGAATTGCCGCTATCGAGCTGACCACAGCTGACGGATCCCGCAGGATCCGCCGGGATCAGTTGTCGATATTGGGGATCAGGTCGTCGAAGCTCTGGTAGCCGCAGTCCGCCAGCTGCAGCGACATTGTGTAGGTCTTGCTGCCCTCGCGCTGGCCGATGGCGGGGCGGTTGAGCTTGAGCTCCTGGTGCCAGTACTCCTTCATCCGCTCGATCAGCGCCATGGCCTCGCTCTCGCCCAGATGGAGCTGGCACAGCGCCATGTAGTTGTTGGACTTGTGCATGTTCTCCACCAGATAGTCCCCCAGCACTGACATGGCCTGGCGCGCCTGCTGGCGGGCGAAGCGGCTGTGCTGCTCGAAGCTGATGCGCTCGCTGATGAGGAAGTGATAGCTGTTGTCTATGCCGAGCTGCAGGATGCCGAGCTTCTCCAGCTTGCGCAGGTAGAGGTAGCAGGAGGCGTCGGTCAGGCCGTACTCCCGCTTGAGATCGATCAGCGTCTTGTCGCGCCAGAAGATGTTGGCGAGAAAGGCGTAGAGGCCCGGCTCCTTGTGGAATGCCTCGTCCTGCTCCTGGGTGAAGACGGCGCGGCGGCTCTGGGCATCCTGGGTGCGGTCCAGCAGCTCCTCGAACGAGAGCCCCACCAGGTGGCAGATCTCCAGCAGGGTATCGAACGGCAGGGAGGGTTTGTTCATCATCCGCTTGATGGTGGCGATGGAGACCCCCATGGCTTCTGCCAGGGTCTGATAGCGGATCCCCTTGTCGGTCAGGGTCTTCTTCAGGGTGTCGAGAATATTGTTGGCCAGGGTCTGGCTGTAGGTCATGCAACTATTCCTTTATCTGCATCTTTATGTTGTGTCAGAAACTGGGTTCTTTTTTAGTTATGGGCTCAGATACTGACACTTAAAAAAACCAGAGGAAATAAACCCGTCGTAATCGGTTGAAATGGCCAGACCAGTCAAGGGTGAAGGTTGCAGATAGTGATACTCTGCGGTGCATATCCTTCAACCATTCAACATTTTGCTGGTGGCGCATAAAACATCGCGCATAATTCAAAACGAATCGGATTCAAGACCTTCCTGGTTGAGAAATCGATTGTTTGCTTCCAATTTAAGGGTTTTTTAAACCGCAAGGTTTTTATTCTTTCCTGGCATTGAGCGGAACTCGCAAGAGGTCCGCTTTTTTCTTTTCCCCGAATTTGCGCCCGCCGTCAAGCGGAGGCGATCGCTGCCTCCATCCGTCATGGCTAAGGCTCCCCGGCCTCACTCCCCCTTGCAGGGAAACAGCTTGGGGATCTCCCGCACCAGCCAGCTCTTGGCCTTGCCCATGGTATCGCGCCGCCAGGCCAGTACGACCTGGATCTGGTGACGATACTCGGGGCTGATCACCTTGAGGCGGCCCGCCTTGATGTCCTCTTCTATCCAGCTCAGCGGCATGGTGCCGACGCCTATCCCCGCCAGCAGGGCATCGCGTTTCTCCGCCATGGTGCTGACGGTGAGACGCGGCTGCTTGTCGAGCAGGCGATAGGTGAGCACCGGCTTGCGCAGCGCAGAGTCCGCCACTGCGATGGCGCGGTAGCGGCGCAGCGTCTCGTCCGCCAGGGGCTCGGGCTCCTGATGCAGCGGGTGATCCGGGTGGGCGACGTAGAGCATCACCTCCTCCTGCAGCGCCTGATGCTTGATGCCGGTCAGCATGATGTCGGGGTTGAGGGAGGAGATGAGCAGGTCGGCCCGGCCATCTTCCAGACACTCCCAGCTGCCTGCCAGCACCTCGGCGCGAAACCTCAGCCGGGTATCCGTCAGCTCCGCCAGCCTTTCGACCAGGGGATAGAGCGCCTGCAGCGGCACCAGGGCATCGACGGCTATGGTGATGTCTGTCTCCCAGCCACGGGCCAGCGCCCGGGTCTCGCCCACCAGATGCTCGGCCGCCTCCAGCAGCACCCGGCCCCGCTCCAGCAGCATTCGGCCGGCCGGGGTGAACTTGGTTCTGTGGCCGCTGCGGTCGAACAGCATGGCGTCGAGCTCGTCTTCCAGCTTCTGTACCGTGTAGCTCAGCGCCGAGGGGACCTTGCCCAGCTCGTCTGCGGCCGCCGCGAAGCTGCCACGGCGATCGATGGCGTCCAGCACCCGGATGGCTTCCAGGGTCAGCGCCCGTTCCTTGTTCGATTCCTTGGCCATTTCATACCTTCAATTTTTTTGAACATGTTTGCCAGTTTATCTCGCTAACAACTTAGGCCAAGTGTCTTTAATATTCAATCAACGCTTAGGCAGGAAGGCCAAGCGGCCAAATAAACAGTAGTTCCGGGCTGAGGCATCACAAAGAGTGATGTCTGATGTCGGTAAAAGAACAACACACTATTTGAATAACCTCTTGCATGGATGCATTGATTCTGGCCGAACCGGCCTTGGCAATGACATAAAAACCAAGAGAGTGAATGAACATGAAAAACGTAATCAAGATGCTGGCCGTTGCAGGCCTGATGACAGCCGGCTTTGCTCAGGCTTCCGTTCCCGCTGACCTCAACGCCGCCCCGGGTGTGCTGTTCGTCAACTGGCACGCGAGTGCCGCGGTGGAAGGCAAGGGCAGCCCCATGCTGGAAGTGCGTGACGAGTCTGGCGACCTGGTTGCCTCCGTGCATGCCAACCTGATGGGCAGCCAGCAGGTACAGATCCCGAGCCGCACCCAGGGCAACCTGACCGTGAGCCTGGGTGAGCAGAGCAGCGACTACCGGATTCCGTTCGGCATCGGTAGCGGCAAGCAGCGTTAATCAACCGTATCGGTACGTGAGGAGCACACCATGATGACATTGAGAGCCGCAGAAGCGCGCGGCAAGGCCAACTTCGGCTGGCTGGATGCGCGCCACAGCTTTTCCTTCGGGCACTACTACGACCCGGACTGGATGGGGCATTCGGTGCTGCGGGTCATCAATCAGGATCTGGTGGCACCGGGTGGCGGATTCGCCACTCACCCTCACGCCAACATGGAGATCCTGACCTGCGTGCTGCAAGGCACCATAGAGCACAAGGACAGCCTCGGCCACGCCGAGCAGATCCCGGCAGGGGATTTCCAGCTGATGAGCGCAGGGTCCGGCATCCGGCACAGCGAGTACAACCCCTCGCAGACCGAGCCGCTCTCCCTGTTGCAAATCTGGATCGAGCCGAACGAACACGGCACGACCCCCGGTTATCAGCAGAAGAAGATTGAAGCCAACCCGGGATTGACGCTGGTGGCGTCGCCGGACGGCGAAGCGGGATCCTTCAGGATCCGCCAACAGGCCCGCGTATGGCGGTTGCAGCTTGAACCCGGTGAGAGTCTCGCCTGGGCGCTGGCCGGCCGACACGGTTACCTGCAGATGATTTCAGGGGAGCTGACCGCCAACGGTCTGGCTGCCCGACCCGGCGACGGGGTACTCAGTCGTGATGAACCCAAATGGGATCTGGTGGCAATGAGTGCCAGCCAAGCCCTGTTATTTGACCTACCCTGAAGCAGTCAGCGGTGATTTGACATACAACGAGGAGTTTGAAATGGACAAGATGAAAGATGTGGCACTGCTGGTGGGTCGCGTTCTGCTGGCACTGATGTTTGTGATTGCAGGCTGGGGCAAGATCGGCGGCTATGCCGGTACCCAGGGTTACATGGAAGCCATGGGCGTGCCCGGATTCATTCTGCCGCTGGTGATCCTGCTGGAGCTGGGTGGTGGCCTCGCCATCATGCTGGGTCTGTTCAGCCGCAGCATCTCTGTGCTGATGGCCGGTTTCACCCTGATGGCCGCCTTTATTTTCCACTATCAACCTGCGGATCAGATGCAGATGCTGATGTTCATGAAGAACGTCTCCGTGGCCGGTGGTTTCCTGGCCCTGGCGGCGGCCGGTGCAGGGGCTTTCAGTCTGGATGCCCGCCTCGGCAAGAACTGGTAATACCCGGATAGCGAGAGTTTTCCAACGCCTTTTGGCCGGTGCAGCAGCACCGGCTTTTTTATGCCCGCCATTGACCCTTTCCCGCCCCGCATGATGGCGACGTGATCTGCGGCAACAAGCGCCTTTTGCATCTTACCCCCCGATCCCCGACAATCCCATTTCGTGTGAAGTGACGGGAATGACTCACCTTTTCTCGCACCCACCCCTCATTTGAATTGGCGGGAGTCGTCCATGTTTACCCTCTACCACTCCAATCAGCTGGATCTGCTCAAGGAGCTGCTGGTGAGCCGCATCCGGCAGGCTCCTCTCTCTCACCCCTTCGATCGGGAGCAGATCCTGGTGCAGAGTCCGGGCATGGCCCAGTGGCTCAAGCTGGAGCTGGCCAAGGCCTTCGGCATCGCCGCCAATATCGACTTCCCGCTGCCTGCCAGTTTCATCTGGGATATGTTCACCCGGGTGCTGGCGGACGTGCCTCGCCAGAGCCCCTACAACAAGGGCGCCATGAGCTGGCAACTGATGACCATTTTGCCCGCCCTGCTGGGCAGGCCCGCCTTCGCACCGCTCGCCGCCTATCTGGGGGGTGGGGATGACGAGGATCCTTCGCAGGATCCCGAACAGGTGCGACTGTGGCAGCTCTGCCAGAAGGTGGCGGATCTGTTCGACCAGTATCTGGTCTACCGGCCGGACTGGATCGCCCGCTGGGAAGAGGGAGAGGGACTTGTCGGAACAGGGAGTCAGGAGCTGGCCGGGGTGAGCGGGCAGGATTGGCAGCCCGAACTGTGGCGCGAGCTGGTGGCCCGCACCCTGGCGCTGAGCCCGAGCGGCTACCACAGAGCCAACCTCTACGAGGAGTTTATCCACGAGCTGGCGCGCACCGCCGAGCTGCCGGGCAAGCTGCCGCAGCGGGTGTTCGTGTTCGGCATCTCGGCGCTGCCGCCGCGCTATGTGGAGGCGTTGCTGGCCCTCGGCAGCCGACCCGAGGTGGAGGTGCACCTGTTCGTCACCAACCCCTGCCGCTACTACTGGGGAGATCTGCTGGATCGCAAAACCCTGGCGCGCCTTGAAAACAAGCTCAAGCCCGGCACGGATATCGAGACCTTGCAGGGCCCCGCCAACCCGCTGCTTGCCTCCATGGGCAAGCTGGGGCGCGACTACCTGCATCAGCTGATGGAGCTGGAGGTGCCGCAAATCGAGGCCTTTGTCGACATCGACGAGCTGGATGCCAGGGGCAACGTCAGCCTGCTGCGCGCCATCCAGAAGGATGTGCTGGAGCTGGCCGAACGGGGGGCGGGGCAGTTCGATCTCGACAGCAGCCACCACAAGAGCCCGATCGATCCAACGGATGGATCCTTGCAGATCCACGCCTGTCACGGCCCGATGCGGGAACTCGAGGTGCTGCACGACCGGCTGCTGGCGCTGTTCGAGCAGGACCCGTCCCTCAACCCGAAAGACGTAGTGGTGATGATGCCGGACGTGAACAGCTACGGCCCCTACATTCAGGCGGTGTTCGGTGCGCGCGGCCAGATCCCCTTCGCGGTATCGGATCGGGCGGCGAGCCAGGAGAGCCCGCTGCTGCAAAGCTTCCTCGCTTTGCTCAAGCTGCCCAACGCCCGCTTCGGCGCCGGCGAGCTGCTCGCCATTCTCGAGGTGCCCGCCGTGCTGCGCCGCTTCGAGCTGGATGACGACGAGTTCAACCAGCTGAGGGTCTGGGTGCAGGAGACCGGCATTCGCTGGGGGCTGGACGATGGCTATCCCGCCCGTTTCGATCTGCCGCCCATGTCCGGCAACAGCTGGTTGTTCGGCCTGCGCCGCATGCTGCTCGGTTTTGCCATGGGGGATGGCGAGCCGGTGGCGGGTATCTTGCCCTGTGCCGACAGTATGGGGGGGCAGCAGGGGCCCTTGGCCAGCATATTGCCCTATGCAGAGATCGAAGGTCAGCAGGGGCTGGCGCTCGGCAAGCTCGCCTGGTTTGTCGACTCGCTGGCCGAATTCCTGCCCCGGCTGCAACAGGCGCAGCCGCTGGCACAGTGGAATGCCTGCCTGCTGGCGCTGCTGGAGCGCTTCTATCTGGCCGACGAGGAGGAAGAGCGTCAGCTCCAGCTCATTCGCAGCCAGCTGGCTGACTGGCAGACCCAGCTCGGCGAGGCTCGTTTCGATCAGCCCATTACCGCCGACCTGCTGCAGGATTACCTCGGCAGCGTGCTGGGGGAGTCCCGCTCCAGCCAGCGCTTCCTCGCCGGTCAGGTCAACTTCTGCACCCTGATGCCGATGCGCTCCATCCCCTTCAAACAGGTCTGCCTGCTCGGCATGAACGACGGCGTCTATCCGCGCACTTTGGCCCCCATGGGGTTCGATCTGATGGCGGTGGCTTCGCGGCGCGGGGATCGCTCCCGCCGCGATGATGACCGCTACCTCTTCCTCGAGGCGCTGCTCAGCGCCCAGCAGGGGCTCTACATCAGCTATCAGGGCTTCAGCGCCCAGGACAACAGCGACAAGGTGCCATCCGTCTTGCTGGCCGAGCTGATCGACTATGTGCGTCAGGGTTTCATGCTGGCGGGGGATGATAACCTCGACGACGAGACCTCCGGCAAGCGACTGCTCAAGCACCTGATGGTGCCGCACCCGCTCACCCCCTACAGCCGCAACTACTTCCATCCCGAGCCGGGGTCGCGGCTGTTCACCTATGCTGCCGACTGGCTGCCCGCCCTCAATCCGGTGCGCGGCGCCGCCAACTTCCAGAGCGGCGAGCTGCCGCTGCCTCCCGAATGGGGCAAGGAGCAGGGGCTGGAGCTGGCCGAGTTGCTGCGCTTCTATCGTCAACCCACCAAGTATTTCCTCAACCGCCGCCTCAAGGTGTGGTTCGAGTTGAACGAAGCCAACATAGAGGACAGCGAGCCGTTCGAGCTGGACGGTCTGCAAAATTATCAGCTTAAAGACCTGCTGCTCGGTGCTCACTTGGCTGAGGGTGATAGTGCGGTGCGCCGCGAGCGGTTGCAGCTCACCGGCCTGCTGCCGCAAGGCTGGTTCGGCAGCCTGCTGCTGGACGATCTGGATGCCGAGATGGGCAAGCTGGCGGAGCGTCTGCGCCCCTGGGTCAGTGAAAAACAGGCGGTGGAGATCGATATCTCGCTGGCACAGGGCCAGTTGCAGGGGTGGATCGACACTCAGAAGGGACGCTTGCTGGTGGTGAAACCCGGCAGCTTCAACGGCAAGGATCTGCTGCTTGGCTGGATCCAGCACCTCTGCCTCTGCCTGAGCAGTGCCCCCGGCGACACCCTGCTGTTCGATGCCAAGCAGAGCCTGCGACTGCCCAAGCTCTCGGCCGACGAGGCGCGCCCCAGACTGGCGGCCCTGGTGGCGCTCTGGGCCCAGGGGATGAAGCGGCCGCTGCCGTTTTTCCCCAACACCGCCTGGGATTGGCTCAAGGCGATGGAGAAGGATCCGGAGAAACCGGAGGCGGCCGACAAGGCGGCCCTCACCCGCTTCAACGGCGGCTATATGGTCAATGGCGAAGGGGAGGACGTTTATGTTGCCCGCTGCTTCCCCGAACTGGATGAGGCCGTGCTGACCCAGTTGCAGGCGCTGGCCCGCGAACACCTGACCCCGTTGCACCAGACCCTGGAGGAGTTGCAATAATGGCTAACCCGCTCAATACGCTGCGTTTTCCCCTCCACGGTGAACGACTGATCGAGGCCTCCGCCGGCACCGGCAAGACCTACACCATAGCCGGTCTCTACCTGCGCCTGCTGCTGGGCCACGGCCCGATTATTGAACAAGACAGTGGTGAAGAGGGGGCCGATGCCGGTCAGCCCAGCGCCCACGAGCGGCCGCTGTCGGTGACCGAAATCCTGGTGGTGACCTTTACCGAAGCGGCCACCGCCGAGCTGCGGGGGCGGATCCGCGCCCGCATCCACGAGGCGCGCCTTGCCTTTATGCGCGGGCAAAGCCGCGATGATCTGCTGGCCCAGCTGCTGGAAGAGGTGGAGGATCATGAATTGGCGGCCCGCCGCCTGCTGGCCGCCGAACGGCAGATGGACGAGGCGGCGGTCTTCACCATCCACGGCTTCTGCCAGCGGATGCTCAAGCAGAACGCCTTCGAGTCTGGCGCCCTCTTTGAAACCGAATTTCTCACCGACGACAGCCAGCTCAGGCTGCAGGCGGTGAGCGACTACTGGCGCGCCGAGTTCTATCCGGTGGACAAGACCCTGGCCGGCTCGGTGCGCGCACTCTGGCCGAGCCCCGCCGCCCTGCTGCGGGAGATGAGCAGCTGGCTCGACAACAGCGAGCTGGAGATCCACCCGGCCTTGGGGGATGAGACCCTCGCCGCCCGCCATCAGGCGGCCATGGCCCGCATCGATGCGGTGAAAGATGCCTGGTTGGCGCAGATGGACGAGATCCGCCGCCAGACCGAGGGGCAGATGAAGCTCTATACCGGCAAGAATTACGAAGGCTGGCTCGCCAAGATAAGCGACTGGGCGCAGGACGAGGCGAGCGGCTACGCGCTGCCCAAGGATCTCGAGCGCTTCGGCCAGGAGACACTGGAAGCCAAGTTGAACAAGGGGAAGGCGCCACCGACTCTGCCGCTGTTCAGTCAGATCGATGCGCTGCTGGCGAGCCGCCCCGGTATTCGGGATCTCATCCTGCAACGGGCCGCCAAAGTGGTGCGTAGCCGGATGCAGGCCAGCAAGCGGCAGGCCCACCAGCTCTCGTTCGATGACCTGCTCAAAGACCTCGACGGGGCGCTAGGTTCCAGCCTGGGCGAGCGGCTCTGCGAGCGCATTCGCGCCACCTACAGGGTCGCGATGATAGATGAATTTCAGGATACAGACCCCCAGCAGTACCGTATCTTCCACCGTCTTTATGGTGGTCATAGCGACACGGCGCTCTTGATGATCGGTGACCCCAAGCAGGCCATCTACGGCTTTCGCGGCGCAGACATCTTTACCTACATTCAGGCGCGGCGAAATGTGAGTGCCCACTACACCCTGGGGCGCAACTGGCGCTCCAGCAGTGCGCTGGTGGGGGCGGTCAACGGCCTGTTCGAGCGGGCGAAAGATCCCTTTATCTACGAGGCGGATATTCCCTTCCTGCCGGTAGAGGCGCAGGGCAAGAGCAAGGCGCTGCTGCTGGGTGGCGCCACTGCCCCCGTGCTCCACTGCTGGCAGCTGACCGGCCAGCCCACCTTCAATCGGGGGGATTACCAGAGCAAGATGGCCCGCGCCACGGCCGCCGAGATCCACCGCCTGCTGACCCAGGCCCGCGAGGGCAAGGCGCAGATAGGCGATCAGGCGGTGAAGGCGGGGGACATCGCCGTGCTGGTGCGCACCGGCGCTGAGGGCAAGCTGGTGCAGCAGGAGCTGGCGCGGCTCGCCATCGCGTCCGTCTATCTGTCGAACCGCGAGAGCGTGCTGGAGCAGGTGGAGGCGCGGGAGATACTGCTTATTCTGCACGCCTGCCAGAACCCGAGTGAAGAGCGCAGCCTGCGGGCGGCGCTGGCGACCGGCCTGTTCGACCTCGACGCCAGGGCGCTGGACGCGCTGGCCTCGGACGAGCGGGCGTGGGAGACCGCGGTGCAGGAGTTTATGGAGTACCGCAAGATCTGGCACCGCCGCGGCGTGCTGGCCATGTTGCGGGCCCTGCTGCACAGGCGCAATCTCGCCTCCTCTCTGCTGGCGAGCCCCTATGGCGAGCGGCGGCTGACCAACTTCCTCCATCTCGGTGAGCTGCTGCAACAGGTGAGCAGCGAGCTGGATGGGGAATATGCTCTGCTGCGCTGGCTGGGGGAGGCGGTGAGCCGCCCCAACGGCCAGGATGCTGAGCAGGTACTGCGCCTCGAATCCGAGCGCAAGCTGGTGCAGATAGTCACCATCCACAAATCCAAGGGGCTGGAGTACCCGCTGGTATTCCTGCCCTTCATCTGCAGCCACAGAACCGCCGAGACCCCGCTCTATCACGAGGCGGACGAGGCGGGCAATCGCACCATACTCGACTTGACCGGCGCCGAGGGATCCTTGGCGGAAGCCGACAAGGAGCGCCTCGCCGAAGATTTGCGGCTGCTCTATGTGGCGCTGACCCGAGGCGTCTACGCCACCTGGCTGGGGCTGGCCCCGGTGCGCTCGGGCAACGGCAAGTCGGAGAAGACAGACCTGCACCACACCGCCATCGGCTACCTGCTGCAAAAGGGTGAAGAGGGGGATGCCGAAACTCTGGCGACCGCCCTCACCGAGCTGTCGCAGGCGCTGCCCGGGGTGGTGGTCTGTGAGCCCTCGCTCACCCGTCCGGCCCCTTTGCCACTTGAAGAGGAGCAGCTGGGCGAGCCGCAGGTGCGCCGCTTTACCGGTTCCCTTGAGCGGGATTGGTGGATCAGCTCCTACTCCGGGCTGGCGGCGCAAGGAAATGGTCACAGCAAGGGGGTACTGGCCAATCCCGGCTTCGATGACGAGGTAGTGACCGAGGCGGCGAGCGCTGCCTTGCTGGCCGAACCGGGGGAGGTGGCAGCGCCTGAGCCCTCCATCTTCACCTTCCCGAAAGGGGCGCGCCCCGGCACCCTGCTGCACAGCCTGTTCGAGACCATCGATTTCCAGAGCGCGGGCGGCGAGTCGCTGGCGCACCATATCGCCAGCCTGCTGGCGCAGGATGGTTTCGACGAAAGCTGGGCCGAGGTGCTGCAACAGCAGGTGGAGGCTGTGCTCGATACCCCGCTGGATACCGGCTTTGGCGAGCCGGTGCGGCTGCGGGACTTGAGCGCGGATCGCAAGCAGGTGGAGCTGGAGTTCTTCCTGCCCATGGGGCGGGTGACGGCGCCGGCGCTGACCGCGCTCTGCCAGCAGCACGACCCGCTGTCACGCGGCAACAAGCCGCTGAGCTTTGCCACCGTGCAGGGGATGCTCAAGGGCTTTATCGACCTGGTGTTCGAGTGGCAGGGGCGCTGGTATCTGCTCGACTACAAATCTAACCACCTCGGCATGCGCCCCGCCGATTACAGCCGCCCGGCGCTGGAGCAGGCGATGGCGGAGCACCGTTACGACCTGCAATACCAGCTCTATTCGCTGGCGCTGCACCGGCTGCTGGCCCTGCGCCTGCCGGGCTACGACTTCGAGCAGCACTTTGGCGGGGTCTTCTATCTGTTCCTGCGCGGCATGCCGCAGGGGGGGATTTTCCATACCCGCCCCAGCCGTGAGCTGGTGCTGGGGCTGGATCGGTTGTTTGGCGAAGGCAGTGAGCCGCCAGCAGCGGGATCCCACGTATTGAACGAGGTAGAGGCATGAGCGACACCATGATCAGCACAGCGACCAGCGTCATCATGATCGAACGGTTGAAAGCACTGGCGTTGACGGGGCGCATCCGCCAGCTGGATCTGCAATTTGCCAAGCTGGTGGCCGATCTTGGCGGCAGCCCCGAGCTGGTGCTGGGGGCTGCGCTCGCCTGCTTCGAGCTGGGGCGCGGCCATGTCTGTCTGCCGCTGGAGATGCTGGCAGCAGGATCCTTGCGCCCGTTCGGGCTGGATCCCCAACAGAGCCGGGATCTGCTGCTGGATCTGGCGGATCCGGCCCGCTGGCCCGCCCTGTTTGCGGCCAGCCCGCTCGTTGGCACCGAGCAAGATGACGGGGTCGCCCCGCGCTGGCCGCTGCGGTTGTGGCACGGGCGCCTCTACCTCACCCGCTACCACGATCACGAGCAGGGCGTGGCCCGCCATCTGCGCACCCTGAGCGAGCGCGCCGAATGGCCGGAGATTGCCCCGGCCCTGTCGCGGCTGTTTGCCCGCGACTACGGGCTTGTGTTCGCGGCGCTGCTGAAAGCCCGCCTTACCCCCGACTTCTCGGCCCACCACTTTATCGAGAAGTACCTGGATCTGGTGTTCCCGAGCGAAGTGGATTGGCCCGCCATAGAGGCGCTGCTGGCCAGCGCGCAGGCGGCGAGCGATCTTGGCAAGCTGGATATGCTGGTGCCCGAGGCGCTCTGCTGCAACGGCCAGAAGCTGGCGGCGGCCACCGCGGCGGCACGCCCCTTCGCGGTCATCTCCGGCGGCCCTGGCACCGGCAAGACCACGACTGTGGCCAAGCTCCTGGCCATTCTGGTGGAAACCGGCCTGCAAGCAGGCAAGGCACCGGCGATCCGGCTGGTGGCGCCCACCGGCAAGGCGGCGGCGCGCCTCACCGAGAGTATCGGCTCTGCCCTGCAGGCGCTGGACTTGCCCCCCGAGTGGGTCGAAGCCATCCCCACCGAAGCGGGCACCCTGCACCGGCTGCTCGGGGTGATCCCGGGGCGCAGCCAGTTCCGCCACCACGCAGGCAACCCTCTGCACCTCGACTTGCTGGTGGTGGATGAGGCCTCCATGGTCGATTTGCCCATGATGGCGCGCCTGCTCGATGCGTTGCCCAGCCACGCCCGCCTGATCCTGCTCGGCGACAAGGATCAGCTCGCCTCGGTGGAGGCGGGGGCCGTGCTCGGCGATATCTGCAGCTTTATCGAACAGGGTATCAGCCCGGCGCAGGCGGATTGGCTCTCCCGCCAGACCGGCTACCGTTTGCAGGGCACGCCCGCTGGGGCACCCGTGCGCGACAGCCTCTGTTTGCTTTCCAAGAGCTGGCGCTTCGATCAGCATTCGGGCATAGGCCAGCTGGCGCGCGCCTGCAACAGCGGCGATGCCACTGCGGTGGAGGCAGTCTGGGGCATGGGCTTTGGCGATATCAGCCTGCACCCCTGGGCCGGGGAGGCCTACGAGGCCCTGATTGCCCAGGGAGTGGCCGGTTACGGCAGCTATCTGAAGGCGGCCCGCGCGGGGGAAGATCCCGCCGCCGTATTCAAGGCGTTCAACGGCTTCCAGATCCTCTGCGCCCTGCGCGACGGTCCCTTCGGGGTGCTGGGGCTTAACGAGCGACTGGAACTGGCCCTGGCACGGGCCGGGCTGATTGCCCGCGATGGGGACTGGTATGTGGGGCGCCCCGTGATGGTGGTGCGCAACGACCACGGGGTCGGCCTCTACAACGGTGACATGGGGCTCTGCCTGCCCGATGACACCGGCCGATTGAAGGTATGGTTCGAGCAGCCGGACGGTACCCTGCGCGCCCTGCTACCCAGCCGCCTGCCGCCCCACGAGACTGTCTACGCCATGACCATCCACAAATCCCAGGGCTCGGAGTTTACCCATACGGTGCTGGTGCTGCCCGACAGCCCCAGCCCCCTGCTGACCCGCGAACTGGTCTATACCGGCATCACCCGCGCCAAGGCCCGCCTCGATCTCTACGGCGATCGCGCCCTGCTGGCACAAGCGGTCAGGAAAAAGACCGAACGTTATTCCGGATTGGCGGAGAGGCTGGGTCTGAAAAACTGATGTCAGTTTATAGCTGGGAGTTATAGATTTTACAGTGTTCGTTGTATGGAGAAGGGAAAAATGGACTTTTTTAAGATAATGGTTCCTGATGGAAAGCAACATGCTAATTTTAAGTCGGTTTTACATGATGTTCGCCATTTAGAGAGGCAAATATTTTCTCAGTGGGCTGATGGATTTATAGACCGAGATGGGAAGATTGTTAAAGAATTCCAAACAACATTTAATTCAACATTTTGGGAGGTGTATCTATATAGAGTTTTTAAGGGGTTAGGGATTTATATCGATTGGCAGCATCCATCACCTGATTTCAACTTATCTAAAGGAGAACATGAATTTATAGTGGAAGCTGTTGTTTCTAATTCTGCGGATGGAAAGACAAACGAATGGGAGAAAACCTTTACAAAAGAAACAATGGGGTCAATCAAGAGGTTCAAAAAAATAAATCATGAAGCAATGATTAGATTATCTAATTCAATACTATCTAAACATCGATTATATGTGAATAAATATAAAAACCTCGACCATGTAAAAGGGAAACCATTTGTAATCGCTGTCGCCCCCTTTGAACAACCTTGGTTTAACCTGCAATATACGAGACCAATATGCTCTGTTCTGTATGATCATTATGTTGATGAAGATGAATATTTAGATAATCCAGGTAAATATCCAAAAGGGCCTCCTGTCAAAAAACTTGGTTTTATAGAGAAGGAAAATGGCGCTGAGATTCAGCTGGGATTATTCACTAATGATCGGATGAAAGATGTTAGTGCTGTAATTTTCTCCTGTACTGCAACATGGGGAAAGTTGAGCGCTATGAAGCATAATTTTTTTAGTGGCTGTAAGGTGGACACTCTTTGGTCTATAGATCAATACGGTACTCCTGAGAAGAGGTCGCAAGACCTGAGAGAGTATCATGAAAAAGTTGTTGATGGGCTATATGTATTTCACAATCCATATGCGACATATCCGTTGTCTCCTGAAGTATTCAATAATCAGGGGATAGCCCAGTATCATTATTTTGTTGATGATGAAAGCGTACATGCTATTGGGGTTGAGAATAGTCTTTTATATAGAATCGTTGTTGATTTGAGACCAGTCAAAGGAAAATCTAGGTTTAATTTTATGAGACGGTTCTATTCTTAAATATATTGTGGTGGTTTGTTTTTATGGGATGCTATAGGTTGCTACTTATATTCAATAATTTATGAATACCATTTCTCATCTATCTCATATGTTGGGCTTCGCAGACTCAGCGCCAACCTACCGATTGTGTAGGTTGTGGCTGAGCGTAGCGAAGCCCAACGTTTATTGCGTAATCTCTTTTTTCCTTCCCCTCATCCCCAGCCCTTCTCCCGCAAGGGGAGAAGGGAGAATTTCCGCTGTCCAATTATGCTTCGTCAATAGAATGCCACACTTAGCCAGCGTTAAAAAACATCACAGGCCTGCTTGTTCCGGTCATAAATAATCCAAGCAGGAGGCCTGTTTTTATATCACTCATAAATTAGCGGAACATTTATTTTCTCAAAAACGGCAGCAATACTGTCATCAGCTGTTCCGGGCACTCTTCCGTTACAAAGTGACCGCACTCGCTGAGCATAGCGCCCTGCAAATTCACCGCTCTTCCCTGCATCGTCTGCTGTGGTGCATCACGGGTGGCATGATCTGCACCGATTGCCAGAACCGGCATCATCAATTTTTTCTCAGCCCGCTGCTTGTTCTGCGCTATGGTTTGCGGAATCGCCCGGTAATACGCAAATCCTGCCCTCAGCCCGCCTGGTGAAGAATAAGCATCGATATAGGTTTGTGCTGCGACGCGATCACGACGATAAGACCAGTGGTCAAAAATAAAATTCAGATATTCCCGTTCTTTGCCGGCCGTCAGCATTTCCGGCAAATCCTGAACCTGATTAAACATAAAGTGCCAGAGGAAAATATTCTCCTGTGGATCGACAAAGATGGATGGCGCCGGCGCCAGACCCGGAATAACCGCCTCGGTTAATGCTATTTTTTTAATGTCCGCAGGGTAGTCACTTGCCAGCGCATAACCAACCCACATGCCAATATCGTGACCGACAACAGAATATTTCTTATGGCCCAGCTGATTCATCATCCTGTGCAATGTGGTTGCCACCGCCCCGGTATCATAACCCGTGTTCGGCCGTGCGGAATAACCGGTTCCCGGCGGATCAACCGCTATCGCCATATAGCCTTCGGCTGCGAGTCTGGTCATCACATGACGCCATGCATACCAAGTCTGCGGCCAGCCGGGGATCAGTAGCACAGGTTCCCCCTTTCCCGCCGTCACGTAATGAATCTTCTGTCCCGTAACGTCGACATACTGATGCTGAAAATCTGCCTCGTTAACCTGCGTTGTCGCCGAGGTTTCTGCCGCGCTTTGTGCATTTGCCGCGACGGCAGTGCCATGCAATGGGAACAGCATGACCAACGCCAGCAATGCCCTGATGAATGATGTGTTCATACTTTTTCCGTCTGAATGATTGATAAAAAATACCCGCAGCAGGCCATAGACAGAGCCCGTGTCAGCTGCGATAGCGCCTATTGTTTGTCGATCAACAGTGAATAGATTAAGAGGGCTTACAAATCTTTGTCAATCAACAAAAAATAATTCTTTGTTAGTCGACAATGAACTGGTAGCCTCTACCCGAGATGACTTATGCGGAGAGTGTGTTATGGCCGGAAGACCAAGAGAGTTCGATCGTGAAGAGGCATTGCGCAAAGCAAAGGAGGTGTTCTGGCAGCGTGGCTATGAAGGGATATCCCTGTCTGATCTGGTTGCTGCACTGGGGATTGCTTCTGCCCGTATTTATGCCGCCTTCGGCTCAAAGGAAAATCTTTTCCGTGAGGCGATAGCGCTTTATCTGGCCGAAGAAGGGGCTTTTGCAGACGCCGCCCTGTCACAGCCGGATACCCGCCTGGCGGTCAGGCAACTGCTTGTAAACGCAGTTGAAAACTACACCCGAGACGATCGGCCGCACGGCTGTATGGTGGTGTTGTCGCTGACCAACTATGGCCGTGACAACGAAGAGGTCATGGCATGGCTGGCCGGTTACCGCCGGGAGCGGATTGACGGCATCATAGAGCGCATCCGGCAAGGCGTTCAGTCCGGCGAACTGCCGGAAAACACCGATATACAAGCGCTCGGGGATTATGTGGCGACCCTGTTTCACGGGATCTCCGTCCAGGCTCGGGATGGCGTCAGCCGGGCGCGTCTGATGGCAATGACAGATATCGCCATGCACACGTTCGATGTCATGACGGCTCCGCCGGACGCGCACTAAATCCGTTATTCATTTCAGGAGAGTTTCTGATGTCATATTCAGTGCCTTCAGCCTCGCCAATGCGCGACGAGTGGATATGCGCCTGGCTTTCCACCTCTCAGCCTGCATCGGGAGACGCTTTTCCGTTTCCATCGGATATACCGGTAATTGATGGGGATCTGACACTCCGGCAGACACTGCGCATCAGCCTGGGCGGCCAAAAGCTGCGGCTGATCTTTTCCAACCGCTATGGTGCACAGCCTCTGGTAATAGGCGAGAGCTATATTTCCGTGTCTGATCTGTGCGGTGCACTGCCTGTCACCTTTAATGGGCAAACCGGCGCGATAATTCCTGCGGGGGGCACTCTGTGCAGTGATGAAATTCCACTGGATATTCCATCACTATCGGTGATCAATCTGCGGACATATCTGCCGGAGCAGATCCCGGTCAATACCTTCCACTGGGATGCCCGTCATTTTTCGTTGCTTGAACCGGGTAATCAGGCCATCAGGGAAGAAGCCGGCGACGGTCAGAAAATCAGTTCCCGTCTTCTGGTTGAAAGTGTCCAGGTTCAGCCGGTAGCCGCGTGCCGCACTCTGGTCGTCATCGGCGACTCTATGGTGGATGGTAATGGCGTGGAGATGGACACCTATGGCCGTTGGACGGATTTTTTGGCAGAGCGCTTTGTTTCCGAAAATATTGCTGTGGTGAATGCCGGGCAGTCGGGTTCCCGGCTACTGAAAGACTGCGTCGGCATCGCTACCTTGTCGCGTTTTGAGCGTGATGTGGTGCAGCAACCCGGTGTCACTGCCTGTATCGTGCAGGTCGGACTGAATGATATCGGGTTGGCGGGTACGGCACTGGATCCGGAACATCCGGTGCCGTCGGCAACCGTGCTGATCAACGCCTATCTGCAATTACTGCAGATGGCGCGGGAACAGGGTATCCGCATGACAGGCGTAACCCTGGTACCGCTGCGGGGAACCGGTGAATATGGTATTGAGCACTTTTATCAGCCTGAAAAGGAGGTTGTCCGGCAGGCAGTGAATCACTGGATGCGTACCAGCGGGGAATTTGATGCTGTTATTGACAGCGACCTGCTGGTACGGGATCCGGAATGTATTCAACAGCTCAGCGCGCAATATGACTCCGGGGATCACCTTCATCTCAATCATGAAGGGCATCTGCGGGTCGCGCAGTCAGTTCCGCTGGCCGTTATCCGGGCTTATTGACTGTTTATTTCCCGGCGATATCAAAAGCCCCGCTATTTAGCGGGGCGTTACAATTCAAAAGTAATCCGTCATATCCATCTACCTAGGCCGAGTCATTTTTTAATCAAGATTTAGGCCATCCGGAAATAGCGCCAAGGATCAAGGATCTATCCAAGCAGTTGCCTGTAATTAGGTCGCACATACATGGAGCGCTTTGCTGAACCTGTATCTGCAAATGCAGGAGGTGATGAACACCCACACTGCGGATGAGCCGAAAGCGCCCGGACAGCCAGTCTGTTCTTTGGCCAACTTGTATCGATCCCTATGGACTAGACAGTCAGCTCCAGCCGGTTGCCTTCCGGGTCGAGGAAGGTGCTCTCGTAATAGCCGTCGCCGGTCCAGCGGGGGCCGTCCAGGTGTTTCACCTCGGCGCCCTTGAGCAGCTTGAGGCGGGCGGTCATCTTGTCCACCTCCTCCTCGCTGCCGAGGGAGAAGGCAATATGGGCCAGCCCCTGCAGCGGGTGTGGCAGGCGCAGATCTGCCGGAAATAGTATGGGGCTGTGCATCAGCTCCAGGCTGGCGCCCCCCTCGAAGCGCACGAAGTAGGACGAAAACTGTTTGGCCGGGTTGTGGTAGCGCTCATTGGCCTGACCGCCAAACAGGGTGCAATAGAATGTCTTGAGTGCCTCCAGATCCTGTGCCCAGATGGCAACGTGATGTATGCACATGGCTTATCTCCTGTGACTTGATGTCCTCCACGCTATGCTGGGCCTTGAATGTTCGACATGGCTGAGCCCGTCCTGATGATGTCTGAAACTGCCAATCCTGAAGTCATTGACGTCTCCCCCGACTGCCGCGAGCAGATCTGCTGTGACAGCCTGTTGCCCGCCCTTGCCCAAGAGCGGGTATGGCTGGCTGGCTGGCTATTCCCGCCTGCGCAGCCACTACCGGATCGAGCGCCGCCTGGCGGGCGTGCACTGTTTTCTGCTCACCCTGGGGGGCGAGGGGGCTGTGCTGATCGGCGATCGTCTCGAACGACTCAAGATTGGAGAGTGGGCCCTGATCCCGGCGGGGGAACCGCTCTGCTATCAATTGCCTGAGCCGCAGTTGCCGGACAGATGGTCGTCAGCGCCGGGCGGCGACTGGGATCTGGTATGGTTGCTGCTGCACAAGGACTCCCCCTGGGATGCCTTCGCCAGCCACCCCAGGCTGGGTTGTACCTCCCAGCAGGCCAGCTTGCTGCACACCCTGGAGAACCTCTATGCGGAGCAGGAGCGCCACCAGGACCCGCTGCTCAGTGCGCTGCTGGTAGAACAGCTCGGCTTTTATCTGCGCCGCCTGCTGCAAAAGGGGGAGGGGCAGAGTCGCGGCGAGCGGCTGGCGCTGCGTCTCGAGCTGATGCTGAAAGAGTCGCTGGCCGAGTGCTGGGACATAGGGCGGATGGCCGATGCCCTGCACCTCTCGCAGCGCCAGCTCTATCGCCTCTGCCAGCAGCATTTCGCGCTGGCTCCCATGGCCTTGCTGCAACGGCTGCGCTTGCAGCGGGCGGCTCTGCTGCTGGCCAGTCGCGGCGAGCCGGTGAAGCAGCTGGCCCAGCTGTGCGGCTTCAAGAACGAGTACCACTTCTCCACGGCCTTCAAACGCCAGCATGGCCTGGCTCCCAGCCATTATCGCAGCCTGCATCATCCCGGATTTAAAACCGGACAAGGGTGAGATCCTGAGCCACACTGGTTGCTACTGTTGTTGTTCATACGAACCCGATAGCGGCCGATAACCCTGTTAACCAGAGGTGGATCGTGCGCCGGCAGGCGGATATTGGGTTGCGCTTCATGGTTGTCGTCTCTTCGTTGTCGTTTTCCACTCATCAGGTTTGAATCCCCCGCGTTGGCGGGGCTAGAGGGCAAGGATGGTCTCTATGCTGCAAGACAGTGACACGATCAGGATCTCGGACGTCAGCGAAGCCGTGGTGCACGGCATTCTGGAGGTGGTGAGCGACGGGATCTGGGACTGGAACGCCAACACGGGTTTCGTCTATCGCAACCCCGGCTGGTATCAGATGCTGGGTTACGAGCCCCACTCCCTGGGCAACAACGTCTTCACCTGGGAGAGCGTGATCCACCCGGATGACATGGATCGGGTAATGGCCTGCTTCGATGCCTATCTGAGCGGCACGGCCGCCGACTATCGGGTCGAGTATCGTTGCCGCAGCCGGGAGGGGCTCTTCATCTGGATCGAGGATTGTGGCCGTGTCATAGCCCGCAATCCGGATGGCTCTGTGGCCCGCATGATAGGCGCCCATCGCAACATACATGCCCAGAAGCTCTTGTATGAGCAGCTGGAATCGCGCAACCAGTCGCTGGAGCTGCAGATCGCCGAGCGTACCGCCGAGCTGGTGCGGCTCAACCGGGTGTTGCAGCAGAAGGCGGAGGAGAACCGCCAGCTGGCGGAGACGGATGCCCTGACCGGGGCCGCCAGTCGCTACCGGCTGGAGCGGGTCATCAAGCAGGAGTGCGAGCGCTCCAGGCGCTTTCATCAGTCCTTCTCCGTCATCGCCATGGATGTGGATGACTTCAAGCAGATCAATGACAACCACGGCCACAGCGCCGGGGATCAGACCCTGATCAACATAGTGGCGCTGGTGCGGACTCACATTCGCGAAATTGACCTCATAGCGCGCTGGGGCGGCGACGAGTTCATGGTGGTGCTGCCCAATACAGGTCTGGCCGATGGCAGGCTGGTTGCCGACAAGCTGCGAGAGCTGATCGTGCTGTCGCGGGTCTGCGAACAGCTCGACATCACCATGAGTTTCGGGCTGGCCGAATACCTGCCGGACGAGCCCATGAGCCAGCTGATGGTGCGGGTGGATAGGGCGCTCTATCAGGCCAAGCTGGCGGGCAAGAACCAGATCTGCGAATAGTCGGATCCAGGGGGGCCATAGGGTTGCCCCCGGCCTGCCAGCCGTCGGATTTTTCTCTTTTCCCCCCCGAATGCGTATTGACCGATCGATTGCCTTGACTCCGCCTGAGGGCACTGGTCTGATGCGCGCTCTTTAATCCCCCACGAGACATGAATCGATGAAAAAGCGCATCCTGATTGCCCTGACTGCACTGCCCCTGTTCGCCCACGCCGGCCTGATGGATTCCCTGACCGATACAGTGACCAGCAGCGTCACCAGCAGTGCCAAAGAGATGGCCGGTACCGCCATGGACAGCGCCTCCAACGAAGCGATCAAGAAGGCACTGGACATCAAGGAAGGCGGCTCCAACAAGCAGGCCATCAAGGACAAGCTGGGCGCCCCGGCCAGCACCAAGACCGAAGCCGGTCTGGAAGTGTGGACCTATGACCTGAGCGCCCTGAACAAGGTATCTCCCATGCTGGCAGAGACCTCCAAGACCCTGTTCAAGGATGCCGAAGCCGCTCAGAAGAGCGTCGTCATCAAGTTCGAAGGCGAAACCGTCAAGACCCTGAACCTGGCCGACAAAGCCAAGGCCTGAGTCTGAACGACGTGCATGAAAAAGGGGCCCTCGGGCCCCTTTTTGCTGGCTGGCGTTCCTCATCACACCTTGAAGCGGCGCACCAGGGCCAGCAGCTGGCGATTGGAGCTGAGCAGTGACTCCGCGCTCTGCTCCGTGTTGCGGCCATTCTCCACCAGCAGGTTGAGCATGTCGCGAATGCTCACCATGTTGCGGTTGATCTCCTCGGTTACCCGGCTCTGCTCCTCGGCGGCGGTGGCGATCTGGCTGCTGAGATCGTGGATCTGCACCACAGAATCGGCCATGTTGTCGAGCCCTCCCGTCACCTGGCCCGTGGTATCTGCCGCCGCCTGACAGCTGTGCTTGGTTTGCTCCATGGCGACCACGGCTTCGGCCACCCCCTGAGTGAGGCGCGACAGCATGCTGCCTACCTCGGCCGTGCTCTTCTGGGTGCGGGCCGCCAGGGCGCGCACCTCGTCCGCCACCACGGCGAAACCACGGCCCTGTTCACCGGCCCGCGCCGCCTCTATGGCGGCATTGAGCGCCAGCAGGTTGGTCTGGGCGGCTATGCCACCTATCACCCCGAGCACGCTGCCGATCTGCTTGGCATCTTCTTGCATTTCCAGCACCTTGGCGGCGGCGAAATCTACCTCGTCGATCAGCGCCACCACGCTGGCGGAGGCCGATCCCACCACCTTGCGGGAGTTGGCGGCCTGGCCGTTGGCTGTCTCGGTGAAGCTCGCCGAGTCGCTGGCGTGTTGCGCTACGCTGTCGGCGGTGGAGCTGAGCTCGGTGAGGGCCGTGACCACCTGATCCGTCTCGGCGGCGTGCTCGCTCAGGATCCGCCGCGCCTGACCCGTCTGTTGATCGAGCTGTGCCAGCTCGCGGGTGATGAGGTCGGTGGCGTCTGTCACCTGCACCATCATCTGCTGCAGATAGGCGATGAAGCGGTTCACCGACAGGGCGATATGATCCAGCTCGTCGTGGCCCTTCACCTGGATGCGGGCGGTCAGGTCCGCATCGCCGGCGGAGAGGGCGTCGATATTCTGCTTGAGGGTCTGCAGCCGGCTGCCGAGCTGGGTGATGGCCAGCAGCATCAGCACGAACAACAGTCCCACCAGGGGCAGCTGGATCGCGGCCAAGGTGGTGAGCACGTCCTGGCTGTCCTGGGTCAGGGTGCTGGTCGGCAGGGCCGTGGCCAGCAACCAGGGGGTGCCCTCTATGGCTTGCAGCAGCAGGGTCTGCTCTTCTCCCTGATCCTGGAAGCTGGTGCGCAGCAGCCCCTTGCCCTGGCTCTGGCCGAGCAGGCTGGCGATGGCGCCGGCGAAGGGGTAATCGGTGTGGGCGGAGAGGTTGCCGAGCACAACGTCACCGCTCAGGCGGGCATTTCGGCTCAGGATCTTGCCGTCAGCCTCGACTATCATCACCTGACCGCCGATCTCCTGCTCTTTCCTGGCCACCAGATCGTTGAAGAAGCCCAGGGTCACATCTATGGTCGATACCCCGAACAGGGCGCTATTGCGGTAGATCCCCATGGCGCAGTTGGTTCTCGGCTGCTGACTGGCGCCATCCTTGTAGGCGGCGGCCCAGACGCACATGCCCTGCGGCGCCTGCTGGCCAGCCTTGTGCCACGGCTGCTCAAAGTAGTTGGGGGCCTCGGCCGAGTTCCAGTAGCTGTTGGGGATCAGCTTGTTGGCCGTATCCCTGTGGTAGAAGGTGCTGAACTTGGCGCGGCCCGCTTCCCGCTGGTCCGGCAGTGGCCAGATGCCGCCGCCAAATACCATGGCATTGCCGTATTGATCGATCAGCGCCGGCAGCAGGGCATCGATCTGCTCGCTCGGCAGTTGGGCTACCAGCTGGGTGATGCTGCGAGACTGGCTCTGCACCCCGTTGAGCTGATCGCGGATGTCGGTCGCTATCTCGCTGACCCGCAGCGCCACATTCTGCTCACCGGCCTTCTGCAGCGCCGGCTTTATCCAGATCTGGATGCCGATCACCGTCAGGGCACACACCAGCGCCATGAATCCCACGAAGACGGCTGTATATCTTCCCTTGATTGTTCCCAGACTCCACCCCATAACGACTCCTGTCTATTGTTGGCACTGTCTTGCATGGCCTTGTTATTTGAGTCGCCATTATTAGCTATTTCGAACATAAAACGTTTGTTATCGCTCACAGAACCCGGAGCAGAGGCGAAGGGAAATGAGGGGGGCCGGGGGATCGCAGAGGGCGAGCGGCCGAGCGGGAGAGGGAAACGAAAAAGGGTGGCCTAGGCCACCCTGTTGCAGGTCGAGATGCGTTTACTGGTGCGCTTCGGCGAACTGCTTCATCGCCTCGGCGTGCTTGGTCATGCCGTCGGCACGCAGCGTCAGGTTCTTCACAAACTCGGCCTTCTTGGCCGGGTCTTCGATCTTGTCGTAGCGCTGTTGCAGGTTGGTCTGGATCTGCTCCGGGGTCATGTTCTGCATGCGGGCCATCTTGTCATGGCGGCTACCGTGGTGCTTGCCGCCCATCATGCCGCTGCCATCCATGGGGCAGTCGGTCATCATGCCGGCCTGGGTGGTGGCGACGGCTTCGCTGGCGGCATAGGCGCCGAGCGGCAGGCCAAGGATCAGGGTGGCGGTCAGCAGGGTTTTGGTCAGGGTTTTCATGGTCTATCTCCTCGCGGATTGAGTTCGGGTTCGGCTTGCTCGCCTTGACCCTAAGTAAACACCAGACTGGTGTCTGAACTTTGCCAGTTGAAGCCTATTTTGTAGCAGAGTGTGACACTGTGAGGCTGTGCTGTGGGTTAACGAAAACCGGGCCTGTCACAGTGTTCGAGGATAGGCCTGTCACCCTGAAAAGCCAGCGCCAATCCGCCTGGCAAAATACGCGCCGGCCTGGGGCCGGAATAGCGTTCTCAGGGGCGGAAAATGAAATACCCCGCCGGACAGCGTCTCTGGCGGGGTATTTCATGTCACCGGTCAGGCAACATGGTTATCGTGAGAAAACCACGACGTGAATGGCTCGGTTCAGCGCTGGCGGCCGCTGCCAACGCTGTAAGGCATGCGATAGCTGTCGCTTTCACCGTCCAGGCTGAGGGTGAGATTGCCCTGGGCTCTCATCGGCAGTCGTACCTGCTGCATCCCTTTCAACTCGGCGGGCACCCGCTTGAGCACGTCGCCGGAGGCGTTGCGGATCATCAGGGTCGGGTTGGCGTTGCTGCTGCTGGCGTCATCGTGCCAGTTGACGAACAGCAGGCCGGGGGCGGCGCTGACGTCGGCCGGAATGGCTGCTTGTGCCATGCCGATCTGGGCCAGTCCGGCCAGTGCGAACAGGGTCAGGGTCTTTTTCATCATCATTGTCTCCTTGGTATGGCTCGCCGAAGGATGCCGGCGTTGTGTGTCATGGTGCCAGGCGCCGCCCTAACAATCGGGCGCTGCCTGTCATCATGGGGAAGGGAAGTGTGTCTCGCCGGGCGGGCAGAGGCCGGCCTCATCGTCATCCAGGGGGGAAGCTTGCGTCAGGCTGCTGGCCTGTGCGGGCTGATGCGGCTTGGCCGCCGCTCTGGCAAGGGCCTCGCTGGCGGCATAAGCCAGCATGAAGGGCGTGGTAAGGGCGAGCATGGCCTGTCTCCTGCAATGAGCAAATATGGACGAGTTGGTGTGCCCTCAGTAAACCCTCGCCTTGTGTCTCAACTTTGCCGAGTGACCGCTTTTTTGTAGCAGAGTGTGGCATCTTGCTGATCTGGCACACTTTGACACAAACCGTCCGACAGATTTTCGTATACTCGTGCCAGCTCTAACAGGAGAGGCCCTCATGAACCAAAGCAGCACCCACATTCTGGTCGTCGACGATCACGGCGAGATCCGCGATCTGCTGAAACGCTTTCTGGAGCAGCATGGCCTGCGGGTCAGCTGTGCCCGGGATGGCAAGGAGATGAAGCGGCTGCTGGAGGAGCGGGAGTTCGATCTGCTGGTGCTGGATCTGATGATGCCGGGGGAGGATGGCCTGACCCTGTGTCGCGAGCTGAGGGCCAAATCCAGCCTGCCCATCATAATGCTCACCGCCATGGGGGAGGAGACGGACCGCATCATAGGGCTGGAGATGGGCGCCGATGACTATCTCGCCAAGCCGTTCAATCCGCGCGAGCTGCTGGCCCGCATCAAGGCGGTGATGCGACGCACCCAGGTCGAGCCGCAACCCGCCCCCGAGACCCTGACCCGGGATCTGCGTTTCGATCGCTGGCTGCTCGACATCAATCGCCGCGAACTGGTGGATGAGGAAGGGGTGGGGCTGAGCCTCTCCACCGCCGAATTCGACCTGCTGCGGGTGTTTCTGGAGCGCCCCCAGCGGGTGCTGAGCCGGGATCAACTGCTGGATCTGGCCCGGGGCCGCGAGGCGGTGGCCTTCGACCGGGCCATAGATACCCTGGTGAGCCGGTTGCGGCGCAAGCTGGAGCGGGATCCCAAGAATCCCGAGCTCATCAAGACCATCTGGGGCGGCGGTTATCTGTTCGCCGCCGACGTGACCCAGGTGTGACGCCGTGGTCATGATCAAGCGACTCTGTTCCCGACTGTGGCCCAAGGGGCTGACCGGCCAGATCATACTGGTGGCGCTGGCCGGGCTGGTGCTGATCCAGCTGCTCAGCATCCAGATCTACCGCTCGGATCGGGAGGAGGCGCTCGGCTATGTCAACAGCCGCAACGCCATGCAGCGCATCGTCTCGGTGGCGCGGTTGCTGGCCCTCTCCCCGCCTTCGCTCTATGACGAGATCCTCAAGGCGAGCCGCAGCGAAACCCTGCTGCTGCGCCTCGCCGACGAGCCGCTGCAACCGGACAACCGCAGCCCCCGCTTCGAGCAGCAGGTGCGTTCCCGGCTCGGTTATCCGCCGTCGCTGATGGTGGAGATCAGTGCCGAGCTGAAGCAGGACGCCCAGCGCAGCCGCGCCTGGCAGCACCACACCCGCATGATGAAGGACCGCAAGGGGATGCCGCCGCCGCAGGACATGCGGCTGTATGGCTCGATTCAGTTGCCACGCGGTGGCTGGTTGCAGTTCAGCTCCCTGGTGGACAAAGAGTCGGCGAGCTGGTCCTGGCAGACCACCTTCAACCTGATGCTGGTGGCGAGTCTGGTGATAGGCCTGATGATCTGGCTGTTCCGGCGGGCCACCCAGCCGCTCAAGCAGCTGGCCGCCAATGCGGATCGGCTGGGGCGCGGCGAAGACATAGAGCCGCTGCGGGAGGTGGGGCCGACCGAGATCCGCGAGTCGATCCAGGCGTTCAACCGCATGCACACCCGCCTCGATCGCTTCGTGCAGGACAGAACCCGGATGCTGGCGGCCATTTCCCACGACCTGCGCACCCCCATCACCAGTTTGCGGCTGCGCACCGAGTTTCTGGACGAGGGGGAGGACAAGGAGCGGATTCAGCAGACCCTGCAACAGATGGAGCAGATGCTGGCGGCCACCCTGAGCTTCGCCCGGGAGGAGGGGCAGCAGGAGGCGACCCGGGAGCTGGATCTGGTCAGTCTGCTGGAGAGCCTGTGCGATGACTACGCCGATACCGGCCAGCCGGTCACCTGCATGGTCGAGGGCAAGCAGGTCTATGCCTGCCGCGCCAACACCCTGCGCCGGGTGCTGCAAAACCTCATCGGCAACGCCATCAAGTACGCCGGCAGCGCCGAGGTATCGCTGGAGCGTACCGACAGCGAGCTGCTGATCCGGGTCTGTGACGAGGGGCCCGGCATAGATCCGGCGCGGCTGGAGGATGTGTTCAAGCCGTTCGTGCGGCTCGATGAGGCCCGCAACACCGAATCCGGCAGCGTGGGACTGGGACTCTCCATCGCCCGCACCCTGGTGCACCAGCACGGTGGCGAGCTGACCCTGCACAACCGCGCGCAGGGCGGGCTGGAGGCCAGGATCAGCCTGCCGCTGTGAGCATAGTGACATCTGTCTGGGGAGGGCGCCGACCAGGCGCCCTCCCCATGTTTATCTTGCTGTTATCTGACTGAAATCACGCCAATTTCATACTCGGTCATGCTTGTTCTTCTATGCTGAAGGTGGCGATAATCAATGGCCGCATAGACGGCCAATAGCAAGGTTGGTGCAGGAATGGCGGTCTCTTCTGGTTCTGGATGGCGGGTGCGCAGCGGATGCTGCCTCCTGCTCTGTCTGCTGTGGCTGCCCGCCTGGGCAACGCCAGCCCCCAAACCCTTGATCGTGACCAACTCCAAGGCCTGGCAGCCCTTCTCCTACATCAATGAGGAGGGGCAGCCGGATGGCCTGCTGATCGATCTCTGGCGCGAGTATGGCCGTGTCACCGGTCGCCCGATCCAGTTCAAACTGGTGGACTGGCAGACCTCGCTGGATCTGGTGCGTACCGGCGAGGCCGATGTCCATGGCGGCCTGCTCTGGTCACCGGAGCGCAATCCGCTCTATGACTATGGCCAGGGGCTCTCCCGTCTCGATTCCCAGCTGTTCTTTGCCAACTCCCTGCGCGGCACGGATGTGAACTACTACCTGCAGCACGAGAGTGTGGGTGTGGTGGCGGGAGGGTATGAGGAGTATTACGCCCGCAAGCACTTCCCCACCACCCACCTGCAAACCTTCAGTGACAACGATGCCATGCTGCGCGCCGCCTTCAGCGGTGAACTGGACGCCTTCATCGCCGATCTGCAGGTGGCGAACTTCTATATCTACACCTCGGCGGATCCCAGCCGCTTCATCCCGGTACGCCACCTCTACAGCGACGAGATACGCTTTGCGGTCGCCAAGGGCAATCAGGCCCTGTTGCAGGAGCTGGAGCTGGGGTTTTCCCGCCTGGGTGTGGCGGATCGGGAGCGGATCATCCGCAAGTGGATGCATATCGAGACAGTCTATCCACTCCACCTCTGGCCCTGGTTGCTGGCGCTGGGAGGCATGGTGCTGCTGGTCTACATAGTGCAACTGCGACGGGCGGTGGCGAGCCGTACCGCCGAGCTGATCCAGGCCAATGCGCGGCTTGAGCGCCTCGCCGGCACAGATTCCATGACGGGGATCCTGAACCGGCGCGCCTTTCTGCCCGAGTTTGAGCAGCGGCTGGCCAGCGGACAGGCCTCGGCCCTGCTGTTGTTCGACATAGATCGCTTCAAGGGGATCAACGATCACTTCGGTCACGGGGTCGGTGACGAGGTGCTCTCGGCGCTGGTCGAACGGGTGCGGCTGGTGTTGCCGGACGGGGCGCTGTTTGCCCGTATCGGGGGGGAGGAGTTCTGTATCAGCCTGCCGATGGCGGATATGGCTTCGCTGCAAGGTTGGGCCAGCCGGATAGGTCGGGAAGTGAGTCTGCACAAGTTGCAGACCAGTGCCGGTGAGCTGGGGCTCTCCATCAGTACCGGGGCCGTCTGGGTGCCGGATGGCGTCAGAGCCGATGGCAGGCGGGTGTTGTTGCAGGCAGACAGATTGATGTATGGCGCCAAGTCGCTGGGGCGCAATACCTGGCAGGCGGCCTGTTATGCCGAGGAGAAGGAGAATGCGGCAGAAGCGTAGGCCGCCGCCCCGGGGGGCGGCGGCTCATCATCAGAAGTTGTAGGTCATCCCCAGGTTGTAGCGACGACCGTCCAGCACGGTGCCGAAGCTGGTGTAATCCACCGTCTTGTCGAACAGGTTGTAGATGCCGGCGGTCACGTTCAGGTTCTTGTTGGCCTTGTAGACCAGACCCGTGTCGAAGAAGGTGTAAGAAGGTGTGCCCTCTGCCATCTTGACCCGGCTCAGGTAATCGGAGGTCTTGCTGCGGAAGTTGACCCTGGACCAGAGGCTGACCTCTTCTGTGGTCTGCCAGTCGACCGTGGTGTTGAACATGTGGCGCGGCATCTGGTTCAGTGCCTTGCCTTCCATCGGGCCGCTCTTCTGCTCGGACTGGGTGAAGGTGTAGCTAGAGGCCAGCGACCACTCTTCATTGATGGTCCAGTTGGCAGTCCCTTCCACCCCGCGCATGTTCGCCTTGTCGACGTTGATGCGGTCGCTGATGAAGTCATAGGTGTGACCGTTCAGGGTGCAGGAGGGGTCGCTCTTGCTGGTGCAACGGCGGATCTCGGAGATCTTGTCCTCGAAGTCGGTGTTGAACAGGGTCAGCCCGGTGCTCAGCCCTTCCTGACCATCCCACAGCAGGGCGATTTCCTGGCTCACGCTGGTTTCCGGCTTGAGTTCCGGGCTGCCGACCAGCATGCCGTCCTGGGTGCCGCCCCCCGTGGCCTGGCCCCAGTTGGCGGCCGACATGCGCAGATCCGGTGAACGGTAGCCGGTGGAGACGCCCCCTTTCAAGGTCCAGAACTCGGCCGGATGCCAGACTCCGTACAGACGCGGGCTCCAGTGGGTACCGTAGTTCTGATCCCTGTCCATGCGCACGCCGCCGGTCAGGGCGAAGGTGTCGGTCAGTGCCCACTCGTCTTCCACGAACATGGCCCAGCTCCAGCGGGTCAGCTGATTGGCGCGGTTGGCCACATTGAGCTGGTTGCCCTGATCCTGCAGATCCTCGTAGCGGTACTGGCCACCCACGCTCAGGTAGTGATCCCCCAGCTCAAACTGGGTATGGGTATCGGCTATGGTGTTGATCAGCTTCATCTGGCGGCCGGGGTTGGTGTTCTCTTCCCGCTGCAGATAGCTGGTGGAGGAGCCAAAGTCATAGCGGCCGTCGTGGGTGATGGCGTAGTTGGTGCGCTCGTAAGTGCTCAGGCTGGGTTTGGACTTGGCCGAGAGGGATTCACCCGGTGTGCGATCACGATCCTGCAGGCCGCGGCTGGCCTCGAAGTCGAAGCGATTGTGCTCGTCCGGGGTCAGGCTGAACACGGCCGTACCGCTGCGCATCTCCTGCTCGGCGAACCCGTTCTGGAACTGATCCTCACCGCGGTGGGAGAGCTGGCCGTTCAGGCGCACCCCCAGCAGTCCATCCACCAGGGCACCGGCGGTATAGGCGTTGGTCTGGAAGATGTCGCCGGAGTCCTTGTTCTCCTGGAAGGTGGAGTCGGCATGCAGCGACCCCTGCCAGGCTGTCATGCTGGCGGTCTTGCGGGTGATGACGTTGATGACGCCGCCCATGGCGTCCGAGCCGTAGCGGGAGGACATGGGGCCGCGTACCACCTCGATCCGTTCGATGGCTTGCAACGGTGGCAACCAGCCCTGCTCTATGCCGGGGCCATCGCTGTTGGGGCGGGTGCCACGGCTGTCGACCCGCTTGCCATCCACCAGCATCAGTGTGTATTTGGAGCCCATGCCACGAATGCTGATGTCACTGCTGCTGCCACCCCCGGTGATCACCACGCCCGGTACGTCTTTCAGGGCATCGGTCACGTCGCGATAGGCGCGTTTTTCCAATTGCTCGCGGGTCACCACCGAGATGGAGGCGGCGGTATCCTCGATCTTCTGCTGGAAGCCGGAGGCGGTCACGACCATGACCTCCTGTTCGGCGGCATAGGCGTGAGAGGCGAGGGCGGCGAGAATGAGCGTGGTCAGCTTGTTGCGGTGCATTTTTATCATGTTGGCCTGAACTCTTTTAGTAAGAAGATGCATTCATCCTTTGGGTGAATCTATGGGGTGGTTTCACCGCATCCCGCGTGAAACCCGGACCGGGCAGGTTCAATTGGATAATCCTCCCGTTTGTCGGCAGGCATTGTAATGATCATGGAATGATGTGTAAACGATAATTAATCTCATTAAGGTTGTGCTGTCATGCTAGCGCCAACCAGGAGATGCAGGAGGGATACCGGAAGAGAAGGGGTGAGGCAGAATGGCTAAACAGAGGGAAAAAGAGTCTGGGGGGAGGGAAAATGCTGAATCGCAGGCAACAAAAAACCCGCCTTGGCGGGTTTTTTTAATTCTTGCAGAAGGTCTTCTCAGCAGGCGTTAGCGAGCGTGAAGGCTTTCTTGCTTGAATTACAGACCAACTACGTTGGCAGCAGCCGGGCCTTTCTGGCCTTGCTCGATGGTGAACTCAACGCGCTGACCTTCGTCCAGGGTTTTGAAGCTGGTGGACTGGATAGCGGAGAAGTGTACGAACACGTCTTTGCTGCCGTCAGCCGGGGAGATGAAGCCAAAACCTTTCTCAGCGTTGAAGAACTTAACGGTACCAGTCATTTTGTTAGACATAATAATTTCCTAAAATAGTGTTTTAAGTGCCAAAATTTGGCAATCTATGATTTTTCGTCAGCAATACGTATGGGGAGCACTAAAGAAGGAGAATTATTTAATAAGAACTATCGTAGATAACTCTTATACTAATCACTGCTTTACTAAAATGACTGCCTAACATAATCAGGTCTGAACTACCGAACCATCGAGAGAGATTAAAACATGCTCTCTTCGTTAAAGCAAACTTTATCTCCATATTAATTTCTGGTTATCGACCTGCTACCAACTTCATATTGTCACATGAGCCACGGCGTTCACTGGCGAGATTGAGCGCTGACGCCTGCTATGCTGACGCCTGCTATGATTGGCGCTGAGCTTTTTGGGACTGTTTTCTGGCTGGCGTAGAGGCGTTCCTGATCAAGAGCGGTATAGAAGAGCTCTTCCTTGGTTGCCGCAGGGCCTTAATGGCAAACGCCCACCCACACCGGTCTGGTGTGGGTGGGCGCTCATCAACACGGCGCTAACTCAGCGCTTGCTGCGAAACTTGTTGCTGACGGAGTCGATCCAGCTGAAGGTTTCTGGCAAGACCTGATTTCTGGCCCGCTCTTTGGCCTTCTCCCGAGCCAGTTTGGAGGCCACCTTGGCCGCCTCTGCACGATCTGCCACGATTTTAAGCCGGCCTTCCTCACGGATCCTGTTACGTTCTGCGTTGGTCAGCTGATGGTCAGCATTGGCCTGGGCTTTTTGGAGCAACAGGGTTATCTCGGCCTTTTCGGCCTCGGTGAGGTCTTTCATTTCCAACTTTTTCACGGCGCGCTCCTGGCGGCTGGGGGATGGGATACCCTAACACATTTTCGCCGACTATTTCTTACGCAATGTGCTCTATGGCCATAAAAGTGCGGGTTCCACGCTTTTTTCCGTTATTTATCTGCCAGTTCACTACAGATTTCTCGCATTTTCCGGTTTACACCGCACGTCTCTCAACCGTGGCCGCTCGGTTCGACATGGATCAGCACTATGGCATGGGGCAGGTGGCGCATTATGCCCTGCTCTATCCGGTCACAGATGGCATGGGAGTGCTCTATGCTCATCTCCTTGGGCAGGGTCAGGTGGAAATCTATGTGACGACGGCGTCCGGCCTGACGGCTGCGCAGGGCGTGAAAACCCCCATGCTCGGGGCAGCACTGCTCGATCACCTGAGTGGTGATGGCCAGCTCCTCCTCGTTCATGCTGTGATCCAGCAGGGGCTGAAAGGCCTGATTAAGCATGGTGATGGCTTCCCGGAGAATGAAGATCGCCACGCAGATGGCCACTATGGGGTCGAGCAGATAGAGGTTGTAGCCCAGCCCGTCGGCGATCCAGATACCGAGCAGGCCGACTGCGACCCCGAGAGAGGTCAGTACGTCGGCCTTGAGGTGCAGGGCATCGGCGGCCAGAGCGACAGATTCCTCTTCTTTCGCTACCCGGTAGAGATAGGTGGAGACACCGCTGTTGACCAGTGCCGAGATCAGCATGACCAGCACGCCAAAGCCCACGCTTTCGATCGGCGTTGGTGTGATCAACTTGCCGATGGCTTCGAAGATGATCCAGCCCGCGGCCAGCAGGATCAGCAGGGCCTCTATGACGCCGGAGACGTTTTCGATCTTGTCATGGCCATAGGGGTGGCGTTGATCGGGTGGAATATCCGACCGACGTACCGCAAACAGGGCGATGAGGGCTGCAACCAGGTCCATTGCCGAGTGGATGGCTTCGGAAATAATACTGACGGAACCACTCAGGATCCCGGCAAATATCTTCATGATAATCAGTGTGATATTGGAGCAAACCGAGACCAAGGCCGCTCTGGTTTTTCTGGTCATGGGATATCCTTATTCTCGATATAATATTTTCGCAAATAGGGTTGGATAATATCAGCTTGAAAATAAAACGGCTGCGGCAGGTTGTAACGTTTTGTTTCTGGCGAGAGTGAGAATGCTTATCTAAATTATCTCTTCTCATTTAATTAATAGTTGTCTTCTGCTTTTGGTGATTTATTTCAGTTGGTAATTAAATAAGTCGAAGGGGCCAGATTTTATAAGGAATATTCAGGTTTTCTGGCCGTTCATGCCATCGCCCGTCGTGCCTCGAGATCGCCGAAACCCGGCCCAGAATGAAGCCTGACTGATGAGGGTGGATTCTTGCGCAAGATTGGGGGTATGCTGAAGTGAGTGCGATCAACAGGTCGTCACTGAAAGCGTACTGAAGTCTACGATTCGGATGGCATGCTGGAACCTGGGTTCCAACTGTCTGGGTAACATTTTTGGAGTTTGATGATGAGTAACAAAGAACATCACAACGGCAAAGATGCCAAGAAAAAGCCGCAGTTGTCACTGAAAGAGAAGCGCGAAGCCAAACGTCAGAAAGCAGATCTGAAAAACGGCAGCGCGATCAAGTAACGCTCCTCCACGCTGTAGTTCCTCCGGAGCCAGTATCAAGCCAGCCTGTCACAGGCTGGCTTTTATGTTTCTGGCTCAAGGCGTGGCGCCATAGGTCTCGAAGATCTTCTGATACCGGCCATCGGCCCGCATGGCATTCAACTGGCGATCAAACCAGCGCTGTTGTACCGCCTGGCGAAAGGCAAAGTGATACTGGGTCGGGGCAAACAGGTCATATTGTCTGACCCGGCCGGGTGCGTAGAGCTCGGCGCCATACTTGCTGTCGGCCAGTTGCGCCAGATAGTAGTAAAACACCCGCTGTTCCAGAACCACGGCATCCACCCGTCCCAGCATCAATCTGTGAACCTGCCCCTGCTGCTTGGCGACCTCCTCATAACGGGGATTCTGATCGGCCATGCTGGCGAAAGCGCCTCCCAGCACCTGACGTGCGCGCTGGAAGGCGCTGACTCGCAGCGTTTTCATGTCATCCAGGGTGCTGATATGGGTCTTGCTGAGGGTGAATACCCGGTTGTGGAAGGCGATCACCGGCTGTGACAGGAAAACATCGCCCAGCATGCCGGGTTTGACGTTGATGATGGCATCCAGCTTGCCGGACTCCAGCATCCGGA
Organism: Aeromonas bestiarum; assembly: GCF_028751155.1. Classification (NCBI taxonomy): domain Bacteria; kingdom Pseudomonadati; phylum Pseudomonadota; class Gammaproteobacteria; order Aeromonadales; family Aeromonadaceae; genus Aeromonas; species Aeromonas bestiarum. The sequence continues at coordinate 4,331,979 of NZ_CP064746.1, read as the reverse complement.
AGGTACGTTCCAGCGGCAAATATTCAAAACTGGGCTCATAGCCGCTGTTGCGAAAGGCCTCTCTCAGCAGATCGAGCTCGATCCCGCGGCCCTCTTCCTCTATCACATAAGGGGGGATGGCGAAGCTGACGCCCACCCGCAGCGGCTCGGCTGCCGCGAGCAAGGGCGCCGCCAGGGTGGCGGTCAGGCAAACAGCGAGCAGTAGAATGCGATACAAAAACCCCATGTGTTCTCTCTGGCAAACTGGTCGCCCTGATCATAAGCCCAAGGCATCTCATGCGGGGAAAATACCCGGCAAGTCCGCACAGGAACAGTACTGCATGGCGAGCCTGCGTCAATAACAGGCAAAAAAAGGCCCTGAATGAACAGGGCCTTCTGGCAATGCGTTGCCGATCAGAACGGGATGTCGTCGTCGAAATCCATCGGCGGCTCGTTGTATACCGGCGGTGCAGACTGGGGCTGCTGTGCCGGACGGCCGTATCCACCTTGCGGCGGCTGCATGTTCTGCTGCGGCGCGGCGGCAGGACGAGCCTGGTTCATTGGCTGCTGGGCGGCTTGTTGTGGCTGACCCCAGTTGCCTTGGGGCTGACCGCCCATGCTCTGACCTGCGCCACCTTGCGGACGGCCACCCAGCATCTGCATCACGCCGCTGAAGCTGTCTACCAGCACTTCGGTGGTGTAGCGCTCCTGGCCGCTCTGATCCTGCCACTTGCGGGTCTGCAGTTTCCCTTCGACATAGACCTGGGAGCCCTTCTTCAGGTACTCGCCAGCCACTTCGGCCAGCTTGCCCATGAACACCACGCGGTGCCACTCGGTACGCTCTTTCTGCTCGCCGGTCTGCTTGTCGCGCCAGGTTTCAGAGGTGGCCAGGGTGATGTTGGTCACGGCACCGCCACTCGGCATGTAGCGCACTTCCGGGTCTTGTCCCAGGTTACCGATCAGAATGACTTTATTGATGCCTCGACTGGCCATAATCTCTCTTCCACCCTTTATATACCGGCCAGGCCATATGCCCGGACCAATTCAACATATCGTTTGTTTTCTGTCAGATAGGCAGCATCGCTGGACGATACCGTCACTCAAGTGATGACTGCACCCGGTTCAGTCGGCCTGCTGGCCAACGCCCCGCTTTCAGATTTTGCCCGCAATAGTAACAGTTGGCGCGAACGAGCGCACATCTTCCTGCCCGTTCAGCCTTCACCCAGGACCTGGACCGAAAGATTAACTTACACGAGGCAGACCTCGACCAGCAAGCGAGCAGGAACGGCAGGGTGTCTGTGCCCATGGCGAGATCGCCGCAGGAATGCGGGTTTGCCGCGATGTGACACCCTTTGTCAGGCGTGGCGCCAGCATTCCACCCAAATGGGGGGGTATGGCTAGTCATTTGTATTGCTTGGGAAATTGGTGAGTTTCAAAGGAGGCACACTTGTGTCTAATACTTTTTTAATGCTGCGCCGATCGAGGGGCTTGGTACTCTCTGCTGCCAAAAAAAACCATGGCCTGAATGTTCAAGGACGTGCTCTTCATGACCACCCCATATCCCATCGTACTGGTTACCGAAAATAATGTGCAGGCGGTCAGTTTTCAGAGCTATCTGACCGAGCAACTTGCGCTCCCCATACTGCTGGTGAGCATGCTGGAAACCCTGCCGCAGCAGGACGAACTCGAGCCGCATCCCTTGTTTCTGGTCGATCTGGATTATCTCAAGTCGAGCCAGCAGTCGGGTTGGCCGCGGGAGATCTCCAGCCGCTTCGGTGAGGCCAACACAGTGTTGCTAAACGCCCCGACCAGCACGGATCGGGAGTTGCTGCTGATGTGGCCCCACACCAGCGGACTCTTCTTCCGCCAGGATCCGCTGGATCGGCTGGTGCTCGGCATTCGCAAGGTGCTGCAGGGGGAGTACTGGATCCCGCGCCACCTGCTGTGTGATCTGGTCAACTACTACCGCAAGGGAAGGGAGCATCACCTGCGCAACCAGACGCTGCTGACCGTGCGTGAACAGGAGATCATCCGTTATCTGATGACGGGGGCCTCCAATACCGAGATTGCCGATAGCCTGTTCGTGAGCGAGCACACCATCAAGTCACACCTCTACAACGTGTTCAAGAAGTTGAACGTAAAGAACCGGTTGCAGGCGGTGAGCTGGGCCAAGGAGTATCTCTGAAATCGATGGGGATGATGGATAAAACCTGTCTATTCATCCAGTAGTCTCTATGCCATACTGATTCGCTCTGGTTTGTGTATCGAGCGTGCAAAAGATGGAAAAAATCGTGATTCGGGGTGCCCGCACCCACAATCTCAAGAACATCAATCTGATCCTGCCCCGCGACAAGCTGATCGTGGTCACAGGTCTCTCCGGCTCCGGCAAGTCTTCCCTGGCGTTCGATACCCTCTATGCGGAGGGGCAGCGCCGCTATGTGGAGTCGCTCTCCGCCTATGCCCGCCAGTTCCTCTCCCTGATGGAGAAGCCGGATGTGGATCATATCGAGGGGCTCTCCCCTGCCATCTCCATCGAGCAGAAGTCCACCTCCCACAACCCGCGCTCGACCGTCGGCACCATTACCGAAATCTATGACTATCTGCGCCTGCTGTTTGCGCGGGTAGGTGAACCCCGCTGTCCGACCCACGCCATTCCGCTCGCCGCCCAGACCATCAGTCAGATGGTGGATCTGGTGCTGGCCCAGCCCGAGGGCAGCAAGCTGATGCTGCTGGCCCCTGTGGTGCGGGATCGCAAGGGGGAGCACAGCAAGCTGCTGGAAAACCTGGCGGCGCAGGGTTATATCCGTGCCCGTATCGATGGCGAGGTGTGCGATCTCTCCGATCCCCCCACCCTGGAGCTGCACAAGAAACACACCATCGAAGTGGTGGTGGACCGCTTCAAGGTGCGCGATGATCTGGCGCTGCGTCTGGCCGAATCGTTCGAGACGGCGCTGACCCTCTCCGGCGGCATCGTATTGGTGGTGCCCATGGATGGGGAGGAGGGGGTTGCCCCCATGACCTTCTCCGCCAACTTCGCCTGCCCCGAGTGCGGCTACTCCATGTCGGAGCTGGAACCGCGCATCTTCTCGTTCAACAACCCGGCCGGTGCCTGCCCCACCTGTGACGGCCTCGGGGTGCAGCAGTATTTCGATCCGGCCAAGGTGATAGGCGATCCGGCCATCAGCCTGGCCAACGGTGCCATCCGTGGTTGGGACAAGCGCAGCTTCTACTACTTCCAGATGCTCAAGTCCCTCTCCGATCACTATCAGTTCGATCTGGAGGCGGCCTGGGAGGATCTGCCGCTCAAGACCCAGGAGGTGATACTGCGCGGCTCGGGGCGTACCGAGGTCGAGTTCCGCTACATGAACGATCGCGGCGATGTGGTGGTGCGCAAGCATCCGTTCGAGGGGATCCTGCACAACATGGAGCGGCGCTACCGGGAGACAGAGTCCAACTCGGTGCGCGAAGAGCTCTCCAAGTACATAGCCAACAAGTCCTGCACCAGCTGCGGTGGCAGCCGGCTGCGGGAAGAGGCGCGCCACGTGTTCGTGGATAACCGCAACCTGCCCGCCATCGCCGAGCAATCCATCGGTGATGCACTCGCCTTCTTCGAGGGGCTGAGCCTGACCGGCCAGCGCGCCCAGATCGCCGAGAAGATCTTGAAAGAGATCGTCGAGCGGCTCGGCTTTTTGGTGAACGTGGGCCTCAACTACCTGAGCCTGTCCCGCAGCGCCGAGACACTGTCCGGCGGCGAAGCGCAGCGCATCCGGCTGGCGAGCCAGATAGGTGCCGGCCTGGTGGGGGTCATGTATGTGCTGGATGAGCCCAGCATAGGCCTGCATCAGCGCGACAACGAGCGGCTGCTCAAGACACTCACCCACCTGCGCGACCTCGGCAATACTGTGATAGTGGTGGAGCACGATGAGGATGCCATCCGCCTCGCCGACCACGTGCTCGACATAGGCCCGGGCGCCGGGGTGCACGGTGGCAACATAGTGGCCCAGGGGACGCCCCAGCAGATCATCGACAATCCCGCCTCCCTGACCGGCGACTACCTCTCCGGCCGCAAGCAGATCGCCATTCCTGAAGTGCGTACTCCGCTCACAGACAAGTGGTTGAAACTGAAGGGGGCGAGCGGCAACAACCTGCGCAGCGTCAACCTGGATTTGCCCATAGGGGTGATGACCTGCGTCACCGGCGTCTCCGGCTCCGGCAAGTCGACCCTGATCAATGACACCCTGTTCCGTATCGCCCACCGGGAGCTGAACAAGGCGACCGAGTCTACCCCGGCCCCCTATCGCAGCGTCGAGGGGCTGGAGCACCTGGACAAGGTGGTGGACATAGACCAGAGCCCTATCGGCCGTACCCCGCGATCCAACCCGGCCACCTATACCGGCCTGTTCACCCCGATCCGCGAGCTGCTCTCCGGCACCCAGGAGGCGCGTTCCCGGGGCTACCAGCCGGGTCGTTTCTCCTTCAACGTCAAGGGGGGGCGCTGCGAGGCCTGTCAGGGGGATGGGGTCATCAAGGTGGAGATGCACTTCCTGCCGGATGTCTATGTGCCGTGCGACGTCTGCAAGGGCAAGCGCTACAACCGCGAGACCCTGGAGGTGAAGTACAAGGGCAAGAACATCCACGAGATCCTCGACATGACGGTGGAAGATGCCAGAGCCTTCTTCGACCCTGTGCCGGCGGTGGCGCGCAAGCTGCAAACTCTGATGGATGTGGGCCTCTCCTACATCCGGCTCGGCCAGTCGGCGACTACGCTCTCCGGCGGCGAGGCGCAGCGGGTCAAGCTGGCGCGGGAGCTCTCCAAGCGTGACACGGGCCAGACCCTCTATATCCTGGATGAGCCGACCACTGGCCTGCACTTCCACGATATACAGCAACTGCTCAAGGTGCTGCACCAGTTGCGGGATCGGGGCAACACCATAGTCATCATCGAGCACAACCTGGACGTCATCAAAACCGCCGACTGGATCGTCGATCTGGGGCCCGAGGGCGGTGCCGGTGGCGGCCGTATCCTGGTGACAGGCACGCCGGAGCAGATCAGCCGCTGTGAGGATTCTCATACGGCGCGCTTCTTGGCCCCGCTGTTGGTAAGATAGTCGCGGCAGCAATGAGACAAGGGGCCCCGGGCCCCTTGTTTTTTATGGAAGTGATTCAGTTGCCGCCCCAGGAGGCGGATACTCCATACTTGGTGCAAGACAGTTTTCGCTCCCTTGTTTGCCGTCCAAAGGATATTGGCGTTCATGGCTCAACCTTCCCGCTCCATCGATCATTTGCTGGCCTACTCCATGTTTCCCGTCTGGGCCGGAGCCATCCTGATGCTGCTCATAGTGATCGCCCTGGCCCAGGTGCCGGCGGCGCAGAGAGTCGAGGAGCGGCGGATGAAGGATCACCTGCAGCGGGTGATCAAGGCGGTACAGGGTGACATCAACGCCATCAATGCCTTCACCCGGGATTGGGGCATCTGGGATGAGAGCTATCGCTTTCTGGCCCATCCCAATCAGGCCTATATTCGTTCCAATCTGCTGGTCGATACCCCGATGCGGGATTTCGAACTCAACGTATTGAGCTATATGGATTTGCAGGGGGCCGAGATCTGGACCCGCACCCTGCTGCCCGAGACGCCAGGCACGGACACGACCCTGCTTCCCTTCTTCCTGGATGACCTCAAGCTGCAGTTGTTGCGTGAATCCCGTCAGGAGGGGATGCGCAGCCTGAGCGGGGTGAGAGGATCCCAGTGGGGACCGCTCATCTACTCGCTTCAGCCGGTGACCAACACCCTGGGAAACGCCACACCCAATGGCTATCTGCTGGTGACTCGCTGGCTGGATGCTCGCTATCTGCATGATCTGGCCGAGCGTACCGCCCTCTCTTTGACCCTCTCCCAGCCGAAGCCTTCCGATAACTTCCTCTCCTTCAAGCCACTCAAGCCACAGATGAGCTATCGCCTGGTGGACCTGGGGCTGCAGCGGGTCAGAGGGGAGGGGCTGCTGCTCGACAGCAATGGCGACCCCGTGCTGACCCTGATAGTGGAAGACGATCGTGATGTGTTGCAGGGGGCGATGGAGGGGGCTATCTGGACCTTCGTCGGCATGCTGCTGATCAGCCTGGCCTGCATCTTGATGGCGCTGGCGCGGTTGCGGGCAATCGTACTGGGGCCGGTCAGCGAGCTGGTGAAGGCGCTGCAGAAATTTGGCGAGAAACAGGACGTGAGCGTGCTGCCGATCATCGACAGCAGCCAGGAGATGGCCCTGCTCAGCCGCAAGTTCCGGGAGATGGCGGCCAAGATCAGTCTGCACCACAGTGCCCTGCAGGCACACTCTTCCAAGATGGAGACTGCCGCCTATACGGATCCGCTGACCCATGCCTTCAACCGGCGCTACCTCGACGAGTGGCTGCTGAGCCGGGATAACGTCACCGCCGCCAGGATGCTGGTGATCCTGGATCTGGATCACTTCAAGCAGGTCAACGATCGTTTCGGGCATGATATCGGCGATCTGGTGCTGTGCCAGCTCGCCGAACTGCTGCGCGCCGCCCTCGGTGAGGAGGAGCCGCTGATCCGGCTGGGTGGGGAGGAGTTCCTGCTGCTGCTCACGTGCGAGGAGGCGGCACAGGTCGCGAGTCGGGTCGAGCGTTTGCGCCGCAAGATTGCCGAGTACAGATTCGGGCGCGAGGAGGTGCCGCTCAAGATGACTGCATCGCTGGGATATTGCAGCTATCCCCTGCACCGGGAACTGGAAGATTCGTTCTGGAATCTCAGCTTCAAACTGGCAGATATGGCGTTGTACAGGGCCAAGCAGGAGGGGCGGGATCGCTGGCGGGGCTACAGTGGGGAGCTGGCCCGGGAGCAATGGGCGCTGAGCCCGGAGCAGATAGTGGCGGGAGAGTGGCTGTCGTGCCAGACATCCCATGTCGGCCAGCTGGTTTAACGGGTCAGCATTAATAGCGCCATGCCGAGAATGAATCCCAATAAAATAAACAGGAAGGATCCTATGCCCCATATGGCCGCCAGAATGGCGATGATCTTTTCCCGTCTTGTTTGTTCTTTCATAAACTTTCGCTTACAGCTGCGCTACATTGGCCGCAAAAATACGCTTGTTGCCAGGATGAAACAACCATTTCTCGCCGTTTAAATCCGCAATAAGATATATTTCAATTGTCTCTTAGTGGGTTTCATATCAGTTCTATATTATCCAATTCATTGTTATGCAGGTGATTTTTCTTTGTTTTTGCGGTTTGCAGGCAGGGTAGAAAGCTGCTGTACACATCTATCTATTTATTGGTAACGTTTGAGCTAAATCAATAACTCCGCATTCACATCCCTTTATAGTTTTCAGGCTTGCAACATAGAACGAAAACTAAAAGGAAAAATGTGATGAAAAAGATCCTTCCGCTGATGATCGCAGCCGCACTTGCCTCTCCCATCGCCATGGCCCACCAGGCCGGCGATATTCTGGTCCGCGGTGGCCTGGCATTTGTCTCCCCTCAAACGAGCAGTGACGATGTGCTGGGCTCTGGTTCTGAATTTGAAATTGACTCAAATATGCAGCTGGGCCTGACCCTTTCCTACTTGATTACTGACAACTGGGGTATCGAGCTGCTGGCAGCCACTCCTTTTTCACATTCAGTGAGTCTGGCTGGTACTGAAGTTGCCAAGGTCAAGCATCTGCCGCCGACCCTGATGGCGCAGTACTACTTCGGTGATGCCAAGAGCAAGGTTCGCCCGTATGTTGGTGTAGGGGTCAACTATACAAACTTCTTTGATGAAAAAGGTCGTGGCCCATTAGCCAATGATGACATCACACTGGATGATTCTTGGGGGGTTGCCGGCCAAGTCGGCCTGGACATGGCGATCAATGATCGCTGGTTCGTCAACGCTTCCGCCTGGATCATGGATATTGATACCGAAGTTCATGTAAATGGTGGTGATGGAATCAAGACCTCCATCGATCCCATGGCCTTCATGTTCGGTGTCGGCTATCGCTTCTGATAGGACACAAGGTTGGCCTCCTCACGGCCTGTACAGCTAAGCACGTCTCTTTGGCCCGGCACTGTCCGGGCCCTTTTATGCCTGTGCCGGATCCCGCCAATTGTGATCCAACCCCATATAGATCAATAAAATAACATCGCCCTCCCCTCTATAATTCGCCGCTTGTGCCGATAGTGTCTATGTTCACGTTACCTTCCCCCAATGAGTGAGGATGTCTCCATGGGTTTATCTATTGTGCAGCGGATCATCGCCGGATTTGTGTTGATGCTGCTGCTGTTGATCCTGCTTGGGGTGATCAGCACCCTGAAGATCAGGGGTATCAACGACGGCCTGTCGCAGGTCTCAGACCGGGCGACGCCGCTGGTGATTGCGGTGGCGGGCCTGAAAGGCGCTCTGCAAGACAGCAACCGCTGGGTGCTGGTCTACCGGACCAGTGAGGAAGCGAGCCAGCTGCCGCAACTCGCCAGCCAGTTCAAGGAGCAGCAGGCCCGATTCAGCCAGCTGAGCCAGGAGATGGACAAGTTCACCGGCGTGGCGGAGGCCAATGGTCGCTTCCAGCAGGTGGATGGCGCCACCAAACAGTTTTATGGACTGGCGGAGCAGGTGCTCTCCCAGCACAGCCAATGGGTCAACGCCCTCGATCAACGCCACAAGCTGGAGATCGCCTTCATCCGGCTGGAAGACACCTACCAATGGGCGGCCGATCTGCTGCTGCAGCAGACCGCCAGCAAGCGCTCCATGCGCAACAAGGCCGAGCTCATCACCTCGGGTATAGCGCGGGATCTGAAAAACATTCGCCGGGCCGATGCCAAGACAGATCTCAATGAGCTGGAAAAGGTGCTCAGCAAGGATATCGAGATGGCCCGCAAGCGTCTCGATAGGGTGCTGGTCCCCGACGATGTGAAGCAGCGTTTCGTCTCCAACCTGGACCGCATGCAGGAGCTGGCGCTCGGCCAGCAGGGCTTGCTTGCCACCATGCGCAATGCCCAGCAACTGGCGTCATCGCTGCAAACCTTGAATCAGCAGCTCGACGCCAGCCTGGTCAACAGCCTGAGCCTGCTCGACGAGATGGGCCAGTCGGCCGGGACTATCGCCAGTCAGAGCCGGACCACGGCGGATGATGCGGTCAGCAGTGCCAGCTTCTGGATCCTGATCGTCGCCGCCATCTCGGCCGCGGCGGCGCTCATCATTGGCTACACAACAGCGCGCAGCATTCAGCGTCCGCTGCAGATGATCAACAAGGAGCTGAACTACATGGCGGCCGGGGACATGACCCGCCGCATCAACTACCGCAGCAGCTGCGAGTTCGGCACCCTCTCCCGCTCCATCGATACCCTGGCCGGCAAGACGGGGGAACTGCTCTCCCAGATCAACGCGGGCTCCCGCCATCTGGTGGATGAGGCGAGCCGCGCCGCCGAGATCAGCGAGCGCGCCATGTCCCGGGTGCAGGATCAGAAGAGCCAGACCGATCAGGTCGCCGCCGCCATCACTGAGCTGGAGGTCAGTGCCACCGAGGTGGCCCGCTCCACCGATGGCACCAAGCGGGAAGTGGATCTGGCCGATGACGAGGCCCGCAGCGGTCGCCAGAAGGTGGCCACCACGCGTCGCATCACTGAGCAGCTGGCTGGCGCCATGGAAGAGGCCGTCGGCATCACCTACAAGCTGGGCGAGTTCAGCAACAATATCGGCAGCATTCTGGACGTGATCCGCAGCATCGCCGAGCAGACCAATTTGCTGGCCCTGAACGCCGCCATCGAAGCGGCCCGGGCCGGCGATGCCGGTCGTGGCTTCGCCGTGGTGGCCGACGAGGTGCGAGCGCTCGCCAACCGCACCCAGACCTCGACCGAAGAGATCCAGGCGATGATCGAGAACCTGCAAAACTCGAGCAAGCAGGTGGTGGAAGTGATGGGTCGCAGTCAGGAGCAGACCCACAGCTGCGTCGAGCAGACCCGCGAGATGGATCTGGCATTGCAGTCCATCGCCGAGCGGATGACCTCCATCAAGTCGATGGCGGATCAGGTTGCCCATGCCGCCCAGGAGCAGATCTCAGTCAGTCAGGGTGTCGCCCGCCATATCGCCGGCATTGCCGACGTGGCCTACGAGACTGAGCGGGAGGCGAGAGAGTCGGCCAGCAGCAGTGAAGTGCTGGCGGATCTGGTCGCCAAGCAGCAGCAATTGATCGCACATTTCAAGGTCTAGGAGGGCTTATGTCTAAAAAGTGGATTGGGGCCCTGAGTCTCCTGTTGTGTGGCCAGCTGATGGCCAGCGAGCTGGTGATAGAGAGCTGGCGGATCGATGACAAGGCCCTGTGGGAACAGAAGATCATTCCCGCCTTCGAGGCGGCCCACCCGGGTATCCAGGTGAAGTTCAACGGCGTGCAGAACGTCGACTACATGCCGACCCTGTGGGCCAGCCTGAAGGATGGCAAGGCGGGGGATCTCATCACCTGCCGTCCGTTTGACGACTCCTTGGCTCTGTTCAAGGCCGGTCATCTGGCGGAGCTGACCGAGATGTCGGGGATGGAAAACTTCCCTAGTTTTGCCCAGTCGCCCTGGCAAACCGACTCCGGTGCCCAGACTTTCTGCGTGCCCATGGCCTCGGTCATTCACGGCTTTTTCTATAACAAGAAGATATTCAGTGAGTTGGGCCTGACAGTGCCACAAACCCGCGATGCCTTCTTCGCCGTGCTCGACAAGGTGAAGGCGGATGGTCGTTATGTGCCGCTGGCCATGAGCGGCTCCGAAAGCTGGGTATCGTCCGAACTCGGCTTCCAGAACATAGGTCCCAACTACTGGAAGGGGGAAGACGGCCGTCTGGCGCTGATCGGGGGTCAGGAGCGACTCGACAACCCGCAATACGTGAAGGTGTTCGAGGAGCTGGCCCGCTGGCGCCCCTACCTGGGTGAGGGAGGGGAGAGCCGGGACTATGCCGCCACCAATGAGTTGTTCACCTCCGGCAAGGCCGCCTTCTATGTGGCGGGCTCCTGGGAAATCGCCCCCTTCACCGGCAAGGTCGACTTTGGTGTCATGCGTCCGCCCGTGGCGAAACAGGGGGATGGTTGCTTCTTTACCGATCATACCGACATCGGCATGGGGCTGAACCCGGCCAGCAAGAACAAGGAGGCTGCCATGGCCTTCCTGCAGTGGCTGACCACCCCCCAGTTTGCCGAGCTCTATACCAACTCGCTGCCGGGGTTCTTCTCCCTCTCCAACCACTTCTTCGATGTCACCAATCCGGCGGCGAAGGAGATGATGGAGTGGCGCGATCAGTGTGACTCCACCATACGGGTGGCGACCCAGATCCTCTCCCGTGGCAAGCCAAAACTGGGCGACGAACTGGCCGAGGTGAGTCAGGCTGTGCTGCTCGGCAAGATGGAGCCCAAGGCGGCGGCCGACCGGCTGGAGCAGGGGCTGAAAGGCTGGTATCCCGCTCATCAGGGCAACAAGGCCAAGGGACAGGATTGTCAATGCGATGTATCTGCGCCCCCTGTATCAGCAGCCCCCGCTACCACAGAGGCTGGCACCGTTGCCGCACCATCCGCGGCGACGCCGGCTGTGACAGCAGCTCCTGCCGCGCCCGTGCCATCGGTGACACCCACCGCGCCAGCGTCTGCCGCTGCGGCCCCATTGCCGGTACCGTCGGCCGAGGTGGAACAGGCGCTCTCCAACGAGCTGGAGACGCCGCAGCAATAACCGGTAACACCATAAACAACGGGAGGCATCAGCCTCCCGTTTTCATTGCTGCCCGCAGCCGGGCTATTGTGCCTCGTGGGGCCAGCGGCAGAGGCTGCCGATGCGCGCTACCGGAGCAAATCCAAGCGAGCGATAGACCCGTTGGGCGTGGTAGTGCTCGTCGGCCACTATGATGAGCTGGCTGACGCGATCCAGCCCCTGACGGGCGACCTGGCTCAGCAGCTGGCGGCACAGCCCCCGGTTGCGCCAGTCCTGATGGGTGCGCACCAGCTGAAAGCGGCCCATGGTGTCGGTGAAGAAGAGGCCGCAGCTGGCGACCAGCTGATCTTCCCGCCAGATCCCCCACCACTGCCCGAGTCCGTCCGCGATCATGGCCTCGTACAGGTGGCGGCGCGACTGCAGATAGGGCAGATAGCTCTCCACCGAGTGGCCAGGGTCGCGTTCATTGAGCTCAAACGTCAGCCACTCATCCCAGTCGGCGGACTCGAAGGGACGGGCATCCGTCGCCAGATCGCCAACCGTTGCTTGATGCCAGCTGGGGGCATCCAGCGCCAGCACCACGCACTCCATGTATTGATAGCCTGCCGCCACGAAACCGGCGACCCGGCTGTTTTGGCCTGCGGCCAGCGGCCACTGAAAGGTGCGGTGTTGTACTCTGGGATCCTGCCCGATCAGCTTGTCGAAGCTGGCCTCGAGCCAGCCCTTGTCACGATCGCTGGGCGGGGTGGGGAGCAGCAGATAGTTGCCAAAATAGTAGTCGGGGGCATCAGGGGTGCGCACGGCCCAGAATTGCTCATGATCTACCACGTTGCCCTGATAGCGATCGAACAGCAAGTCGGTGGCAAAGCCGGGGTGGGTATCCATGATGAGGCTCCTGCGAATGGCTCAATTGGTTATCGGCAGGGAGGGGAATAGGTTGAAAAAGGGGCCGGAGAAGCCTCCGGCCAAACAATCACACGCAGATTCAGAACGTCCAGGACGATCCGGGTTCATCATAACGCGACTCCGCGGATTTTGGGATGGGGTGCCAATCGTTACTTCAGGTTAATTGCGAAATAAACACCAGCCTCTCGCCTCGATCCATAAATCAGTGTTGACTTTGATCCGTTTTCTCATAAAGATATAAAGACGTTTAGACGTCCAAACATCCGTTTTGACGTAGAGGAATGGGTTGCGGGACAGGGAGAGAGCAGATGGGATTTCACAGTGCACGTCAGGTTGAGGCGCTCAACCAGAGTTTGGCCGATTTAAGCGGTGACATAGGGGTTAGTTTCGAGTTTTTTCCACCCAACAGTGAAGGGATGGAAAACACCCTCTGGCAGTCCATCGAACGGCTGAAAGTGCTGGAACCCAAGTTCGTCTCCGTGACTTATGGCGCCAACTCCGGCACCCGGGATCGCACCCACAAGGTGATCAAGGACATCAAGGAGCGTACCGGCCTGATCGCGGCGCCGCACCTGACCTGTATCGATGCCAGCCGCGATGAGCTGCGCACCATAGCCCGCGATTACTGGAACAGCGGCATCCGCCATATCGTGGCCCTGCGCGGCGACCTGCCGCCCGGACTCGACAAGCCGGACATGTATGCCACCGATCTGGTGGCCCTGCTCAAGTCTGAAGCTGACTTCGATATTTCGGTGGCTGCCTATCCCGAGGGCCATCCCGAGGCCAGGAGTGCGCAGTCCGACCTGCTCAACCTGAAGCGCAAGATTGATGCCGGCGCCAACCGTGCCATCACCCAGTTCTTCTTCGATGTGGAGACCTATCTGCGCTTTCGGGATCGCTGTGCCGCCATCGGCATAGATGCCGAAATCGTGCCTGGGATACTGCCTGTCTCCAACTACCAGACCCTGGCCAAGTTCGCCGGTTTTACCAACGTGAAGATCCCGCGCTGGATGCATCAGCGCTTCGAGGGGCTGGACAACGATCAGATGACCCGCAACCTGGTGGGCGCCAGCATTGCCATCGATCAGGTGCGTGTGCTGAGCCAGGAGGGGGTGAAAGATTTCCACTTCTATACCCTGAACCGCTCCGAGCTGACCTACGCCATCTGCCATACCCTGGGGGTCAGACCGAAGGACCCAGCCTGACACAGGTTGCCGCAGGCACAAAAAAAGCCAATGAGTCGCTCATTGGCTTTTTTGTCATAGGGGATTATCAAGGCCGGGTTGGGGCTATCTCTTTCGGTTCGAGATCGATCACTGCATTGCCGGCGGCACCCGGATACTGGTGATAGCTCTGGTCCTGCTCCAGGGTGTAGAAGGTATCCAGATAGTCGTCGTTGTTGGTCATCCAGGAGTCGGGCAGCGCCTTGACGATACGGCCGCCGAGATCCAGGAAGGGCAGGGCCTCCGGCACGCCGCCAGCGGTAAAGGCGAGCTTGAGGGCATCGATGAACAGGCCGCTCAGCTCCTTGTAGTTGACGTTGTCGTCCTGCTCCATCATGACGATGTCGACGGCACCCCAGCGGTAGCGATCCCAGTACACCAGGATCTGGTTGGGGGTGTAGTCGGTGTTGTCATAGTCGAGGTAGGGCATGTCGACTATGTCGACCACGGGCTCATCCCTGCTGGGATTGACCCCGGCGACCACCGCATACACTTCGGCCGCACCCAGCAGCCAGGGCTCCTGATCATCCTTCAACCGAATTTTCTTCAGGATGCTGGTCTTGAGCGGTGCCGTGCTGGCGGCGGTGCGCGGGGCAGCCTGCAGATCGGCTGCGGCCAGCGCCTTGCGCATCACCTTCAGACCGGCGTTCTTGGCCTTGACGGGGTCTGCTTCCACCACCAGGACCGGTCGCGCCGGCGCCTTGTCCACATCCAGATAGACGGGGTTGCCGGCGCTGTCGAAAGCTTCGATCGCACTCCAGCTCTTCTCATCTCCGCTCGGTACATAGGCAACCAGGGGTTCGACCCCTTGTTGCAGTGCGGCGGCCTGCTCCGGGTTGGCCAGTCGCAGTTGCATCAACTGCTTGACCTCGCCGTCCAGCCCTTGCCGGCTGATGGCGGCCTGGTTGGCATCGCTCGCCTGCCGTTTCAGCCTTGGACTGGCTTTCTGCAGCAGGTTGGGCAGCGGGCTCTGGTACTCCTGATTGCTCAGCAGTGGCAGCAGGTTTTTCTGCTGCAGCGCGAGCTGGCGTGCCAGCTCCCGATCCGAGTCGGCAGCATGGGCGGTGGTGGCGCCCAGCAGTGCCAGTAACAAAATGACAGCCTGATTCCTCATTATTATTCTCCAGTTTATGAGTCTGACAGAGGCACACATCGGGGAAGAAGAAGTGCCTCGGCACCACTTAATGGCAATTAGTTTCAGCTGTGAACCAATTTTTCTGAATTATGTGCTGTGTCTCACGGGAGGCTCCCCAGATGGTCAGGTCAGTTTCTCCGCTGGTTGACTTGATGCAGGATGACACCGACGAGCAGCCCCCAGCAGGCGGCGCCGACACCCAGCAGGCTGATCCCGGAGGCCGTGATGATGAAGGTGAGCAGGGCGGCTTCGCGCGCCTCGTCTTGTTGCAATGCCGTGTGCAGGCTGCTGCCTATGGTGCCGAGCAGGGCCAACCCGGCCACGCAGGTGATCAGCGTCGCAGGAAAGGCGGTGAACAGGGCGGCCACGCTTGCCCCGAAGCAACCGGTCAGCAGATAGAAGCCGCCAGCCCAGACGGCGGCGGGCCAGCGACGGCTGGCATCGGGATCCACGTCCTTGCCCATGCAGATGGCGGCCGTAATGGCGGCCAGGTTGAAGGCGTAGCCACCGAAGGGGGCCAGCAACAGGCCGGTCAGGCCGGTCCAGGTGATCAGGGATGAGGTAGCCGGTTGGTAACCGTGAGCTCGCAATATGGTAATGCCGGGCATGTTCTGGGAGGTCATGGTGACGATGAACAGTGGCAGGGCTATGCCGAACAGGGCATTAAAGGAGAAGCTTGGCCAGGTCCAGACCGGGCTGGCGAGCTGCCAGTGAAGCGTGTCGAGTTGCAGATCCCCCCGCAGGGCACAGAGGGTTATTCCCATCGCCAGCACCAGCACCATGGTGTAGCGAGGCCAGAGATGACGGCCCAGCAGGAAGGCCAGCAGCAGGGTGCCAAGCAGCAAGGGATCTTGTGGCGCGACCTTGAAGAGATCCAGCCCGAATCTGAGCAAGACTCCGGCCAGCATGGCGGCGGCCAGCGGAGCCGGGATGTGCCGCATCAGGCGATCGAACCAGCCGCTGATGCCGCACAGTGTGATCAGCAGGGAAGAGATAACGAAGGCGCCTATGGCCTCGGCCAGGGTGAAGTTGCCAAGGCTGGTGATCAGCAGGGCGGCACCCGGGGTCGACCAGGCGGTCAGTACGGGTATGCGGTAATAAAAGGAGAGGCCGATGCAGCTTATTCCCATGCCGATACCCAGCGTCCATAGCCAGGAGGCAAGCTGGGCGGCATCGGCACCCGCCGCCGTAGCAGCCTGAATGATCAGGATGACGGAGCTGGTGTAGCCGACCATCACGGCGATGAAACCTGCCACCAGGTGGGGAAGGGCGAAGGGCATAGTGACGTCCTTGTGGAGCTGTGACGGGCTGTGCGTTATTACGTACAATGTGTGCTCTGACTATATCGCTGTGCGCTATAGCGCACAAGGCGATTCATGCAAGCGCAACAAAGAGGCAGTCATGCAAGAGATGAATCAGCATCTGGCCCAACGTCTGAAGGGGTTGCGCAGCGAACTGGGCTGGAGCCTGGATGTGGCGGCACGTGAGACAGGGGTAAGCAAGGCCATGCTGGGGCAGATTGAGCGGGGAGAGTCCAGTCCCACCGTGGCGACCCTGTGGAAGATTGCCACCGGTTTTCGGGCCTCCTTCTCCAGCTTCATCGAGCCTGCCCCGGCAGCGCAGGGAGAGGTGCTCTATCGAACAGCCGACGCCATTCGCCAGCAGCCTGCGGGAGAGGGCATGCAGGTCGCTCCCTTATTTCCTTATGAGAAGCGATTTGGTTTTGAATTGTTTGAGTTGACGCTGCTACCCGGGTATCAGCGCGAATCCGAACCCCATGAGCCCGGTGTAACCGAGCATGTCATCGTCATCAGTGGTCTGATGGAGGTGCTGGTGGAAGGGGAGTGGCGTTCATTGGTGCAAGGGGAGGCGGTGCGCTTTGCCGCCGACCGCCCCCATGGTTATCGCAATCTGGGAATAGCCCCTGCGATCTTTCACAACCTGATCCACTATCCTGCGGCCAGGCCCCGAGAATAAGCCCGGATGATCAGCCCGGACGGCCATCCGCTCTGGGGCTGGTCAGTATGGGGGCATAAACCCAGACGAACAGCCCATAGGCGCCGACC
>NZ_CP064746.1:3930000-4310000 GCF_028751155.1 Aeromonas bestiarum | reverse complement strand
GACCCCTAAGGTGAGGCCGAAAGGCGTAATCGATGGGAAGCAGGTTAATATTCCTGCACGACTTGTAATTGCGATGGGGGGACGGAGAAGGCTAGGTGGGCCAGGCGACGGTTGTCCTGGTGAAAGTGCGTAGGTGGTGTTTCTAGGCAAATCCGGAGACACAACACTGAGACACGAGACGAAGCCACTACGGTGGTGAAGCCATTGATGCCCTGCTTCCAGGAAAAGCCTCTAAGCTTCAGATTACAAGTCATCGTACCCCAAACCGACACAGGTGGTCGGGTAGAGAATACCAAGGCGCTTGAGAGAACTCGGGTGAAGGAACTAGGCAAAATAGAACCGTAACTTCGGGAGAAGGTTCGCTCTTGACAGTGAAGTCCCTTGCGGATGGAGCAGTTGGGAGTCGCAGTGACCAGATGGCTGGGACTGTTTATCAAAAACACAGCACTCTGCAAACACGAAAGTGGACGTATAGGGTGTGACACCTGCCCGGTGCCGGAAGGTTAATTGATGGGGTTAGCGCAAGCGAAGCTCTTGATCGAAGCCCCGGTAAACGGCGGCCGTAACTATAACGGTCCTAAGGTAGCGAAATTCCTTGTCGGGTAAGTTCCGACCTGCACGAATGGTGTAACCATGGCCATGCTGTCTCCACCCGAGACTCAGTGAAATCGAATTCGCCGTGAAGATGCGGTGTACCCGCGGCTAGACGGAAAGACCCCGTGAACCTTTACTACAGCTTGGCACTGAACATTGAACCTACATGTGTAGGATAGGTGGGAGGCTTTGAAGGCGTGACGCCAGTTGCGCTGGAGCCGTCCTTGAAATACCACCCTTGTATGTTTGATGTTCTAACGCAGGTCCCTGAATCGGGATCGCGGACAGTGCCTGGTGGGTAGTTTGACTGGGGCGGTCTCCTCCCAAAGAGTAACGGAGGAGCACGAAGGTTGGCTAATCCTGGTCGGACATCAGGAGGTTAGTGCAATGGCATAAGCCAGCTTAACTGCGAGACGGACAGGTCGAGCAGGTACGAAAGTAGGTCATAGTGATCCGGTGGTTCTGAATGGAAGGGCCATCGCTCAACGGATAAAAGGTACTCCGGGGATAACAGGCTGATACCGCCCAAGAGTTCATATCGACGGCGGTGTTTGGCACCTCGATGTCGGCTCATCACATCCTGGGGCTGAAGTCGGTCCCAAGGGTATGGCTGTTCGCCATTTAAAGTGGTACGCGAGCTGGGTTCAGAACGTCGTGAGACAGTTCGGTCCCTATCTGCCGTGGGCGTTGGATGATTGAAGGGAGTTGCTCCTAGTACGAGAGGACCGGAGTGAACGAACCTCTGGTGTTCGGGTTGTCACGCCAGTGGCACTGCCCGGTAGCTAAGTTCGGAATCGATAACCGCTGAAAGCATCTAAGCGGGAAGCGAGCCCTGAGATGAGTCATCCCTGACCCCTTGAGGGTCCTAAAGGGCCGTTGGAGACCACAACGTTGATAGGTGGGGTGTGTAAGCGCGGCGACGTGTTGAGCTAACCCATACTAATTACCCGTGAGGCTTAACCATACAACACCCAAGAAGTGTTCTGGGCCTTGTAGCAAGTGCATGAACTACTTACCTAATTCAGTGATAGCGACCAGGCAATAGCCAATCAGTCGTTACTCACGTCAGCTTTCTGGATTGAAGAATTTGCCTGGCGGCCATAGCGCCGTGGAACCACCTGATCCCATGCCGAACTCAGAAGTGAAACGCGGTAGCGCCGATGGTAGTGTGGCATTCGCCATGCGAGAGTAGGACACTGCCAGGCACCCAACATTGAAAGCCTGCTCATCTGAGCGGGCTTTTTTATTGCCTGAAATTGGCATGTCAGCAGCCATTTTGCGCAATTCTGGTTATATTTTATCTCTTATTACCCCATAACCAGCTGTTTCATATCGCCTCAGCTCAACCAGCAAGGCCCTTCGCTCCCTTGTTTGCTGATGTGGTAATTGCTACCTCATGGTGGCCTGTCCATTTGGTTCTCCACTCGACTCTCTGCCGCCGAAACCCGGCGCCAAGCCTGCAATTAGGGTTGTATCTGCTTCATAACTCGGTAGAGTAAAGGGCATCTTGAGTTTGCCTGTACCCTCTCCTTTTTTCTCTCTGGTACGGGCGTAACTTGGCCTGCTTTTATCAACCTTAAGTCAGTGGTATCGATATGGAACAAGTAAACAAGTCCACCTTCAGCGATGTATTGGAATATGTGCGTATGTCCCGTCGCCAGAACAAACTCAAGCGCGAGATCGCCGACAACGAGAAGAAGATCCGTGATAACCAGAAGCGGGTACTGCTGCTCGACAACCTGAGCGACTACATCAAGCCGGGCATGAGCATAGATGAGGTTCAGGCCATCATCGCCAACATGCGTACCGACTATGAAGAGCGTGTCGACGATCACATCATCAAGAATGCCGAGCTGTCCAAAGAGCGTAAAGATCTGAGCTCCAAGCTCAAGGCCATGAGCTCCAGCAAGTAGTCCAGCTTCGCTGCTACCTGAAAACACCGGCTTTTGGCCGGTGTTTTGTTTTCCGCCATCAGCTCGGATCTCTTCGCGCGCTGCAACAATCGGCTCCCCTTTTTATAATCGCCCTGTTACCATCACTACAAAGCGGTCAATAGTTTTCAAGCCATTGACTTGAAAAGACTAAGCTTGAGTGAAACACAATAAATTGCGCAACCATGGTGGGGCTGATATGGGCGCATCAGAACAGACGGATTTGAACAAAGTGGCATCTCAGGATTCATCCGTCCCACGCGCGGACGGCAAATACACGCGCAAACGTCGTCCCTGGTGGCGCTGGTTGTTCTGTTTTCTCTTTTTGCTGTGCCTGGCTGCCGTGATCGCCCTGGTTGGCTATGAGATGCAGACATCCAGGCTGCAGTCGCAGGAGATCTCCCGCTATGCTGCCAAGCTGACCTATCAGGTCGAGCCGGGCCCCAGCAAACAGATAGCCTTCCCCGACGATGGTCCCTTCGACAAGCGGCTCGGTTACGTGCTGCTGCCCATGATGCAGGAGCGCTTGCTGCAACGGGGTTATCAGGTCAGCGAGCAGGTGCATTTTTCCGATGCGCTCTATGACTATGCCAGTCGTGGCTTTTTCGTTCCCTATACCGAGAAGGTGCAGGCCGGGCTGACGCTGCATGACTGCCGGGCCGAGCCCTTCTATCAGTTCAAGTATCCGACCCACTATTACCCGGATTTTGCCTCCATCCCGCCGCTGGTCATACAGTCGCTGCTGTTCATCGAGAACCGTGATCTGCTGAGCAACGAGCAACCGCTGGCGAACCCGGCGGTGGATTGGCCCCGTTTTGCCAAGGCGGCCATGTCCCAGGTCGGCAAGGCGCTGGATATGCAGGATCAGTCCGCCGGCGGCAGCACACTGGCGACTCAGGTCGAAAAGTATCGTCACTCACCGGACGGTCTGACGCTCTCTCCCACCGAGAAGATCCGCCAGATGGCCTCGGCCAGCGTGCGCGCCTATCGCCTGGGCCCCAAGACGCTGGAGGCGCGCAAGCTGGTAGCCTGGGCCTACCTCAACTCGGTTCCGCTCTCCGCGGCCCCGGGTTATGGCGAGGTGCATGGCTTGGGTGATGGCCTCTGGGTCTGGTTTGGTGCGAATGTGGACGAAGTCAATCGTCTGCTGGATCCGGCCCGCAATCAGGATGCACCGCTTGCAGAGCAAGGGCTCGCCTTGCGTCAGGTCGTCTCGTTGATGATTGCCCACCGTCGCCCCTCCTACTATCTGGCACAGGGGCGCGATGCACTGGCGACCCTGACCGACAGCTATCTGCGCCTGTTCGTGCAGGAGGGAATGATCACGCCGCCACTGATGGAGGCTGCTCTCAAGGCCAAGATTGGTTTCCGCGACTTCCTGCAGTCCCCTGCGATGACCAAGGTCAACAACAACAAGGGTCTGCAGGTCGCGCGTACCCGCCTGAGCCGTCAGCTCGGGGTGCAGTTGTATGATCTGGACCGGATGGATCTGACCGCTGACACCAGCCTCAACATGCCGCTGCAAAACGAGATTTCCCGTTACCTGCAGCAGCTGGCGGATCCCGCCATCGCCGCCCAGGTTGGGCTGTTTGGTGAGCGCCTGCTCTCGCCGGAGAAGACGGGGGACGTGAAATACAGCTTTACCCTGTTCGAGAAGTCACCGGAAGGCTTCAAGGTACGGGTGCAGACTGACAACACGGATCAGCCGTTCGATATCAACGAGGGCAGCAAGCTGGAGCTGGGGTCAACCGCCAAGTTGCGGGTACTGACCACCTATCTGGAGATCGTCTCCGAGCTGCACGACAGCTATGCGGACATGTCTGCGGAGAGCCTGCGCAAGATCGAGGTATCAAATCAGGACAACATCAGCCGCTGGGCCGTCTCCTATCTGATGACGGCCAAGGACAAGAGCCTGCCACTTATGCTGGAGGCTGCGCTGGATCGCAAGTATTCCGCCAGCCCGAGCGAAGGTTTCTTCACCGGTGGTGGCATGCATACCTTCAACAACTTCCGTCGTGAGGATAACGGTCGCATTCCGGCGATCCGCGACGCGCTGCGCGAGTCCATCAACCTGCCGTTCGTGCGGCTGATGCGCGATATAGTGCGCTACAGCCTGTATCGGGAGGGCAACCGTGCCCAGCTGCTCAAGGATGACAAGGATCCGCGCCGTACCGAGTATCTGGCCAAGTTCGCCGATAAAGAGGGCCAGACCTATCTGCTGCGCTTCTGGCGCAAGTATCGCGGCAAGACTGCAGATGAGCAGCTCGACACCTTCCTGGATGGTCTCAAGCCCAGTGCCGTGCGGCTCGCCGCCGTGCATCGCTACCTGATGCCGGATGCCTCGCAGGAGACCTTCGCCGCCTTCCTGGCGAAGCGACTGCCGCGTGACAAGCTGAGCGACCGGCGGATAGAGCAGCTCTATACCAGCTATGGTCCCGGCAAGTATTCGCTGCCGGATCAGGGCTACATAGCCCGGGTTCACCCACTGGAGCTGTGGCTGCTCTCCTACCTCAAGGAGTTTGACAAGGCGACCTTTGCCGATGCGGTCGAAGCCAGTCGTGATGAGCGCCAAGAGGTATACAGCTGGTTGTTCAAGACCCGTCACCGCAGTGCCAGGGACAGCCGTATCCGTACCATGCTGGAGGTCGAGGCCTTCCTCGACATTCACCAACGCTGGGCCAGACTGGGCTACCCGTTCGATCACCTGGTCCCCTCGCTGGCGACGGCTCTGGGCAGTTCGGGGGACAGACCCGCAGCACTGGCCGAGTTGATGGGGATCATCCAGAACGGTGGCATTCGTGCGCCGACCCTGCGTATCGAACACCTCTCGTTCGCCAAGGGCACGCCGTTCGAGACAGCGTTTGAACCGCTCCATACCGAAGGCACTCGGGTGCTGCCGGCCGAGGTGGCGACCGCGTTGCGCAATGCGCTGTCGAAGGTGGTTGAAGGGGGAACCGCCAGACGCATAGCCGGCGCCTTTGCCCTGCCGGATGGCACAGTCCTGCCGATGGGGGGCAAGACGGGCACGGGTGACAACCGGATCGAAACGGTTGGTCGCTACGGCAACGTGACCAGCTCGCTGGCTCGCAACCGGACCGCGACCTTCGTCTTCTATCTGGGGGAGGATCACTTCGGTACCCTGACCGCCTATGTGCCGGGCAGCCAGTCTGACAAGTTCCGCTTCACCTCGGCCTTGCCGGTGCAGGTGCTCAAAGGGATGGCGCCACTGCTGATGCCTTATCTGCAGCCCGGTACCCATACCCAGTGCCTCGCTGGCAACTAGCGCGCAGAGCAGCATAAGAAACGGGGCCAATATGGCCCCGTTTTACGCTGTGTCGATTGCTGCTCGCCATGCGGCGTGAGTCATCACTTACAGCAGGTTTTCGATTTCACCGCGCAGGTACTGGTACATTTCACGATAGGCGACCGGCGGCTTGTTCAGTTCCCGTTCCTTGTTGGCGGAACGGATCAGCTGACGCAGCTTCTGGCGGTCCAGCTCATGAAACTGGGACATCAGCTCGTTCAAGGCGCTGTCACCTTCGGTGATCAGGCGCTCACGCCACTGCTCCAGACGATGCAGGCGGGCATTCACGGTGGAGTGGCGGTTCTTGATGATGGAGAGCGCTTCTTCAATCGGTTCGATATCACGGCTGCGCATCAGACGGCCGATGAACTGCAAATGGCGACGGAAGGACTCATCCTTCTTGGGCTTGAGTTTGCGGCCCAGCTCGACAGCATCTGCAAGCTCTTCATCCAACGGGATTTTTTCCAGCTCGCTGTGGCTCAGGGAGACTATCTCCGCGCCCAGCTTCTGCAGCACTTCCGCATCGCGCTTGAGCTGGGTCTTGCTGGGGCCCCAGTCTTCCAACTCGTTGTCGTCTTGATATTGACTCATCGGTCTCTTGATTCCTGTCATTCACGTTGGTGGATATGTTACCAGCTTCTCCCGCTGGGCGCAGGGGTCTGATATGCTTAGCCCCCTTTCCTTCCTTCATACAGATGTGAGTTATGGATCAGCAAGACCAAATTCGCCAGGATCAAGCCCATCTCGAGGCCGTCGTTGCCGAGGCACTGGAGATAGCCAAGGGACTGGGTGCCTCGCTGGCCGAAGTCTCCATCAGCAAGCAGACCGGGTTGTCGGTGAACACCCGCGGTTGTGAACTGGAAAGTATCGAATTCAACAAGGATGGTGCCCTTGGCATCGCCGTTTATCGCGATGGCTGCAAGGGATCCTCCTCGACTACCGATCTGGGCAAGCCGGCCATCCGCGCCGCCGTCGAAGCCGCCATGGAGATAGCCCGCCACACCTCGCCCGATGACTGTGCCGGCCTGGCTGATGCGGACCTGCTGGCCTGGGACGCCCCCGATCTGCAACTGTGCCACCAAATCGAACTGGATCCCCAGCGCGGCATCGAGCTGGCCATCGAGTGTGAGCGACTGGCGCTGGGTCGAGACGCCCGCATCAAGCATTCCGACGGGGCCGGTTTCTCCAGCCACCTCGGCATCAAGGTCTATGGCAACAGCCACGGCTTCGTCAAAGGCTATGCGGCGTCACGCAACTCCCTGAGCTGCGTGCTGATCGGTGAGCAAGATGGCGACATGCAGCGGGATTACGGCTACTCCTCCAGCCGTGACCTGGCCGGGCTCTGGAGCCCGCAGCGCATCGCCGACGAGGCGGTGGAACGCACAGTCTCTCGCCTCGGCGCCCGCAAGATCTCCACCCGCCACGCTCCCGTGCTGTTTCACCCCGACACGGCTGCCGGCCTGTGGGGCCATCTGGTGATGGCCATCAGCGGTGGCAATCTCTATCGCAAGTCGAGCTTCCTGCTGGACAAGCTGGGCAAGCAGATCCTGCCCGAGTGGCTCACCATTCAGGAGTTCCCCCATCTGCTGGGCGGGCTGGCAAGCACGCCGTTCGATGGGGAAGGGGTGCGTACCCGCGACATGGACATAGTGCGCAACGGCGAGCTGATGAGCTGGCTGCTCACCTCCTACTCGGCCCGCAAGCTGGGGTTGACCACCACGGGTCATGCCGGTGGCATCCACAACTGGCAGGTTTCCAGCACGGGTCAGAATTTCCAGGAGATGCTCAAGGAGTTGGGCACAGGCCTGCTGGTGACCGAGCTGATGGGGCAGGGGGTCAACATCGTCAATGGCGACTACTCCCGCGGCGCTGCCGGCTTCTGGGTCGAGAATGGCGAAATAGCCTACCCGGTCGAAGAGATCACCATAGCCGGCAATCTGACCGAGATGTTCAGCCATATAGTGGCGGTGGGCAGCGACGAAGATGAGCGCTCCAGCCTCAAGACCGGCTCTGTGCTGGTCGAAAACATGAAGCTGGCCGGCCACTGATCCCGGCATCAGCCGATTCGCAGCCATGAAAAAGGCCCCTCGCACAGCGAGGGGCCTTTTTGTCATCTGTTGCTCAGGGGCGGCAATCAGCCCTTGATGCGCTCGATGCGGCCACCCAGGGCCTGCAGCTTGTGCTCTATGTCTTCGTAGCCACGGTCGATGTGATAGATGCGGTCGACTATGGTGGAGCCTTCGGCCACGAAGCCGGCCAGCACCAGACTGGCGGAGGCGCGCAGATCGGTCGCCATCACCTGGGCACCCTTGAGTTGCTCGGTGTCACGGCAGATGGCCACGTTGCCCTGCAGTTCGATGTCTGCGCCCATCCGTACCAGTTCAGGTACGTGCATGAAGCGATTCTCGAAGATGGTCTCTGTGACCATGCCTGTGCCCTTGGCGACGGCGTTCAGCACTGTGAACTGTGCCTGCATGTCGGTCGGGAAGGCCGGGTAAGGGGCCGTCTTGATGGTGACCGGCTTGAGGGTACGACCCGTCATGTCGAGGCTGATCCAGTCAGCGCCCTTCTCGATCAGGGCACCCGCCTCTTCCAGCTTGACCAGTACGGCTTCCAGCAGGGAGGGATCCGTCTTGCGGCAGGTGATCTTGCCGCCGGTAACCGCAGCACCCACCAGGAAGGTACCGGTTTCGATGCGGTCAGGTTGCACGCTGTAGCTGCCCCCGTGCAGACGTTCGACACCGTCTATGGTCAGGGTGTCGGTGCCCGCGCCCTGGATCTTGGCACCCAGCGCATTGAGGAAGTGGGCCAGATCGACCACTTCCGGCTCGCGTGCGGCGTTTTCGATCACGGTGCGCCCGTCGGCCAGGGTAGCGGCCATCATCAGGTTCTCGGTACCTGTGACGGAAACCATGTCCATCAGGATGTGGGCACCTTTCAGACGGCCGTCGACGCGGGCCTTGATGTAGCCATCCTCGATGGTGATCTTGGCACCCATCAGCTCCAGGCCGTGGACGTGCAGGTTGACCGGACGGGCACCGATGGCGCAGCCGCCGGGCAGGGAGACGTCGGCAGCACCGAAACGGGCGGCCAGCGGGCCCAGCGCCAGGATGGAGGCGCGCATTGTCTTCACCAGCTCGTAGGGGGCGACATGGTTGTTCACCGCACCGGTCAGCACTGTCACGTTGCCGTTGACCTTGGTGGTGGCACCCAGCATCTCCAGCAGCTTGATGGTGGTACCCACGTCTTTCAGGCGCGGTACGTTGGAGAGGTGGATCTCTTCATCACACAGCAGGGTGGCGAACAGGATAGGCAGGGCGGCGTTTTTGGCGCCAGAGATGGTCACTTCGCCGTTGAGAGTACAACGACCATCAATTTTAAATTTGTCCATTTACTTAGATACCAAATCAGGAGGGCAGTAGGAATTTACGTTCGCGCTTCCACTCGGCATCGGTAAAAGCCTTGATGGAGAGTGCGTGAATGGCGTTGCTGGCGATCTTGTCCATCAGCGGGGCATAGATGGCCTGCTGCTTCTTGACCCGGCTCATACCGTCAAACATGTCACCGACGGCGATCACTTGATAGTGACTACCGTCCCCTTTGACATGGACTTCGGATAATGGCAGAGCCTCGAGGAGTATCGCTTCAATTTCAGAGACTTGCATTATGCGTCCTCAGTTGTGAGCGGGGTTGACTGAAACAGCCCGGCCACCCCGTACAGGTTGGCCAGGGTATAAAAATCAGTGGAGGCGCCCACCAGTTGTGGTGTGGCGCCTCGTGCCAATGCGGCTTTGGCCCATTTGACCAGCAGGGCAAGCCCTGCCGAATCCAGGGTGGTGACCTCGCCCAGTTCGAGCCGATCTTCCTGCCACCAGTCGGCGCGGTGTTGCCACAGCTCAACGACCTGGGGTGCCTGCAGCTCGCCGCTCAGTCTCATGACTTGATGACCAGCGGCTTGGCATTATGGGCGCGCAGCTGGGCGATCACCGCATCTATGCCGTTCTGGCGAATGAGGCCACCCAGCTCGTTCTGCTTGGCAGAGAGCAGGCTGATGCCTTCGGCGACCATGTCGAAGGCTTTCCATTCGCCGGTCTTGTTGTTCTTGCGCAGCTTGAACTCGAGGAAGATATCCGGTTTGCCGGTCTCTTTCACGCTGACGTTGACGGCTGTGATGTTGCTGTCACCCGGCGCCTTGCCCGGCTCGACCTTGACGGTCTGCTTGTCGAAGTGCGCCAGCGCATCGGCGTAGGAGCTCACCATGTATTCGGTGAATACCTCGACGAAGGCATCACGCTGGGCCGGGGTGGTTTGCTTGATCTGGTTGCCGAGCACCTTGTAGGCGGCGAAGCGGTTGTCCACGTAGGGCAGCAGCTCTTCACGTATGATGACCCGCAGGTGATCCGGGTTGCTCTTCACCTGGGACTTGTCCGCCTTCAGGCGGGCAAAGGTCTGCTTGGCAGCTTCGTCCACCAGGGCATAGGGATCTGTGGCATCGGTGGCGTGAGCGACCAGGGAAAACAGCATGCTGGTCATCAGGCCCAGCAGCAGGGCGATCTTCTTGAACATGGTTACTCCTTACTTGCTGTCTGACTTGGTGTCGGAAGACTGGCTGTAGAGGAACTTGCCAATCAGGTCTTCCAGCACAATGGCGGATTTGGTGTCTTCAATCATGTCGCCATCCTTGAGCATGCTGGTCCCCATCTCCTCATCGGTGAAACCTGGCATCAGGCCTATGTACTGCTCACCGAGCAACCCCGAGGTCAGGATGGAGAGGGTGCTGGTTTCGGAAAACTCGCCGGCACTCTTCTGCATTTGCAGGGATACGACTGGCACCTGGCTCTTGGCATCCAGGGTGATGTCACTGACCCGGCCGACGACGACGCCGCCCACCTTGACCGGTGAACGTACTTTCAGGCCGCCGATATTATCGAAATGGGCGCGCAGGGTATAGGTTTCTCCTTCCGGTTTGAAACTCAAACCTGCCACTTGCAGTGCCAACGCCAGAATGGCACCGATGCCGGCCAGCATGAAGGCGCCAACCAGGAATTCTACTTTGCTGAACTTCATCTTTACCTTATCCAAACATGACTGCGGTGAGTATAAAATCCAGGCCGAGCACGGCCAGGGAGGAGTGGACCACGGTACGGGTCGTGGCCTGACTGATCCCGGCCGAGGTCGGCTTGGCATCATAACCGTTAAAGAGCGCAATCCAGGTGACAACCAGTGCGAAGATCACACTCTTGATCGCCCCTTGCATGATGTCATCCTGCCAGTCGACTGAGGCCTGCATGGCGGACCAGAAGCCCCCTTCGTCCACCCCCAGCCAGTCCACACCGACCAGCTTGCCGCCGAAGATGCCGATCAGGCTGAACATGAAAGCCAGCAGCGGCATGCTGATGACCCCGGCCCAGAAGCGGGGAGCCACTACCCGGCGCAGCGGGTCTACCGCCATCATCTCCAGGCTGGAGAGCTGTTCTGTGGCCTTCATCAGGCCGATCTCTGCGGTGAGGGCCGAACCGGCACGGCCGGCAAACAGCAGCGCCGTCACGACCGGACCCAGTTCCCGCAACAGTGAGAGGGAAACCAGTGGGCCCAGGCTCTGTTCGGCGCCGAAGTCCTTCAATACGTTGTAACCCTGCAACGAGAGCACCATGCCGATGAAGAGGCCGGACACCAGTATGATGGCAACGGATTGTACGCCCACCACATACAGCTGCTGAAGCAGCAGGGGGAAGTGCTTGCGTGGCTCGGGTTTGCCCGCCAGCGCATGAAACAGCATTATGGTGGCTCGGCCGATGGAGCTGATGAAACGCACTCCGACCCGGCCCAGCTTGCTTACTTGGCTTATCAACATCACAGATCCTGTAGCAGGTCGCCTGCCGGAAAATGGAACGGAACAGGACCGTCGGGCAATCCTTTGAGGAACTGCTCGACTTCGGGATTGTGCTCCTCGCGCAGCTGATCCGGCGTGCCGTGTGCCACCACCTTGCGGTTGGCGATGATATAGGCGTAGTCGGCTATGCTCAGCACCTCTTTCACGTCGTGGGTGACTATGACGGAGGTGATGCCGAGGGCACCGTTCAGCTCCTTGATCAGCTTGACCAGCACCGCCATTGTGATGGGATCCTGGCCGACGAACGGCTCGTCATACATGATGAGGTCCGGATCCAGCGCTATGGATCTGGCCAGCGCCGCGCGGCGGGCCATGCCGCCGGAGAGTTCGGACGGCATCAGCTTCGCTGCGCCACGCAGACCGACCGCCTGCAACTTCATCATGACGATGGTGTGGATCAGCTCCTCCGGCAGGCCTGAGTGCTCCCGCAGCGGGAAGGCCACATTGTCGTAGACCGTCATGCCGGTAAACAGGGCGCCGCTCTGGAACAGCATGCTCATCCGCTTGCGCACCTCGTACAGGCGAGAGCGGGAGAGGGTGGGGATATCTTCCCCGTCAAACAGGATATGACCGGACTCAGGCTTGAGCTGGCCACCGATCAGCCGCAGCAAGGTGGTCTTGCCTATGCCGCTGGGGCCCATGACCGCAGTGACCTTGCCACGGGGAATGGTCAGGTTGATCCCGTCGTATAACAGCCGATCTCCGTGACTGAAGGTCAGGTCGGAGATGGTGATCAGGTCATTGTTCAAACAATTGTCCATCCGGTGTAAATGAAGAGCGAATTTTATGGGCTAGTCTAGGTCTAAGCAACAGCAAGGAACAACTATTGAACAGCCCGCCAGCCCAAAAGCGCGACAGTTTTGTGTAACCAATTGTCTCTCTTTTAGGACCGAGAAGTATCCGATTCGCTTATCTCGACAGACTTTTTTATAATCCCGCAGCAAATTTCGGCCCGGAGCTGTGCCTTTATGTCTGTAAAGCCTGAAAAAGTGTCTGAACTGTTCGATTTTCGTCGCAGCGCCCGTACCGTGCTGGACATTGAAAAACAAGCGATTGATGGACTCTATCAGTACCTGAATGATGCCTTCGATCAGGCATGCAACCTGGTGCTGCGCTGCAGTGGCAAAATCGTGGTCACCGGCATGGGCAAGTCAGGTCATGTCGGGAGCAAGATTGCTGCCACCCTGGCCAGCACCGGCACCCCCGCCTTCTTCCTGCACCCTGGCGAAGCCAGTCACGGGGATCTGGGGATGATCTCCAGCGGCGATCTCATCATCGCCATCTCCAACTCGGGCGAGAGTGACGAGATCCTGGCCCTGCTGCCGGTGCTCAAACGCCGTGGCATCCAGTTGATCTGCATGACGGGCAATCCCGCCTCCACCATGGCCAAGGAAGCGAACGTGCACCTGTGCGTACGGGTCGAGAAGGAGGCGTGCCCGCTCGGGCTGGCGCCCACCTCCAGCACCACGGCCACTCTGGTGATGGGGGACGCCTTGGCGGTTGCCCTGCTGGAAGCCCGCGGTTTCACCGCCGATGACTTCGCCCTTTCTCACCCTGGCGGGTCGCTGGGCAAGCGGTTGCTGCTGCGGGTCGGTGACCTGATGCACAGCGGCGAGCTGTTGCCCCGGGTGGGGATAGATGCCACCATCAGCCAGGCGCTGCTGGAAGTGAGTCGCAAGGGGCTGGGGATGACGGCTGTCGTCGACGCCGATGGCCGGCTGGCCGGGCTCTTTACCGATGGTGACTTGCGCCGCATCCTGGATCTGCAGGTGGATATCCATCACACCCCGATCGCCAAGGTGATGACGGCCAACTGTGTTACCGTAGGACCCGAGATGATGGCGGCAGAAGCTGTCAAATTGATGGAAACCAGAAAGATCAACGGATTACTGGTAGTGGATGAGGACAAGCGCCCGCTCGGTGCCTTCAACATGCACGACCTGCTGAAAGCCGGAGTAATTTGATGCAAAACGTACCGACCCTCTACGGTCCGGTGACGCGCAGCCAGTATGACAGGGCGGCGCAGATCCGCCTGCTGGTGTGCGATGTGGATGGAGTCCTCTCCAACGGCCTCATCTATATGGGCAATGATGGCGAAGAGCTGAAGACCTTCTGTACCCGCGACGGCGCCGGCATGCGCGCCTTGCTCAACGCCGGGATCGAGATCGCCATCATCACGGGGCGCAATTCCCGCATCGTCAGCGACCGGATGAAGAGCCTGGGTGTGCAGCATCTGGTGCAGGGGGCGGATCAGAAGCTGCCCCACTTCGAGGCACTGCTGGCCAAGCTGGGACTGACGCCGGAGCAGGCCGCCTACATGGGTGATGACACCATAGATCTGCCGGTGATGCAGGCCTGTGGCCTTGGCATCGCCGTGGCCGATGCTCACCCACTGGTGCTGGCCCGGGCCGACATGGTGACCCGACTGGCCGGTGGGCTGGGTGCTGTACGCGAGGTGTGCGACCTGATACTGCAGGCACAAGGGCTGGGTGACTATCAGCCAGAGGCCTCGGTATGAGCAGACAGACGCTGCTGTTCGCCCTGCTTTTTCTGGTGGCGCTGGCCGCCTGGCAGCTCGGCGACATAGAGCTGGTGGCGGAGCCGACCGCCAAGGTCGAGAACTATCAGCCGGACTTCACCGCCAAGAATCTGGTCACCACCCGCTTTGACGCAGATGGGCGGCGCACCGAGCGGCTGGAGTCCGAGTATGCGGAGTATTACCAGCTCCTCGAACAGGCCACCTTCAACAAGCCGGTAGTCTACATGTTCGACAAGCAGGGCGAGGCCGAGTGGAAAGTCACGGCCGATACCGGCGTGCTCAACACGGATGACAACGTGATCCTGCGGGACAAGGTACATCTGGACGGCCTGCTGCCCGCCTCCTTCATCTCCACGCTGGATACCCCCTATATGGAGCTGGATCTGGTGACCCAGAACGTGAGAAGCAATCAGCAAGTCAGCATAGTGGGTAAGGATTTCCAGACCGAGGGCGTTGGCCTGAAGGGTCATCTGGAACGCAAATATTTTGAATTACTGGACCAGGGTCATGCCATCTATTTCAATGAAAAACGTTAATCTGGCCCTCGCGGCCCTGCTGCTGTGCGGCACCGTGAGCGCCAAAGAGTCCGACTTTGCCGAGAAGGTCTACGTGGATGCGGTCAAACAGGTGGCCGAGATGCAGGACAACCGCATCACCTTCAGTGACGATGTCATCATCACTCAGGGCACCATCAAGATTAAGGCCGACAAGGTAGTGGTGATCCGCTCCGGCGAGAAAGGGGCCGAGGTGATGACGGCCTATGGCAATCCCGCCACCTTCTTCCAGATCCTGGACAACGGCAAGCCGGTCAATGCCCACGGCAACAGCATCCGCTACGAGCTGAAGAACCGGCTGGTGACCATCACCGGCAATGGCCAGCTCAAGCAGGAAGACAGCCAGGTCAACGGCGATCTGATCCGTTACGACATCGTCAAACAGAAGATGATCGCCGAGAGCAAGGGCCCGACCCAGCGCGTCAAGACGGTGTTCCTGCCGGATCAGGTAGAGAACTTCGACAAGCCCGCCGATCAGAAGAAGCAGGGAAAATAAGCCATGGCAGTGTTGAAAGCAGTCGGCCTGCAAAAAAGTTACAAGCGCCGCATGGTGGTCAGCGATGTGAGCCTGGAAGTAGGTACCGGCCAGATCGTCGGATTGTTAGGTCCGAATGGCGCCGGCAAGACCACCTCCTTCTACATGATAGTGGGACTGGTGCAGAGCGATGCCGGTCTCATCACCATAGACGATCAGGACATCAGCCTGCAGCCCATGCATATCCGAGCCCGCAACGGCATCGGCTATCTGCCGCAGGAGGCCTCCATTTTCCGCCGCCTGTCGGTGTTCGACAACCTGATGGGGGTCATGCAGACCCGCAAGGGGCTGAGCCGCGAAGAGCGGGAAGACAAGGTCGAACAGCTGCTGGAAGAGTTCAATATCACCCACATTCGCGACAACCTGGGTCAGAGTCTGTCCGGGGGGGAGCGACGCCGGGTCGAGATCGCCCGCGCGCTGGCGGCCGAGCCGCGTTTTATCCTGCTGGATGAGCCGTTTGCCGGGGTCGACCCCATTTCTGTGATAGACATCAAGAAGATCATCCAGCATCTGAAAGATAGAGGCCTGGGCGTCTTGATCACCGACCACAACGTCAGAGAGACTCTGGACGTATGCGAGAAGGCTTATATCGTCAGCCACGGCAAGATGATTGCCGAAGGTGCGCCGGCCGAGATACTGGCCGATGAACAGGTCAAGCGCGTCTATTTGGGCGATCAATTCAGTCTATAGTAAGGGGGCATCTCTTCATTTCCTGTGACGACTGCCTCGCTGAACATAAGGATATCCCGACGTAGATGAAGCCGACATTACAGTTGCGTCTCGGTCAGTCCCTGACCATGACGCCGCAATTACAACAAGCGATTCGTCTGCTCCAGCTCTCCACCCTGGAACTCCAGCAGGAAATTCAGCAAGCGCTCGATAACAACCCCTTGCTGGAGCAAGAGGAGAATGAGGTGCAGGAGACCAGCCCGGAAGAGCCGGTCGACGCCAGTCAGCTCGACTCCAGCGATGCCATGGCCCAGGATCAGATGCCGGACGAGTTGCCGGTGGATACCACCTGGGAGGATGTCTACTCGGCCGGCACGGCCCAGAGCGCAGGCCCCATCCACGATGGGGAAGACAGCGTCTATCAGGGCGAAACCACCGAGAATCTGCAGGACTATCTGCTGTGGCAGATGCGACTCACGCCGTTCAGCGATCTGGATGCCGCCATAGCCCTCGCCATCATAGATGCCATCGACGACTCCGGTTATCTGACCGTCTCCCTCGAAGATATACAGGCGGCGGTGAGCAGCGAGGATGTCGAGGTGGAACTCGACGAGGTCGAGGCCGTGCTCAAGCGAGTGCAGCATTTCGATCCGGTCGGCATCGCCGCCCGTTCGGTACAGGAATGCCTGTTGATCCAGCTCGGTCAATACGCCCCCGAACTGCCCTGGCTCACCGAGGCCAGAGAGGTGATCAACGAGCACATGGACTTGCTCGGCAATCGCGATTATCGCACCCTGGCGCGCAAGACCCGGCTCAAGGAGAGCGACCTCAAGGAGGTACTGGATCTCATCCAGCAGCTGGAGCCCAGACCGGGCAATGGCATCATACAGAGCGACTCCCAGTACGTGATCCCGGATGTGACCGTGGTCAAGAAGGGTACCAAATGGGTGGTCGAGCTCAATCCCGATTCCGCGCCGCGCATCCGGGTCAACGAGACCTATGCCGCCATGGCACGCCAGGCGCGCACCAGCCAGGACACCCAGTTCATCCGTTCCCATCTGCAAGAGGCGAAGTGGTTCATCAAGAGCCTGGAGAGTCGCAATGACACCCTGCTCAAGGTGGCCAGCTGCATTGTCGAGCAGCAACAGGGCTTTTTCGAGTATGGTGAAGAGGCCATGAAGCCCATGGTGCTCAACGACATCGCCGAAGCGGTAGAGATGCATGAGTCAACTATCTCCCGGGTAACGACCCAGAAATACATGCATACGCCCCGCGGCATCTTCGAACTGAAGTTTTTTTTCTCCAGTCATGTGAATACCGAAGGAGGAGGAGAGTGCTCATCGACCGCAATTCGCGCGCTGATCAAGAAGCTGGTGACGGCAGAGAATCCCGCCAAGCCGCTAAGTGATAGCAAGATCGCGGATTTGCTGGCCGAACAGGGTATTATGGTGGCGAGACGCACGATCGCAAAGTACCGTGAATCCTTGTTGATCCCGCCATCCAATCAGCGCAAACGCCTGGTTTAGGCAAAACAAAAGGAAGACGTTATGCAAATTAACCTGACCGGACACCATGTCGAGATCACCGAAGCTCTGCGTGATTATGTGAACAACAAATTTGCCAAACTCGAGCGTCACTTTGACCACATCAACAATGTTCATGTGGTGTTGAGCGTAGAAAAACTGAACCAGATCGCCGAAGCCAAGCTGCATGTCAGCGGTGGCGAGGTGTTCGCCAATTCACAGCATGCCGACATGTATGCTGCGATTGATACCCTGCTGGACAAGCTGGATCGGCAGATCATCAAGCACAAAGATAAGTTAAATCAAAAATAACTATGCAACTTGAACACATACTGAGTCGGGACTGCACCAAAAGTGCGGTCCCTTGTACCAGCAAGAAACGCGCCCTTGAGATCATCAGTGAATTAGCCGCTGAGCGCCTGGGGACCTCTCGTCAGGCGTTATTCGAGTGCCTGCTGGCCCGAGAAAAGATGGGCAGTACCGGTATCGGTGCCGGTATCGCCATTCCCCACGGCCGGATCGGTGACGAGTTTCCGCCGACCGCCATCCTGATGACCTTCGCAGAGCCTATCCCCTTCGACTCCATCGACAATCAACCGGTTGACCTGCTCTTTGCCCTGCTGGTGCCGGAAAGCGAGTGCAAGCAGCACCTCAAGACCCTTTCCCTGATGGCATCCAAACTGGGTGACAAGGCGGTTTGCCGCCAGTTGCGCCAGGCAACCAGCGATGAAGATCTCTATCAGATCATGACCTCGGCCTGATATGCAGGCCCCCGTCATGACTCCAAGCGGTGAGGGAACAAGATGCAATTAATAGTGGTAAGTGGGCGCTCCGGCTCGGGCAAGACAGTTGCCCTGCGTGTGCTGGAGGATCTCGGTTATTACTGCGTGGATAACCTGCCGGTCAACCTGCTGCCCCAGCTGATCGTCTCGGTCGAGAGCCAGTATGACAAGCTG
The DNA here is from genome assembly GCF_028751155.1 of Aeromonas bestiarum. Lineage (NCBI taxonomy): Bacteria > Pseudomonadati > Pseudomonadota > Gammaproteobacteria > Aeromonadales > Aeromonadaceae > Aeromonas > Aeromonas bestiarum. Next base: position 4,291,502 of record NZ_CP064746.1, on the reverse strand, counting down.
GCGGTCAGCATAGACGTGCGCAACCTGCCGGTGAGCCCGGACAAGCTGGAGACCCTGCTGGCCCAGGTGCGCAACGAGGGCCGGGTCGAATTTTCCAGCTTCTTCTTCGATGCGGAAAACTCCACCCTGCTCAAGCGTTACGGCGAGAGTCGCCGGTTGCATCCTCTGTCGCGCAAACAGCTGTCGCTGGATGAGGCGATCCGGGAGGAGACCCACCTGCTGGCACCGCTCTCCTCGACCGCCGACCTGCGCATCGACACCACCAACCTCAGCATTCACGACCTGAGCGAGCTCATCAAGACCCGGGTGCTCGGCAAGAAAGAGAATGAGCTGGTGCTGGTGTTCGAGTCGTTCGGCTTCAAGTACGGCATCCCCAAGGACGCCGACTTCGTGTTCGATGCCCGCTTCCTGCCCAATCCGCACTGGATCCCCGAACTCAAGCCCTTTACCGGCAAGGACGAGCCTGTGGCCCGCTACCTCTCCAGCCAGCCGGACGTGATGCAGTTCATCCTGCAGATTGAGAACATGCTGGCGACCTGGCTGCCGCATCTGGAGCGCAACAATCGCAGTTATGTGACTGTGGGGATAGGTTGCACCGGTGGTCAGCACAGATCCGTGTTCATCGCCGAACAGCTGGCCAGCGCATTCCGGCTGCTGGGCAAGAACGTCCAGATCCGCCACCGCACCCTCGACAAGAGTGCGCCGCAATATTGATGGACCAATAGGGAGATCAGATGACCGTCTCAGCCTCGGTGGAAGTCAAAAACAAACTGGGTATGCATGCGAGGCCGGCCATGATGCTATTCGAGCTGGTGCAGGGCTTCGACGCCCACGTGCTGCTGCGCAACGAGGATGGCATAGAGGCCGATGCGGACAGCGTGATCGGCCTGCTGATGCTGGATTCCGCTCAGGGCAAGCAGGTGGAGGTGCAGGTGGAGGGCCCCGAAGAAGTGGAGGCGCTGGCTGCCGTGGTGGCACTGTTCACCTCCGGCTTCAACGAGGAGTGACTCACTCCCCGTCCTGGTTCAGGAACCGGTGCGCGCCAGCCCCTTGAAGCTGGCAAAATCCCGACAAGCCAGCAAATTTTTGCTGGCTTTTTCGTTCATCAGCGCCAGAAACAGGTCGTAGAGCCCCATCGCCTCTTCGTAGTCCGCCTTGCTGATGGCCAGCACGAAGATGAGGGTGGCTGTCTCGCCATTGCCCCAGTCAATCCCTTGGGGGGCCAGCACTGTATAGACCAGGGTGCGCCGCGCCAGCAGGCCGAGGGAGTGGGGCAGGGCTATGCCTTCCCCCAGCAGGGTGGAGACGATGCGCTCCCGCTCGTGCAACGAGCTTCTGAATCCGCTCTCCACCCGATCTTCGGCCTCCAGCTGATCGCAGATCCTGGCAAACAACTGGCTCTGGCTGAGTGGCTCACTTACCACCATGAAGTGGTCGGCATCGAAGTATTTGTCGAGCAGGTAGGGGCGGGTGCGGTCGATCAGCACCAGCTTGCCGAGCTGCTCCAGCTGATACTGGGTCGGGAAGGGGGCGACTTGCACCACGGGCGCGTTCTTCTCGGCCACCTTGACGGTGCTGATGACGAAGTCTTGCTCGATCCGCGCCAATCCCTCGTAATCTCGCACCGACTCCAGTGTCGTCAGCTGGAGCTGGGGGTATTCCCGCTTGATGCGCGCCTCCAGCACCCGGAAGGTAGCGTTGCCGGCGTCACACAGCAGCAGCGCCTGGGGGCGACGGGTATAGCCGATGTCATAGTGGCGCTCCAGCCCGACTCCGATATGGATCACCAGATAACCTATCTCGTGATGGGTCAGCCGGTAGGGAGTCTGCCTGATCCACTCAGAGATGGCCGCCAGCGTGATGTCGTAGGCGAGGGGATAGTACTGCTTGATGTGATCCGCCAGCGGATTGTGGCTGCCAATCTGGTATTTGACCCGCAGCAGCATGGCGCTGATATGGGTCTGCAGATCCGCCCGCAACTGCAGATCTCCGCGCAGATCATAGGGGTAGTGCTGCTGGATATAGGTGAGCAGATGCTCGACCAGCTGCTCGCTCTCGGCGGCCATGGCCGGGCTGAGCCTGGGCGTGTCAGCGGTGAGGCGGGCCTGGATCTGGATGGCGAGGCAGGCGATCTCCTCTGCTCCCGGCGGTGTCAGGGTCGGCAGCTCGGCGTAGATGTCGCGGGCCACGGCGGCCAGAGTCTGGGTGATGTCGTCGCTGGCAAACTGGCGCAGCTCGTGGCCGGCAGCCTGGCGCAGCAGGGCGACGGCACAGTAGATGGCGAGCTGCTGCAGGCTCTCGTCGGCCAGGCGCAGCTGGTGATGGCCGAGCTGGGCATGGATGTGATTGCCCACTACCTCCAGCGTCTTGCTGGGGCAAAGGTTGGGCAGCAGGCTCTGCAACTGGTTGTTGTGGATCAGCTCCTGATAGAGCAGCTGGGTGAGGCAGGCCCGGATCGCCGTCTCGCTCCCCTGGATGCGCATGCCCAGCCGTGGCTTGCTGTCGATGAGCAAGCCGAAGTGGGCGAGTCGCTCCCGCACCTCCGCCATGTCGCCCTGCAGTGCCGCCCGGCTCAGATACCAGGTATCCGCCAGCTCGTCGAGTTTGATCCCCTGTTCCGCCGTCAGCAGCAGGATCTGCAGGTGCAGTACCCGCTCGCGGCTGGTTCGGGGCAGGCTGCTCTCCTGCTCCTGGGCCGCCAGCAACTCGTCAAACAGCCCCTGATTGTAAATCTTGAGCTGGTAGCCGCTGCCGCGCTGGTGGATCAGGTGGGCGCCGTGGGTGGCGATCAGCTCATTGAGGGTCGCCACATCGGTGCGCACCGTGCGGGTGGAGACATTGAGGCGGCGAGCCAGCTCCTCCTGTGGCAGCGGTTCGGCATGGAGCTGGGTCAGCAGCTGATGGAGTCTGGGGTGGGGCAGCTTGGTCATGAGGGGGGGCGGGACTCCTGTCGCGAAATAAAGGGTCGATGTTAACAAGCGACTCATTAACAAGCCAGGCACCGGCCAGTGATCGGACCGGTGCCATCTTTCGTCACGCCAACAGTCGTTTCACAGTGGCGAGCAGGGTGCGCACATCCTCGGGGCGGGTCTGGCCGCTCTCGCTGTCGATGATGGAACTGTAGACGTGGGGGATCACCTTCTCGACACCGGCGTCCAGTGCGATGCGGACTATCTCCTCGAAGTTCTCCAGATCCATGCCACCTGTGGGCTCCAGCCAGAAGCCGTGACGGGCGCAGGCTTCGGCGACCGCCTGATACTCGTCACGGCAGGTGAGACCGCCCATGGGGAAGAACTTGACCGAGCTGCCGCCCATGTCCTTGAGCAGGGCGATGGCGGTGTCGATAGGCACAATCCCGTCCGGCTGCCCGGCACTGAGGGGCCCGGTGGATATCTTCACCATCCCCGGCGTGCCGGTGGGGGAGATAAGGCCATTGACCAGTGTCTCTGGCTGGCCCAGCAGTGCCCGGCTGGCACCGACCCCGGTGAACACCTGATTGACGTGCTGGGGCTGCAGCTGGCGAGCCAGTTCGGCCACCATGGCGGACTGGCGTGGATCGCCCGCCCCCAGCCCGATGGAGAGGGCGTTGTCGATAAGGGCCGAGTACTCCTTCATATCGGCGACCGCAGCGGGCACATCCGGATAGTTTTTGGAAAGCACGCCGACCAGCACATGGCCTTCAGCTGCGTCGTATACCGCGACGGCATTATCTTTGGAACCTGCCAGTACGTTGAGGCAGACACGGTCACGGTAGTAGTTGGGAGTTAAGGACATCAGCGATTCTCCTGTATGAGGTTAGCAATGGCGGCATGGATCTGGTCGAGCTGGGGGGCGGTGACGCTGCGCACATCGATCTCGATATGCCCTTCGTTGGCCTTGTAGCCACGGCAGTAGATGGCAGGAGTGCCCTGCTGCAGGCGGGTGACGACTTGCACAGTCGTCATGCCGATGCGGGCATGGTCGAAGGCGATATCGGTGCGGGCTATGTCGCGCCCCGCGCTGTCCCACACCACTTTGGCGCTGACGCCCTGCAGCTGGTTGAGGCACTCGATGAAGGGGCTCATCTTGGCAACCATGGCGGCACCGCTCTCCTTCTCTTTTTCCAGATAGCGCTCGATGGCGTGGGTCAGGCCGAGGATCCCCTCCTTGCCCACCTTCATGGCGCGGCCTATACCGTTGGCCTGCTGCTTGACCCACTCCACATACTGGCGTTTGCCGAGCACCAATCCGCTGGTGGGCCCTTCGATGGCCTTGGCGCCGCTGTAGATGACCAGATCCGCCCCCTGGTTGTAATAGAGACGCAGATCCTCTTCGGCAGCCGCATCGACGATGAGCGGCAGCTGGTGGGCTTTGGCCACCTCGGCCGCCTCGGCCACCGACAGAATGCTCTTCTGCACGCAGTGGTGGGACTTGATGTAGAGGATGGCAGCTGTGTTGGCATTGATGGCGGCAGCCAGCTGGGCAGGGGAGCACTCGTTGGCATAGCCCGCCTCCACCACCTGGCCGCCCCCCAGATTGACCATGGTGCCGACCGGCGCGCCGAAGTTGACGTTGTGCCCCTTGGGCAGCACGATTTCGCTCGGCACGTCATGACGATGGGCATGCAGTTGCTCCAGCCGGTAGGGGTCGCCACGCACTATCACGGCGGCCACCGACTGGGCTATGCCGGCGCTGGCGCAGGAGACCACCACAGCATCTTCCACATCCAGCAAGCCTGCCAGGTAGGCCCCCGTCTTGTTGACCAGATCCTTCACCTCGAAGTAGTGGCCCAGGCCGAAGTTGACCGCATCGACCACCTCCTGCTCGGGGGTGGAAACGCCGAGAATGGTCATGCGCCCGGAGGCGTTGATCACGGGTTTGAGCTGATATTTCTCATAAACAGAAGGCATGGTGTGATTTCCCATAGTGAGTCAGAACCAGGTCACCACCCACCAGGGCGGCGAGGGGAAGCAGTTGCAGGTCGCCGCTGTGCGATTGCGCCTCGGTATCCATGAACAGGGTCGGGCCGCTGGCCAGCTCGAACAGGGTCAGATCGGCATCCGCGCCCACCTCGAGTCGTCCCTTGCCGGTCAGGCGCAGCGCATCGGCGGCCTGGTCGGTGACGCAGGCGAGCACCTGTTCCAGCGTCATGCCGATGGCGAGAAACTTGGACATCACGTGGGCCAGGCTGTAGACGGGCCCCTTGATGCGGTTCTTGCAGTAGATGTCGGAGCTGATTGTGTGGGGCAGTATCCCCTGGCGGATGGCAAGCTCCGCCACCTCGAAGCTGAAGCTGGCGCCGCCGTGGCCTATGTCGAGCAAAAGGCCCCGTTTCATCGCCTCGCGCACCGCGACCCGCAGCTCGCCGGCCGGGGTCAGGATGCGGTTCGGTTTGCCGTTGAAGCAGTGGGTCAGCAGATCCCCCTCTCCCAGCAGGGCGACTATCTCGTCCAGATCCGGCGGCGTGTTGCCCACGTGCACCATCAGCGGCAGCCGGCCATGGGCCTGCTGCAGTGCCTTGGCCATGCGCAGCGGCTGCAGGCCGTTCTCGCCCACCACACTGCCGCTCATGCGCGCCTTGATGCCGACGACAAAGCCGGGGTGGCGGGCAATGGCTGCCGAGGCGAGCGCCATGTCCAGATCCCGGCTGTCCGCCAGCTCGTTCTGGCGCAGCAGGCCGATGCGGGAGATGTTGAGCAGGGCGTGCACCCGGGTCTTGCAGCCCGACGCGAGGCGCTGGAAGTCGTCCACGTCGTCGGCCCCCGTGCTGCCTGCGTCTATGACTGTGGTGACGCCGGACTCGACGCCCACCTTGTCCGGTTCATCCTGATAGATGGGGGAGGCGGGGTAGCAGTGGGTGTGACCGTCGATCCAGCCCGCGCTCACATGCACCCGGCCCGCTAGGTCCAGGGTTCGCTTCGCCTCGCTCCTTGCCGGCAGCTGGCCGATGGCCGCTATCTTGCCGTCCCGGATGGCGATGTCGATGAGCTCGCCATTTCCCTGGCGTCCCGCTCTGATGATCATATCATGCATGGTAATGACCTCGAAGAGGCCGCCCCACAGGGCGGCGGGGGCTTATGCAAGGGCGATCGGGAAGAAGGTACCGAGCAGCATGGCACCCAGGATGGCGCCGCCTGTGATGGGCTTGTTCCACACGTAGAACAGCAGTGCACCCAGCAGGGAACCCAGCCCGATGGGGATGGAAGCTCCCATGGCAGAGAGGATGATCAGGGGGCCCAGGAAGCGGCCCGAGCTGTTGCCAGCTCCCATCATCACATCCGCCCCGTAGGTGGAGTTGCTCTGGTTGATGGTGAACTTGCGCGCCAGGATGATGATGCCGCCGATGGCGACTCCTATGGCCATGCCGGTCGCCAGCGAGGCACCGAAGTTCTCCACCGGGTAGAGAATGCCGGCACCCAGCAGCAGGGCCGGCACGCCCAGGCCGACCCCGGTCTGAATGGCGCCGCCGATATCCAGGATCCCCACTAGGGATCCCTCTATGATGCGGGCAAACAGGAAGCTGGCACCGAAGGCCGCCACAGCGCCGTAGGCCCCTGTGTCCATGCCGGCTTTCAACATGGCGACGAAGGCCACCTCGTTGAAGGCGCCGACCCCGTACAGGTAGTACATGTGGGTCCCGGCAAAGACGCCGGCCGAGAGCAGGCCGACGAAGATGGGGAAGGACCAGTCGGCGTACCAGAAGTTGTTTCTCAGTTTCTCATCCATGTGGTGGCCCCTTATTTGCCGCTAAGCAGGTTATGGACGTTCTCCAGCCACAGGGGAATGCCCATATGGAAGGATTCAATCAGTTTCATGTCGAAGCCGCGGAAGAATCCGCTCAGCACGAACAGCAGCACTATGGCGGCCATCATCACGCGAGTGACGTGGTTCCAGCCGCTCTCTTCCACCCCCTTGCCGATCAGGATGCCGAGCACCAGACCCGGTACCGCGTTGCCCATGATGAGCTGTGCCAGACCGCCGAAGATGGTGGCCCAGAAGCCGGATTTTTTGCCCGCCTCTATGGCGGCCAGCCAGAAGATCACCGGCATGACGGTGTTGACCAAGAGGTTTGCAGCCGGTACCAGCACCTTGACGGCGGTGACCTGCAGGGCTTCCGGCACAGCGGCGGCCGTGCTGTTGAGGAAGGCGACGACGATGGCGCCTATGATGCCGCCGGCGATGGCCATCTTTTTGGGATCGTGCAGGGTGGTGGCGAGATCCCGGTTCTTGACCAGCAGTGCGGCCGTGGCCCAGTGCGGAATGATGCGGTGATCCACGTCCTGGGTGAAGGCACCGGCCGCCACGGTCGAGGCCCAGGCGTTGAAGAAGAAGCCGAGGCCGAACGAGAAGTGGGAGGCGGGATCCCCTTCGCAGGAGTTTAGCTCGCCCAGGGTACGGAAGGCGCCCATGCCCTGTACGGTCGGCGCGTGGAACATGCGTGCCGCGCCAGCCCCCACCCCGACGCCCACCAAGCCGCCGACGATGAGTGACTTGATAAATATGATTAGAAACATCTAGGGTATCCTTCTTGTGAGGGGATGCCAGCGGGTGGCGTCACACCAGGGTGAACGTCACTTGCTCGGCGTCCAGGCTGGTGACCTTGACAGTGATCTCCAGCTGGACGCGGAACTCGCGGCGCTGGCGCGGCAGGAAGAAGAACAGGAACTTCTCCACCCGGACCGACTCTTCGGCCTTGAGCACCTGCACCTCGACCGGTTCGATCCGCAGCATCACGCGCGGGTTGTCCTTGAGCAGGCTGGGCTGCACCTGGCTGAGGGCGGCGGCGAACGCCTGCTGGCGGGTCGCACCCTTGCCGTTGACTATGACCTGGGTGGTGAAGTTCTCTTTCATCAGATGCGTCCGTGCTTCTTGGCGAAGGCCTCGACCAGCTTCTGGCCCAGCTCTTCCTTGTCCATGAAGCCGAAGCCCAGCACCACGCAGCCGTCATTGATGGCGGTGACACCCTCCTCGACGGAGCGCATGCCGTAACGGCACTTGTAGCCGTACTTGGTCTGGGCCGTGATGGCACCAGCGCCGCCGCTGCCGCAGAAGGAGATACCGAGATCCGCCTGCTCCTTGTTCATCACATCACCGAGCTTCATGTCGGCGGCCATGCCAGGGATCACGGTCACGCTGGCGCCGGCGGTTTCTGCCCCGGCACCCACTTTCTGACCCTTGCCGAGACGATCTCCAATCACGAGTTTGATGGTTGTCATTTAGATATCTCCTTTCACTGAGCTGAGTTCGTTTTCTTTGGCGACTTCGAAATGGACGGACAAGAGGTGAGCCTCTTCATAGGCCAGCTTCTCCAGCCAGGCGACGACCTGTTCGGCCAGTCGCAGGGAGAGGGGGGAGATCTCCTCGAACAGGCTGAGGTCGACCTCCGGCAGGGATTCGCCGCTATGGGAGCGCCACACCATGGCCTTGACGTGGGAGGCCAGCATCTGTGTCTGCACCTCGTTGGGACGAATGCCCTGCTCGCCGAGCAGGGAGTGGATGCGTGCCAGGACCAGGTCGGTCTTGCGCAGCAACGCCGGGCTGTCCGGAGTCAGGTTCTGGTCATGAGTCTCTGTTTGCAATGTCTGCTCTCCAAGGCTGGCAGAAGGGATGGCTTTACCCTAAGCCCGCGGGGGCATGCAGAGGAGGCAGCGTTTTTCCGATTCAAAGCGGAAATTCCCGCTCGCCTGGGCTGAAAACGGTGATTTTTGTGCGTTGGAGGGGGAAAGGGCACTTATTGGGGCCGACCTAGTGTGATCGGTGGCGCACTTGGCGCGCGGGACTGACCCGGCAAGGCTTGGTGGAAACTGTGAGTCGCCTCACGGATGGCAAGGAAAATAGGAGGGCATTGAGATGACAAAGGGCGGTATCCCGCCCTTGTGATGGAGAGGGCCGGGCGTCAGCTGGCGGCAGCGGCGCTCGCGCTGGCATTGCCCTTGTTCTGCTGCCTTTGCTGGTAGCGCAGGTCTTCTTCTATGGTGACCTGCACCTCCAGTGGCTTGCCATCGCGAAACACCGAGATGGTGAGCTTGGTGCCGGGGCGGCTCTCGACGATCTTGTCCATGGCGGAGCGCACGCCACTGATGGCTTCTCCATTGATCTTGAGCAGCACATCGCCCCGCGTCAGCCCGCCCCTGGCCGCCGGGCCGTTGGGATCCAGGCTCTCGATCACCAGGCCGCGCAGATCGCCCAGGTTCATCATGCGGGCCACTATGGGGTTGATCTCGACGCTGGAGATGCCGAGGTAGCCTCGGATGACCCGGCCATTGGCGATCAGCTCGTCCATGATCCGCTTGGCCAGCTTGTAGGGGATGGCGAAGCTGATGCCGTAGCTCTCCTGATTGCCGTTGAGGTGATAGGCGGCGGTGTTGATACCGACCAGGTCACCGCGGGCGTTGACCAGGGCGCCACCCGAGTTGCCTTCGTTGATGGCGGCATCGGTCTGCAACAGATCCTGCCGGCCGTTGCTGTCGGGCCCCATGCTGGAAAGGCCGATCCGGCCGGTGGCACTGATGATACCCTGGGTGATGGTCTGGCCGACGTTGTAGGGGTTGCCGATGGCGAGCACCACATCCCCCACATCCGGCAGCCGCTCGGGATCCTGCGGGATCACCGGCAGATTGTCCGATTCTATGTAGAGCACCGCCAGATCGGTCAGCTGATCGGTGCCGACCAGCTCGGCACTGAACACGCGGCCATCCTGCAGCGCGACTATGATCTGGTCCGCGTCGGCGATGACATGGTAGTTGGTCAGCACATGGCCACGCTGGCTCATGATGACGCCGGAACCCAGCCCCTGCGGCCTGAGTTCGGCCTGGTTGCCCTGATTGCGGGCGAAGCTGCGGGTATAGATGTTGACGACGGCAGGGCCGGCCCTGTGGGCCGCATAGGAGAAGCTCAGCTCGCGGGCATTGGTGATGATGCCAGGCAACTGGGCACCGCCACGGAAATCGGGAAACAGCAGCAACAGGAGAGCCGCCACGGTTAAACCGAAGCCGACAGACTTGCCCAAGTAACTGATCAAAGGTGGGATTTTCATGTCATTCTCATCCGTACATGCAGCGCGCAGAGAATAACACTATCGGTGGATAAAAATCACCCGCGGCGAGGGCCGCGGGTGTGAGGGCGTTAACGTATCACCAGGTAGAGGGAAGACTCCCCGCGCTGTATGTTCAGTGCCAGCACCTCGGGCTTGTTCTTGAGCGCCTTGGTCAGCTCGTCCAGCGAGTTGATGCGCAGGCGGTTGACTCCGATGATGATGTCGCCTTTCTGCAAGCCGGAGGCGGCAGCAGGGGAACGCGGATCTATATCGGAGACGGCCACGCCGGTGACCGGTTCGGCGGTGGTGCTGAGCTTGGCCCCTTCCAGTGCCGGGTGCAGCACGCTGGCGAGGATCTCGCTGTCATCCGCCTTCTTCAGGATGACCTTGACGGTCTGCTCCTTGCCATCGCGGATGAGGCCCAGGGCGACCTGCTTGTCGGCCCCCATGGTCGCTATCTTGGCGCGCAACTCACCGAACGAGCGGATGGCCTTGCCATCTATGCTGATGATGATGTCGCCGGCCTTGATGCCGGCCTTGGCGGCGGCGGAGTCGGGCATGACCTGGTTGACGAAGGCGCCATCCTTCTTGTTGTAGCCGAAGGTCTTGGCGATCTCTGAGGTCAGCTCGGTCCCCGTTATCCCCAACTGGCCACGGCGTACTTCACCGTACTTGACGATCTGTTCGGACAGATCGCGCACCATATTGGACGGAATTGCGAAGCCGATGCCGATGTTGCCGCCGTTCGGGCCCAGGATGGCGGTGTTGATGCCGATCAGCTCACCGCGCAGGTTGAGCAGGGCGCCCCCTGAGTTGCCGGAGTTGATGGCCGCATCGGTCTGGATGAAGTTCTCCAGATTTTCGATGTTGAGGCCGCTGCGGCCCAGGGCGCTGACGATGCCGGAGGTGACTGTCTGGCCCAGGCCAAACGGGTTGCCGATGGCCAGCGCATAGTCGCCGACTCGCAGTTCGTCCGAATCGGCAAACTTGATCTGGACCAGATCCTCGGCCTTGATTTGCAGCAGCGCTATGTCGGACTGCTTGTCTTCACCTATCTTCTTGGCCGCATATTCACGACCATCTTTCAGGTTGACCTTGATCTCGTCCGCCTCGTGCACGACGTGGGCGTTGGTGATCACGTAGCCCTTCTTGGCATCTATGATGACGCCAGAGCCCAGCGCCTGGAAGGGCTGCTCGCTCACCTGCTCGTCAGGCATGTTGGGGCCGAAGAAGAAACGGAATTGTTCCGGCAGACGCTGGCGGGTGATTTTTTTGCCAGAGACGGAAATGTTGACCACGGCAGGCGTGACCTGTTCGAGAACCGGCGCCAGGCTCGGCATCTCCTGGTTGTTCGCCAGCAAGGAGGGCAGTGCAGCTTGCACAGGGGCCGCTGACATGGCGATACCGACACTGAGGGCTAACACACTGAACACAGAAAGAGGTTTACGCATATGAAAAACAGCTCCCAGAAAAAGTTGCAATGCAATCGTCAAGGTCTGACCACGATACAGCGCAATTAGTTCCGCAAGGAACTAACTGGACTGCTTGAGCAGACCGGAGGCGCCGGCATAGTCACGGGGGGGGATGCCCGGTTCTTCATTGGCCGGTGCATCGTTGCTCTCGTCGAGCAGCGCTTCGCGGAACAGCGGCTCCTGTGCCTTGGCCAGGAATTTGCTCTGCTCTGCCATGTGGCGATAGAGGGTCTGATACTGCTCGGCCAGCTGCTCCATCAGGGCGGCGCTGTCGGCGAAGTGGGTATTGATCTGGCCCTGGTAGCTTTCCAGCTCCGTGTGCGCTTTTTTCAGCTCTTGTTCCAGACGTCCGGCATCCCGGCTGCGCACCGTGAAGCGACCGATGATGATACCGATAATCAAGGCGGCGACAGCCAGCAGGATCCCGTTTAACAGACTCATAGATGCTCCTTGTTACAGCTAAATCAATGTGTGTTGATGCGGCCCGGATGACCGCTACGCCTTGATGGCACTATACCGTGCACCCCGAGAGCGTGATACCATTTTGTCCTTCATTCAGGGACTTGGAGGCGGTTGACAGGATGACCCCGCAGCAAAAATATCAGCAGGATTTGCAGCGCCCCGGCTTTGTCGCCGACCCGGCTCAGGCGATGGCCGTGACCCGCCTGGAGCGACTCTATCAGGATTTGTGCCAAAGCCCGACTCCGACCAGATCCCGCGGCCTGCTGGGCTGGTTGCAAAAGCCCAAGGCCAAGGATCCTGTCCTCGGGCTATATATGTGGGGCGGAGTGGGCAGAGGCAAGACCTGGCTGATGGATACTTTTTTCGAGAGCCTGCCAGGGACGCGAAAACTGCGGATCCACTTCCACCGCTTCATGCACAGGGTGCACGACGAACTCAAGGGGCTGACCGGCCAGGCCGATCCGCTCAAGCTCATCGCCGGCAAGCTCGCCAGCGAGATAGACGTCATCTGCTTCGATGAGTTTTTTGTCTCCGACATCACGGATGCCATGCTGCTGGGGACCTTGTTCCAGGAGTTGTTTGGTCACGGCGTGGTACTGGTGGCCACCTCGAACATACCGCCACAGGATCTTTATCGAAATGGCCTGCAGCGCGCCCGTTTTCTGCCAGCCATCGCATTGATCGAGCGTCATTGCGAGATACTTAATGTGGATGGCGGGATCGACTATCGCTTGCGTACCCTGGAGCAGGCTGAGATTTATCACTCTCCGCTGGATCAGCAGGCAAAAGCGAATCTGGATCGTTATTTTCAACAGTTGACCGGGCTGGAAGAGGCTCGGGCGGGCAGTGTCGAGATCAACCATCGTCAATTGGCGTCTCTGGGGATGGGGGAAGGGGTGCTCTACATGGAGTTCGAGCAACTTTGTTGCACTCCTCGCTCACAGAGCGACTACATAGAGCTGGCCCGACTGTTTCACACCGTGCTGCTTGCCAATGTGCAACCCATGGGGGCGGGCACGGATGACGCGGCTCGCCGCTTCATCGCCATGGTGGACGAGTTCTATGAACGGCACGTCAAACTCATCATGTCGGCGGCTGTCCCCATGACAGAACTCTACGGGGACGGGCTGCTGAATTTCGAATTCAAACGTTGTCTTTCACGGCTTCAGGAAATGCAATCGCACGAATACCTTGCCAGAGTGCACCTTCCTTAGTCACAATACCGCGCCTGCCAGTCGGATGGGCATCTGCGGCAGGTAGGGCCGGGCGACATTTGCTAGCTTCATGGCAGTGAAATTAGCAGGTGATATTTAAGGCAACTTCACTTATAATCGCCCGGCCCACGTTACAGCTGTCGATAAGACAGCAACACTTTAAGCTTTACTTGTATTCGAAGGGGTACAGGTAGGCCATCGTTTGTTGTTTGTGGGAGAGCCCCCATAAGCAATTGGGTCTGTAACAGGTAATTGGGTTTAACTTAATGAAAACTTTCGTTGCCAAGCCAGAAACCGTAAAACGTGACTGGTACATTGTGGACGCAGAAGGTAAAACTCTGGGTCGTATCGCAACCGAGATCGCTTCTCGTCTGCGTGGTAAGCACAAAGCTGAGTACACTCCGCACGTTGACACCGGTGATTACATCATCGTTGTAAATGCTGAGAAGGTACACGTAACCGGTAAGAAATTTACCGACAAAATGTACCATGCTCACTCCGGTTTCCCGGGTGGTATCAAGTCAATCAGCTTCGACAAGCTGATCAAGCGTAAACCGGAAATGGTAATCGAAGCTGCTGTCAAAGGTATGCTGCCGAAGGGTCCTCTGGGCCGTGCCATGTTCCGTAAACTGAAAGTTTACGCAGGCGCCGAGCATGCTCATGCTGCTCAGCAACCTCAAGTACTGGATATCTAATCGGGAACTGGCAACATGGCAGAAAATCAATACTACGGTACCGGCCGTCGCAAAAGCTCCACTGCTCGCGTGTTTATCAAAGCGGGTAGCGGTAAAATCATCATCAACCAGCGCTCCCTGGAGCAGTACTTTGGCCGTCCGACTGCCCGCATGGTAGTTCGTCAGCCGCTGGAACTGGTTGAGATGACCGAGAAACTGGATCTGTACATCACCGTTAACGGTGGCGGCATCTCCGGTCAAGCTGGTGCAATCCGCCACGGTATCACTCGTGCTCTGATGCAGTACGATGAAACCCTGCGTGCCGAACTGCGTAAAGCAGGCTTTGTTACTCGCGATGCCCGTAAGGTTGAGCGTAAGAAAGTCGGTCTGCACAAAGCTCGTAAGCGTCCGCAGTACTCCAAGCGTTAATTCGCTTTTGGTACGCACTCTCACGAGTGTCAAAAAAGCCTGGCCATGTGCCAGGCTTTTTTTATTGGTAATATTACCTACGCCAATGCTAACACCACGTCACAAAAGACAAATATTTGTGTATTTATTGTTTTTGCCCTTCGCTTCTCTTTCTTGTCAAGTTGTTATCTTTTCTTTAAAATTCCCTCGGTTTTTCTGTGACAATTGTAACTCCGCTTCCGCCGCTGTTGTCACGGAAGAAAGGGGAACAGGGACACAATAAGAATGTGCGGAGTCCACATGGGAGAGTTTTTGGATGAGCAATGCGCCAGTTGATACCGGTCGCCGCAGATTTCTTACCTGGTCAACGGTCGCCGTTGGTGGGGTAGGAGCTGCTTTTACCGCAGTGCCGTTTATAAAGTCATGGAACCCGAGTGCCAAAGCCAAAGCGGCGGGTGCTCCGGTAGAAGTGGATATCAGTAAGTTGGAACCAGGCCAGCTCATCCGCGTGGAGTGGCGAGGCAAGCCGGTCTGGGTGGTAAAACGTACCAAGCAGACGCTGGATGCCCTGGCCGCCCATGATGACAAGCTGCGCGACCCAGCCTCCGACGAACCTCAGCAGCCGGACTATGCCCACAACGGGTACAGGTCCATCAAGCCGGAAATCTTCGTGGCCGTCGGCATTTGCACCCATCTGGGATGCTCTCCCTCCTATCTGCCGGACAACTTCGGTGAACAGGTTCAGGGCGTGACCTCCGGATTCTTCTGCCCGTGCCATGGCTCCAAGTTCGACATGGCTGGTCGAGTGTTCCAGGGGGTGCCTGCACCCTTGAACCTGGTCATTCCGCCGTACCAATATCTTAGCGACACCACCATCCTGGTCGGTGCCGACGGCAAGGAGGCTTGACCATGTTTGCCAAACTGATGGGCTGGATCGACTATCGCTTCCCGCTCACTGCCATGTACAACGATCATATGGCCAAGTACCCGGCGCCAAAGAACCTGAACTTCTGGTACTTCTTCGGCTCGCTGGCCATGCTGGTGCTGGTCAACCAGATCATCACCGGCATCTGGCTGACCATGAACTACAACCCCTCTGCAGAAGGCGCCTTTGCTTCCGTGGAGTACATCATGCGGGATGTGGACTACGGCTGGCTGTTGCGTTACATGCACTCCACAGGCGCGTCTGCGTTCTTTGTGGTGGTGTATCTGCACATGTTCCGCGGCATGATCTACGGCTCCTACCAGAAGCCGCGCGAGCTGCTGTGGATCTTCGGCATGCTGATCTTCCTCTGCCTGATGGCCGAGGCCTTCATGGGCTACCTGCTGCCGTGGGGCCAGATGTCATTCTGGGGGGCTCAGGTCATCATCTCCCTGTTTGGCGCCATCCCGGTGATCGGCGACGATCTGACCCTGTGGATCCGTGGTGACTATGTCATCTCGGGGGCGACCCTGAACCGCTTCTTCGCGCTGCACGTCATCGCACTGCCGCTGGTACTGGTGATGCTGGTGGCCATGCACATACTGGCGCTGCACGAGGTGGGCTCCAACAACCCGGACGGCATCGACATCAAGAAGCACAAGGACGAGAAAGGCTGGCCGCTGGATGCGGTGGCATTCCACCCTTACTTCACCGTGAAGGACATGATCGGGGTGGCAGGCTTCCTGTTCCTGTTCTGCGCCATCATCTTCTTCAAGCCGGACATGTGGGGTTACTTCCTCGAGAAGCCGAACTTTGAAGTGGCCAACGGCCTGAAGACCCCGGCGCACATAGCCCCGGTGTGGTACTTCACGCCCTTCTACGCCATTTTGCGTGCGGTGCCTGACAAGCTGCTGGGCGTCATCATGATGGGTCTCTCCATCGTAGTGCTGTTCCTGTTGCCCTGGCTGGATCGCTGCAAAGTGCGCTCGGTGCGTTACCGCAGCACCCTGCACAAGCTGAACATCGCCCAGTTCGTGGTCTGCTTCGTCATTCTCGGTGTCCTCGGCGTGTTGCCATCGACCCCGACCCTGACGCTGATTGCCCAGATCTGTACCCTGGGTTATTTCGGGTTCTTCGTCCTGCTGTTCTTCTACAGCAAGAATGAAAGCACCAAGCCGCTGCCGGAGAGGGTGACATTCAAATGAAAAGAATAATTTTTGCGGTGCTGACCCTGCTGCCGGCGCTGGTATTTGCCAATACCGGTGCCATGCATCTGGACAAGGCCAGCTATGACCTGAACGACAAGGCGTCCCTGCAGCGTGGTGCAACCACCTTCATGAACTACTGCTTTGGCTGCCACAGCACCCAGTACCAGCGTTACAACCGGGTTGCGGCAGACATAGGCATTCCGGAAGATCTGATGGCGGCCAACCTGATCGTCAACGGTGCCAAGATCGGTGATCTGATGGAGAACTCGGTTTCAGAGAAGGATGCGGCCAAGTGGTTCGGCGCGCCGCCCCCCGATCTGACCCTGGTGGCGCGGGTGCGCGGTGCAGACTGGATCTACACCTATCTGCGTTCCTTCTACGTGGACGAGACTCGTCCGTTTGGCGTGAACAACGTGGTGTTCCCGTCCGTGGGCATGCCCCATGTACTGGAGCCGCTGCAAGGCACGCCGCGTGCCGAGTTTGCCACTCATACGGTCGACGGGGTGGAAACCCAGCAGGTTGTCAGTGTCAAATCTGACGGCAACGGTGAAATGAATAACGAAGAGTATGATCAGACGGTACTGGATCTGGTAAACTTCTTGGTCTACTCGGCTGAACCGGTACAACAGGAGCGCGAACGCATGGGCTTCTGGGTACTCGGATTCATCGTGATCTTCTTCATCTTCACTGTGCTGTTGAAGAAGGAATTCTGGCGCGACGTTCACTAAGCGACCAGATCCGGGTAATATAATGCACGGCAATGAAGACCAAGATGCTTCATTGCCGTTTCTGCTTTTTAATGACGGGAGGGTTCAATGGCTGTAGCTGCCAATAAGCGTTCGGTAATGACGCTGTTTTCCGGTGCCAACGATATGTTCAGCCATCAGGTGCGCATTGTCCTGGCGGAGAAGGGTGTTAGCGTAGATATTTGCCAGGTTGACCCAAGCAACCTGCCGGATGAGCTGGCCGAGCTGAACCCGTACAACACTGTACCGACTCTGGTCGATCGTGAGCTGGCACTGTACACCTCACGCATCATCATGGAGTATCTGGACGAGCGCTTCCCGCACCCGCCCCTGATGCCGGTCTACCCGGTTGCCCGTGGTAACAGCCGTCTGATGATGCATCGCATCGAGCTGGACTGGTACTCCCTGGCCGACAAGATCATGGCGGGGACTGACGTGGATGCGGCGCGTGCCGAACTGCGTGACAACCTGCTGGCCATCGCGCCTATCTTCGGTGAAATGCCCTATTTCATGAGCGAAGAGTTCGGTCTGGTCGACTGCTACATGGCCCCGCTGCTGTGGCGTCTGCCGAGCCTCGGCATCGACTTCACCGGTCGTGGTGCCAAGGAGCTGAAGGCCTACATGGTTCGTCTGTTCGAGCGTGAATCCTTCCAGGCTTCCCTGACCGAAGCCGAGCGCGAGATCCGCGCTGGCGTATGAGCATGGAACCGACAATGACACCCAGTCGCCCGTATCTGTTGCGGGCGTTCTTTGACTGGTTGCTGGATAACGAGCTGACCCCGCATCTGGTGGTCAACGTCAACATCCCTCATGTGATGGTGCCGATGCAATTTGTCCAGGATGGGCAAATCGTGTTGAACATAGCGCCGCGTGCGGTGGGACAGTTCCACATGGACAATGAAGCCATCAGCTTCAGTGCCCGTTTCGGTGGCGTCTCCCAGCAGGTCTATATCCCGATGGCGGCCGTACTGGCCATTCATGCCCGGGAGAATGGCGTGGGTACTCTGTTCCCGCCCGAGCCGGGTTATGACCTCTGGCTGGAGCAGGCCGAAGCACCTGTGGAGCCCGAGCCGGAACCACCGCGTCCGACCGGTCGTCCGACGCTGAAAGTCATCAAATAAAAACGCAGCCAGTTGGCTGCGTTTTTTTATGGCGGTTTGTTCATCGTTCAGTTCTGGGCGAACTCGAAAGCCTTGATGACGCGCTTCACGCCGCTGACGTGGCGGGCTATCTCGACGGCCTGATCCCCTTCCTGGCGAGTGACCAGGCCAATCAGGAACACCTCGCCATTCTCGGTGACCACCTTGACCTTGGCGCTGTCGAAGTTCTTGGCTCCCAGCATGTCCGCCCGGACCTTGGAGGTGATCCAGGAGTCATTGCTGCGAACCCCTATGCTGACCGGCTGGCCGAGGCGCAGTTCGTTGTAGACGTGGCGCACCCCTTCGATCCGGGCGACTACCTTGCCCGCCTCGAGTTTGTAGGCGTCAGAAGGTGTCTGACCGACCAGCAGCACGCGGCCATTGTTGCTGTAAACGCTGATCTTGCTGGCCGCGCTCAGCGGCTTGTTGTCGGCCAGCAGGTTGGCCGCTTTCAGCTCTATGGCCTGATCGTCCCACTGGGCACCCAGGGTGCGGCGATCGCCGGAAGCCTTGGCAGTACCGGCGGCACCGCCCACCACCACGGCCGCGCAGCCTTGCAGCAGCAGGGTGCCGGCCAGCAGGCCGAGCAGGAGAGTTTGTTTCTTCATGGTTTCAATCTTCCTGTTGCGGGAAAAGAGTCTGGTCGATGAGATCACACAGGCAGTGCAGGGTCAACAGGTTCACTTCCAGAATTCGGGGGCGACGGGCGGATGGCACCCGGATCTCCACATCGTTGGGGCCGAGCAGGCCAGCGATCTCGCCACCGTCACCGCCGCCGAGCACCACTATGGTCATGTCGCGGGAGAGGGCGGCTTCGGCTGCCTTGATCAGGCTGCGGCTGTTGCCCGTAGTGGTAATGACCACCAGGATGTCGCCGGGTTGACCCAGCGCCCGGATCTGCTTGGCATAGACCTCCTCGAAGCCATGGTCGGTGGCGATGGCGCTGATGGTGGCCATGTCGGGGGTCAGCGCCATGCCGGGCAGGGAGGGGCGCTCTGTCTCGTAGCAGTTGACCAGCTCTGAGATGAACAGCTGGGCCAGCGCCGCAGAAGGACCATTACCGCATGCCATCACCTTGTGGCCATTGAGCAGACAGATGGTCAGCATCTGGGCCGCAGTATGGATAGCGTCCGGCAGCGCCTCGGCGGCGGCAATCTTGGTCTGGATGCTTTCGGTGTAGTTCTCTTTGATGCGGTCAGTCATAGGGTCCTCTTAAAATGCGTTCTGGATCCAGTCTGGCTGGTCGCCCTCGAACGCAATCACATCGAATCGGCAGGCCTGGCTGGCCTCGTTGATGGCATGTTGCTTGAAATAGTGGCGCGCTGCCAGCACGATCTTGTGCTGCTTGCGCCGGGTGACCGAGCTGGCTGCTCCGCCATGGCTGGTGTTGGCGCGGTAGCGGACCTCAACAAACACCAGGGTTTCCCCCTGGCGCATGATGAGATCGATTTCGCCACCCCGACAGCGGTAGTTGCGGGTCACGGGTTGCAGGCCGCGGGCCTGCAACCAGCGTTCCGCTACCTGCTCAAAGTGCTGTCCCTTGCTCGTCGGTGACGGGAACAGGTTCTGCCACTGCTGGTTCATCCGTGCCAATAGACCCTTCATGGGGGGCTCCCTCGAGCTGGGGCATGGCACTGTCGCTGACCAGCTTGCCGTTCTGGTAGGTGGCCCAGTCCAGTACCCGCACTATGTTGCCGCTGGCGTCCACGCTCAGCTGGCCGCTCATGCCCGGTTGCTGCATGGCATTGACCTTGCGCATCTGCTGCAGGTTTTCCGCCAGGCTGACGGCATCGTAGCCGAGTGCGAACAGGCGCAGCAGGTCACCCTGGGTCTGTGGCCAGAGCAGGGCGATCTGTTCCCGTTGCTTCTCGTAGCCACCCAGCAGCAGCGGCATGTCGGAGATGTGCATGCCATTGAGCTCGGAGGCGACCTCGGTGGTGGCGCTGTCGTAGCTGCGCGAGCTGCTGTAGATGGGCAGACTGCCCATGGGATTGACCGAGATGTCCACATAGGGCTTGATCATCCGGGTCTCCAGGCTGTTGGCGACCACATAGACCACATCTATGCTGTGCGGGGCGGCGGCTGAGAGTTGCACCACTTCCCCGGCCCGGGCGGTCGAGCGGCCGCTCAGGGCATTCTTGACCATCCCCTGCACCTCGTTGCGGGCACCGAAGGTGGCCACGACCGGTTTGTCCTGGCTCACTGTGGCCCATGCCTGCTCGAACGCCTTGATGCTGCTGTAGCCAATCCGCCCCTGGGCGGCGATCAGCAAGGGCTTGCGATAACCCTGACCGTAGAGATATTGCGC
Source organism: Aeromonas bestiarum (assembly GCF_028751155.1). Classification (NCBI taxonomy): domain Bacteria; kingdom Pseudomonadati; phylum Pseudomonadota; class Gammaproteobacteria; order Aeromonadales; family Aeromonadaceae; genus Aeromonas; species Aeromonas bestiarum. The sequence continues at coordinate 4,270,934 of NZ_CP064746.1, read as the reverse complement.
GGCCTGGGTCGCATCGGCGGCAGCCGAGAGGGAGAAGTAGAAGGTGTTGTCATTGACGATCGGCTTGTCCAGCTCGTTCAGTGCCAGCACGGGCACGCTCGGATTGGACTTGAGCAGCTCCTCGACCCTGTCCTTGAGCAGCGGGCCTATGATCATGTTGGCCCCTTCCTGAATGGCCTGCTTGTAGAGCTCGCCCATCGCCTTGGCCTGGGTGTCGTAGAAGTTGAGGGTGAATTGGCCCTGATTCTCCTTGTAAGACATCAACATGCCGTTGCGGATAGCGGCGCCCTGAGGCTCCAGGTTGCCGGAGAGCGGCAGGAACACGGCGATCTGCTGCAGGGTATTGAGGTTGCTGGTAGCGAGATCACCCAGACCCGCCGGCATGTCTGTCTGGGCCGGGTGGTTCGGGAAGGCCTGCTTCCAGCCTGTCAGCTGGCGGGCCAGCTGATTGGGCTGGGCGCCGAACTCGTTCACCAGCGCCGCCAGTCGCAGCCAGCCGGTGGTCACATCGGGGGCCGGGGCCTCTTCCAGCGCCTGCAGGGTGGACGGGGTCATGCTTTTGAGCAGCGACCAGATCTGCTGATGGTTGGTCGCCAGCTCATTCTGGGCCAGATAGGGCTCCAGCAGGATCAACGACTTGGCTGCACCAAACTTGTTGTTGATGTCCAGTTGCAGCACCACCCGCTGGCGATACCAGTCCTTCTGGGTATCCGTATCCAGCGCCACCTCCGGCTTGCCCTCCAGCAGGATCAGCGCCTGGTTGGCGTTGCCCTGGGCGAGCAACAGATGTGCCTGCAACAGTTGCAGCTGTGCCTTCTGTTCCGCGCTCTGGGCCTGCTTTTGCAGTTGCTGGTACAGGGCCGAGGCCGGTTTGGCCTGGCCGAGTGCCAGATAGCTGCGCGCCGCCATCACCTGCCAGGTGAAGGCTTCGGCCGGTTTGGCCGGGTCCACCTGCTCCAGATACCACTGGGCATTCTTGGTCAGATTGGAGAACGCAGACTGCATGCCTGGTTGCCCGGAAGGTTGGTTGGGCTCCGACGCACAGGCGGCGAGCAGTACTGCCGCGAGTAGGATGCCGAAGAGTCGTGATACACTTAGCTGCTTTGTAACCCGGTTCAAGTTCATTCCCCGACCAGTGTTGAAGTTCTCCATAGTGTAAACGGGCCAATATGGCGACACAATTGTCGGGACACTCGGAGATCCCATGAGTGACATCCCAACCCTGTATATAGTCCCCACTCCGATCGGTAATCTGGCGGACATCACCCAGCGTGCATTGGACATTTTACGCAGTGTCGATCTGGTGGCTGCCGAGGATACGCGTCATACCGGTATCCTGCTCAGCCACTACCAAATCTCGGTGCCGACCTTCGCGCTGCACGATCACAACGAGCAGCAGAAAGCCGATGTGCTGATCGGCAGGATCAAGGAGGGCAAGAACGTCGCCCTGGTCTCTGATGCCGGCACCCCGCTCATCAGCGACCCTGGTTACCACTTGGTCACCCGCTGTCGTGAGGCGGGGGTCAAGGTGGTGCCGCTGCCGGGTCCCTGTGCCGCCATCACGGCGTTGAGCGCCGCAGGTCTGCCGACTGACCGGTTTGCCTTTGAAGGATTCCTGCCCGCGAAAACCAAGGGCCGTGACGATCGGCTGCAGGCGGTGATCGAAGACACCCGCTCGCTGGTATTTTACGAATCCCCACGTCGGGTACAGGATACGGTGGAAGCGATCGCTCGCATCCTGGGGGAGCGTCAGGTGGTGGTATGCCGCGAGCTGACCAAGACCTTCGAGTCCATCCATGGTCTGCCTGCCTCCGAGATGCTGACCTGGCTCGGTCAGGACGATAACCGCTGCCGTGGCGAAATCGTGCTGGTGGTCGCCGGTGCCAGCAAGGTAGATGAAGAGCTGCCCTTTGATGCGCTCCGCACCCTGGGGCTGCTGGTGGCCGAATTGCCGCTGAAGAAAGCAGCAGCGCTCACCGCCGAGATCCATGGCGTCAAGAAGAATGCCCTCTACAAATACGGTCTCGAGCACTATTAATCCGGGGAAAGGCCAATTGCAGGTTTACCCGGGGCGCTGGACAAGGCTATAATCCGCGCCCGGAGTCGGCTGGGCAATCGCTGCTTCGTCGTTGTGTCCCTCGGGACAGACGGGCGGAGGGGAGGAAAGTCCGGGCTTCATAGGGCAGGGTGCCAGGTAACGCCTGGGAGGCGTGAGCCTACGACCAGTGCAACAGAGAGCAAACCGCCGATGGCCCGCAAGGGATCAGGTAAGGGTGAAAGGGTGCGGTAAGAGCGCACCGCGCGACTGGCAACAGTTCGTGGCACGGTAAACTCCACCCGAAGCAAGACCAAATAGGCCCCTATTGGCGCGGCCCGCGTTGGGGGCGGGTAGGTTGCTTGAGCCAGTGAGCGATTGCTGGCCTAGAGGAATGATTGCTACCGGGGCAACCCGGAACAGAACCCGGCTTACAGGCCGACTCCGACCTCTTCCTGAAGAGCCTTGCGATTTATCGCGAGGCTCTTTTTTATTATCTGAAAAAATATTGTCACCGTTTGAGCTGTGATATTTGCTGCCGGGTGGTTGAGCATCTACATGTCATGTTATAAATCAATTGGTTATGATTTATTCGTAGATGATGCCAGCGTTGATTGTGTGCGAGGAAACGAAAGATGACTCCAATGTGTCTTATTCGTTCAGTTTGTTTATTTTTTAATTGATTTCAATTAATCAGATTGCTGTTAACACAAATAACTTGTGGAAAATCAACTCATTTAATCAGTGCTACCCAAACACTGCGTCAATATGTTCCCCATGCCCGATATCCTCGCTTGAAAAGCCCTCAGCACGTCCTTAAACTTCAAGGTGGGGAAAAGTGGATCAAAGTGGTTTTTATCGGGCGATTTGCCCCCTTAACTCATTTTCAGGGACTGCAATTTGTTGCGTGGTGCTCACGCCATCAGCCTGGACAGCAAAGGGCGACTGGCGATTCCGACTAAGTACCGTGATTGGCTGCGCGACGAAAGCGAGGGCCAGCTGGTCTGCACCATAGATATTGCCCATCCCTGCCTGCTGCTTTACCCCCTGAACGAATGGGAAGAGATAGAGCGCAAGCTCAAGATGCTCTCCAGCATGAACCCCGTAGAGCGCCGCTTGCAGCGGCTGTTGCTCGGCCATGCGACCGAATGCGAGCTGGATGGCAATGGCCGTCTGCTGCTGAGCCAGCCACTGCGTAGCCACGCCGGGCTGGACAAGAAGATCATGCTGGTGGGCCAGCTCAACAAGTTTGAGCTGTGGGATGAAGCCCGCTGGCAACAACAGGTCAATGACGACATTCAGGGCCTGCCCGAGGACGACTGGGCAAGCTCGCCACGACTACAGGATTTTTCTTTATAAATGACCCAAGCCGCTGAACACATCACAGTGCTGTTGCACGAAGCCGTTGAAGGGCTGGCCATCAAGCCGGACGGCATCTACGTCGACGGTACTTTTGGCCGGGGTGGTCACTCTCGTCTCATTCTCCAGCACCTTGGCCCGAACGGCCGGCTGATCGCCATCGACCGGGATCCCCAGGCCATCGCCGAGGCGGCCAAGATCCAGGATCCCCGTTTCGAAATCGTGCACGGCCCCTTCTCCGGCATTACCACCTATCTGGCCGAGCGCGGTCTGCTGGGCAAGGTCGACGGCTTCCTGCTGGATCTGGGTGTTTCTTCCCCCCAGCTGGACGATGCCGAGCGTGGTTTCAGCTTCATGAAAGACGGCCCGCTCGACATGCGGATGGACCCCACCTCAGGCCAGAGCGCCGCACAGTGGCTGGCTCGTGCCGATGTGGATGACATCGCCTGGGTATTGAAGACCTTCGGCGAGGAGCGTTTCGCCAAGAAGATAGCCCGCGCCATCGTCCACGATCGGGTCACTGAGCCCTATGTGCGTACCCGCCAGCTGGCGGAGATGATTGCCCGGGTCAATCCGAGCAAGGAGAAGGGCAAGCACGCCGCCACTCGCAGCTTCCAGGCCATCCGCATCTATATCAACAGCGAGCTGGACGAGATCGAGACTGCGCTGGACGGTGCCCTGCAGGCGCTGGCTCCCGAGGGACGGCTCTCCGTCATCAGCTTCCACTCGTTGGAAGACAGGCTGGTGAAGCACTTCATCCGCAAGCACGAGAAAGGCCCCGAGGTACCGCGCGGCATTCCGTTGACCGAGGCCCAGCTGGCCGGCGGTCGCAAATTGAAGTCGGTCGGCAAGGCGCTCAAGCCTTCCGAGCATGAAGTCACCGAAAACAGCCGATCGCGCAGCTCTGTGCTGCGGGTCGCCCAGCGACTGGCGGAGTAAGTCATGAGCGAGGTGCGTGTTCATCTGGCCAGGGAGATCCTCGGCGATCTCTGGCGGCACAAGCTGCAGGTCGTGCTGGCCGTTGCCGTGCTGATCACCGCCTTTGCCGTGATCCTGGTCACCAACATGACCCGTGGCATGACCGCCAAGCAGAATGACCTGATGGCGGAAGAGGATCGGCTCAACATCGAATGGCGTCACCTCTTGCTGGAACAGGGGACGCTGGCCGAGCACTCCCGTGTCGCGAGTCTGGCCATGGATAAATTGCAGATGGCTCGCCCGCTGGTGACCACCGAGAAGGTAATAACACAACCATGAAACGCAAGGCATCTGCCAAGGCCCCACCCAAGGCGAAAGCACCGTCACTCTATCCGTGGCGCTTTCGCACGCTGGTGTTCTTCATCGGCATTGCGTTTGCTGGCTTGATCCTGCGGCTGGCCTGGATCCAGGTGATAGATCCGGATCGGCTGCGCCAGGAAGGGGACATGCGTTCGCTGCGTACCACAGCTACCCAGGCGGTGCGCGGCATGATCACCGACCGCAACGGCGAACAGCTTGCCGTATCTGTGCCGGTGGAAGCCGTCTGGGCTGACCCCAAGACGGTGCACGAATCCGGCGCCATCCATAACGAGCGCGCTTGGCTGGCGCTCTCCGCCGTGCTCAAGCTCGACATCAACACCCTCAAGCATCGCATCTCCAACCCGAGCAAGCGCTTCGTCTACCTGCAGCGTCAGGTGACGCCAGCAGTGGCGGAATACATCAAGGGCCTCAAGCTGGGCGGCATCTATCTGCGGCCAGAGGCGCGCCGCTTCTATCCGACCGGCGAGATCAGCGCCCACCTGGTGGGGGTCACCAACATAGATGGCAGCGGTATCGAAGGGATAGAGCGCAGTTACAACGAGTGGTTGACGGCGACCCCGGGTGAGATGCGGGTGCGCAAGGACAGGCAGGGCCGGGTCATCGAGCGGCTTGGCCTGGTCAAGGAGGGCAAGAACGCCAACGATCTGCAACTGAGCATCGACCAGCGGGTCCAGGCGCTGGCCTATCGGGCGCTCAAGCGGGCCACCGACGAGAACAAGGCGACCTCCGGCTCCATGGTGATGCTGGATGTGAAGACCGGCGAAGTGCTCGCCATGGTCAACACCCCCTCCTACAACCCGAACAACCGCGGTCAGTACCAGAGTTTCCGGGTGCGCAACCGGGTGGTGACCGATACCTACGAGCCGGGTTCTACCATCAAGCCCTTGATCCTGCTGAGTGCCCTGCAGGCGGGCGTCACCAGCTGGAAGGACACCATTCCGGGCGGGCCCTTGTATATCGGGGCCAAGCAGATCCGTGACGTGAGCATCCACAAGGCGACCAACCTGTACGACATTCTGCGCTACTCCTCCAACATCGGCATGTCGCGCATCGCGCTGCGGATGCCGGCGCAGGAGATGATCAACACCCTCAGCATGGTCGGCTTCGGCATGGATACCGGCAGCGGCCTGATGGGCGAGAGTAGCGGCATGCTGCCCCAGCGTCGTCGCTGGTCCGATATCGAACGGGCCACCCTCTCGTTTGGTTACGGTCTGCGGGTCACTCCGCTGCAGCTGGCTTCCGCCTACGCCACCCTGGCCAACAAGGGCAAGCGGGTGCCGCTCTCCATCGTCAAGGTGACCGAGCCGCCCAAGGGTGAGCAGGTCATCGACCACAACAACGCCAGCGCCATGCTGCAGGCGCTGGAGTACGTGGTGAGCAATGCCATTCCGAAAGCGCAGATCCCCGGTTACCGGGTCGGCGGCAAGAGTGGTACCGCCAAGGTCGCCGTCGCCGGCGGCTACGGCAAGGATTACATGGCCTGGTTCGCCGGTTTCGCCCCGGCCAGCAACCCCCGTTTCGTCATGGTAGTGGTGATCAACGAGCCCAAGGGCGATGCCTACTACGGTGGTGCCGTTGCGACGCCGCCCTTTGCCGAAGCCATGGGCGGTGTGCTGCAGCTCTTCAATATTCGTCCCGATGCGGTACCGCCAGCAGTACCCGCCAAACTTGCCCGTACGGAGGCTCCCCTTGCACCGCGCACCTGACCTGGCCCTCCATCCCATCTGTTCCGGGGCGCATTCCATGCTGTTTCGCGGTGTGAGCATCTGCATTCCTGCCCATACGGAGGCTTCCCATGTTGCACCGCATACTTGACCTGGCCCTCCATCCCATCTGTTCCGGGGCGTATCCCATGCTGTTTCGCGGTGTGAGCGTCTGCATTCCTGCCCGTACGGAGGCCCCCCTTGCACCGCGTACTTGACCTGGCCCTCCATCCCATCTGTTCCGGGGCGTATTTCATGCTGTTTCACGGTGTGAGCGTCTGCATTCCTGCCCATACGGAGGCTTCCCATGTTGCACCGCGCACTTGATTCATTACTGCGCCCCTTCGGCATCCGTGCCCCGGCGCTCGCCCTCACCGATATCCAGCTGGACAGCCGGCGGGTCGGGCCCGGTTGTCTCTTCGTGGCCATTCGGGGTCACCAGGTGGATGGCAGACGTTTCATGGAACAGGCGGTGGCTCAGGGAGCGACCGCCATCGTGTTTGAGGAGGACGGGGAATTCGTCGCGCCTCAGCTGGCCGTGCCCTGCATAGGTATCCCTAATCTGCCCGCCAGACTCTCCGAGCTGGCCGGTTACTTCTACCAGCAGCCTGCCAACAGGCTGGAACTGGTCGGCATTACCGGCACCAACGGCAAGAGCACCACTGCGCTGCTGGTCGCCAACTGGCGTGCCCTGCTGGGTGGCAGGGCTGGGGTGATGGGCACCATAGGCAATGGCTTGTTCGGTGAGCTGGTGGAAGCCGAAAACACCACCGGCAGTGCCGTGCAGGTGCAGGCCAATCTGGCGGCTCTGCAACAGCAGGGGGCAGATCTGGTGGCGATGGAGGTTTCCAGCCACGGTCTGGTACAGCATCGTGTGGCGGCCCTGCCTTTCGCGGCGGCCGTGTTCACCAACCTGAGCCGGGATCATCTGGACTATCACGGCACCATGGAAGCCTATGGCGCTGCCAAGGAAGAGCTGCTGAAACTGGTCGACGAGCCCTGCGCCGTCATCAATGCCGACGATCGGCTGGGGTGCCAGTGGCTTGCCTCCTATCCTGCCGCTGTAGCCTTCAGCGTGCACGGCCCGATTGAAAACCACCCGGGGCGACAGTTAACGGCGCAGGATCCCCACTTCCACCAACAAGGTTTTCACACACGCATTAACTCCAGCTGGGGGAATGGTGTATTATCCGCCCCCTTGCTCGGCCGCTTCAACGTCAGCAATGTGCTGGCCGCGATGGGCGCCATGCTGGTGCTCGGTTATGACTTCAACGAGCTGCTGGCAACGGCACCTCAATTGCAGCCGGTGACCGGTCGTATGGAGTGCTTCGGTGGCGGCAATGCGCCGCTCGCCGTGGTCGATTATGCCCATACCCCGGATGCGCTGGAGAAGGCGTTGCAGGCCCTGCGGGTGCACTGCGAGGGCCAGCTCTGGTGTCTGGTGGGCTGTGGTGGCGACCGGGATCGTGGCAAGCGTCCCATGATGGCCGCCATGGCAGAGCAACATGCGGATCGCGTGATCCTGACCGACGACAACCCCCGTACCGAGGAGCCGGCCCAGATCATGGCCGACATGGTGGCGGGCCTTCGCGATCCTGCTGCCGTGCAGATCGAGCACGACAGGGTCAAGGCGATCACCCTGGCTCTCGGCCAGGCGAGCAAACAGGACATCATCCTGGTGGCCGGTAAGGGTCACGAGGATTATCAGATCATTGGAACCGACAAGCGGCACTACAGCGACCGGGAAACCGTCGCGGCCGCCTTGCATACATTATTGGAGTCATTCACATGATGACCCTCAGGCTTGCCGAGCTGGCGCAGGTACTCGATGCCCGTCTGATCGGTGACGACGGCGAGATCACGGCTGTCAGTACCGACACCCGCACCCTGGGCGCGGGCGCCCTGTTTGTCGCGCTGCGCGGCGAGCGTTTCGACGCCCACGATTTCTGCGCGCAGGCGGTTGCTGCCGGGGCCTCTGCCCTGCTGGTCGAACGGGAATTGCCACTGGCCATTCCCCAGCTGGTTGTCACCGACAGTCTCAAGGGGCTGGGTCGCCTCGGCAAGCTGGTGCGCGAGCGCATCAACCCGAAAGTGCTGGCCATCACCGGCAGCTGTGGCAAGACCACTGTGAAAGAGATGGCGACCGCCATCCTGCGTCATGAAGGCGAGGTGCTGGCTACCGCCGGCAACTTCAACAACGAAGTGGGCGTGCCGCTGACCCTGCTGCGGCTCGAGCCGCAACACAAGTTTGCGGTGATGGAGCTGGGTGCCAACCATCCGGGCGAGATCGCCTGGACCACCTCACTGGCCCAGCCCGATGCCGCCCTCATCAACAACGTGGCGGCGGCTCATCTGGAAGGCTTCGGTTCTCTGGAAGGGGTCTTCCACGCCAAGAGCGAGATTTTTGAGGGGCTGGGCGAGGGCGGCACCGCCATCGTCAATGCCGACAATGAATTTTGGCCGAAGTGGCGTGAACTGGGCATCCAGTGTGCCTTCTCCCTCGCAGATCAGAACCAACCCTTCCATGCCCGCAACATAGTGCTCAACGGGCAGGGCTGCGCCGAATTCGTGATGGTGACGCCGCAGGGTGAAATAAGCCTGACCCTGGCCATTCCAGGTCGCCACAACGTGGCCAATGCCCTGGCGGCCGCCGCCGGTTGTCTGGCGCTCGGTGCCTCGCTCGCCTCCGTCAAGGCGGGGCTGGAGCAGATGGCGCCGGTCAAGGGCCGCTTCTGCGTCCAGCGCTGGGGTGGTCTCACCCTGGTGGATGACACCTACAACGCCAGCGTGGAATCCGTGTTGGCGGGCATCGATGCCCTGACCGCCATGGGCGGCTACAAGGTGCTGGTATTCGGTGACATGAAGGAGTTGGGTGAGGAGTCTGCCGAGCAACACGCCCGGGTTGGACGCCATGCCCGTGAGCGCGGTCTGGATGCCGTGCTGACAGTAGGGGAACAGAGTCGCCATACCGCAGATGCCGCGGCTGGTCGACATTTCGATAACAAGGCGTCGTTGTTTGAAGTGCTTGCGCAAATGATAAATACACATCAAGAAATTTCGATTCTGGTCAAGGGTGCCCGTGGCTCCCGCATGGAAGATATCGTCAAGATGGTCGTTGACCGTCAGGAGTCGGCCACATGCTAGTCTGGCTGGCGGAACTGCTCACCCCGCACTTCACCTTCTTCAACGTCTTCTCCTACCTGACGTTTCGCGCCATCCTGTCGATCATCACGGGTCTGGTGGTGGCGCTCTGGATGGGGCCGCGCCTCATCCGCCGTCTGCAGATCATGAAGTTCGGCCAGGTGATCCGCAACGATGGTCCCGAGTCCCACCTCAGCAAGAAAGGCACCCCGACCATGGGCGGCCTGATGATCATCGCCGCCATCTTCACCTCTGTGCTGCTCTGGTGCCGCCTCGACAACCCCTATGTGTGGCTGGTGCTGTTCGTGCTCGGTGCCTACGGTGCCATCGGCTTCGCCGATGACTACCTCAAGGTGGTGCGCAAGAATACCGACGGTCTGATCGCCCGCTGGAAGTACTTCTGGCAGTCGGCGGTCGCGCTGGGCGTGGCCGTGTTCCTCTACACCACGGCCACCCACGATGGTCAGACCCAGCTGGTGGTGCCCTTCCTCAAGGATGTGATGCCGCAGCTCGGCCTGATGTTCATAGTGCTGACCTATTTCGTTATTGTCGGCACCTCCAACGCGGTCAACCTGACCGATGGTCTGGATGGGCTGGCCATCATGCCGACCGTGATGGTGGCGGGGGGCTTTGCCCTGATCGCCTGGGCGACCGGCAACGTCAACTTCGCCAACTACCTGCACATTCCCTATGTGCCCTATACCTCGGAGCTGGTGATCGTCTGTACCGCCATCGTGGGTGCGGGTCTGGGCTTCCTCTGGTTCAACACCTATCCGGCCCAGGTTTTCATGGGGGATGTAGGTTCCCTGGCCCTCGGCGGTGCGCTTGGCACCATAGCCGTGCTGGTTCGTCAGGAGTTCCTGCTGGTGATCATGGGGGGCGTCTTCGTGATGGAGACCGTCTCGGTGATCCTGCAGGTGGGCTCCTACAAGCTGCGCGGCGTGCGGATCTTCCGCATGGCCCCGATCCATCACCATTATGAGAAGAAGGGTTGGCCGGAGCCGCGCGTCATCGTGCGCTTCTGGATCATCACCCTCATGCTGGTGCTGCTCGGCCTCGCCACCCTGAAGGTGAGGTAAGCCATGGTCATCATCATAGGACTCGGCAAAACCGGACTCTCCTGCGTCGATTACTTCCTCGGCCGTGGCGTCACGCCTCTGGTGATGGATACCCGCGCCAACCCGCCGGGCAAGGAGCAACTGCCCGCCGAGGTCGAACTGATCCAGGGGCTGGACGGCGATCTGCTCAAGCAGGCGCACATGATAGTGGCGAGCCCGGGCATTGCCCTGGCAACGCCCGAACTGCAAGCGGCCGCCGAGTTCGGGGTGAGCATAGTCGGCGATATCGAGCTGTTCGTGCGCGAGACCCAGGTGCCTGTCATCGCCATCACCGGCTCCAACGGCAAGAGCACTGTCACCACCCTGGTTGGCGAGATGATTGCCGAGGCGGGCCTCAAGGTCGGGGTCGGTGGCAACATAGGTACCCCGGCGCTGGAGCTGCTCAAGCAGCCGATGGATCTCTGCGTGCTGGAGCTCTCCAGCTTCCAGCTGGAGACCACCCACAGCCTGCGTGCCGCCGCCTCCGTGGTGTTAAACCTCAGTGAAGATCATATGGATCGCTATCAGGGCATGGCCGACTACCGCGCTGCCAAGATGGAGATCCATCAGCATTCCCAGCACATCCTGATCAACCGCGACGATGCCCAGACCCTGCCCGATGTGGGTCAGGTGTGGCAGAGCTTCGGCCTCGACTGCAACGGCTATGGCCGCTGCCTGCTGGAGGGCCGCCACTGGCTGACCCTGCATGGGGAGCCACTGCTCGCCGTGGACGAAATGAAGATTGTCGGTGCCCACAATCAGGCCAACGCGCTGGCGGCCATGGCACTGTGCGATGCGGTGGGCATTCCCCGCGAGCCGCAACTCGCCGTGCTGCGCCGCTTCGAAGGCCTGCCCCACCGCGCCCGCTTCGTGCGGGAGGTAAACGGGGTGCGCTGGATCAACGACTCTAAGGCCACCAACGTGGGGGCCACCCTGGCCGCCGTGGCCGGTGTGCGTGAATCTGTGAAGGGCCGTCTGCTGTTGCTGGCCGGTGGCCAGGGCAAGGGCCAGGACTTTGGCCCTGTGCAGGCGCTGCTCGGCAGCCAGATCGATCACATGTACTGCTTCGGTCAGGATGCCGAGGTGCTGCTGGCGCTGGGCGAGCAGACCGAGCGGGTCGACTCCCTCGAGGCTGCGGTTGCCAAGGCGGCGGCCGATGCCCGTCCTGGTGACTGGGTGCTGCTGGCGCCGGCCTGCGCCAGCCTGGATCAGTTCAAATCTTTCGAAGCGCGCGGTGATCGTTTCACCGAGCTGGTGCAGACCTTATGAACGCCCTTGGCGCCGTCGCAGGTGTGCTGCAACGCTGGTTGTTACCGGCGCGTCCGGCTGGCCTCTACGATCGGCAACTGGTGGTGCTGGCACTGGCCTTGATGGCTGTGGGTCTGGTGATCGTGGCCTCGGCCTCGATCCCGGAGGGGATCGCCATCAACAACGATCCCTTCATGTTCGTGAAGCGCCACGGCCTCTTCCTGGTGATGGCGCTCGGCATCTCCTGGTTCGTGCTGCAGGTGCCCATGGCCCGCTGGCAGCACTACAACGGCCCCATGCTGGTGCTCGCCATCATAATGCTGGTGCTGGTGCTGCTGGTGGGCCGCAGCGTCAACGGTTCCATCCGCTGGCTGCCGCTCGGCCCCTTCAACCTGCAGCCGGCCGAGTTCGGCAAGCTGGCCCTGTTCGTCTATCTGGCGGGTTACCTGGTGCGCCGTCAGAGCGAGGTACGCGAGCGCTTCATCGGCTTCATGAAGCCGATGGCCGTGCTGTTCGTGGTGGCCATACTGCTGCTGGCCCAGCCCGACCTGGGATCCGTGGTGGTGATGTTTGTGACCTCGCTGGGCATGCTGTTCCTGGCGGGGGCGCGGCTGGTGCAGTTCATCGGCCTCATCCTGGTGGGGGTGAGCGCGGTAGTGACCCTGATCATCGCCGAGCCTTACCGGATGCGGCGGGTGACCTCCTTCCTCGACCCCTGGGCCGATCCGTTCGGCAGCGGCTATCAGCTGACCCAGTCACTGATGGCGTTCGGTCGTGGCAGCTGGTTTGGCGAGGGGCTTGGCAACTCGATCCAGAAGATGGAGTACCTGCCGGAGGCGCACACCGACTTCGTGTTTGCGATCCTGGGCGAAGAGCTGGGCTACGTGGGCGTGCTGGGCGCGCTCTTCCTCATCTTCGCGCTGGCGTTCAAGGCACTCAAGCTGGGGCACCAGGCGCTGGTGGCCGAGCGCTTGTATGAAGGCTATCTGGCCATCGGCATCGGCATCTGGTTCAGCTTCCAGACCTTCGTCAACGTCGGTGCCGCCAGCGGCATGATGCCGACCAAGGGTCTGACCCTGCCGCTGGTCAGCTACGGTGGTTCCAGTCTCATCATCATGATGGTGGCGGTGAGCATGTTGATTCGTATCGATTTCGAGTTGCGCCAGGCCAGTGCCCAGGCGCGCGTGCGGGAGGTTTCGTGAGCAAGACTCTGTTGGTGATGGCGGGCGGTACCGGGGGCCATGTGTTCCCCGGCCTGGCCGTGGCCGATCGCCTCAAGGCCCAGGGCTGGACCATTCACTGGCTCGGCACCGCTGACCGGATGGAGGCCGAGCTGGTGCCTGCCCACGGTTATCCCATCTCCTTCATCGACATACAGGGGGTGCGCGGCAATGGCATCAAGCGTCTGCTGGCTGCCCCCTATCGCATCGTCAAATCCGTGCTGCAGGCGCGCCGTGTGCTCAAGACCATACGGCCCGACGTGGTGCTCGGCATGGGGGGCTTTGCCTCCGGCCCGGGCGGCGTGGCGGCCTGGCTGTCCGGCATTCCCTTGCTGTTGCACGAGCAGAATGCGGCGGCCGGCCTGACCAACAAGCTGCTGGCGCGCCTCGCCAAGCGGGTGCTGATGGCGTTCCCGGGGGCGTTTGCACCGAGTCGTCGCACCGCTGTGGTGGGCAATCCGGTACGTCCCGAAGTGGTTGCCCTGCCGGATCCGCAACTGCGCAGCAGCGCAGAGCCGCTGCACCTGCTGATCGTCGGTGGCAGCCTGGGGGCCCGGGTGCTCAACGAACAGGTTCCGCCAGCCGTTGCCGCTGCCGGTGTCCCCATTGCGGTGCGTCATCAGTGCGGCAAGGGCAACCGTGATGCCGTCGCGCAGGCGTATGCCGGGCAGGGCGTCGAGGCCGAGGTGAGCGAATTTATCAAGGACATGGCCGATGCCTACGCCTGGGCCGATCTGGTGGTGTGCCGCGCGGGGGCCCTGACGGTCTCCGAAGTGGCTGCCGCCGGGGTCGCCGCCATTTTTGTGCCACTGCCCCATGCGGTGGATGATCACCAGACCCGCAATGCCCTGACCCTGGTTGACGGCGGCGGTGCTGAATTCCTGCCCCAATCCGAGCTGACCACGGCCTCGCTGGCCGCACGCCTCAGCTGGCTTGCCGGCCGCAGGGAAACCCTATTGAACATGGCCCAAGCTGCCCGTCGCGTCGCTATTACCGATGCCGCCGAGCGGGTTGCCGATGAGTGTAAACGACTCGCCGCTGGGCAGACTGAGAGAGAACTATGACCAAGGTTGAACTGGCAAAACTGCGTACCGTGATCCCCGAAATGCGTCGCGTGCGTCGCATCCACTTTATCGGCATAGGTGGCGCCGGTATGGGCGGGATCGCCGAGGTGCTTGCCAACGAAGGGTATCAGGTAACCGGCTCGGATCTGGCCCGCAATGCGGTGACCGAGCGGCTGGCGTCGCTGGGGGCTCATATCTTCGTGGGCCACAGCGCCGAGCATGTGAGCGAGGCGAGCGTGGTGGTGGTCTCTACCGCCATCAAGCAGGACAACCCCGAGCTGCTGGCCGCCCGCGAGCTGCGTATCCCAGTGGTGCGCCGCGCCGAGATGCTGGCCGAGCTGATGCGTTTCCGTCACGGCATCGCCATCGCCGGCACCCACGGCAAGACCACCACCACCAGCCTGGTGGCGAGCATCTATGCCGAAGCCGATCGTGATCCGACCTTCGTCATCGGCGGCCTGCTCAACAGCGCCGGCACCAATGCCCGTCTGGGCAGCAGCCGCTATCTGATCGCCGAAGCGGACGAGAGCGACGCCTCCTTCCTGCATCTGCAGCCCATGGTTTCCATCGTGACCAACATCGAAGCGGATCACATGGACACCTACGGCGGTGACTTCTCCCGCCTGAAGGCCACCTTCATCGACTTTTTGCACAACCTGCCCTTCTACGGTCTGGCCGTGGTGTGTGTGGATGATCCCGTGATCCGTGGCATGCTGCCCGAGATCGCCCGTCCGACCATCACCTATGGTCTCTGCGATGATGCCGACGTACAGGTGCTGGACTTCGTGCAGACCAGCAACCGCAGCCGTTTCCGGGTCCGTCGCGCGGGCGCCGGTGAGCTGGAAGTGACCCTGAACCTGCCGGGTATCCACAATGCGCTCAATGCCGCCGCAGCGATTGCGGTCGCTACCGAAGACGGGATCGGCGATGATGCCATCATCCGTGCGCTGGCCAAGTTTGAAGGCGTGGGTCGCCGCTTCCAGCAATATGGCGAATTCGAGACCGGCCGTGGCAAGGCCATGCTGGTGGACGACTACGGTCACCACCCGAGCGAAGTCAAGGTGACCATCAACGCCGCTCGTGCCGGCTGGCCCGAGAAGCGCCTGGTCATGGTATTCCAGCCGCACCGCTACACCCGTACCCGCGATCTCTATGAAGATTTTGCGGACGTGCTCTCCAAGGTGGATGTGCTGGTGATGCTGGAGGTCTATGCCGCCGGTGAAGAGCCCATTCCGGGGGCCGATGGCCGCGCCCTGTGCCGCTCCATCCGCTCCCGTGGCAACCTGGAACCCATCTTTGTCGCTACCCCGGACGACGTACCCGCCGTGCTGGCAGGACTGGTCGGCGAGGGGGATCTGGTGCTGACCCAGGGCGCGGGCAACGTAGGCGCACTGGCACGCCGTCTCGGCGAGATGAAATTGAGCATAGAGAGCATGAAATCCGGCGCCTGAGGGCCCAATGAGTATTTTGACCGCCAAGCCGGGGCCTATATAATGGCGGACCGGTCTGCAAAGGGCCGGCATGGCGCGTTAAACGGGGAAAGATCGGGTGGAGGCAAGGGCACAAGGGCGCACCAAGGGTGGCTTCATTGCAGGGGTGGGATTTTTCATCCTGGTCATGTGGGGCTTCTACCAGACAGCGCTGGATGTTAAAGGTTGGCTGACGGATGCCAATCGGTTGCCCATGAGCGAGCTGTTGCTGCAGGGGCAACACCAGTATTTGCAGACCGACGAGTTGCGTAACGCCGTGCTGGATGGTGCCGAGCTGCGTAACTTCTTCGAGCTGGATGTAAACGAATTGCAGGCGCGATTGAACGCCTTGCCTTGGGTGGCCCAGGTCTCTGTACGCAAGAAGTGGCCCAACAAGATCAAGGTCTATCTCACCGAGCAGGCGGTAGCGGCACGCTGGAATGGCAACCGCTTCGTCAACACCAAGGGTGAGGTGTTCAGTGCGCCGGATAGGGTGAAGACCCCCCTGATGCAGCTATCCGGGCCTGAAGATCAGGCCGTCAAGGTACTGGAAGCCAGCCGTCAGTACGAGGCGCAGCTGGCGGCCAAGGGATACAAGCTGCTGGGAGTGAATCTGACTCCCCGCCATGCCTGGGAACTGACCCTGGATGGCAACATTCAGCTGTTTTTGGGGCGCTCGGATATAGCGCTTCGACTGCAGCGGTTTATCGATGCTTTTCCGATCATCGAACCCCGTGAGCAGGTTGCTTATGTGGATCTTCGATACGACACCGGAATGGCAGTTGGCTGGAAGAAGAACGAAGAGAAAGTGAATGACCAAAACCGCAGATAGAAATCTGATTGTCGGACTGGATATCGGCACAACCAAGGTGGCGGTTCTGGTTGGCGAAGTGCTGCCAGACGGTGAGCTCAATGTCATCGGCATGGGCAGTCACGCCTCTCGTGGCATGGATAAGGGCGGGGTCAACGATCTCGATTCCGTGGTCAAGTCCCTGCGTCGTGCGGTGGAAGAGGCCGAGATGATGGCCGACTGCCAGATCAGTTCCGTGTATCTGGGGCTGTCCGGCAAGCACATCGATTGCCGCAACGAAACCGGCATGGTGCCCATCTCCGATGAGGAGGTGACCCAGGAGGACGTGGACAACGTCATCCACACCGCCAAATCGGTGCGCTTGTCCGATGAGCTGCGGGTGCTGCATGTGCTGCCCCAGGAGTTCGCCATCGACTATCAGGAAGGGATCAAGAACCCGGTCGGTCTGTCCGGGGTCCGGATGGCCGCCAAGGTGCACCTGATCACCTGCCACAACGACATGGCCCGCAACATTGAGAAATGTGTGGAGAAAGTCGGTCTGCGGGTGGATCAGCTGATCTTCTCCGCGCTGGCTTCCAGCTATGCCGTGCTGACCGAAGACGAGAAAGAGCTGGGTGTCTGCGTGGTGGACATAGGTGGCGGTACCATGGACATGTCGCTGTTTACCGGCGGTGCCCTGCGCCACACCAAGGTGATCCCGTACGCCGGCAGCACTGTGACCAGCGACATCGCCTACGCCTTCGGCACACCGCCGCTGGACGCAGAAGCGATCAAGGTGCGCTACGGCTGCGCCCTCGGCCGTCTGGTCAGCAAGGAAGACAATATTGAAGTACCCAGTGTCGGCGGTCGTCCGGCGCGTAGCCTGCAACGGCAGACACTGGCCGAAGTGATTGAGCCCCGTTACACCGAGTTGCTCTCCATGGTGAATGATGAGCTGGTGCGGGTACAAAGCGAATTGAAAGCGCAGGGGGTCAAGCATCAGCTGGCTGCCGGTGTGGTCTTGACCGGCGGCGCTGCCCAGATCGAAGGCATTGTGGAGTGCGCAGAGCAGATATTCCAGAGCCAGGTCCGGGTAGGAGAGCCCATGAACATACGTGGTTTGAGTGATTACGTGCAGGCGCCTGTGTACTCGACTGCGGTCGGGTTGCTGCAGTATGGCCGCACCCATCAAGCCACTGGTAGCAACAAAGAATATGCCGCCAAGGCAAGCGTCGGTGGCCTGGTCAAACGGGTTAGCAACTGGCTGCGTGGCGAGTTCTAAGAATTTTGCTGAGTCAGGCAAATAAAGCGGAGAGACAACATGTTTGAATTTATGGATAGCCACACTGACGAAGCCGTCATTAAAGTGATTGGTGTGGGTGGCGGCGGCGGTAACGCGGTCGAGCACATGGTTCGTCAAAACATCGAAGGTGTCGAGTTCATTACCGTCAACACCGACGCCCAGGCTCTGCGTAACTCCAGCGCCAACACAACCCTGCAGATCGGCGGTGGCATCACCAAGGGTCTGGGTGCCGGAGCCAATCCGGAAGTGGGTCGTGATGCGGCCATGGAAGACAGGGAAGCGCTGCGTGAGCTGCTGACCGGTTCCGACATGGTGTTCATCGCCGCCGGCATGGGTGGCGGTACGGGTACAGGTGCTGCGCCTATCGTGGCCGAAGTGGCCCGCGAGATGGGCATACTGACAGTTGCTGTCGTAACCAAGCCGTTCTCCTTCGAAGGGAAGAAGCGGATGGGCTTCGCCGCCCACGGCATCGAAGAGCTGTCCAAGAACGTCGACTCCCTGATCACCATCCCCAACGACAAGTTGCTGAAGGTGCTGGGTCGTGGCATCTCTCTGCTGGACGCCTTCAAGGCGGCCAACGATGTGCTGCTGGGTGCGGTACAGGGCATTGCCGAGCTGATCACCCGTCCGGGCTTGATCAACGTCGACTTCGCGGACGTACGTACCGTGATGCGTGAAATGGGTACCGCCATGATGGGTACAGGTTCCGCCTCCGGTGATGACCGTGCCGAAGAAGCGGCCGAGAAAGCCATCTCCAGCCCGCTGCTGGAAGACGTGGATCTGGCCGGTGCCCGTGGCATCCTGGTCAACATCACCGCCGGCATGGACATGACCATCGAAGAGTTCGAAACCGTGGGTAACGCGGTCAAGGCCTTCGCCTCCGAGAACGCCACCGTGGTGGTGGGTACCGTAATCGACCCGGAAATGCACGACGAACTGCGTGTGACCGTGGTTGCCACCGGTATCGGTGCCGAGCGCAAGCCCGACATCACGCTGGTCAAGAACAACATGGTACAAGAGCGTCCGGCCCGTCAGCCCCTGATCAGCGAAGCCCTGCAGTCTCGCGTGATGGAAGAGGCTCCGGCCAAGGTGGTCAACGCCGAGCCGCAAGCTCGTCGCGAACCGGATTACCTCGATATTCCTGCGTTCCTGCGCAAGCAAGCTGACTAAGCCTCTAATGGCACTAGTTTGTTTGTTGCTTAAGGAATGTGCTAAGATGGCCTGCCAACGACCATCTGGTCCGGAATATGAGCTGTTAAGCGGATACGCCCATGATTAGACAAAGAACCTTGAAAACGAGTGTCCAGGCCACCGGTGTGGGCCTGCATTCGGGCCGGAAAGTCACAATGACGTTCCGTCCGGCGCCTGTTAACACAGGGATCGTTTACTTGCGTACCGATCTTGATCCTGTGGTAGCGCTGCCAGCCAATGCCGATCAGGTGCGTGATACCGTGCTTTGTACCGCTTTGGTCAACGAAGCCGGTGTCCGTGTCTCTACCATTGAGCACCTCTCTGCCGCGCTGGCCGGGATGGGGATCGACAACCTCTATGTCGAGGTTGACGCGCCCGAGATCCCGGTGATGGACGGCAGTGCGCACCCCTTTATCTACCTGCTGCAAGAAGTCGGCATCCGTGAGCAAAATGCGGCCAAGCAGTTTGTGCGGATCAAGCAGAGCATCCGGGTTGAAGACGGCGACAAGTGGGCGGAATTCCACCCCTATCGCAATGGCTTCAAAATGGATCTCGAGATCGACTTCCAGCATCCGGTATTTGAAGGACGCAATCAGCGTTGCGTGCTGGATTTCTCCGGTGCTTCTTTCGTGAAAGAGATCAGTCGTGCCCGTACTTTCGGTTTCATGCGTGACATCGAGTACCTGCGTTCCCAGAACCTGGCGCTGGGCGGAAGCCTGGAAAACGCCGTGGTGCTGGATGACTATCGGGTACTGAACGAAGATGGTCTGCGTTATGAAGACGAATTCGTCAAACACAAGATGTTGGATGCGATTGGTGACCTGTACATGTGTAACCGCAGCATCATTGGCGAATTCCGTGCCTACAAGACGGGTCATGCCCTGAACAACAAGCTGCTGCGTGCCTTGCTGGCCAAGCAGGAGGCCTGGGAACTGGTGACCTTCGAGGGTGAGGGCGACAAAGCGCCCATCGCTTACTACGATAACGGTCTGGTTCTGGCCTGATAGCTGTGCAACGGAACGTCGGTCCTCTCTCCGCACCGACGTTCCGTCATTTGTTTACTCCATCCTTTAATACCGATTATCTCCCGGTTTTATTCCCCGTGTTGGCTCCTGGCCTCACCTGACCGAGCAGACTGATTTCTATGAGCATTACCCTGATCCTCAACGGCAAGCAGCGACGCAAGTTGCACTTACCCAAACAACGTCTGGCCTGGGTCGGCGGTATCCTCTTCACTGTATTGGCCCTGGGTGGTGGTTGGCTCTGGCAGAGCTGGCACCAGAAAATGGAGGCGCTGGAAGTCGCGCTGGCCATGGCCGAACAGCAAAAATCCACGCAAGGGGCCGATGAAGCCCGCGAACAGCTTGCCATGCTGGCTGCCCAGGTGGGCACCATGCAGGGGCAGCTGGGTCGTCTCAATGCGCTCGGCGAGCGGCTGACCGAGAAGGCAGACCTCGATCCCGAGGAGTTCAATTTCAAGGAGTTGCCCCCCATGGGCGGCCCTTCCTATGATGCGGATCTGGAAGTCAGCCTCAACGAGCTGCAGGATTCCATGAAGCATCTCAGCCAGCAGCTCAGCAGTCGTGAAGAGCAGCTGTCGGTACTTGAATCTTTCATCATGAATCACCATATAACCGATGCCGGTTTTATTTCCGGTTCGCCGGTCAAGCAGGAGCGAGTTTGGGTCTCATCTGGCTTCGGTGGTCGGGTCGATCCGTTCAACGGTCGCGCCAAGATGCATAAAGGGGTGGATTTCCGTGGCAAGCCCGGCACTCCCATCCTGGCCACAGGCCCGGGCATCGTCAGCTGGGCGGGCCGTCATCCGGAATTTGGCAACATGGTGGAGATCAACCATGGCAATGGTTTGGTGACCCGCTATGCCCACAACTCCAAGTTGCTGGTCGAAGTGGGCACCCTGGTCGATGAGGGCCAGAAGATTGCCTTGATGGGACGCACCGGTCGCGCGACCGGGGTCCATTTGCATTACGAAGTGTTGAAAGACGGTCGTCAGGTCAACCCCGCACGCTTTCTTAACGCCAGACGGGGTTAGGTTTTTTTCTCCAGGTTCCAGTGACGGAACACTTATATAACCAGAAATAGTTGGTACCCATGATTAGCACACTGCTCACCAAAATTATCGGCAGCCGGAACGACAGAACGCTCAAGGCTTTGCGCAAAATTGTAAAACAGATCAATGCGATGGAGCCTCAGTTCGAGGCCCTGTCCGATCAGGAGTTGCAGGCCAAGACAGCTGAATATCGTCAGCGTCTGGAGCAGGGTGAGACGCTGGAGCAGTTGCTGCCGGAAGCATTCGCCACCGTGCGTGAAGCCTCCCGCCGGGTGTTTGGCATGCGTCACTTCGACGTGCAGCTGATCGGTGGCATGGTGCTGAACTCCAACCGCATCGCCGAGATGAAGACTGGTGAAGGTAAGACCCTCACCGCGACCCTGCCGGCCTACCTGAATGCCCTGAGCGGTCGCGGTGTGCACGTGGTGACAGTGAACGACTATCTGGCCAAGCGTGATGCCGAGGCGAACCGCCCCCTGTTCACCTTCCTCGGTATGACGGTCGACTGCAACGTGCCCGGCATGGATGCGTCCCAGAAGCGTGACGCCTACGCCGCCGACATCACCTACGGTACCAACAACGAATTCGGTTTCGATTACCTGCGCGACAACATGGCGTTTTCGCCGGAACAGCGCGTGCAGCGTCCGCTCAACTACGCGCTGGTGGATGAGGTGGATTCCGTGCTCATCGATGAAGCCCGTACCCCGCTCATCATCTCCGGTCCGGCCGAAGACAGCTCAGCCCTCTATATCCAGGTCAACAAGCTGATCCCCGAGCTGATCAAGCAGGACAAGGAAGACACAGAGGAGTACACGGGTGAAGGCCACTACACGGTCGACGAGAAGAACCGTCAGGCCCTGTTGACCGAAAACGGCCAGATCTTCGTGGAAGAGCTGCTCAAGCGAGAGGGGCTGCTGGCAGAAGAGGACTCCCTGTTCTCCGCCACCAACATCAGCCTGCTGCACCACGTCAACGCCGGTCTGCGCGCCCACACCCTGTTTGAGCGCAACGTCGACTACATAGTGCAAAAAGACGAGATCGTCATCGTCGACGAACACACGGGCCGCACCATGCCGGGCCGTCGCTGGTCCGATGGTCTGCACCAGGCCGTCGAGGCGAAGGAAGGGGTCAAGATCCAGAACGAAAACCAGACTCTGGCCTCCATCACCTTCCAGAACTACTTCCGTCTCTATGACAAACTGGCGGGCATGACGGGTACTGCGGATACCGAAGCCTTTGAATTCCAGCAGATTTATGGCCTGGATACAGTCGTTATCCCGACCAACAAGCCGATGGTGCGCAAAGACATGGGCGATCTGGTCTATCTGACCGCCAATGAGAAATACGCCGCCATCATCGAAGATATCCGTCAGTGCGTGGCCAAGGGCCAGCCGGTACTGGTCGGTACCGTCTCCATCGAGAACTCGGAGCTGCTCTCCGGCATCCTGACCAAGGAAGAGATCCCGCACAAGGTGCTGAACGCCAAGTTCCACGCCATGGAAGCTGAGATAGTCGCTCAGGCGGGTCAACTCGGCGCAGTCACCATTGCCACCAACATGGCCGGTCGTGGTACCGACATAGTGCTGGGTGGCAACTGGCAGGCGGAGATTGCCCAGCTGGAGAATCCGAGCGACGAGCAGATCAGCGAAATCAAGGCCGCCTGGCAGATCCGCCACGATGCCGTGCTGGCTGCCGGTGGCTTGCACATCATAGGTACCGAGCGCCACGAATCCCGTCGCATCGACAACCAGCTGCGCGGCCGTTCCGGTCGTCAGGGTGACCCGGGTTCCTCCCGCTTCTATCTCTCCATGGAAGATACCCTGATGCGGATCTTCGCCTCCGATCGCGTGACCGGCATGATGAAGAAGCTGGGCATGGAAGAGGGCGAAGCCATCGAGCACCCCTGGGTAACCAAGGCCATCGAAAACGCCCAGCGCAAGGTGGAGGGTCGCAACTTCGACATCCGCAAGAGCCTGCTCGAGTTTGATGACGTGGCCAATGACCAGCGCAAGGTGGTCTATGAGCAGCGCAACGAGCTGCTGGACACCAACGATATCTCCGACACCATTCACGTCATCCGTGACGACGTCTACGGCGCCGTGATCGACGAGTACATTCCGCCCCAGTCTCTGGAAGAGATGTGGGATGTGCCCGGTCTGGAAGCGCGCCTGAAGGCTGACTTCGCACTGGATCTGCCGCTGCAGCAGTGGCTGGCGGAAGATGACAAGTTGTATGAAGAGAAGCTGCGCGAGCGCATTCTGGAAGAGGCCACCAAGCTCTATGCCCACAAGCAGGAGATGGTCGGTATCGATGTGCTGCGCAACTTCGAGAAAGCCGTGATGCTGCAAACCCTGGATGGCTTGTGGAAGGAGCATCTGGCGGCCATGGATCACCTGCGTCAGGGCATCCATCTGCGCGGTTACGCCCAGAAGAACCCCAAGCAGGAGTACAAGCGCGAATCCTTCGATCTGTTCACCCAGATGCTGGAAACCCTCAAGCGCGACGTGGTCAGCATACTGAGCCGGGTACAGGTGCAGGGTCGTGACGTGGAGGCGCTGGAAGAACAGCAGCGTCAACAGGCTGAAGCCGCTCCCCACACTTATACCCATGCCGCCGCAGAGAGCCAGCTGGCCGATGAAGAGGCCGCTGCCGAAGAGGGTCACACCACCTTCGTGCGGGACGAGCAGAAGGTCGGGCGCAACGATCCCTGCCCCTGCGGCTCCGGCAAGAAATACAAGCACTGCCACGGTCAGTTGACCTGATCGATCCGATGCCATCACAAGGCGGGCCCAGTGCCCGCTTTGTTATTAGTGGCGATGAATACCGTGGCAGCAAGTGACAGAGGTAATAGAGATGGAACAGAAAAAACGGCTCTGGGTGGCGGTTGGCGTCATCGAGAATGAACGGGGCGACATCTTCATCGCCAAGCGCTCTTCAGACCGCCATCAGGGCGATCGCTGGGAGTTTCCGGGTGGCAAGGTGGAGGCGGGGGAAGACCTGCTCACCGCGCTGGACAGGGAGCTGTGGGAAGAGATTGGCATCCGGGTGCTGGATTGTGCCCCCTTCATGGAGCTGCACCACGACTACCCGGAGAAGCAGGTGTTGCTGGATATCTGGAAGGTGACCCGTTTCAGCGGCGAGCCGTTCGGCAAGGAGGGGCAGGAGTGTCTGTGGGTGCCGCTGGTGTCGCTGCATGAATACCGGTTCCCGGATGCCAACGGTCCTATCGTGGCGCGGCTGCAAGCCTCTCTGACCACCTGATGCGGTGTAGCTGAGTCGCGCGGATATGACGACGATTAAAAAAGGGCCTTGCAGGCCCTTTTTTGTGCGCGGCTCATTGCCACTGCTCACCCTCTTCCGGGTAAGGCAGCAGATCCGGATTGATGGGGCCCGGGATGCGTTTCTCCTCGTTGGCCCACTCGCCCAGATCGATCAGCTGGCAGCGTTTGCAACAGAAGGGCCGGAACGGGCTCTGGGGGCCCCACTCCAGCTCGGTTTTACAGGTCGGGCATTTTATCTTGGTGACCATTCTTGCTCCTTAGCAGCAGGCGAGCTGGAAGGGGACATCGCCAATCTGCTGCTCCGTGGTTGGCAGGAAGCGCAGGGCGAAACGGTTCTTGTGGCCGCTCAGCGTCGGATAGCACTGCTGGGCGCCTGGCAGGCGGATCCGGATCAGCTCGGCACTCTCGGCGGTATCCTGGAAGAAACCGTTGGTGGCGATCTGATCGCTGAAATTGCCGGACTCGCGCCACAGCCGCAGCAGCAGGGAGATGGCATTCATCAGCAGGTTGATGTCGCTGAGCCACAGCTGCATCTGCTGATGGCGAGCGACAGCCGGGGTACCGAGCCAGTGGTGCAGCTGCGGCACATCGAATGCGCACAGACCGCCAGGGATGGAGAAGCGCTGGCGGATGGAGCCGAGCAGCCGATCTTCTTTCAATCTGGCACCGGGACGCGGGGCACTGAGCAGGTTGCGAGAGAGTTGGGTGCTCTCCTGCTGCATCTGCTTGATCTGCTCCAGGTCGACATCTGGCAGGCTGGCCCAGTGGCTCAGACGCTGGCCTAGACGTTCCAGATCCTTGATGAGATCGGCACGCAGATCGCCACGTTCCAGCAGCTCCTGCAGATCGAACAGCCCCTTGAAGAAGGCGATGTGTGCCCAGGACTGGTCACTCTCCAGATTGTCGCGGATCTGGGAAAACAGGGACTCCAGACGAAGATAGGTCCGGCTTTTTTCATTGAGGGGGAAATCGTAAATCATGCCTAATCCTGGCCAGCCATAAACCGGCCTAGTGTACTCACACTTGGCTGGCTTGTTGAGAGGCAAATGCCATATATGTCTCGTGCAGCGCTAAAATACGCGGCTTTATGGTTTCGGGTGCGCCATTTTTGTTATCCAGCACGTCATCGGCTGCTGCGAGCCGTTCCGCACGACTCGCCTGGGCGGCCAGAACGGCCTGCGCCTGTGTCCGGCTCACGCCGTCCCGACGGCAGGTTCGCTCAATCTGGGTCGCCTCGTCCACGTCGATCACCAGCACCCGGTTGGCAAGGCCGGTGAGCTTGTTTTCCACCAGCAGCGGCACCACCAGCAGGCAATAGGGGGAACGGGCGGCGGCGCACTGGCGCAGCATCTCCTGGCGGATCAGGGGGTGGAGCAGGGCATTGAGCCAGGCCTTGGCGTCCGGGTCGCTGAATACCCGCTCCCGCAGGCCGCGTCGATCGAGCTGGCCATCAGCGGCGATGACATCCGGGCCAAAATGGGCCGCGATGGCGGCAAGGGCAGGGGCGCCGGGTTCCACGACTTCGCGAGCGATGACGTCCGCATCCACTACGTCTATGCCCAGCTCGGCAAATTGATTGGCTATGGTGGTTTTACCGCTGCCGATGCCACCCGTGATTGCAACTACATACATGGGTCAGAACGCCCTTTTTCAGAGGAAAGTCGTGAGATACCAGCGGGTGATGCTATCGCCCCACAGCAGTGCAATCCAGCCGGCGATGGCGAGATAGGGGCCAAAGGGAATGGGTTTGCTCTGATGGTGATTGCGCAGCAGGATCAGGCCTATGCCCATGAGGGCGCCGACCAGGGAGGAGAGCAGCAGCACTATGGGCAGCGCCTGCCAGCCCAGCCAGGCACCCAGCGCGGCCAGCAGCTTGAAGTCACCATAGCCCATGCCCTCCTTGCCGGTGAGCAGCTTGAAGGCCCAATAGAGGCTCCATAGCACCAGATAACCGGCCATTGCGCCGATCACCGCATCGCCAAGCGACACAAAACCGCCCAGCAAATTGAACAGCAGCCCGCCCCACAGCAGGGGCAGGGTGAGCTGGTCCGGCAGCAGCATCTTGTCGAGATCGATGAAGGTGAGTGCCACCAGTACCCAGGTCAGCAGCAGGGCCGCCAACGTGCCCCAGCCCGGTGCGAGTGTCATGGCAACGGCTACCGAGAGCAGCGCGGTCAGCAGCTCGACCAGTGGATAGCGGGCCGATATGGGAGCCTGGCAGCCTCGGCAGCGACCCCTGAGCCAGAGCCAGCTCAGCAGGGGGATATTTTCCAGTGCCGTGATGGGGTGATTGCAGTGGGGGCAGCAGGATCGCGGCACCATCAGGTTGTAGGGCGGCTCGTCGACCCCCTCGTCATCAGGGTTGAAGTAGCTGCGATATTCGGCCTGCCACTCCCGTTCCAGCATGATGGGCAGGCGATGGATCACCACGTTGAGAAAACTGCCGATCATCAGGGAAAAGAGAAATACCAGCGAGAGATAGAGCCAGGGCAAGCCGTGTGCCAGCTCGAGGAGAAGTGTCATAACCAACCGTCTGTCATGAAATGGGGGGAAGGGCATGAGTTGTGAGCGCATACCCTCGTGAATCAGCCTACTACGTCTCCCAGCTTGAAGATGGGCAAGTACATGGCCACGACCATGCCACCAACCAGTACCCCCAGCACTACCATGATGAGGGGCTCGAGCAAGCTGGTGAGGCCGTCGACCAAGTCATCAACCTCTTGTTCGAAGATGGTCGCGACCTTGGAGAGCATATCATCGATGGCGCCTGACTCCTCACCGATCATCACCATCTGGATCACCATGTCGGGGAAGAGATCCACTGTGCGCATGGCCACGTTGATCTGCATGCCGGCGACCACCTCGTTGCGAATGGCCATGACGGCGGTGCGATAGACATAGTTGCCTGAAGCGCCGGCGGCCGAGATCAGTGCATCAACCAGTGGGATGCCCGCCGAGAAGGTGGTGGAGAGGGTGCGGGCGAAGCGTGCCATGGCTGCCTTGTGCAGTATCATGCCGACCACGGGTATGGTGAGGATGAACTTGTCGGTATTGTCTTTGACCTTCTGGGACGCGCGCCATGCCCGTACATAGAGGAAAATGGCGAACGCTGTGCCGCCAAAGATGACATACCACCAATGCTGCATGAAGCGGGAGATGCCGATGACAAACTGGGTGAAGATGGGCAGCTCGGCGCCGAAGCTCTTGAAGATGTCCTCAAACTGCGGGATGACGAACAGCAGCAGTATGGAGGTGACGACGATGGCGACCAGGATGACCATGGCCGGATAGAACATCGCCTTCTTGATCTTGGACTTGAGCGCTTCCGACTTTTCCCGATAGGTGGCGATGCGGTCATAGATGGTCTCCAGCGCACCGGATTGCTCCCCCGCCTCAACCAGATCACAATAGAGCGCATCAAAGTGGCGGGGATGGCGGCGCAGCGCCTCGGACATGGGGGTGCCGGTTTCCACGTCGGCGGCGATCTGCCCCATGAGCTCACGCATCGAGGCTTTTTCGTGGCTGCGGGCTATGATCTGCAGGCTCTGTACCAGGGGGACGCCAGCGGAGAGCATGGTGGTGATTTGACGGGAGACGATGGCAATATCCATCGGCTTGATCTTGGCGCCGCCCTTGGAGAATAACCCCTGGCTCTTCTTGCTCACCTTGGTGACGTTGACGCCCTGCTTGCGCAGTTCAGCCTTGACCGTGTTGATACTGTCGGCCTGCAATTCACCGGAGACCTTCTGACCCTTGCGGTTTACTCCGCTCCAGCGGAAGGCGAAGACTTTCTTGGGGGCATTCTGTTTCTGCGTTAGCGTTGCCATCACTGCGTCCTGCAATTGGGCTCTGGTATCCCGCTCAATTCCTTGCTATGCGGGTTGCCTTGGCCTGATGGAAATCCTCAGGGGCGCCGGCTTGGCGACACCTGGATGAATCAGCTCGATCGATATGCACTGTCAGTTGGTGGTCACCCGATTGATTTCTGCCAGGCTGGTCACTCCCAGACGAGCCTTCTCAAGGCCTGATATACGCAGAGTGCGCATCCCCTCTTTTTGAGCAATGGCCGCAATTTGCAGAGAGTTGGCACCTTGCATGATCAATTTTGCAATGTTTTCAGACATTAGCATGATTTCGTAGATACCGACCCGCCCTTTGTAGCCACCCGAGCAATCCTTGCACCCCACGGGTTTGAACAGGCGTAGTCCAGCTGCCAGCTGCTGCTGGGTGAATCCCAGCTCCAGCAGTTCGGCTTCGGGTACCACCTCGGCGGCCTTGCAATGATCGCACAGCTTGCGGGCGAGTCGCTGGGCCATGATCAGGGTCACCGAGGAGGCGATGTTGAAGGCGGGCACTCCCATGTTCATCATGCGGGTCAGGGTTTCGGCGGCCGAGTTGGTGTGCAGGGTGGAGAGCACCAAGTGGCCTGTCTGAGCGGCCTTGATGGCGATCTCGGCGGTTTCCAGATCCCGGATCTCCCCCACCATGACCACGTCGGGATCCTGGCGAAGAAAGGAGCGCAGGGCACTGGCGAAGGTAAGCCCTGCCTTGGGGTTGACCTGTACCTGATTGACGCCTGGCAGGTTGATCTCCACCGGATCTTCGGCGGTGGAGATGTTCACCTCCGTGGTGTTGAGAATATTGAGACCGGTATAGAGGGAGACTGTCTTACCCGAGCCGGTAGGGCCTGTCACCAAGATCATGCCCTGCGGCTTGGAGAGGGCACGCAGATATTGGGCCTTCTGCCGGTCATCGAAGCCGAGTTGCTCTATGTTGAGCCGCGCCGCCGAGGAGTCCAGCAAGCGGATGACTATCTTCTCTCCCCACATGGTGGGCAGGGTGTTGACCCGCATGTCCATGGACTTGTTGCGGGACAGTTTCAGCTTGATGCGGCCATCCTGCGGCAGCCGCCGCTCTGCGATGTCGAGCCGTGCCATGACCTTGAGGCGGGCGGAGAAGCGGTTGGCCAGATTGACCGGTGGCGTCGCGATTTCGTGCAATATGCCGTCGATCCGAAAGCGGATGCGGTATTTGGTCTCATAGGGCTCGAAGTGCAGATCGGATGCGCCACGTTTGATGGCATCCATCATGATTTTATTGATGTATTTTACGATGGGGGCGTCGTCGTCGGTGGTGTTGACGCTCTCATCGAGTCGTGAGTTTTCGTCCGAGACTTCCAGCTCAGAGATCTCGGACTCGTCGATGTCCTCCATGCCGAGGGCATCCTGATCGCTCTCCAACAGCTTGCCGATGGCGGTCGTCAGCTTGTTCTCTTCGACCAGCAGCGCCTCGGTATGCAGCCCGAAGCTGAAGCCGAAATCCTCCAGCGCCGAGACGTTGGTCGGATCCGACATGGCGATATAGAGGGTATGGCCCTGGGTATAGATGGGCAGCACATGGTGTTTCTCAATCAGCTTCTGATTGAGGTATTTCTGCGGGATCTCGGCCAGGTCGAAGGCGGCAAGATCCAGCAGAGGTACCCCATACTCCAGCTCGCAGAAATCCGCCAGCGCCTTGCTGTCGAGGATCTCGTTCTCTATCAGAAAGGTCACAAAGGGCTTGCGCTGGGCCTTGGCTTGGCTCAGGTAGCGCTGTGAGTCGGACTCACTAAGCAGGGAAGAAGCGGCCAGGCTTAACGCCAGACCGCTATTGGGGCTAGATGTCATTATGGGCAGTAGTCGGTTTGGGCGGTACCAGCCGGATTTTCACACTTTTTGGTCCAGATTAGAGGTACTGCAGCAGGAGCTGACAATACTACTGAATCGTTAGTGGTTAATGGTGCCAAAACGGTATCGTCAACTGGTGATGCACTCACAATCACCGCGGAAGTACCATCAGACTCCGTGTATGTGACGGTTACGTTACCAATAGTTTCCGTTGCAGAAGAAGGCATACCAGGATCCCCTGCACCACAAGTTGTTAAGCTGCTGGACTGAACACAAACCTCCACGTTTGTTTTCCAAGCCCCCATAGCTGAAATCAGCTGGGTCATTTTAGATTTCTTGGTGTAGTTCTGATACGCCGGCAGTGCAATGGCCGCCAGGATGGCGACGATCGCGACCACGATCATCAATTCGATAAGGGTAAAGCCTGATTGTTTCTTCATGTCAAATATCCTTTTGTCCTTGGTTCCTGGGAAGTGCCGGTGGAAAACTATCCACACGTCAATATCTTATCCGAGCTGTCCGGCTTGGCAACAGAGGTTGTGGCCTTTGTTAACCACTTTTCTATCATTTACTGATAACTTGATATAAATCATAGACAAAGAGTCTATATCAACTCTTTTTAACTGGCGGGACTGGGTCCATCATCACACTCCTTTGCTGAGGGATCCTGCATAAAGAAAAGGCGCCCGTGGCGCCTTTTGCAAGTCCTTCATCTTGTTATATGTCACCGTCGTCATCCTGCGATTGTGACCCCCCCCCCGGCTAGACAAATCGCATCGAGAGATCCAGTGCCCGCACATGCTTGGTCAGCGCCCCGACCGAGATGAAATCGACGCCGGTGGCTGCATAATCAGCCAGCGTGTCCAGGGTGACATTGCCGGATACCTCCAGCTTGGCACGGCCCTGATTGAGGGCCACGGCGTCGTGCATCATGGGCACATCGAAGTTGTCCAGCATCACTATGTCGGCGCCGGCCAGCAGCGCCTGTTCCAGCTCGGCCAGTGATTCCACCTCCACCTCGACCGGTTTACCCGGATTGAGGCTACGCGCTTCGCTGATGGCCTCGCTTATGCCGCCGCAGGCGAGGATATGGTTCTCCTTGATGAGGTAGGCGTCGAACAGGCCGATTCTGTGGTTCTTGCCGCCGCCGCAGGTCACGGCATATTTCTGGGCGCTGCGCAGCCCAGGAAGGGTCTTGCGGGTATCGAGCAGGCGGCAGTCGGTGCCCGCCAGCTCGGCCACGTAGCGGGCGGTGAGGGTGGCGACGCCGGAGAGCGTCTGTACGAAGTTCAGTGCGTTGCGCTCGCCGGTCAGCAGCACGCGGGCCGGGCCATGCAGGCGGAACAGCTCCTGATTGGGGGAGAGCAGTTCGCCATCCTGTACCAACCACTCCACTTTTACCTCGCCACCGAGCTGGACGAACACCTCATCCACCCAGGGCTGCCCACAGAATACGCCAGCCTCGCGGGTGATGACCCGGGCGCTGGCCAGGCGATCCGCCGGGATCAGCTGGGCCGTGATATCGGCGCTGGCATCCGGTTGGTCCAGCGTGGTGAGGGCTTGACCTAAGTCTTCGAGTAGTGCGGCGCGCACGGCGCGGCGGATGTCCTGTTGTAACATGCCTGTTATTCCTGCAAGGGTCTGAGAAGCAACTGTCTGTCTTTCTGGCGCAATTCCAGCCGGCCCAGAGCATTCATGCCCACCAGGATCTCGTCCCCGTCGGCCGCCGGATTGATATAGATGGGCAAATCGTACAAGGTCAGCGGACCCATCACCAGTGTTTCAATCTGGCCGGTCTGCACCTGGATAGTGCCTGCTGCCGTGTTGACCAGGCTGTTGCCGTTGGGGCTCAGCCCGATGCGCTCGGCCACCTGACGTGGCACTGTGACCCGGGTTGCCCCCGTGTCCAGCAGCAGTTGCACCGGTTGGCCGTTGATGGCACCCTCCAGTCGATAGTGGCCGCTGGCATCGGCCTTGAGCAGCAGTTCGCCGCTGGCGGTGACTGTGGGTTGCGAGCGGGCGTGAAAATAGAGGGTCAGCAGCCCCATCAGAGAGAGCCAGGCCAGCAACCAGAAGCGGCGCGCCATCGGGTGCATATCCTTTCCAGAGTTGAGCAGAAGATGGTCCAGCCTATCACAGTTGCCAGGGTGGATTGAGACGATTGCGACGAGCCTGAGAGGCGGATCGCTTGGTTGCCCATCCGGCTTTATCAGATGCGTCATTCCATTGCAGATCGAGTAGATGATGACCCAGCCTAAAACAGTTTTTTCCATTGATTCAGACGGTTGGTGTGAGCAGGCCCGCAAGGTGCCGTCACCGCACCACAACGAGCGAGCCAGTTTGGACGATATCTCCCTGCTGGTGGTACACGGCATCAGCCTGCCGCCGGGGGAGTTTGGCGGGCCCTGGATCGACGATCTCTTCATGGGACGGCTGGACCCCGAGGCGCACCCTTACTTCGCCGACATTCATCAGTTGCGGGTCTCGGCCCACTGCCTGATCCGGCGGGACGGCGAGCTGGTGCAATACGTGCCGTTTGGCGCACGTGCCTGGCATGCCGGGATATCGAGCTGGGAGGGGAGGGAGGCCTGCAACGATTTTTCCATCGGCATCGAGCTGGAGGGAACCGATGAGCTGCCCTACAGCGATGCGCAATATGAGGTGCTGGTGGGGCTCAGCCGAACCATATCCAGCCATTATCCTGCCATTACGGCACAACGAATTGTCGGCCATTGTGATATAGCGCCAGGGCGCAAGACGGATCCGGGTGGCAGTTTCGAATGGCAGCGATATCGAAAAGCACTCAACTTTAAGTAAATATTCTAAAGATAAGTTAGTGTTTTTAAAATCAATGGCTTGCCTTTATGGTAGGCCATTTTTTCCTGCTGTTGATCAAATGTTGCCTGTGAGCCAGCTCAAAAATATTGGTCAGACCAATTTCTATGAGCTAAATCATAAATCCCTCTCTTTACCCCTTTAGTGGCAAGGCTGAACCTTGATTCAGATCATCTTTTGGGTGGACTTTTCCCAACTCCTCTGCTAATTTTCGCCCCATTCATGAAATTGGTAATACCAATTTAACAAAGTAGCCTCATGCCCTATCTCAAGATAACTCAACCCAAGCTGGCCGACGCCATCGTCGCCGAGCTGGAAAGCATGATTCTGGAAGGCAGTTTGCAGCCGGGCCAGAAGTTGCCGCCCGAGCGGGAACTCGCCATCCAGTTTCAGGTATCGCGCCCCTCCCTGCGCGAAGCCATCCAGCGCCTGGAAGCCAGAGGACTCTTGTATCGCCGTCAGGGCGGTGGCACTTACGTACAAAATGCCTTGAGCAAGGGGATCGCAGATCCCCTGTTCGAGCTGCTCAGCACCCACCCCGAAGCCCAGTATGACCTGCTGGAGTTTCGTCACGCGCTGGAAGGCATCTGTGCCTACTATGCTGCGTTGCGGGGGACGGAAGCCGATGCCGAGCGTATTCGTCAGGCGCAGTCCGCCATCGAGGAAGCCGGCCAGCAAGGTTCGCTGGTCACCGAATCCGCCGCCGTGACCCAGTTCTATCTGGCGGTGGCCGAGGCGTCCCACAACGTGGTGCTGCTGCACCTGTTGCGGGCCATGGGTCCCATGCTCGAGCAGAACATTTTACGCAATAACGAAATTTTGAATCGCCGTCCGGGAGTGGTAGCCAAGATCCGTCGTCATCGTGCGCATCTGATCGAGGCTATCCTGTCGGGGGCTCCGGAGCGGGCCAGGGCTGCTTGTCATGAGCACCTGGCCTTTATCGAGGACACCTTGTTGGATATGCAGAGGGAAGACAGCCGGATCCAGCGATCCATGCGTCGGATCCGTCAGCAGGAAAACTAATCCCACAAGGCTTTATTGTCGAATTCTTGCGCATCTTAACCGCCGTGCAATAACAATAGGAACCAGCCATGTCTGATATCCTGAAGAACGATGTGGACCCGATAGAAACGCTGGAGTGGCTTGCCTCTCTGGAATCCCTGCTGCGTGAAGAGGGTCCACAACGCGCTCAGTTCATTCTTGAACAGCTTGCCGAAAAAGCCCGCGTAAGCGGCGTGGACGTGGCTGCCAAGGCGAATCGCGACTACATCAATACCATCCCGTCCAGTGACGAACCGGCTTACCCGGGCGATCTGGAGATGGAACGTCGCATCCGCGCCATCATCCGCTGGAACGCCATGATGATAGTGCTGCGCGCCTCCAAGAAAGACCTGGACCTCGGCGGTCACATGTCTTCCTTCGCTTCTTCCGCGACCATCTACGAAGTCTGCTACAACCACTTCTTCCGCGCTCGCAGCGAGAAGGACGGTGGTGATCTGGTCTACTTCCAGGGTCACATCTCTCCGGGCATCTATGCCCGTGCGTTCGCTGAAGGTCGTCTGACCGCAGATCAGCTGGACAACTTCCGTCAGGAAGTGGACGGCAAGGGTATCCCTTCCTATCCGCACCCGAAACTGATGCCGGACTTCTGGCAGTTCCCGACCGTCTCCATGGGTCTGGGCCCCATCGCCGCCATCTATCAGGCTCGCTTCCTGAAGTACCTGACCGACCGTGGCATCAAGGATTGTTCCGAGCAGACCGTTTACGCCTTCCTGGGTGACGGCGAGATGGACGAGCCGGAAGCCAAGGGCGCCCTGACCGTTGCCGTGCGTGAAAAGCTCGACAACCTGGTGTTCGTGGTCAACTGCAACCTGCAGCGTCTGGACGGTCCGGTCGTGGGTAACGGCAAGGTCATCAACGAGCTGGAAGGTCTGTTTGCAGGCGCCGGCTGGGATGTCACCAAGGTTATCTGGGGTCGCAAGTGGGATGAGCTGCTGAAGAAAGACACTTCCGGCAAGCTGATCCAGCTGATGAACGAAACCGTGGACGGCGACTATCAGACCATGAAGTCCCGCGATGGCGGCTACGTGCGTGAGCACTTCTTCAACCGTTATCCGGAAACCGCCGCGCTGGTCAAAGACATGACCGACGAGGAGATCTTCGCCCTGAACCGCGGTGGTCACGACCCCCGTAAACTGTTCGCCGCCTTCTCCAAAGCCGCAGCGACCAAGGGCAAGCCGACTGTCATCCTGGCCAAGACCATCAAGGGTTACGGCATGGGCGAAGCGGCCGAAGGCAAGAACATTGCTCACCAGGTCAAGAAGATGGATCTGGGCTCGGTGCGTCACCTGCGCGATCGTTTCAACCTGCCGGTCACCGACGAGCAGCTGGAAGCACTGCCGTACCTGAAGATCGAAGAGGGTACCGAAGAGCACAAGTACCTGCACGCCCGTCGTGCCGCACTCAAAGGCTATGTACCGACCCGTCTGCGTGAGACCACCACTCAGCTGGAAATCCCGGCGCTGGAGACCTTTGGTCCCCTGCTGGGCGAGCAGGCTCGCGAGATCTCCACCACAATGGCGTTCGTGCGTTCCCTGAATGTGCTGCTGAAAGACAAGTCCATCGGCAAGCGCATAGTACCGATCCTGGCTGACGAAGCCCGTACCTTCGGTATGGAAGGCCTGTTCCGCCAGATCGGCATCTACAGCCCGCACGGCCAGCAGTACACCCCGCAAGACCGCGACATCGTCTCCTACTACAAGGAAGACAAGCAGGGTCAGGTTCTGCAAGACGGTATCAACGAGCTGGGCGCCATGTCCTCCTGGCTGGCTGCTGCGACCTCTTACAGCACCAACGACTGCCCGATGATCCCGTTCTACATCTACTACTCCATGTTCGGCTTCCAGCGAGTCGGCGACATGGCGTGGGCAGCCGGTGACCAGCAAGCCCGTGGCTTCCTGCTGGGCGCGACCTCGGGTCGTACCACCCTCAACGGCGAAGGTCTGCAGCACGAAGATGGTCACAGCCATATCCTGGCGAACACCATCCCGAACTGTGTCTCCTATGACCCGTCCTACGCCTATGAAGTGGCGGTGATCGTGCAGGATGGTCTGCGTCGCATGTACGGTGAGAAGCCGGAGAACGTCTTCTACTACATCACTACCCTGAACGAGAACTACGCCATGCCGGCCATGCCGCAAGGCGCCGAGGAAGGTATCCGCAAGGGTATCTACAAGCTGGAAACCGTGGCCGGCAACAAGGCCAAGGTACAGCTGCTGGGCTGTGGTTCCATCCTGGGTCATGTACGCACCGCCGCCCAGATCCTGGCGAGCGAATACGGCGTGGGTTCCGACGTGTTCAGCGTCACCTCCTTCAACGAACTGGCCCGTGATGGTCAGGACGTGGATCGCTGGAACATGCTGCACCCGACTGCTGAGGCTCGCGTGCCTTACATCGCCACAGTACTGGGTTCCGATGCCACCATAGCCGCGACCGACTACATGAAGTCCTTCGCCGATCAGGTGCGTGCCTTCGTACCGACCGAGAACTACCGCGTGCTGGGTACCGACGGTTACGGCCGTTCCGACAGCCGTGCCAACCTGCGTCGTCACTTCGAAGTGAACGAATTCTACGTGGTGGTTGCTGCCCTGACCGAACTGGCCAAGCGCGGCGAGATCGACAAGCAGGTTGTGGCCGATGCCATCACCAAGTACGGCATCGATGCCGACAAGGTCAACCCGCTGTACGCGTAAGAGGATCGAGTGCAGTGCCGGGACACATTGCCCGGCACTGCCTTGCAAAGGTTAACGCGACAGACGCGTAAGAGGATAAAGCACTATGTCCAAACAGATTATGGTTCCGGATATCGGCGCCGATGAAGTTGAAGTCACCGAGATCATGGTGGCCGTGGGTGACAAGGTCGAGCTCGACCAGTCCCTGATCGCCGTGGAAGGTGACAAAGCCTCCATGGAAGTCCCGGCTCCGGCTGCCGGTATCGTCAAAGAGATCCTGATCAAGGTGGGCGACAAGGTTGCCACCGGTTCCCAGATCATGATCTTCGAAGCGGAAGGCGCTGCCGCGCCGGCGCCGGTTCAGGCTGCCGCCCCGGTTGCCGCTGCTCCCGCTGCCCCTGTGGCCGCCGCTCGCAAAGACGTCCATGTCCCTGACATAGGTGACGACGAAGTGGATGTGACCGAGATCATGGTTGCCGTGGGCGACATGGTTGAAGCCGACCAGTCCATCATCGCCGTGGAAGGTGACAAGGCCTCCATGGAAGTACCGGCGCCGTTCGCGGGCCGCGTGGTCGAGATCAAGGTTGCCGCCGGCGCCAAGGTTGCGACCGGTTCCCTGGTGATGGTATTTGAAGTGGCCGGTGCCGCTTCTGCCGCCGTTGCCGCGCCGGTTCAGGCTGCCGCTCCCGTGGCTGCTGCACCTGCCGTTGCCGCCGCCAAAGAGGTCAATGTACCCGACATCGGCGGTGACGAAGTCGAAGTGACCGAAATCATGGTCGCCGTGGGTGACAAGGTCGACGCCGACCAGTCCCTGATCGCGGTGGAAGGCGACAAGGCCTCCATGGAAGTGCCTGCACCGTTCGCCGGCATCGTCAAAGAGATCAAGGTGAAGGCGGGTGACAAGGTCTCCACCGGTTCCCTGATCATGGTATTCGAAGTGGCTGGTGCTGCTCCGGCCGCTGCCGCTCCGGTTGCTCAGGCCGCCGCCCCGGTCGCTGCTGCACCTGTTGCTGCGGCTCCGGCTCCGGTTGCCCAGGCTGCTGCCTCCTCCGACTTCGTTGCCAACGACGCCTACGTACACGCCGCCCCGGCCGTACGTCGCCTGGCCCGTGAGTTCGGTATCAACCTGGCCAAGGTGAAAGCCTCAGGTCGCAAGGGTCGCATCGTCAAAGAAGACGTGCAGGCCTATGTGAAGGATGCGGTCAAGCGCGCCGAGTCCGCCCCGGCTGCAGGTCAAGGTACTGGCCACGGCATGAGTGTCCTGCCGTGGCCCAAGGTTGACTTCAGCAAGTTCGGCCCGGTCGAAGAGCTGGAACTGACCCGGATCCAGAAGATCTCCGGTCCTGCCCTGCATCGCAACTGGGCCATGATCCCGCACGTTACCCAGTTCGACGAAGCCGATACCACGGATCTGGAAGCGTTCCGCAAAGAGCAGAACCTGCTGGCCGAGAAGCAGAAGCTGGATGTGAAGATCACCCCGCTGGTGTTCATACTGAAAGCCGCCGCCAAGGCCCTGGAAGCACACCCACGCTTCTGCAGCGCCCTGTCCGAAGACGGCAGCAAGCTGATCATGAAGAAGTACATCCACATCGGTGTGGCGGTAGACACCCCGGGGGGCCTGGTGGTGCCTGTGGTGCGTGACGTCAACAAGAAGGGCATCTACGAGCTGTCTCGCGATCTGGCCGAGATCTCCAAGAAGGCCCGTGCCGGCAAGCTGACCGCTGCCGACATGCAGGGCGGTTGCTTCACCATCTCCAGCCTGGGTGGCATCGGCGGTACCAGCTTTACCCCGATCGTCAACGCGCCGGAAGTGGCCATCCTGGGCGTATCCAAGTCCGAGATGAAGCCGAAGTGGAATGGCAAGGAGTTCGTGCCGCGCCTGATGCTGCCGCTGGCCCTGAGCTATGACCACCGCGTCATCGATGGTGCCGATGGAGCCCGCTTCATCACCACCATGAGTGGCGTGCTGTCCGACATTCGTCGACTGGTCCTGTAAGTGAGAGGGCGGGCCCAGAGCCTGCCCTTTTTACTTCTCATTTCATTAACAGGATTGTAAACTTGCCCCGTTTTTTCACGGTTGCAGCCGCCTTGTTTGGCATTGAGTTGGCATAAGACTGCGCCGTCCGGGGATATATAAGAACGACAAAGAGGTCATGATGAGTAAAGAAATCAAAACTCAGGTCGTAGTACTGGGTGCTGGCCCTGCCGGTTATTCCGCTGCTTTCCGTGCCGCCGATCTGGGTCTGGATACCATTATCGTCGAGCGTTACTCCACCCTGGGTGGCGTCTGCCTGAACGTGGGTTGTATCCCGTCCAAGGCACTGCTGCACGTCGCCAAAGTCATTGAAGAAGCCAAGGCGCTGTCCGAACACGGCATCATCTTCGGTGCCCCGCAGACCGACATCGACAAGGTGCGCCTGTGGAAAGAGAAGGTCATCAACCAGCTGACCGGCGGTCTGGCCGGCATGGCCAAGATGCGCAAGGTTCAGGTTGTTAACGGCTTTGGTAAATTTACCGGCCCGAACACGCTCGAAGTGACCGGGGAAGACGGCAAGACGACCGTGACCTTCGACAACGCCATCATAGCGGCCGGCTCCCGTCCGGTGAAACTGCCCTTCATCCCCCATGATGACCCGCGCGTATGGGATTCAACCGATGCGCTGGAACTGACTTCCGTACCGGGCAAGCTGCTGGTGATCGGTGGTGGCATCATAGGTCTGGAGATGGGTACAGTGTACTCCTCCCTGGGTTCCGAGATCGACGTGGTGGAATTTGCCGACCAGCTGGTACCGGCTGCCGACAAAGACATAGTCAAGATCTACACCAAGCGCGTTGCCAAGAAATTCAACATCATGCTGGAGACCAAGGTCACCGCAGTTGAAGCCCGTGCAGACGGCCTGTACGTCTCCTACGAAGGCAAGCACGCCCCGGCCGAGCCGGTACGTTACGACAACGTGCTGGTGGCGGTAGGTCGTGTGCCGAATGGCAAGCTGATGGATGCCGAGAAGGCCGGCGTTGCCGTGACCGAGCGCGGTTTCATTGAGGTGGACAAGCAGCTGCGTACCAACGTGGCCCACATCCACGCCATCGGTGACATAGTCGGTCAGCCCATGCTGGCCCACAAGGGTGTCCACGAAGGCCACGTCGCGGCCGAAGTGATCGCCGGCAAGAAGCACTACTTCGACCCGAAAGTGATCCCGTCCATCGCCTACACCGAGCCGGAGATGGCCTGGGTTGGCCTGACCGAGAAGGAAGCCAAGCAACAAGGGCTGAACTTCGAAGTCGCCACCTTCCCGTGGGCGGCTTCCGGCCGTGCCATCGCCTCCGATTGCTCCGACGGCATGACCAAGCTGATCTTCGACAAGGAGAGCGGCCGCGTCATCGGTGGTGCCATCGTGGGTACCAACGGTGGTGAACTGCTGGGTGAAATCGGTCTGGCCATCGAAATGGGTGCCGACGCCGAAGATATCGCGCTGACCATACACGCTCACCCGACTCTGCACGAGTCCGTGGGTCTGGCTGCCGAAGTGTTCGAAGGCTCCATCACCGACCTGCCGAACGCCAAGGCCAAGAAGAAGAAATAATCCTCTTCTCGCAGCCAACATTGAAAAAGCCGCTCACTCGAGCGGCTTTTTGTATATAGCTGAGATTTGTTCGGAGCTGGTTGCTATGCTAATGACTTCCATATCACTTGCTGGAGTCCGCCATGCAAACACCGGCCACCCCTGACAACGAGCACCTGCGCCTCGATGCGCTGCGCCGCATCACCATTCTGGATACCTCTGCCGAAGAAAGATTCGACCGGATCACCCGCATGGCCCGCAACATGTTCGATGTGCCCATTTCGCTGGTGTCGCTGGTGGATAAGGATCGGCAGTGGTTCAAATCCTGCTGCGGTTTGCCCGTGCTGGAGACGCCGCGGGACATCTCCTTCTGCGGTCATGCCATTCTTGGCGATGGCCTCTTCGTGGTGGAGGATGCGGCCCGGGATCTGCGCTTTGCCGACAACCCGCTGGTATCCGGGGATCCCCACATACGTTTCTATGCGGGCAGCCCGCTGCAGATTGCGGAGGGGTACAAGCTGGGAACCCTGTGCATCATAGATCGCAAGCCACGCCTGCTGGATGAACGGCAGCGGGACTTGCTGACGGATCTGGCCGGCATGGTGGAGCGCGAACTGGCGGCGATCCAGCTGGCGACCATGGATGAGCTGACCGGCATCACCAACCGGCGCGGTTTCATGCTGCTGGCACACAAGTGTCTGCAACTCGCTCATCGTCAGGGGCGAGCGGCAACCCTGTTGTTTCTCGACCTCAACCGGTTCAAGGAGATCAACGACCGGCTGGGGCACGACGTCGGTGACGATGCCCTGCAACAGATGGCGTGCCTGATGTGTGGCGTCTTTCGGGATGCGGACATCTTTGCCCGACTGGGTGGGGATGAGTTTGCGGTATTGCTGCCGGGCACGGGACCGGCAGAGGTGCCACGGGTGCTGGCACGGCTCGATGAGGCCCTGGCCGGGTTCAACCGTTCGAGCGGAAAACCCTATCGACTGACCTGCTCGACCGGGGTGGGGCACTATGATGCGCTTTCGCCACCGGCGCTGGATCTGCTGCTGCAACAGGCGGACAAGCAGATGTACGATTGTAAAAAAGGGCGCTAGCAGCGCCCTTTCTTGGCTTGTCCCGGCGGACAGAAGGTGCCATACCCTCCGCGATCGCCATCACTGACCCGGATCCGGGTATCGTCCACGCTGACATCGGCCCCGTGCACTCGCACAGGCCCGCTGCTGCAGGCGCAGAGCAGACTTCCCAGCAACATAGTCACAACCAGCTTGCCCATAATGCCTCCTGTTATTTCCCTGATTATGGGGCATTTCCAGGCGGGGGCGGAGGCGAGTTTGCGAGTATGCGTCACGGCTTGCCGCTGATATGACAGGGAGCGCGACTGCGCTCCCTGAGTTGGAGGATAAAGGGCTGGAAAGGGTTACAGACGGAAATGGCCGACCAGCTTGTCGAGCTCGCCGGAGAGCTGTTGCAGGCCGCGACTGGCGTCGGTCAGCTGGTGGGCTATGTCGGCGGTTTCCATGGTGAGCTGGTTGATGTCCTCCACGTTGCGATTGAGCTCGCCTACCACGCTGGACTGCTCCTCGGTGGCGGTGGCGACCTGGATATTCATGTCGTTGATCTGGGTGATGTAGGCGGTGATCTGGCCGAGTGCTCCGTTGGCCTCATCGGCCTGGGTCACCACCGCCAGACTCTGGCTGCGGCCCTGGGTCATGGCGCTGACCGCACGGGCGCTCTGTTCCTGCAGCCGATGGATCATGCCCTGGATCTCGGCGGTGGAGGCGGCGGAGCGGTTGGCGAGGTTGCGCACCTCGTCGGCCACCACGGCGAAGCCGCGTCCCTGTTCACCGGCGCGTGCCGCCTCGATGGCGGCGTTGAGCGCCAGCAGGTTGGTCTGCTCCGAGATGCTGCGGATGGTCTCCAGAATGCTGCCGATGGAGTCGGTCTGGGTGGCCAGCGACTCTATCACCCCGGCTACCTGCGCGATCTCGTCGGAGAGGCCGACTATGCCGTGGCGGGCCTGAGCCACCACGCCGGCGCCCGTTTCGGCCTGATCGTTGGCCTGCCTGGCCACTTCGGCCGCCTGCGAGGCATTGCCGGCAATCTCGCTCACCGTTGCCCCCATCTCGTGGATGGCGGTGGCCACCTGCACGGTGCGATCGCGCTGGGCGGTGCAGTTTTGCTGGGTCAGCTGGGCCTTGTTGGCGACCTCGTCGGCGGTGGCTGCCAGCTGGTGGGAGTTGCGGGCAACCTGCTCGATGGCGCTGTGGATCTTGCCGACGAAGTGATTGAAACTCACTGTGATCTCCGCCAGTTCGTCGTTGCCGCTCAGCTGGGCACGGGAGTCCAGTGCCAGATGCTCGGCGGCATAGCCTATGTATTGCTGCAGGAAACCGACCCGGCGCTTGAGGTTCATCAGAATGAGTACCGAGACCAGCAGCGAGATGAGGATAGCGCCACTGATGATGGTGATCATCTGCATCCGCCCGCTGGCATAGCTCTGCTCACCCAGCTGGTGGCGCTGCTGGGCTTGCTGGATCAGGCCGTCGAGCAGGGCGTTAGCATCCTTGCGCATGGTGCCATAGGTGACTGTGTAGCGATCCCGATAGATGCCTCTTGCCGCTTCCATGTCCCCCTGCTCCAGCGCCTGCAGCATGGGAGCCAGCTCGTTGCTCGCCATGCCCTCGAACTGGCTCAGCAGTTGCTGGGCATTGGCCCTGGCCGCCGGATCCGTCTGGGCGGTCACCGCCTGCTGCATGGCCTGGCGCATCTCGGGTATGTCCTCCTCCCGACTCTCCTTGACCCGGGTGATCACCCCTTTCGCATCCTTGAGAGAGGTATCCTGCAACAGCATCATGTCGATGCCGACCCGCATGCGGGGAATGCGCGACACCACCTCCGCCATGGCGCGCATGGGGGTGGCCGTGTTCTGGTAGAGCTCGGTGGATTGCTGCTGGATGGAGCCCATGCTTCGCAGGCTGGCACCCCCCACGAGCAAGAGGGCGAGGCAGGGGACTGTGACAGCCAGGATCAGCTGCAATTTGAGCGTCAGTTTACCTTCTAGCAAGGGAGTGCTCCTTCATGGCTGGCCATGATGTGGTCCAGATGGTTTGTTGCCAGTATAGATATGAATTGGCCGACTCCCTGGCAAAGGGCAGAACGGCAGAACGGCAGAGCGGATAGCGAAAGGGAGCGCCATGGCGCTCCCTTGTTGATCACTGGCTGCCGATGCCGGTCAGAGCCGGAAGTTGCCGACCAGCTTGTCGAGCTCGCCGGAGAGCTGTTGCAGGCTGCGGCTGGACTCGGTCAGCTGGTGGGCTATGTCGGCCGTCTCCATGGTGAGCTGGTTGATGTCCTCCACGTTGCGGTTGATCTCGCCTACCACGCTGGATTGCTCCTCGGTGGCGGTGGCGACCTGGATGTTCATGTCGCTGATCTGGGTGATGTGGGCCGTGATATGGCCGAGGGCGGCATTGGCCTCGTCAGCCTGAGCCACCACTTCCAGACTCTGGCTGCGGCCCTGGGCCATGGCGCTGACGGCGCGGGCGCTCTGCTCCTGCAAGCGGTTGATCATGCCCTGGATCTCGGCGGTGGAGGCTGCGGATCGGCTCGCCAGGTTGCGTACCTCGTCGGCCACCACGGCGAAGCCGCGGCCCTGTTCACCGGCGCGGGCGGCCTCGATGGCGGCGTTCAGTGCCAGCAGATTGGTCTGTTCCGAGATGCTGCGAATGGTGTCGAGTATGCTGCCGATGGAGTCGGTCTGGCTGGCCAGCGACTCGATAACGCCCGCCACCTGCTCTATTTCGCCGGAGAGCCCGACTATGCCGTGGCGCGCCTGGGCTACCACCAGGGCGCCGGCATCGGCCTGATCGTTGGCCTGCCTGGCCACGTCGGCCGCCAGCGAGGCGTTGCCGGCTATCTCGCCGACTGTGGCCCCCATCTCGTGGATGGCGGTCGCCACCTGCACTGTGCGGTCGCGCTGGGCGGTACAGTTGTGCTGGGTCAGCTGCGCCTTGCTGGCCACCTCGTTGGCGGTGGCGGCCAGCTGGCGGGAGTTGCTGGCGACCTGCTCGATGGAGGCGTGGATCTTGGCGACGAAGTTGTTGAAACCGGTGGCGACCTGGGTCAGTTCATCGCGACCTTCCACCTTGAGACGCTGGGTCAGATCCCCGTCGCCACTGCCCAGTTCACGGAACAGGCGGGCCAGTTCGTTGAGCGGGCGGCTGACCGAGCCTGCCAGCAGCATGCCGAGCAGCCCCATGCCGGCGGCGATGGCCAGACTGACCAGCAGTATGTGCAGCCGCGCTTTGTCCAGCTCGGCATAGATCTCGGCTTCCGGCACCTGGGCCACCAGATACCAGTCGAGCAGGGGGATGTAGCTGGTGGCCAGCACCACGGCCTGGCCATCGACCTCGGCGTGGGTGGCGGCGAACGCCTGCTTGCTCAGCAGATTGGTGCTGCTGCCGCTGGCCAGCTGGGCCAGGTTGTCCCGGTCTATGCGGGCGGCATCCGGGTGCAGCTTCACCTTGCCGCTGCCATCCGTCATGAATACGAAGCCGCTGTCGCCGATGCGGAAGTTGGCGAGCATGCTGACCATGCTGTCGAGGGACTTGGCGAGCCCCGCCAGCCCACGGCCGTTGAGCTGCTGGAAGTTGACGAACAGCTTCACCTCGCCGTTGGTCTCGCGAAAGATGCTGAGCATCAGGTCTTGCGGGCTCTTGGTATAGCCGTAGAACCAGGCGTCCTGCTCCGGGGTCAGGTTGC
Source organism: Aeromonas bestiarum (assembly GCF_028751155.1). Classification (NCBI taxonomy): domain Bacteria; kingdom Pseudomonadati; phylum Pseudomonadota; class Gammaproteobacteria; order Aeromonadales; family Aeromonadaceae; genus Aeromonas; species Aeromonas bestiarum. Next base: position 4,226,104 of record NZ_CP064746.1, on the reverse strand, counting down.
GCAGGAAGCCGTCCTGGTTGTAGTAGGCGGCACTCTGCCGGTCGGCGAAGGAGGCGGTGACCAGTCCGTACTGGGTCGTCATGTCCTTGAGCTGATCTATGAGGATGGACTCCTGCTCCTTGGGCATGCCGCGGGCGACCCAGTCCAGCACGAAGCGATCATTGGCCAGCTGCCTGGCGGCGCTCGCGACCGAGGTGAGATCCTTCTCGATCTCCTTGCCGATGCGCTGGGTCAGGTTGGGCAGCTCCTGCTCGAACATGCGGGTTTCGATCAACTGCTGCGCCGAGCGCTGGCTGAAATAGCCTACCAGCAGGCAGGAGAGCACCACGGCCAGGGTGACTGTGGCCAGAATTTTCTGTTTGAGTGTCAGGCTTGCAAGCATAGGAGTGACTCAGGAGTGTGGACACGGGATTGAGCCCATATTAGCGGCAGCGCCGGGGTGCCCTTGAGAGGCTTGCCGGTTTTATTGGCAGATTGCGTTTGCGCTCACAGGGTGGTGCCGGATTGTTCAGCCTCATTGGCGGCTCGGCGAGTGCGCCATATCGCTGTCGTGGCGGTTGCGGTTCCTTTTTCGCACCTTATAGTAGGCTTCATTGCTCACTTGGCTCGCACTGGATTCAATGGAAAATCATATGCGCATCTTTCGTCGGGGATGGACCCACCTGTTTCTGGTTTTGCTGGCTTGCCTGCCGTTCATGGCGGCGGCCCAGTCCGATCGGCCCAGGATTGCTCTGGTACTGAGTGGCGGCGGCGCCAAGGGGGCGGCCCATATCGGCATCCTCAAGGTGCTGGAGGAGAAGCGCATTCCGATCGACATCATAGTGGGCACCAGCATGGGCTCCTACGTGGCGGGCATGTACGCCATGGGGCTCAGCGCCGAGGAGGTGGAGCGCACCACGCTCGCCATCGACTGGAACAAGGGCTATCAGGACAAGGTCGGTCGTGACGAGCTCTCCCTGCGCAAGAAGCAGCAGAGCGAGAAGTACCAGCTGCGCACCGATATTGGCATCAACGGTGACTCGGTCCAGTTCCCGGATGGTTTCTTCCAGGGGCAATCCATGGCCAGCCTGTTGCGCCACGCCACTTCCAACCTGCCGGCGCAGAAGAGCTTCGACGACCTGCCCATTCCCTATCGCGCCGTGGCGACCGACATGGAGACAGTGACCCCTTTCGTGCTGGATAGTGGCAGCCTCGCCAAGGCGATGCAGGCCTCCATGTCCATTCCCGGCGCTCTCAAGCCGGTGGAGTGGGAGGGGCATATCCTGGCCGACGGCGGCACAGTCAACAACATGCCGGTGGACGTGGCCAAGGCGATGGGGGCCGACGTGGTGATCGCGGTGGATATCAGCGCCAAGCTGCGTACCAGGGAATCCCTCAAGTCCGGCCTCGCCATGATAGATCAGCTCACCACCTACATGACCCAGGTCGGTACCGACAAGCAGAAGGCGCTGCTGGGGCCGAAAGACATACTGCTCACCCCTGAGTTCGGCGGCATGGGCATAGCCGATTTTGCCCTGATGCCGGAAGGGATCAAGCGGGGGGAAGCGGTGGCCAATCGCGCCTCCGCCCAGCTCGACGGGCTCTCCCTCTCGCCCGCCGCCTACACCGCCTATCGCAATCAGAAGCTGAGCCGGCGCGCCGAGCGCAGCGGTCAGCCCGCCTACTACATCGACAAGGTGGAGATCCTCAACAAGTCACGCCTCTCCGACGAGACGGTGCGCGCCATGCTGAAGGTGCGACCGGACAAGGTGCAGACCAACGAGAGCCTGGAGGCAGGCATTCGCCGTCTCTACGCGCTGGAGTCGTTCGATCGCATCACCTATGAGGTGGAGGAGCGGGAAGGCGAGAACGTGCTGGTGGTGGATGCCAGCGAGAAGAACTGGGGACCGGGCTACCTCAACTTCCAGTTCGGCTTCTCCGACGATTTCGAGAGCAGCTCCAACTACAACGTCGGCATGTCCTACACCCTCACCAACGTCAATGACTGGGGGGCCGAGTGGCTGACCGAGGCGTCGCTCGGCACTGCCAAGCACCTCAAGACCGACTTCTACACGCCGCTGGAGCCTTCCCAGACCTTCTACGGCGAGGCGAGTCTGGCCTATGACAAGACCCAGCGCCGCATCTTCACTCCCGAGGAGACGAGGACGGAAGATGGGGTGAGCTATATCGATTCCGAATACAGCTTCACCAGCGCCGACTTGGCGGTGGGCTGGAATCGCCAGCCCTGGAGCCGCCTCTCGCTGGGGCTGGAGGGAAAAGTGGGCGCCATCGACATTCGCAACGTGGCGGATGCCAAGGTGGATGCCTCCTCCTGGGGCCCTTATGTCCGCTTCGAGCACGACACCCTGGACAGTCGCTACTTCCCCTATCAGGGGGTCTACTGGGACGTCAAGAGCGGCTACTCCCACGTCAAGATAGAGCCGACCGGCGAGCCGACGGAGAACACCGAGGGGATCAACTACCACCTGACGATGATCAAGCCCTGGTCCTGGGACAGGCACAGCCTGAACCTGATGCTGGAAGGGGGCGGCTCCACCTCGCAGGAAGAGTACCCGCTGTTCGTGCAGGATCTGGGTGGCTTGTTCCGGCTGTCCGGCTTCCAGCACTACCAGCTCAGCGGTCGCTACAGCCTGTTTGGCGGCCTGCGCTACATCTACCGGGTGGCGGACAACGACTTTGGCGCACTGCGGGCCCCGCTCTACCTGGGGGGCTCCCTGGAGCAGGGCGGGGTATGGGACAAGGGGGAGGACATCAACATGGAGAGCTCCTTCACCGCCGGCTCCGTCTATGTGGGGGTGGAGAGCTTCCTCGGCCCCATCTTCCTCGGTTATGGCATGGCGGAGGGGGGCAACAACATGTTCTATCTGCAATTGGGCACCACATTCGAATAACGGCCAAATGATGCCTTTTTGTTAACTTATTTCTGGCGTGTCTTTTATCTGCCGACAAAACCTGAGCAAGTTTAAATGGTTATGTTGTTTTGATGAATATGTGTACAGGGTTTGGATTTTAATTAGTCGTTAAAACTTATATAGTGGGGGGCACCCTACGGGTGTCCCGCAAGGACGATCGCCGCGAGCGTGGGCGAACCCCAAAAAAAGACCAAAGAGGAATTAGTCGTGCTTGAAACATACCGTAAACACGTCGCAGAACGTGCCGCCGAGGGCGTGGTCGCCAAACCTCTGGATGCAGAGCAGGTCGCCGCCCTGGTTGAGCTTCTCAAGAACCCGCCCGCTGGCGAACAAGACTTTCTGAAAGAGCTGTTGTCCTCCCGTATTCCCCCTGGTGTTGATGAAGCGGCCTATGTCAAAGCCGGTTTCCTCACCGCCATCGCCAAGGGCGAAGCCCACTCTCCCATCCTGACTACCGCCGAAGCCGTTGAGCTGCTGGGCACAATGCAGGGTGGTTACAACATTCAGCCGCTGATCGATCTGCTGGACCACGACACCCTGGCCCCTCTTGCCGCCAAGGGCCTCTCCCACACCCTGCTGATGTTTGACTCCTTCCACGACGTGGAAGAGAAGGCCAAGACGGGCAATGCTCACGCCAAGCGGGTGATGCAATCCTGGGCCGATGCCGAGTGGTTCCTCTCCCGTCCCGAGCTGGCCGAGAAGATCACGGTCACAGTGTTCAAGGTGACCGGCGAAACCAACACGGATGATTTGTCACCGGCGCCGGATGCCTGGTCCCGTCCCGACATTCCGCTGCATGCCCTGGCCATGCTGAAAAACGCCCGTCCCGGCATTACCCCGGACAATGACGGCACCATAGGCCCCATCAAGACCATAGACGCCCTGAAAGAGAAAGGCTTCCCGCTGGCCTATGTGGGCGACGTGGTCGGTACCGGCTCTTCCCGCAAATCCGCCACCAACTCTGTGCTCTGGTTCATGGGCGACGACATTCCGTTCGTGCCGAACAAGCGCGCCGGCGGTGTCTGCCTCGGCGGCAAGATTGCCCCCATCTTCTTCAACACCATGGAAGATGCCGGCGCCCTGCCCATCGAGGTGGATGTCTCTGCGCTTGCGATGGGCGATGTGATCGACATCTACCCCTATGCCGGCAAGATCTGCAAGCACGGCACCGAGCAGGTGCTGGCCCAGTTTGAACTCAAGACAGAGGTGCTGATCGACGAGGTGCGTGCCGGTGGCCGTATTCCGCTGATCATAGGCCGTGGCCTGACCGACAAGGCGCGGGAAGTCATGGGTCTGCCGTTCTCCACCGTGTTCCGCCGTCCTGTGCCCGTTGCCGATACCGGCAAGGGTTACACCCTGGCCCAGAAGATGGTCGGCAAGGCGTGCGGCGTGAAGGGCATTCGTCCCGGCACCTACTGCGAGCCGCGCATGACCACGGTCGGCTCCCAGGACACCACGGGCCCCATGACCCGCGATGAGCTCAAAGACCTGGCCTGCCTCGGCTTCTCCGCCGATCTGACCATGCAGTCCTTCTGCCACACCGCCGCCTATCCCAAGCCCATAGACGTGCAGACTCACCATACCCTGCCGGACTTCATCATGAACCGCGGTGGCGTCTCCCTGCGTCCGGGTGACGGCGTCATCCACTCCTGGCTGAACCGCATGTTGCTGCCGGATACCGTGGGTACCGGTGGTGACTCCCACACCCGTTTCCCCATCGGCATCTCCTTCCCGGCGGGTTCCGGTCTGGTGGCCTTTGCCGCCGCCACCGGCGTCATGCCGCTGGACATGCCGGAGTCCGTGCTGGTGCGCTTCAAGGGCGAACTGCAACCTGGCATCACATTGCGTGATCTGGTTCATGCCATCCCCTACGCCGCCATCCAGAAAGGACTGCTGACCGTCGAAAAGGCAGGCAAGAAGAACATCTTCTCCGGCCGCATCCTCGAGATCGAAGGCTTGCCGACCCTGAAGGTGGAGCAGGCATTCGAGCTGGCCGATGCCAGCGCCGAGCGCTCCGCCGCCGGTTGCACCATCAAGCTGGATCAGGCGCCGATCATCGAGTATCTCAAGTCCAACATCGTCATGCTGAAATGGATGCTGTCCGAAGGCTACGGCGACCCGCGCACTATCACCCGTCGCATCAAGGGGATGGAAGAGTGGCTGGCCAACCCTGTGCTGATGGAAGCGGACAAGGATGCCGAGTACGCCGAAATCATCGAGATCGATCTGGCCACCATCAAGGAGCCCATCCTGTGCGCGCCGAACGATCCGGACGATGCCCGCCTGCTCAGCACTGTGGCGGGTGACAAGATCGACGAGGTGTTCCTCGGTTCCTGCATGACCAACATCGGCCACTTCCGCGCCGCCGGCAAGCTGCTGGAGAAGTTCCAGGGCGAGCTGCCGACCCGCATGTGGATAGCCCCGCCCACCAAGATGGACAAGGATCAGCTGACCGAAGAGGGCTACTACGGCATCTTCGGCCGGGTCGGTGCCCGCATCGAGATCCCGGGCTGCTCCCTGTGCATGGGCAACCAGGCGCGCGTGGCGGAAGGGGCCTCGGTGGTCTCCACCTCCACCCGCAACTTCCCGAACCGTCTGGGCAAGGGTGCCAACGTCTATCTGGCCTCTGCCGAGCTGGCTGCCGTGGCAGCCATCATAGGCAAGATCCCGACCGTGGCCGAGTACCTGCAGTACGCCAAGACGCTGGATGCCACTGCGGCTGACACCTATCGCTACCTCAACTTCAACGAGATCGCCTCCTACACCAAGAAGGCCGATGCGGTGATCCTGCAGCAAGCGGTATAAGGATTGGCGCCGGTATGGCGCAGACAGTCCACTAAAAAGCCCCGGCTCATGCCGGGGCTTTTGTTTGTGACGTCGTGCTGAGGGTCAGGCGGAGAAACCACCGTCTATGGTCAGGCTGGCGCCTGTGATATAGCCCGCTTCGGGCCCGGCCAGGTAGGCGACGAAGCTGGCGATCTCCTCATCCTTGCCGTAACGGGCCAGCGCCATCATCCCCTTGAGCTGTTCTGCCGATTCCCCGTCCGCCGGGTTCATATCGGTATCGACCGGGCCCGGCTGCACATTGTTCACCGTGATGCCCTTTGGGCCCAAATCCCGTGCCATGCCTTTGGTCAAACCGACCAGGGCCGATTTGCTCATGGCGTAGACGGACCCACCCGCCATGGGGATGCGGTCTGCGTTGGTGCTGCCGATGTTGATGATGCGCCCCCCCTTGCCCATATGATGGGCCGCCTCCTGGCAGGCCACGAACACGCTGCGGATGTTGACGGCCAGGGTGCGATCGAGATCGTCTAGGGTCAGCTCTTCAATGTTGCCCCATACCAGCACCCCGGCGTTGTTGACCAGGATGTCCAGTCGACCGAAGGTGGTGACTGTCTGTCGGATGGCGTGCTGCAAAGAGACGGCATCCGCACTGTCGGCACGGATGGCCAGCGCCTTGCCGCCTGCCGCCGTGATGGTCGCGACTATCTCTTCTGCCTTGCTGGCCGAGGAGACATAGGTGAAGGCCACGGCGGCACCGTCACGGGCGAGGCGTTTTACAATGGCGGCGCCAATGCCGCGCGAACCACCTTGTACGAAGGCAACTTGTCCACTGAGGGGGGTAAGGGTCAACATCCGATCTCTCCTGTCTGGTCATGAAGTCGTGTCTGAGCGAGTTGGGAACTCAAGGGCATCCAATCCATCACCGGCAAGATGCGGCGTTGAATGAGCCTGTAAACAGTGTGATTGATTCCTTGAAATTGATTAAGTGGCTATTATTCCAATCTCTATTTCCTTCAGGGACTGAATCCATGGCAGTACAAGACCCTTTCCTGAGTGTCAGGCACTTTGTCGCCGTGGCGCAGTCGGGCAGCTTTACCGTGGCGGCATTGGCGTTGGGGCTGACCGGTTCGGCGTTGAGCAAGAGCATAGTGCGCCTGGAGGCGCGACTGGGGGTCAAGCTGTTGCATAGAACAACCCGCCGGGTGAGTCTGACCCGGGAGGGGGAGGCGTATCTGGCCAGTTGTCTCCAGGCGATCCGGGTGCTGGAGGAGACGGAGCACAGCTTTGCATCGGGACAACAGAGCCCATCGGGTCGCGTTCGAATCGATCTTCCCGCTGCGTTCGGCCGCCGGCACGTGCTGCCGATCCTGCTGGATCTGGCTGGCAGCCATCCGCAGCTGGATCTGTCGGTGACCTTCAACGAGCGCAAGGTTGATCTCGTTCATGCCAACATCGATCTGGTGGTGCGCATAGGTGCGCTGGAGGATCAGGCCGATCTCGTTGCGCGTCGTCTGGGAGAGCAGAAGCTGGTCATCTGCGGGGCCCCTTCCTATCTGGCCCGGCGCGGGGTTCCCCTGACCCCGGATGAGTTGTCACGGCACGACTGCATCATCGACTGGCGAGCTGGGCATCGCCATGGCTGGCTGCTCAGGAATGGGGCGGGCCGGACGGAGGCTTACGACATCCCGGTACGCTACGAGATGGGAGATGGTGAGGCCGTACTGGCTGCGGCGCTGGCTGGCCTTGGCCTGGTTCAGGTGCCGACCTGGCTGGTCAACGAGCAGCTGGACTCGGGAGCGCTGGTCTGTGTGCTTCATGACCAGTCCGGTGGCGAGATGCCGATCAATGTCATCTGGGCCAGGAGCCAGCACATGCAGCCCAAGCTGCGCGTAGTGGTCGATGCCTTGTTGCTGGCGGCGCAAAAGAGTGGCAGTGGTTTCCGGGCCCGCTGAATCCGTGTCGTCACTGTCCGGCGACCACACGCGAGCCAGGGAAGCAGGTTGGGCCCGCGAGGTGTCGTGACCTATTTGCTCAGGGATTGCAGCCAGTTTGCCAGCTTCTCATGGGGGCTGCCGGGAATCGGTGGCGCGGGGGCGAGCAGGTGATAGCCGGTGCCATCCGGGATGAATCCGAGCGGGGCGACCAGCAGGCCGGCGGCGACATCGTCGCACACCAGCCGATAGGGGCCTATGGCTACGCCAAGGCCCGCCACGGCTGCCTGCAGGCTGAAGTAGAAGTGCTCGAAGGTCTGGGTCGGTGCCTCGTCGCTCGCACCCTGTCCGGCCTGCGCCTGCCAGCTTTGCCAAGCGGCGGGACGGGTCCTGGTGTGCAGGCGGGGGGCCGAGGGGCGCAGAGCCGGCAGCTCTCCTCCTGGCTCGAAAAACTGCGCCACCTTGCCCGGTTGGCAGACCGGCCCGGTCAGCTCTTCGAACAGCAGCTGGCTGTAAAGGTCGTCAGGCCAGTGAAAGTCGTTGCGCCGGATGGCGAGATCTATGCCGTTGCCAAAGCTGAGGGCGCCACCACCGGCCATCAGATGCACGTCCAGCTCGGGGTGCAGGGCTTGAAAGGCGGGCCAGCGCGGGATCAGCCAGCGCATCAGCAGGGTGGGCTCGCAGGAGATGACCAGCGACTGGGGCTTGCTCTGCTGGCGCAGCGCCTGCGCCGTCTGCCGGATCCTGCCCAGCCCTTCCCTGACGGCCTCATGGAGCCTGCTGCCCGCCTCGGTCAGAAAGACCCGGCGCTGGCGGCGTTCGAACAGCGGGATCCCCAGATCCTCCTCCAGCAGGCGCACCGCCCGGCTGATGGCGCCATGGGTGAGATGCAGCTCATCGGCGGCGCGGCTGAAGTTTTCGGTGCGGGCAGCCACCTCGAAACAGCGCAGGGCCGTCAGGGAGGGGAGGGAGAGGTCTTTCTGTGAGTTATTATCACCATTCATGTCAGAAGTTATCGTTCGTTATTGGTGCGGATGCCAAATAAAATAGCCGATATCTCTCAGCATCAGGACTCTTTTCATGACCGAACTGTTAGCCGTAGTGGCCATTACCTTCTTTGCCGTCATCAGCCCGGGGCCCGATTTTGCCATGGTGTCGCGCAACAGCCTGCTGCTATCCCGTCGCACCGGCGTGCTGACGGCGCTCGGCATAGCGGCCGGGGTCTGCGTCCATGTGACCTACACCCTGCTGGGGGTCGGCCTGTTGATCCAGCAGTCGCTCTGGTTGTTCAACCTCATCAAGCTGGCGGGGGCCGCCTACCTCATCTTCCTCGGTATCAAGATGCTGCGCGCCAGGCCTGTGACCCATGAGGAGGCGGTCAGCCAGCCACCCCTCTCCAGCCTGGGAGCACTGCGCACCGGGTTTCTGACCAATGTGCTCAACCCCAAGACCACCATCTTCATCGTCAGCCTGTTCATGCAGGTGGTACAGCCGCAGACGCCGCTGGCGGTCCAGCTTGGTTACGGCGCCTTCATAGTGCTGGCCCACGCCCTCTGGTTCAGCGCTGTGGCGATCTTCTTCTCCACCGACTCGGTACGGGCCCGCTTGCTGGCGGTGCGCCACTGGATCGACCGGGTGTTTGGCGGCCTGCTGGTGGGATTCGGCATGCTGCTGGCACTGACCCAGCAATCGCGCTGAGGGAGCGGGGGAGCCATCCCCCTTATCCACCCCCGACTGTAGGGGCTTGTTTTTCATGCCTTGTGGTCCGCTTTTCGGTAGAATTGGCGCTCATTTTGAAGTCAGATGAGGCGCGGTATGACGGTCAAGTTCCAGGCATTTCACAGCATCAAGGCGATCAACAATCGGGAGGTGCTGTTCAACTGGTCCAGGACCAACCCCCTCGGCGCCCTGGATCAGGTGTGGCGCCCGACCCATAGCGACGAGCTGCAGGCGCTGCTGCGCGAACACCCAGAGCGCAAGCTGCGGCTGATCGGCTCAGGCCTCTCCTTCGAACCCATCCACAGCGTCTATGCCGAGGGCAGTCAGGCGCTGCTGGTGGACCTGCACCACCTGCGCGGCCAGCTGGCGAAAACCGCCGATACCGTCACCTATCAGGCGGGCACGCCGCTCGACACCGTCTACGCCGATCTCATCGCCATGGAGCGGATGCTACCGGCATCCCCCGGCGTCATCGGCATCCAGACCCTTGGCGGTGCGCTCAGCACAGGCACCCACGGTCAGGGGCTGCACCAGTCCGCACTGTGCGATGCGGTGGAAGCCATGACTGTGATGCTGGCCAATGGCGACATCATCCGGGTGGATCGCACCGATCCGCGCTTCGGCGCCTTCGTGATGGGCATGGGCATGCTCGGTATATTGCTCGACGTCACCCTGCGCACTGTGCCCAACCGCATCATGCGCTGCACCAAGTTCACCACCGACTATCCCTTCCTGCTGGAACACAACGAGCGGCTCAACCGCGAGCACGGCTTCGTGAAGAGCTGGTGGTTCGCCTGGACCGGCGAGAGCCACATCTGGCTGGTGGATCCCGCTTCCGAGGAGGAGGTAGCCCGCTACCGCGCCGCCGGCAGCGAGCCGCTGCTGCTGGAGGGGGATATTGACGCCCGTATGAACGCCACCATAGATGCCACCCTGCAGAAGATGGCGAAAGACACCAAGGACGAGGCGCTGGCCGGGGAGCACTTCGAGACGGTGCGCCGCTTCAAGGATGCTTCCGATCTGGTGGGCAACGTCTACCAGATCCTCTGCAAGGGGATACCTGCACCCCAGATCAACTGCGAGGTGGCGGTGCCGCTGCATCGCATGAACGAGGCGCTGGCGATCCTGCAGGCCTGGCAGCAGGCCAACCCCGGTGTGCTGCACTATCCCTTTATCCTGCGCTGTACCGGTCCCTCCGAGGCCTGGCTCAGCGCCGCTTATGATCAGTCGGTCTGCTGGGTCGGTTTTCTGGTCTATCTGGCGGCGGACGGCACCTTCGTCAACGGCTCCATGGAGCAGATGCGGGAGCTGCAGCAACTGCTGGTGCCGCTCGGTGGCATTCCCCATTTCGGCAAGCACCTGGCGATGGATCTCTACGACTTCCCGGCCCTGCTGCCGCGCTGGAATGACTTCCTGGCCCTCAAGGGCGAGCTCGATCCCCATGGCCGCTTCGAGAACCGCTGGCTCAGCGATCTGTTCGCCAACCGGTAAGGATTGAACATGACCCATATGCAAGATACCCGCGTACTCATCACCCTGCCGACCAGAGGGGAGTCATCCATATGACAGACATGCAAGACACCCGAATTCCCGTGACCCTGCTGACCGGCTTCCTCGGCAGCGGCAAGACCACACTGCTCAACCACTGGGTCAAGCAGCCGGAGCTTGGCGAGTGCGCCGTGCTGATCAACGAGTTCGGCTCTGTGGGGCTGGATCACCATCTGGTGCAGCAGGTAGACGAGCAGGTGGTGCTGCTCGATTCCGGCTGCATCTGCTGCTCGGTGCAGGGCTCCCTGGTGGAGGCGTTACAAGGGCTGTTTATGAAGGCCATTCAGCGCAAGATCAAACCGTTCAAGCGGTTGATTATCGAAACCACAGGTCTGGCCGATCCGGCCCCCGTGCTGTTTACCCTGCGCGAAGAGGGCTTTATCGCCCAGCGTTACCGCTTCGACGGCACAGTCACAGTAGTGGATGCCGGCCATATCGAGCAGCAGCTGGCGGCTCAGTATGAAGCGGTGAAACAGGTGGCGCTGGCGGATCTGCTGGTGGTGAGCAAGGGGGATCTGGTGGATGGCGAGCAGCTGGAGCGGGTCGAGGCCCAGCTGGCGGCCCTCAATCCGGCGGCCCCCATCGAGCGGGTCAGCAACGGCGAGCTGTCGCCTGCGGTGCTGGATAAGCTCGGCGCCTACAACGAGGCAGCCGGGCGCGACGTACGCCAGCTGTTGGCCTGGCTACGCACCGAATCCCCCAAACAGGGGCTGGCCTCGCCGATGCAGCCCAAGATGAAGCCGTTCGCCGCCAAGGTGGGCACGACCACGCCGGCTCATTTCGAGCACGGCAACATCGAAAGTTTCTCCCTGCGTATCGGCGAGCCGCTCAAGCCGTCTCGCCTGCTGGCCGCCATCGATGCGGTGCAGGTCCAATACGGCGATGCACTGCTGCGGCTCAAGGGGATCTTGCAACTGGAGGGGGAGAGCCAGCCCGTGGTGATCCACGGCGTACACGGCCAGCTCTATCCGTTGCAGGCATTGGGAGATTGGCCGGAGGGCAAGGCCCAGTCCCGGCTGGTGTTTATCGTGAAAAGTCAGGACAAGGCGGGGATAGAGCGGCTGTTCCTGGATACGCTCAAGGCCCCCGAGCCCAGTCTGGAAGAGCAGCTCAGAGCCATGCTCGGCCAGCCGGATGCCTGATATCCTGATATGACCCGCTTTCGTGCGGGTCTTTTTTTATCTGAAGAGGAGGTGGCTGCTCATGCCCGATAGCACACACATGGTTACGCCTGCCCAGCGCAAGTGGCTGCCGCCGCTGACGGCGGTCGGTTTCTTCATGCAGACCCTGGATGGCACCATACTCAACACCGCCCTGCCCAGCATGGCCGAGACCCTGGGCGAGAGCCCGCTGCAGATGCAGTCAGTGATCATTGCCTACATGCTGACGGTGGCACTGCTCATTCCCGCCTCCGGCTGGCTGGCGGACAGATTCGGCACCCGCCGCATCTATCTGGCCGCCATACTGCTGTTCACCCTGGGATCGCTGGCCTGCGCCGCCTCCAATACCCTGCCCATGCTGGTGGCTGCCCGGGTGCTGCAGGGCATAGGCGGCGCCCTGCTGATGCCGGTGGGACGCCTCGCCGTGCTGCGGGTCTACAGCAAGCACGAGCTGTTGCGGGTGATGTCGTTCGTCACCATCCCCGGCCTGGTGGGGCCCTTGATCGGCCCGGCACTGGGCGGCTGGCTGGTGGAGGTGGCGAGCTGGCACTGGGTGTTTCTCATCAATCTGCCGGTGGGCATACTCGGCTTTATCGCCAGCTGGCACTTCATGCCCGACCTGCGGCAGGGCACGGCCAAGTTCGACTGGCAGGGTTTCGTGATGTTCAGTGCCGGCATGGTGCTGGTGTCGGTGGGCTTGCAGGGGCTGGGCGAGCACAGCATCTCCACCGGCTGGGCACTGTTTGCCCTGCTGTTCGGGCTGGCCGCCATGGCGAGTTACTGGCTCTATGCCGCCAATGCCGAGGAGCCGCTGTTCAGTCTGGCGCTGTTCAAGACCAGCACCTTCGCCATCGGCGTCTGGGGCAACCTGTTTGCCCGCCTCGGCAGCGGCGCCATGCCCTTCCTCACTCCGCTCTTCCTCCAGCTGGGGCTCGGTTTTTCGCCGAGCAAGGCGGGTATGACCATGATCCCCACTGTGCTCGGCGCCATGCTGACCAAGACGCTGGTGAACAAGCTCATTCCGAAGGTGGGTTATCGGCGGATCCTGATCGGCAATACCCTGGCGCTGGGGGCCATGATTGCCAGCTTCTACTTCATCGACAACCAGCTGCCCTACGGGGTGCTGCTGGGCTGGCTGATGGTGTTTGGCGCCATCAACTCGCTGCAGTTCTCCGCCATGAACACGCTCACGCTGCAAGACTTGAGCACCGAGCATGCCAGCAGCGGCAACGGCCTGCTGTCGGTGGTAATGCAGCTCTCCATGAGTCTTGGGGTGGCGATTGCCGCCAGCCTGCTGGGACTTTTCTCGGCCGGTTCGTCGGCGGCGGATGGGCAGTGGCTGGGGGGCTTCCACCTCACCTATCTCTGCATCGGTCTCATGTCCATGCTGGCGGCGCTGATCTTCGCCCAGCTGGCGCGGGACAAGGGGTGAGCGGGGTTGTGCCGTCGGCAGTCAGGCCGATGGCACAGGCAGGTAGCTGACCTGACAGGGCAGTTGCTCCAGCACCCGGGCCAGATGGGCCGTCTCCAGCAGAAAGGTCTGCTCCGGGTGGCCCGGCGTCCAGGTGAAGGCGTGATGCTCCATCAGTTGAGGGTCTACCAGCAGCGGTATATCGGCGCGGGGCAGGAAGGGGCAGACGGCGCCCGGCAGGCAGCCGATCTCGGCCTGCATCTCCTCGGCGGTGCAGATGGAGGGCTTGGCACCGAGTGCGGCCTTGACTGCCTTGTTGTCCAACCGCCCGTCCCTGTGGGTCAGCAGCAGGGCGAAGCGGCCATCCTTGAACTTGAGGAAGAGTGTCTTGCTGAATTCGGCCTGCCAGCCCAGGCGGGCCCTGACTCTTTCGTCGGTGGCGTAATCCAGAATGGGTTCATGCTCATAGCGCTGGTGGGGCAGCCCGGCCAGCAGCTGGCAGTTGAAGTCGTGAATGGTGTCGAGCGGCATGGGGGTCTCCTGTGGCGAGCCTTATCCTGCCTGTCATGGCGGGCCGGGCCCAATCACACTTTCTTATGGCGGATAAGCCGCCTTGCAAGATGCAACAAGGGCACCCTCGGGTGCCCTTGTTGATTCAGTGATGTTGCAGCTCGCACGCTTCCCAGTGAAAGGGGATGGGGCAGAGTCGCTGGGAGGCCTTGTCGTAACCCTGCCACAGCTGGCCCAGCGTGCGACCATCGAGCGGGTGGCGCAGGCTAGGTGCCAGTTCGGCCAGTGGCCAGAGCACGAAGGCGTTGGTGAGGATCTCGCCGCGGGGCAGAGCGACCGGCGTCTCGCAGACCAGATCGCCATAGAGCAGCAGATCCAGATCCAGGGTGCGCGGAGCGAACTTCTTGGCGTCCGGCTCGCGGCCGTGGGCGAACTCCATGGCACGCAGCCGTTGGCACAGGGTTGCCAGCGGCAGGTCTGTGTCTGCACCGACCACCAGGTTGTAGAAGGGGCGGCCATTGAAGCCAACCGCCTCGCTCTCGAATACCCGGGAGACAGCCAGCTCGCCAAACTCCGCCTGCAGGGCATCGAGGCCGGCGCGGATATGGTGCTCCCGCTCTATGTTCGAGCCCAGGCTGATATAGATACGGGTCATCAGTTGGCGCTCGTGGCCGGAGTGCGGTGGCGCAGGATCTCGACCCCGACGCCGGCGGCATTGGGCACGGCGCCCGGTTTGGTCAGGGTGACCTTGACCCATTGTACCCGCTCGTCGGCCAGCACCAGCATGGCGACCTGCTCGGCCATGGTTTCGACCAGCTCCACCACCTTGCTGGCGGCGTGATCACAAATCTTGCGCGAGAGGGTGGCGTAATCCAGTGCCAGATTGATATCGTCGGTTGCTGCGGCGGGACGGTTGTCAAAGCCCATTTCGAGGTCGAAACAGAGCTTCTGGCGAATGCCTTTCTCCCACTCATAGACACCAATAGTGGTCAAAACCTCGAGTCCGCGAATAAACACCTTGTCCATGACAGTACTTCTTCTTTACTCTTGATGGGCTGTGATAACAGCGCAGGGATGCAGGCCTGGCAACCAGTTTGCCGCGCGGTCGGTTTGGACGACACGCTTTTGGGCAACGCCAAGCCAGAGAATGTGGCCCGCATCATACCCCATTCATATCGTGGTAAAAACGACCAAGATGACGGCCCTGACGATTTTGATGATTATTCTGGCCTACCTGGGCGGCTCGCTGTCCAGTGCCGTGCTGGTTTCCCGCATCACGGGTCTGCCGGATCCTCGCGATCATGGCTCCCACAATCCGGGTGCGACCAATGTGTTGCGCCTCGGTGGCCGTGTGGCTGCCGTTGTGGTGTTGCTGCTCGACGTGCTCAAGGGCACGGCCCCCGTCTATCTCGCCTGGTATCTGCAAATCAAACCCGTCTACCTCGGCTTCATCGGGGTGGCCGCCTGTCTCGGCCACATGTACCCCATCTTCTTCCACTTCCGGGGCGGCAAGGGGGTGGCGACGGCACTCGGCACCATGATGCCCATCGGCTTCACCATGGGCGGGGCCGTCATCGGCACCTGGCTGGTCGTGCTGCTGGTGAGCGGCTACTCCTCGCTGGCCTCCATCATTACCGTGCTGCTGACGCCGCTCTTTACCTACCTGCTCAAACCCGAATACACGCTGCCGGTCTCGTTGCTCTCCTGCCTCATTCTGATCCGCCATCACGAGAACATTGCCCGCCTGCTGAAAGGGGAGGAGCCCAGAGTCTGGGGCCGCCCGGCGCAGCCCGGCCAGGAAGAAGTAGGGGAAATGGATGATGTTGCGCAAAAAAGAGACGAACGAGACAAAAAGTGAAATTTCCCGTTGACCACCTGCCTTAAAATCCGTTTAATAGCGCCCACGCCCAGATAGCTCAGTCGGTAGAGCAGGGGATTGAAAATCCCCGTGTCGGCGGTTCGATTCCGTCTCTGGGCACCAAAATTTGGTGCCATGAAATAAAAATGTGTTCATGCACAAAGGTTTAAAGTGTGCCGGCTTAGCTCAGTAGGTAGAGCAACTGACTTGTAATCAGTAGGTCACCAGTTCGATTCCGGTAGCCGGCACCATTTATATATTGCCCAGATAGCTCAGTCGGTAGAGCAGGGGATTGAAAATCCCCGTGTCGGCGGTTCGATTCCGTCTCTGGGCACCAAGTACAATTCCTCCTTAGTTCAGTCGGTAGAACGGCGGACTGTTAATCCGTATGTCGCTGGTTCAAGTCCAGCAGGAGGAGCCAACACAAAAGCCCAGCAGCAATGCTGGGCTTTTTCTTTGCCTGTTTGCCACGGCCATTGCCACCCAAGCGTTGCGCAATAAGTGTGCGCCTGAGGGGCAAGCTGTCGCATCCATCCCCCTTATTCCTTCCCTGTCAGTGACTTGCCTTCTGTTTCTCGCCTAGTATGGTGACGTGACGGGCGTTTTGCCGCGCCGCTATTCCTGCGTCTGACCCGCCGTATCCGCCAGGGCTTTGTGCACCATGACTCTCTATCTGGCGAGGGCGGGACATCTTTGTGATCGAGGTAATGTATGAATGCAACCGAGCTTTGGCAGCTTTCTCCCGAGCAGTTCAACGAGTGGCGCCGGGAGAATGACTATCCCTTGATTTGGGATCTGCTGGTGGCCTCGCTGCCCTATTTCGGCGACTGGATGACGGAGCAGAAAATAGAGAAAAGCGTCATTTTCCAGATCGGCATCGCCCGTTTCATCAGCTCGCGATCCGTGCTCAGCCTCTGCGTCTACATGAGCGACGACAAGACAAGGCTGTATGAAACCGCCTCGAACGCGCTGGAGTCCCTGCGCAAGAGCGGCCTCATCCGCTCGGAGACGCGTTTTGAACCCTACAGCATGTGGTTGGCGGGCAAGCATGGCAAAGATGAGGTGAAGCGGGTGCAGAGCCTGCTCTCCGTCTCCGAGAACAACAAGGGGGAGGCGCAGGTGCTGGGCAAGCATCGCCTGCTCAACATCGGCGGCGTCGAGCTGAAGAGCCCCATCATCTCCGGCAGATTGCTCGATTTCACCTGCCTCGACGAGCTCTCGCTGGATGGTGCCGTCAACAATTCCAAGGTCTATCTGTGGCACTGCTCGGCCAAGGGCGTGCGGGTCAATGGCGGCGTGATCGGGCTCGATCTGTTCGATTCCCTGCTGTGGGATCACAGGGCCTGGGCCAAGAAGCGGGAGCTGGCGCTGGAGGACGGGGTGTTTCAGGACTTCACCATAGAGTGCGAGGAGATCCGTTTTCACTCCTCCCGGGCCGTGCTGAAAAACTTCAACGTGCGCGCCAAGAACTTCGACGCCACCATGGAGCACACCAATCTGGACAAGGTGCAGGTGGCCTATAACGAGAACGGCCGGATCGATCACAGCGAGGCCAGCAAGCTCTACCGCAACGCCAAGCGCCTCTTCTCCAGCGTGGGGGATACCGTCGATGCCGGTGAGTGCTATTACCAGGAGAAGCTGCATGAGATGAAGTCCCTGGCCAGCCCGAGGGAGCTGTTCAAGGAGCGCTGGCTGCGCAGCGGCCCGCTGAGAAAGGGGTGGCTCTCCCTGCTCTGCTATTTGAAGTGCGGCTCCAAGTTTGTCAGCTTCATCACCTGGGGCTTTGGTGAGCGGCCCATAAGAAGCCTGCTGATGTCGATGGGGGTCATACTGCTGGCGACCCTGACCTATTTTCTGGCGCCCGCCTCGGTCACCTATCACCATCTGGGGCGTTCGCTCTACTTCAGCATCGTGACCTTCGTGACGCTCGGTTATGGGGATATTTCCCAGACCTCTTCCCCACTGCAGCTGCTATCGGCCATCGAAGCCTTCAGCGGCATGTTTCTGACCGGTCTGTTCCTCGCGGGGTTTGCGTCTAAAACCAAGCAGTATTGATGACGCTGCCGACCTGTCGGTGCTGCCAAGCTCCGACAGGCGGTGCTCCCTCAGCAGCACCTCAGAGGGCTGGATCTTGCCGAGCAAGCCGCCGCAATCGCCCCGTATCGGCCCCACCCCCCAGGTCAGTCTCTTGTCATCTTGCCGGCGTGATGCCCTGCATCTTCAGCCAGAACGCCTCCTGACAGGGGTTGTGGAACAGCTTGCGTGGCGGTGTGATGGGGATGGGGCTGGTGTCGACCCGATAGCTTATCCAGCATTCGGCGCACAGCTGCGGCGAGGAGACCTGGTCCTGCTCTCTCTGATGACAGATGACGACCCCATTGGCGAACCAATAGCGGGTTTGCTGGTGCTGGATCAGGGTGCCACTCTCGTCATGCTCGCTATAGTGTTCACTCTGCTGGCGTGTGATGGTCGCCGGCCCAGGTTGCCGATGGATGGCCTTGATATAGGTAATGAGCTGATTCATCGCCGTGCTTGCTTGTGATGGGGGCGGCGGCGTTTGGGCACCGGCCGCAGATGTCGCGAGCTTAGCGCTCGGCGCCGCTGGCGGCAATCCCGACCGGGTGGCAGGGTGACAGGCATGAAGGAGGACAGTGATGGGGATCCCCAGCAACAAGGCCGAGCTGCTGCTCGCCATCGACACGCATTTTGGCAAGCTGCTCAAGGCCTTGCAGGCGGTACCCGAGAGCCGGGTGCAGGAGCAGGTCATGGAGGGGCACAGCAAGGGCACCCGCATGAGCGTGGCCAATCTGGTGGCCTATCTCATCGGCTGGAATGAGCTGGTGATCAAGTGGATCGAGCGGGACGCGGCGGGCCTGCCGGTGGATTTTCCCGAGACTGGCTTTAAGTGGAACGAGCTGGGCAGGCTGGCCCAAACGTTCTATCGGGATCATGAGGGGTTGGCCTATCCGGCACTGCTGGCCCGGCTGATGGCGGCCAGGGACCGCATCGTCGAGCTGATTGCGGAGCGCGGCGATGACCAGCTGTATGGTCACCCCTGGTATGAGCAGTGGACTCTGGGGCGGATGATCCAGTTCAACACCGCCTCTCCCTACCACAATGCCAACGGGCGGCTGCGCAAGTGGTTGAAGGGGGCGGGTGTGAAGCCGTAGCTCCCGCCTTTGAGCGCCGATGGCGCGTCTGGCCTTGGGTCAGGCCGACCCGCATTGTTTCACTGACAAGTCCCAGTTGTTATACTGCCGCCCCGTCCTCTCGCCGGGCAGGCCGTGGGCCGGTGCGCTGGCGCGAGACAGGCTGACTGGACAGGATCGTCCGGCACCCCATTTTTTCCTCCCAGCTTCAGCCGGCAGAACGGCGGCCCGTCAATCCGTATGCCACGGGTTCGAGCCCAGCAGGAGGAGCCATTCAAGGAGCCCTTGTCGCGAGACAAGGGCTCCTGCTTTATGGGTGCCATAACAACAATACTCACCACACAGCGACAGACTTCAGGATTGGTATGGAAAATCAAGTAGTTAAAGATTCTCACCAGGGTATCACCTCCCTTCGCAGCTGGCTGGAGCCGGTACTGGTGCTGGCCATTCTGGGCAGCCTGTTCGGCTACCTCGGCAGCCAGATGGGGCTCTCCGCCCTGGTCAACACCCTGTTCAACACCGCCCATCAGCTGCTGCTCAATACAGTGCTCTTCATCATGGGGATTACCGTGCTTTCGGGGGCGCTGAGCCAGCTGCTCAGCGAGTTCGGGGTGATCCGCCTGCTGGAGGTGCTGCTGGCCCCCTTGATGAAGCCCATCTTCCGCCTGCCCGGCCGCACCGCCCTGGCGGCCCTGATGACCTTCTTCTCCGACAATCCGGCGGTGATCAGCCTCGCCAAGGACAGCCGTTTTCGCAAGGGCTTCACCCCCTGGCAGCTGGTCTCGCTCACCAACTTCGGCACCGCCTTTGGCATGGGGCTGATAGTGGTGACCTTCATGGCCACCCTGCAACTGCCGAGCGGCGAATCGACCGCCAGTGCGGCACTGATCGGCCTGCTCGGCGCCCTCATCGGCTCAGTGGTCTCGACCCGGCTGATGCAGCGCATGATCCGCCCGCTGGTGGGGGAAACCCTGATTGATGACGAGGTCGTGAGCGTGGGCGCCAAGCCGGGTCTGAGTCAGGAAACGGCCCCCACCTGGCTGCGGGTGCTCAATGCCCTGCTCGATGGTGGCAAGTCTGGGGTGGAGCTGGGGATGGCGGTGATCCCAGGGGTGCTCATCATCAGTACCTTCGTGATGCTGCTGACCTTTGGCCCGGGCGAGCAGGGTTACAGTGGCGAGGCCTTCCAGGGGGTGGCGCTGCTGCCCGTGCTGGCAGCCAAGGTGGGCTGGTTGTTCGAGCTGCTGTTCGGCTTTACCCATGCCGAGCTGGTGGCCTTCCCCGTGACCTCTCTGGGGGCGGTCGGGGCGGCCATGTCGCTGGTGCCGCCCTTCATCGGCAAGGGCTGGATCACTGGCAACGAGGTCGCGGTATTCACCGCCATGGGCATGTGCTGGAGCGGTTTTCTCAGCACCCATACCGCCATGCTGGATGCGCTCGGCTATCGCCATCTCACCTCCCGCGCCATAGTGGCTCACACCATAGGTGGCCTGTGCGCCGGGGTGGCGGCCCATCAGCTCTACCTGCTGCTGGGCTGAGTCGGGTTCTGATAACAAAAGAGGCTCTTCGGAGCCTCTTTGCATTGCTCGTTGCGATCACTCGGACAGCATAGAGACGGTCAGTCCGGCGTTGTGGTCACTCGACATGGCCAATGACGGTTTGCTCTATCACGGCGCCGGGCATCATCTGCTGTATGCCTTCAATCAGCTTGTTCCCGGCTGCTTGCAAAGCTTCCAGGGGCATTTCGGGCAAGCTCTCCAGAATGAACCACATCATGCTCGATTCCACATTGAGCCGAGTCCTGATTCCCTGTCTCCAGTTCCAGCGTCGACATGTCACCCCCTTGTCATCCCGCCATACCACTTCACCGGGTTCTGGAGATTCATGAGCCACTTCGCCGCCCTTCATTGTGTCGAATAGCTCGCTGCCATCGGCAACCACCAACCTCGGCGTCCCTTCATAGGTGGTCAGGTTTTCGCCCCCTACCGGTATGGCGTACTCAATGCTGATGGCGTTATAGAGGTCAACGACAGGATCTATACTCGGCAGGCTGCCATCACGGGCAACCCGTTTTCTCAGGGCTTCGGCGGAGCAGGGAGTGCGCTGTGGTTTGGCGCCAAACTTTCTAAAGAGGTCCGCCCAGGCGGAGAGGTGTGCATCGGCCCAGGGTGCATCTTCTCTGGCCATGGCAAGGGAGGCTTGTTCCAGAGCCCGCGTCCCCACTGTGGGGTCTGCAATGGCAGCCGCCTGGACAGTGATGCTCAAGGCCCGGAATCCGGGAGCCATATCGGTTACTTCAGGGGTGATTAACGGCTTGAACAACGGCATAGCGACTCCAGGAGATCCATTGATAGAGACGACATTTGATGTCTCGATAGCGCATGGCATCAGCCACATCAAACTCAATTTGAGAGCCATCTTGCTTGGGCGATGGCAATAAGAAAATTTACAAAATCTTAAGGCCAATAAGGATTTGGAATGACAAGCAGCCTGTCAGTGAAGGATTGGCATGGGAGCTCGATCCAGTAAAGAAGCTCTGCCTTTTCGTTGATCTCTCGCGAAATGGGATGAGCGGCTCAGGAGCGCTATCTCTGATGCTGCTGAAAAACATCAACAACAAGGGCGCCGAGGCGCCCGTTTGCTTGAGTGTCAGGCTGACGACATTACAGATTGCCCGGTTTGGGGATGGGGATGCCGAGCAGGAAGTTGTCCATCATGCCGACCATGCGTCCCAGCTCGGGTTTGGTGATGGTGTCGTTGGCCCCCAGCTGCAGCGCCTTCTGGCGGTTGTCGTCACTCATCAGCGACGAAAACATGACGATGGGGGTGGTCTTGAAGGCAGGGGTATCCCGCAGCCGTTTGAGCAGGTGCATGCCGTCCATGCGGGGCATCTCGACGTCTGTGATGATGCCGCTGACGAACTCGGCCACCGGGATCTTCTCCTCCTGCGACAGGCGGTCGAACTCCATCAGCATCTCCAGCCCGTCGCCCCCATCCTTGGCGGTCACCACGTTGTAGCCCGCGGTGCGCAGCGTGGTCTCTATCATCTTGCGGATGAAGGCGGAGTCGTCGACCACCAGCACCGTCTTGGCCTGGCGAAGTGCCATCATGCGATCGTCTATGAGGACCTTGCGATCCTGGGTCACATCGTACTTCTCCATGCTCAGCTCTGGGTTGATGTCGGCGATGATCTTCTCGAAGTCGAGGATCATGATGAGGTTGCCATCGCGCCTGACCACGGCCACCACGCAATCATTCTCGCCCGCCTCCAGAAACTGGCTGGGGGACTCCACATCCTCCCAGGAGACCCGGTGGATCCTGCTGACACTGTCGATGAGGAAGCCGTTCGCCATCTTGTTGAAGTCGGTGACTATGACCACCTTGTTGTTGGGGTCCGGGTTGGTCTTGATGCCAAGCCAACCCGCGAGATCCACCAGCGGGATCAGCCGCTCGCGCAGGGAGAAGACACCCACCATGTGGCGCTGGGCATTGGGGTAGTCTGTGGTGTCAGGTACCCGGATCACCTCGCGCACCTTGGCGACGTTGATGCCGTAATAGGCGATCTTTTCCCTGCCATCGGGTAGCTGCTTCTTGAGGTGAAATTCGATGATCTCGAGCTCGTTGGTACCGCTCTCGGTCAGGATGGATTTACGCTCTTCCCCGTCTTTGGACATCATGGCGACTCTCGTGCTTCTGGTTGCGCTGGCAGCACCGGCTGCGGTTTTCCCTCAGTATAGGAATGGATCCGCCCACACCGGGGAGATCCACACAAGATGGCCCTCATAACTGCTTGATCCGGCAGACAGGAAGGCGCGTAACAGCTTAACAGGGAAAGAAAGAGGTGATGGAGAAGGGCATCACACTCACCGCAAACAGGAGCCGAGCATGAACGAGGGCATGGTGGTGATAGGAGCCGGGGGCGCTATAGGTCAGGCGCTGGTGGCCCACTGGCTGGCGACTGGGGCCGGTTCCGTCATGGCGGTCAGCAGGCAGCCGGCCCCAGTCGGGTGTGAGGATCCCCGCCTGCATTGGCTGGCTTGTGATTACAGCGATCAGCAGATGGCTGACGTGGTGGCCCGTATCGCCACTCTGGCCCCGAGGCCGCAGCGGCTGGTGATCTGCAATGGCATCCTGCATCAGGGGGAGATCAAGCCGGAAAAGCGGCTGGAAGCACTCGATGTCGAAGCCATGACCCGCCTCTACCAGATCAATGCCTTGCTGCCGCTGCGCTGGATCAAACAGCTGCTCCCGCTGCTTGGCGCCACGCCCTGCACCCTGGCGGTGCTCAGCGCACGGGTCGGCAGCATAGGCGACAATCGGGCGGGGGGCTGGTATGGCTATCGCGCCTCCAAGGCGGCCCTCAACATGCTGCTCAAGTGCGCCGCCATCGAACTTGCCCGGCGAGCCCCGGGCGTCAAGCTGCTGGCGTTTCATCCGGGTACAGTGGATACCCCTCTCTCGCGCCCGTTTCACGCCAATCTGCCGGCCGGCAGCTTGCAGACGCCAGAGCAGGTAGCCCGTCAGCTGGTGAGTCTGATGGCGCGGCTGACGCCGGATGGCGAGCTGAGCTACCTCGACTGGCGAGGCGAGCCTATCGAGTGGTAGGGGTATCCAGCAGGCGAGCCAGCAGGGTGCGCAGCGCCTTGATGATGGCCGGCTTGCCCGCCAGTTGCAGCCGATTGGCCAGATGCCCCCAGTCCGCATATTGCCAGATGGTGCCGATCAGCAACTGACGCTCGGCGGGGGTGAGCGATGCCAGTCGTGGCAGATTGCCGGCCAGCCAGCGCTGCAGGCTGGCTTGGCACAGCTCGAACGGCTTGTGGTGGTGAGCGAAGCACACCAGCTCATCGCGCTCAAACTCATCCTGCATCGGCACGGCAGGGCTCCCCTCCAGAGCTTGCCACACCAGTTCGGGTTCCAGCCCTTTCAACTCGCCTGCCAGCAGGGTCGGCAGCTGGCACGCGAAGCGCTGGTGCCACCGGGCCAGCTCGGCTTCCCACTCGGGTTTCAGCGCCTTGAGCAGCAGGGCGGCATGGCTGCCGCTGGCGGCATCCCGTTGCAGGCCGATGCGCAGCACCCGCAGCCCGGCCCTGCGCCAGAAGGGCAGCAGATCGGCACTGGCCGAGAAGGCCGAGCCCAGATAGTCGAGCCCTTCCTCCCGGTAGTAGTCCTCCAGCTGGCCGAGCAGTCGCGAGCCGAGCCCGTGGCGATGCAGCGCCGGGTGGATGGCGATGCGCATCACCCGGGCGTAGCTGCGCGCCCCTGCCGTCTTGAAACCGGCGTGGGCCAGCAGGGACTGGGGCAGCAGATGGCCGCGCGGGCGCCGTCGGCCCGCCCAGATCTGTTCGGCCAGCTCGGGAGCTATGTTGCCCTCCCGTGCCACCAGCGCCACCCCGAGCAGGCTCTGCTCCTGCTCCAGCAGGTGGATGTCGAGATCCGGGCTCTCCAGCAAAGACCTGAGATCGCTCGGCGTGGTCTGGTAGTGCGCCAGCACCAGCAGGCCGAACAGCTGATTGAGCAGTCCCTCGTCGTTCACCAGCGCATCCTGCCCGATCAGCCGCCAGCCCGGGCTGGTCGGTGGCAGGGGCGGATCCACCTCGGCATTGAGGCCAAGCAGCCGGAATACCAGCGGCTCCAGCGGATCGCCAGGGCTCCAGCGGATCGGCTCGGCCAGGTGGAGCTCCTGCCAATCCGGCGTCTGACGGTCCAGCACTCGCTTGAAACGCAGGTGAAAACCGCGCCCCGTGCCCTCGTAGCCGTGCTCCGTGGTGGCGAAGACGATACGGCTGTGGCGGGCCAGCATGGCCTCCAGCAGCGGCGTGGGGATGGCGGCGGCTTCGTCCACCAGCAACAGATCGGGTTGCAGGGCTTCCTGTACCAGTCGGGCCGGTGAGCAGAACTCGAGGCCAGCCAGCTGTTCTACCTCTGTACCCAGCGACTGTGCCGCGTGGGCAAACAGGGTGGCAACCGTGGCCTGGGAGGGGGCCGTTACCACTATCTTGAGGTCGGGTTGCTGGCGCAGCAGCTCGGCGGCGGCGAGGCCCAGCAGGCTGCTCTTGCCACGCCCCCGATCGGCGCTCAGCACCAGGGGGCGGCGGCGATGGCCGTGCAACACCCTGTGAATGGCGGGCAGGGCGCCGGCCTGATCATGGCTCAGCCGCCGCTGCTCACCGATCGGCTGCCAGGGCTCTGGGCTGGTGGGCGGGAGCAGGGAGAGCGCAGGATCCCCCGCCAGCAGGTGCACCTGTCGGGCGATGAAGCCGTGGCCGGCCCGGTTCGCCTCTTCTGGCTGGGCGACCAGCCGCATCCTGTCGGGATCCGGATACTCGGGCCATTGCGCTCTGGGGGGCGTCAGCAGCAGCAGCAGGCCGCCCGCCCTCAGTGTGCCCGCCAGTGCGCCGAAGGCGTCGGGATGAAAGCCGCTGAAAGCGTTGAAGACAAGGGTGTCGCACTCCTGACCGAGCCGTTGCAGCGCCTTGGCGGCGGGAACGGGCCCATGGCAGGCCGGACCTTCTCCTAGCCAATAGATGACGCCGCCCAGCAGCGCTTCGGCACGGGCGATGCAATCGGCCTCGTCCCCTTCCAGCCAGACCAGACGCCGTTCACCTGCCCGGGCCAGGGCCTGGCGCAGGGCTTTCACCTCGGCAGGGCTCATGAAGCTGAACTGTCGCCCGCTTTGACGCGGGGTTCAAACATGCGATCCCCCATCTGATCGATGAAGGTGTGCGCCTTCTGCACCATGAAACGCTCCGCATCGGCCGGATTGGCGAACAGATCGGAGCGGATGAAGATGTGGGTCTGCAGCGCGCCATCCATCTCTTTGGTGATGCGACCCGCCAACCGGTACTGGCTCCCTTCCGCCATGGGCTCGGGGTAGATGAGGTAACCGGCGTACTCGGTGGGAGTCACCTCAACGACAGGGGCGGGCTTGCTTGCGAACAGGGTTGTGAACAGTTTCTTGAGCATGATGTTTTCCTCTGTGACGGGACATTGTCACCAAGGGGTTGATGGCTGGCAAGCAGGGGATCTTATTACTAATTGTTATTTGCACTACGAACCATTCTCATTTAGATTTCATGGCATTCCAGCACGAGGTAAACACTATGTACGTCTGTTTGTGCCGCGGCATCACAGATACCCAGATCCGCAAGGCGGTACAGGCAGGCAAGACCGAGTTCCGTCAGCTCAAGCAGTCGCTGGAGGTGGGGGCCCAGTGTGGCAAGTGTGTGCGCATGACCATGGAGATCATCGCCACCGAACTCGACAAGGCCGAGCTGGAACAGGCCCCGCTCTACTACGAGGTGGCCTGACCCGGACCGATCTTTTTCTGACTCGACCCGCCAACAGGGTCACCCTTCCTCTCAGGCGAGCTGGCTCGCCAGACCTCTTGTTGTCACTTTTCTGGACTAAGCTCTAACGATCGAGGCCTCAGGCACGAACCAAGGAGCACTGTCGATGAAAGGAGATCCCAAGATCATTGCCCACCTCAACAAGGTGCTGGCCAATGAGCTGATTGCCATCAACCAATACTTCCTGCACGCCCGCATCTACGATGACTGGGGCCTCAAGGCGCTCGGGCACAAGGAGTATCACGAGTCCATCGATGAGATGAAACACGCCGACGAACTGGTCAAGCGGGTGCTGTTTCTGGAGGGGCTGCCCAACTTGCAGGACTTGGGCAAGCTGCGCATCGGTGAAACGGTGGAGGAGATGCTGCGTTGCGATCTGTCGCTGGAGATGGATGCCATCCCGGACCTGAAAGTGGCCATCGCCTACGCAGAGTCGGTGCAGGACTACATCAGTCGCGACCTGTTCCAGGACATTCTGGAAGATGAAGAGGAGCACGTGGACTGGCTGGAAACCCAGCTCGATCTCATCGATCGCATCGGGCTGGAGAACTACCAGCAGTCCCAGCTGCATCACGGCTCATCCTGAATAGTTATGGCATGAAAAGCCGATTCAAAAACCCGCTCAGGCGGGTTTTTTTATGTCCGGCTGCATAGCTTTTCATGATTCTTATCATCATGAAAAGTAAGCTTATTTTTGTTAGTCAGGTCGCAAAAAAGTACGCGGGAGAGATGCACTATTGGAGCCCCTGATCGGGGGCACACAATAACAACAGGTTAAAGGACTACACCATGCACTTCTTGCCCAACAAGCTGGCGCTTGCCTGCGCCATCGCACTCTCCCTCGCTGCCTGCAACGACAACAGCTCCAACGCGCCGGCGGATCCCGCCGCGACCAAGGCCTCCCTGATGCAAACCATGGACGAGGCCCTGCGCGAGAGTCAGGCGCTGGATCCCTACGGTTTTGCCATCGATGCGTCCAGCATTGCCAAACGCAAGGCGCTCGACAGTGCGCTGCTCAGCCGGCTGGATGCCCTGGACCCGAGCGTGCTGAGCGAGCGGGACCGGTTGTTCTACGACATGATCCGCTGGGATCTGCAGATCAATCTGGCGGGCTACGAGCTGCCCCAGTCCCAGATCCCGATCCACCACTTCCGCAACCAGGTGGTGGAGCTGGCCGATGACGTGGGGATGGCTCCCGCTAGCGGCAAGGCCGCCCGCACCGTCAGCAGCGGCTTCGATTACTTCGAGCAGAGCTCGGCCGAGCGGGTCGCGCCTGGAGATGCCGTCTGGCGGCGGGATCTCGACCGCCCGGCCAAGGCCCCGGCGCTGGCCACTCAGGCCAGGGCAACGACGGCCCCGCTGGCCTGGTATCAGGAGCACCTTGTCTGGCTCAAGGCCTATGACGGCTACCTGGCCGAGGTGAAGCACCAGTTCGAGCTGGGCAGCGCCCAGGGCAACACCTTGCCGGACGAGCTGGTGGACCGGCTGCTGGCCCAGCTCAACAGCAAGCTGGATGGCGAGGCGATCGCCGGTGCCTACCTCGGCTGGCAGCAGTTGCCGGGAGAGGCCGACGAGGCGCTGCGCACCGAGTACAAAGGGGTGCTGGACAGCATCAACGGCCGCTATCTGGCACTGCGGGACTATCTGGATTACCAGCATGGCGGCGCCTATGCGGTGCGCCTTGGCAGTGGCGAGTGTGACGACGGCTTCTGCGGCATGACCAATGGTCGCGACTGGTATCGCTGGCTGCTTAAGAAGCACACCACCACCAATATGACGCCGGAGCAGGTGCATGAGCTGGGGCTGAGCGAGGTGGAGCGGATCTTCGGTGCCATGGTCAAGGTGTGCCATACCGTCGGCAAGTGCGACAGCGATGAGGTGGCCCAGAGCAAGCAGAGCGGCCAGATCTATGACTTCTTCCGCTATCTGAACGAGCCGGCCTTCTTCTACCAGAATCCGCTGGCTGTCTGGTCCGCCAATCTCAACCCGGGCAATGCGGCCGGCGCGGCCCTGAGCGAGCCGCAGCAGCAGGCGCTGGCCGAGCATGAGCGGGCGTTGCGGGAGTACAACGGCTTCAAGAGCAAGGCGGCGCTGGTGTTGCCGGACTTCTTCGATGCCGAGCGCACCATTCCCAAGCTGGATTACGAGGTGGTGCCCGTCTCCTATGACGAGGCGCCTTATGGCGGGGTCGCCTGGTATCAGGACGGCAACCCGCAGACCGGCCGTAAAGGGCAGTTCGTCCTCAACACCTACTATCCCTATGGCCTGCAGAGCTGGAACATCAGCACCCTGCTGGCCCATGAGGCGGCGCCGGGCCACCACTTCCAGATCACCATAGCCCAGGAGCTGGCGGCCAAGGATCCCGACTTCCCGCAGTACGTGGCGAATGCCTCCTATACCGCCTATGCGGAGGGCTGGGCGCTCTACACCGAATACCTGGCGGATCACGACATGGGGCTCTATCAGGGGCGCGGCCTCTATGATCCCGCCGTGGGGGATGTGAAGGTCGAGGGCTCGTCCGCCTTCAACAACCAGCTGCAGTACTTCGGCCGCCTCAACGAGGAGATGCTCAGGGCCATGCGGCTGGTGGTGGATACCGGCATTCACTGGTACGGCTGGAGCCACGACAGGGCCGTCGGCTACATGAAGGAGAACTCGGCACTGGGGGCGGGGGACATCAGCTCGGAGGTGCCGCGCTACATGGCCTATACCGGTCAGGCGACCTCCTACAAGGCTGGCCAGCTGGCGCTGATCCGGATGCGCGAATCCGCCGAGCAGGCCCTTGGCGGCCGCTTTGACCTCAAGGCGTTCCATCACCATGTGCTGGAATACGGCATGTTGCCCATCTCCGTGCTGGAGCAGAAGAACCAGCAGTGGATTGAACAGTCGAAGTGATCACAGTTACGGCGCCCGGCAAGGCAGCGGGCGCCGCTTTCGATTAGGATACGGCTCTCTTCCCATCACAATGCTACGGATGAATTCCATGGAACTGATTGCACGTGAGATGGCGCCCCACAAGCGGGTGGCGCTGGTGGCTCACGACAACATGAAGACCCCTCTGCTGAACTGGGTGATGCGCCGCAAGGAGGAGCTCAAGCTCCACCATCTCTACGCGACCGGCACCACAGGCACCATGCTCGGCAAGAAGGCGCAACTGCCCATCACCTGCCTCTTCTCCGGCCCCATGGGGGGCGACCAGCAGCTCGGTGCCCTGATTGCCGAAGGCAAGATAGACGTGCTGATCTTCTTCTGGGATCCCCTCAATGCGGTGCCCCACGATCCGGACGTGAAGGCGCTGCTGCGCCTGGCGGCCGTGTGGAACATACCGGTTGCCACCAACGAGGCCACCGCGGACTTCATCATGGACAGCCCTCACATGCAGCAGGCGTTCAGCGTGCAGATCCCGGATTATGCCGGCTATTTGAAGGCCAGAACCGAATAAGGGCAGATCCGCCAGTCTGCGCCGGCTATTTGAAGGCCAGAACCGAATAAGGGCAGATCCGCCAATCTGCGCCGGTTATTTGAAAGCCAGAACCGACTAACGGCAGATCCGCCGGTCTGTACCGGTTGTCTCAAGGGCAGAACTGAATAAAAACAGCCAGATAGCAAAGGGCCGGACACAGTCCGGCTCTTTTATTTGAAGGATGGCAGCAAGTTAGCGCTGGAAGCCCTTCTGGGCGAACTTGGGTCTGGCGCTCATGATCTGCTCCACCTGCTCGTCGCTCATCTTGCCACGGGAGAGGCCCAGCACCTTGTAGGTGAGCAGCGGCCGCGCGGGCAGCGCTATCATCAGCGCCCGGATCTGGTTCTCGTCCTCTTTCTCCCGCACCGGTTTGCCGTAGGCGTAGGTGAGTACGCCGGCGTCCATCAGGTTTTTGACGGCAGGCTCGGTGATCGGCAAGTTTATGACGCTTTTGCGTTGCAGCACGAACTCGCGCAGCACCGCCTTCTCGTTGAAATCGAGGAAGGCGATCATCTGGGCCAGCTGATCCTGCTGGCGGCGGGATTGCCATTCGTCACAGGCCCACTCCCAAGCTATCAGGAAGCCCTGGCTGCAGAAGTAGGAGATGGCGATCAGCATGCCAACCCCGAGCCAGGCGGCGTGGGTCGTGGCCCACTGGCTGACGGCTCCCTTCATCAGGCCGGCCGGAAACAGCAATATGATGCTGCAGCAAAGCAGCAACCAGACCATGAGCCAGTTGAGGCGGTTCAGTTGATAGAAATGTTGGATCCACCGTTTCATCGTTCATCCTTCCCAAACTATTGTGGACAGTAGACAACTCATAGCAATCGTTGTGCCAAGGCGTGGATGCCGGGGGCAAGAGTGGGGATCCGGACGGAGAAACCGGGGGCGCTGACCGAGGGGGCGTTACATTCTCTTACAACTTATTGAGTGGATGATCATTAATTTGCCTTGTGAGGCGGCGGTCAACTTGGTAAAAAGCCCGCACTGTCATTGGGGAGTAGCAACCCGCCCGTGATCCGGGCAGGGCTCATGTCAACATTCTTGGATCTGTCGATCCATGGCATGAGCGGCGATAGCATCTATCGCTCTGCAAGACCTTTGGCCTCGATACGCAAGCCAGCCGGGCGAGCCGTATCGGGTCCATCGGTTGTTCTGCTCGCCTGGCGGTTGCCTATTATGTTGATCACCCTGCTGTTGTTTCTGCTCTCTGCCGTCACCATCTACCTGGCCTGCGAATATTTCGTCAATGGTATCGAATGGACCGGCCATCACTTCAAGTTCTCCCAGAGTGCCACCGGCTCCCTGCTGGCGGCCCTCGGCACTGCCCTGCCCGAATGCATAGTTACCCTGACCGCGCTGCTGATGGGGGATGCCCCCGCCCAGCAACAGATTGGGATAGGCGCCGCCCTCGGTGGCCCCCTGGTGCTCTCCACCATAGGCTATGCCGCCGTCGGCGTGACCCTGCTGCTGTGCATGAGCCGTGAGCACAGGGTCATAGATGGCGAGGTGCAGCGCGAGATAGGCCGGGATCAGGCCTGGTTTGTCGGTATCTTCCTGGTGGCGGTGGCCCTCGGCATGGTGGCCTTCACCGGCAAAACCTGGCTGGCCCCGCTGTTCGTGCTGGTTTATCTGGTCTATGTGCGGCGCGAGCTGAAACAGACCGACAGCCACGAGGTCGAGTTGCCAGAGCCCCTCAAGCTGGATCCCAAGGCCGAGATCCCGGCGCTCGGCAAGGTGCTACTGCAGACCCTGGTGGCGCTGGTGGTGGTCGCGCTGGCGGCCCAGCTGTTCGTTCATCAACTGGAGAGCATGGGTGAGCTGTTCGGCCTCTCTCCCGTGCTGGCGGCCCTGCTGCTGAGCCCGGTGGCGACCGAGATGCCGGAGCTGATGAACGTGCTGATCTGGGTGCGTCAGGGCAAGAACCGGCTGGCGCTGGCCAACATCTCCGGTGCCATGATGATCCAGGGCACCATACCCAAGGCGTTCTGCCTGCTGTTCACCCCCTGGTTGCTCGACAGCACCATGATGGTCTCCTCGCTGGTGACCCTGCTGGCTGTGGTACTGCTGTGGTGGGGCTTCAGCCGTGGGCGGATGACGGCGGGAAGGCTGGCCTGCGTGGGGCTGGTGTACCTGGGTTTCTGCGGTTGGCTGATGGTGAGCTGACGGCGCGCGCTATGTGAAGATGACGCCATGAGCAAGGGCAGGATCCGATCCTGCCCTTTTTTCATGGATTTACGTTAGCGGGTTGAACCCCGGGATCAGAACTGCTGGAACCAGCGCTGGATCTGGGCCGGATCCTTGCTCTGGGTCAGGGAGAGCATCAGCAGGATGCGCGCTTTCTGCGGGTTCAGGGTGCCGGCGGCCACGAAGCCGTACTTGGCGTCGTCGATCTCGGCATCCAGGGTGGTGGCGCCGGTCGGCACGCGGGCGGAGCGCACCACGCGGATGCCATCCTTGCTCGCCTTGGCCAGGGTGTCGAACAGTGTGTGGTAGAGGTTGCCGTTGCCCACCCCGGCGCTGACGATGCCGTCAAACTTGGCATCCACCATGGCCTTGGCCGGCAGATCGGTGGCGTTGGCATAGTTGTAGACGATGCCCACTTGCGGCAGCTTGTCGAGCTTGCTCACGTCGAACGGCGTCTTGCTGGTGTGCAGGCGGGCCGGGCTGCGCTGGTAGTCGATCTTGCCGTTGTGGATGTAACCCAGCGGGCCGAAGTTGGGGGCGGCAAAGGTCTGCACCCCTGTGGTGTTGGTCTTGGTGACGTCGCGGGCATCCAGCACGGTATCGTTCATGGCAACCATGACGCCACGGCCCTTGGAGCTGGGGTCGGAGGCGGTGACCACGGCGTTGTAGAGATTCAGCGGGCCATCGGCACTCATGGCGGTGGAGGGGCGCATGGCGCCGACCAGCACCACGGGCTTGTCGCTCTTGACGGTCAGGTTGAGGAAGTAGGCGGTCTCTTCCATGGTGTCGGTGCCGTGGGTGATGACGATGCCGTCCACGTCATCCTTGGCCAGCAGCTCGTTGACCCGCTTGGCCAGCTTGAGCCACACCTCGTCGTTCATGTCCTGGGAGCCGATCTTGACCACCTGCTCCCCCTGCACGTCGGCCACGTTCTTCATCTCGGGCACGGCGGCGATCAGGGTCTCGATGGCCACCTTGCCCGCTTCATAGTTGGATTGGGTGGCGGACTGTCCCGCACCGGCTATGGTGCCACCGGTCGCCAGGATATGAACCTGCGGCAGGGCCATGGCCAGGGGGGAGAGGGTCAGGCCAACGACGGCGGCGAGCAGTGTCTTGCGGATAGGGAGAGTCATGCTGCAAATCCTTCTGAGTGATAAAAATTGCAGCAAGTTTGCGCTTTCTGTTGAGGGGGTCTGTGATGACTCTCACCAAAAAACAGCTGGATACAGAACCTTAACCTGTTTTATACCTCTATAGAGATAATTTAACTTGCCGAGAAGCCCTTGGCTTCAATCAGGGCGATCAGCTCCGCCTTGCTCAGTTCGCTCTCGATGACGGCCTTGCTGCTAGCAAAATCCACCTGGGCCTGGGTTACTGCACTCTGGGCCAGCAGGGCTTTTTGCAGGCTGGCGGCGCAGCCACCACAGGACATGCCGGACACAGTGAGTTCGATGGTCATGGGATATCTCCTCTGTTGATGTGTTGTCAGCCTAAAGCTGCCGCCCGCGGCAAGGTCAAGGGGGTGATGAGGGGATGAGAGGCAGCACGTTTTCTGCTGGCTATCCCATCAACCCGAGGTAGTTCATCAGAGCGGCACCCAGGCTGGTACTGATCAATGAGCCCTGGGTGGTGGTGGCGATGAGAGTGTGGATGGCCAGCACGCTCCCCACTAGCCCATCAACCCCAGGTAGTTCATCAGGGCGGCGCCCAGGCTGGTGCTGACCAGAGAACCCAGCGTGGTGGTGGCTATGATGTTGGCTGCCAGCACGCTGTCGCCGCCCATGGCGCGGGTCATCACATAGCTGGCGGCGGCTGTGGGGGTGGAGCTGATGAGAAACAGTATGCCGAGGGCCTGCGGGCTGAAGCCGAGCGCCCAGGCCCCCGTTACCAGCAGCACAGGGATAAAGAACAGCCGGTTGGCGGTGGCCCAGCCGGTCAGCATGGCGCCGCCGCGCAGGGCTTTGAGGTTGAGGCTGGCGCCGGTGCAGAGTAGGGCCAGCGGCAGCGTCATGTTGGCGAAGTAGTTGCCCGTTGTGATCACCAACTGGGGCAGCTCGATACCGAGCAGGCCGAACGGCAGGGCGGAAAGAATGGCGATGATCAGCGGGTTTTTGGCGATCCCCTTGAGGATCGGCTTGATCCCCTTGCCGCCTCCCAGACTGCGGGTCAGGGTGATCACGGCGAGTATGTTGTAGAGCACGGTCACCGAGCCCACCAGCAGGGCGGCGGCGCCTATCCCCTCGGCGCCATAGGCGTTTTGCACGTAGGCCAGCCCCATGATCCCCATGTTGCCGCGAAAGCTGCCCTGTACGAAGATGCCGCGCTGATGCCGCTCCGGGATGAAGCGGGCAGCCAGTGCCTCAAGGATCAGAAAGCCGGCTAGGGTGCCGAGCAAGCCGTAGAGGATGAGCCAGGGGCTCGGCATGGTGGAAAAATCGGTGCGCACCATGCTGAGGAACAAGAGGGCCGGCAGTGTGACCTGAAACACCAGACGGGAGGCGGACTCGACGAAGCTGTCGGGCAACAGACCCAGCTGCTTGAGCTAGATGCCGAGCAGCAGCACCACGCAGATGGGGCCCGTGATGGAGAGGGAGAAGTGCAGACTGGCCAAGAGACTCATAATGGATGTCCTGTGCGATAGACGGGGCCGGTGATGGAGAGGAAGAAGATCAGACTGGCCAGCAGACTCATGATGGATGTCCTGTGCGATAGACGGGGCCCGTGACGGAGAGGGATAGAAGCAGACTGACCAACAGACCCATGATGCGCGTCCTGTGCGATGGCGAGCGGCACGACGTTCGCCGGGGCAAAAAAGGCATTCTAACGCCATGGGCTTGTATTCACAGGGCTTAATCACAACAATGTGGGCAATTCCACCGCCGAGCCTCCTGTGAGCCAATTCATGGACAAGAAACTGACCATCCTCGATATCGCCCGCCTCTCGGGCGTCGGCAAGTCGACCGTCTCCCGGGTGCTCAATCAGGATCCCAAGGTGAAACAGGCGACCCGTGAGCGGGTGGAGCAGGTCATCGCCGAACACGGCTTCGTGCCGAGCAAGTCGGCGCGGGCCATGCGCAGCCAGAGCCAGCAGGTGGTGGGGATCATAGTCTCCCGGCTCGACTCCAGTTCCGAGAATCAGGCGGTGCGGGGCATGCTGGAGACCCTCTACCGGCGTGGCTATGACGCCGTGCTGATGGAGAGCAAGTTCTCCCCCGCCAAGGTGCAGGAGCATCTGGCTGTGCTGGATCGGCGCGGGGTGGATGGCATCATACTGTTTGCCTTCAACGATCTGGACTACGACGCCATGGTGCCGCTGAAAGAGAAGCTTGTGCTGGTGGCCCGGGACCATCCCGGGTTCTCCTCTGTCTGTTTCGACGATGCCGGGGCTGTGCGCACCATGCTGGCCGAGCTGGCGACCCGCGGCATTCGCGACATTGCCTATCTGGGGGTGGATACCTCGGATCTCACCACGGGTCAGCGCCGGCTTGATGCCTATCTCGGCTACTGCGCCGAACAGGGATTGACGGCGCGCAGTGCCCTCGGCGATCTCAGCCTGCAGAGCGGCTACCGGCTGGCGGCCGAGCTGCTCACCCCCGCCACCCAGGCGTTGGTCTGCGCCAGTGACACCCTCGCCATAGGTGCTGCAAAATACCTTCAGGAACAAGGGCGTAGCGAGGTGCTGGTAACAGGCCTTGGCAACAACCCCATGCTCAGTTTCCTCTTTCCCAACGCCCTCAGTCTGGATCTTGGCTACAAGGGCGCGGGGGAGCAGGCGGCCCGCCAGCTGCTCGGCCAGATCGAGCAGGATCACCGCCCGCTGGCGACCATAGCCCCTTGCCACACACTGTGAGCCCCATCACTTAGTCCTGCACAAAAAACGCGCTTTTTGTGATGTTGACCACGAAATGGGAACGTTCCCATTTCGATCCGTTCAAATTGGCTGCATGCTAAATGGGAACGATACCAAAAACGCTCAGACCAGCAGACTGGTTCAAAAGGGCGATGCAGACCAATATCAATGGAGTCACAGAGGGAAGACTCATGTCCAAGATCAACGCACAGCAGCTTGCCACCCTGATCGACAAGATCGGCGGCAAGGAGAACATCGCCACCGTCAGTCACTGCCTGACCCGATTGCGCTTCGTCCTGAACGATCCGGCCAAAGCCGACAGCAAGGCCATCGAAACCATACCTGCGGTGAAGGGGAGCTTCACTCAGGGCGGCCAGTTCCAGGTGGTGATCGGCAACGAGGTGGAGCAGTGGTACAAGGCGCTGACCGAAGAGATAGGTGTCAGCGGTGGCAGCAAGGATGCCGCCAAACTGGCTGCCCGTCAGAACATGAATCCGCTGGAGCGCGGCATCTCCCACCTGGCGGAGATCTTCGTGCCCCTGTTGCCCGCCATCATCACCGGCGGCCTGATCCTGGGCTTTCGCAACGTCATCGGCGACATCAAGATGTTCGACGATGGCACTCATACCCTCACCGAGATCAGCCAGTTCTGGGCTCAGGTCCACGCCTTCCTCTGGCTGCTGGGCGAGGCCATCTTCCACTTCCTGCCGGTCGGCGTCTGCTGGTCTGCGGTGAAGAAGATGGGCGGCTCCGAGATCCTCGGGATAGTACTGGGTATCACGCTGGTGTCGCCGCAACTGATGAACGCCTATGGCATTGGTCAGCAGACCCCAGAGGTGTGGGACTTCGGTCTGTTCGTCATCCAGAAGGTGGGCTATCAGGCGCAGGTCATTCCGGCCCTGCTGGCGGGGGTATTCCTCGCTTGGGTGGAGACCAACCTCAAGCGCATCATTCCGGCGTACCTCTATCTGGTGATTGTGCCCTTCGTCTCGCTGCTGTTGGCGGTGATAGTGGCCCACGCCTTTATCGGCCCGTTCGGTCGCTGGATTGGTGAAGGCGTCGGCTTCGCCGCCAAGGCGGCCATGACCGGTTCCTTCGCTCCCATAGGCGCTGCCCTGTTCGGCTTCTTCTATGCGCCCCTGGTCATCACGGGTATCCACCACACCACCAACGCTGTGGATCTGCAGCTGATGCAGAGCATGGGTGGCACCCCGATCTGGCCGCTGATCGCCCTCTCCAACATAGCGCAAGCGTCGGCAGTGGTGGGCATCATACTTATCAGCCGCAAGGAGAACGAGCGGGAGATTTCCGTGCCTGCCGCCATCTCCGCCTACCTGGGCGTGACCGAGCCGGCCATGTACGGCATCAACCTCAAATACAAGTTCCCCATGCTGTGCGCCATGGTGGGTTCCAGCCTGGCGGCGCTCATCTGCGGCTTCGCCGGTGTGATGGCCAACGGCATAGGGGTGGGCGGCCTGCCGGGCATCCTCTCCATCCAGCCCCAGTATTGGGCCGTCTACTCAGTCGCCATGCTGGTGGCCATAGTGGTGCCAGTGGTGCTGACCCTGCTGCTCTACAAGCGCCAGCAAGCGGCTGGCAAGCTGGCCCAGGCCAGCGCCTGACTCAACGCATCAGGGCGACCAGCGGGTCGCCCTCTCCATTTCATATTCGAGACAAGAGAAAGACCCATGAGCCAAACACCCTGGTGGCAGAGCGCCGTGATTTACCAGATCTATCCCAAGAGCTTTCAGGATTCCGCTGCCCGTGGCACCGGCGATCTCAAGGGGATCATGGCCCGCCTCGACTATCTCAAGACCCTGGGGGTCGATGCCCTCTGGCTGACTCCGGTTTACGTCTCCCCGCAGGTGGACAACGGCTACGACATCGCCGACTACCTGGCCATCGATCCCGCCTACGGCACCATGGCCGATTTCGAAGCGTTGCTGGCTGCCGCCCACGCGCGCGACATCCGCATCGTGATGGATATCGTAGTGAACCACACCTCCACCGAGCACGCCTGGTTCAAGTCGGCGCTGGGGGATAAAAACAGCCCCTACCGCGACTACTACATCTGGCGCGATCCGGTCGATGGCGGTGTGCCCAACAACTGGCAGTCCAAGTTTGGCGGCAGCGCCTGGGAGCTGGATCAGGCCACCGGTCAGTATTACCTGCACCTGTTTGCCCGCGAGCAGGCGGATCTGAACTGGGAAAACCCGGCGGTGCGCGCCGAGGTGAAAAACATCATTCACTTCTGGGCGCAGAAGGGGGTAGACGGTTTCCGCCTCGACGTCATCAACCTCATCTCCAAGGATCAGACCTTCCCGAACGACGAGATGGGCGATGGCCGCCGCTTCTACACAGACGGGCCGCGCATCCACGAATTCCTGCAAGACGTTAGTCGCGATGTCTTTGCCCCCGTGGGGGCCATGACGGTGGGGGAGATGTCATCAACCAGTCTGGAACATTGCCAGCGCTACGGCGCCCTGGATGGCTCCGAGCTCTCCATGGTGTTCAACTTCCACCATCTGAAGGTGGATTACCCCAAGGGTGACAAGTGGACCAAGGCGCCGTTCGATTTCCTCGAGCTCAAGCGCATCTTCAACCACTGGCAGAGCGGCATGCACGGCAAGGGCTGGTCGGCGCTGTTCTGGTGCAACCACGATCAGCCGCGTATCGTCTCCCGCTTCGGCGACGAGGGCGAACATCGCGTGGTCGCCGCCAAGATGCTGGCCAGCACGCTGCACGGGTTGCAGGGCACTCCCTACATCTATCAGGGGGAGGAGATCGGCATGACCAACCCCGGCTATCAGTGCATCGACGACTATCAGGATGTGGAGAGCCGCAACATCTTCGCCATCAAGCAGGCCGAAGGCATGGCGGAGGCCGAGATCCTCGCCATTCTCGGCGCCAAGTCCCGCGACAACTCCCGTACCCCCATGCAGTGGAGCGCCGCCTCCAATGCCGGTTTCACCCAAGGTTCACCCTGGCTCAAACCTGCTGCCAATTACCCCGAGATCAACGCGGAGGCGGCACTGGCCGACCCGAGCTCGGTGTTCTGGCATTACCGTGACCTGATCGCTCTGCGCAAGGCGTACCCAATCTTCACCCAGGGGGATTATCAGGAGCTGCTGGCGGGTCATCAGCGGATCTGGGCCTATACCCGCAGTGCCAACGGCCAGACCCTGCTGGTGGTGAGCAACTTCTACGGCGAGCCAGCCACCTTTGCACTGCCGGACGAGCTGGCTACCGGCAAGGGGCACCTGCTGCTTGGCAACTACCCCGATAGCCCGGCCCGGCCGCAGTCCTGTATGCTGCGCCCTTATGAATCCCTTATCTGGCTGGTGGAATAGACGATGACACAGGCAACGCCCATGGCGGCAACAGAGGCTCGGCAAGCCGTACCTGGCCCCGAGTGGCAGAAGATGGTGGCGGGTCAGCCCTATGATGCGGGCGATCCCGAGCTCAAGGCGGCGCGCGAGCGCTGTCGTTTCCTCTATCACAGCTTCAACACCAGTTGGCAGGAGAAACCGGCGCGGGACGCCCTGCTGCGGGAACTGCTCGGCAGCCGCGGCGCTTCCTGTGCCATCAACCCGCCCTTCTTCTGCGACTATGGTGCCAATATTTTCGTGGGGGAGAACTTCTACGCCAACGTCAACTGCACCATCCTCGATGTTTGCGAGGTGCATATCGGTGACAACGTGCTGCTGGCGCCCGGGGTGCAGATCTACACCGCCGCCCACCCGGTGGCGGTAGTGCCGCGGGTGGCCGGGGTCGAGTTCGGCAAGCCGGTGCGCATCGGCAACAACGTCTGGATCGGTGGCAGCACCGTCATCTGCCCCGGCGTCACCATAGGGGACAGCAGCGTCATAGGTGCGGGCTCTGTGGTCACCAGAGATATTCCGGCCAACGTGGTTGCCGTCGGCAATCCCTGCAAGGTGCTGCGGCCCATGACGGCAGAGGAGCTGGCGGGCTGCTAGTGCTTCCGCCAGCGCGTACTTTCCAACACC
Organism: Aeromonas bestiarum; assembly: GCF_028751155.1. Classification (NCBI taxonomy): domain Bacteria; kingdom Pseudomonadati; phylum Pseudomonadota; class Gammaproteobacteria; order Aeromonadales; family Aeromonadaceae; genus Aeromonas; species Aeromonas bestiarum. Next base: position 4,186,263 of record NZ_CP064746.1, on the reverse strand, counting down.
AAGGGCAGGCTCTCCTGCCCTTTTCTTTGGCCGTTGTTCGCTGAACTCGGGATGTACATCCACTTCAGATTTTTTGAACATCTAGGCCAGTTTATCTCGCTAACAAAGGTCGGTAGAGGTGTTTAATATTCACTCAACGCTTAGGCAGGAACGCCAAGCGGCCAAATAACAGGTCGTTCCAGGCTGTGACACCATCAAACAGAGTGTCGGATGTCAGTGAAAGAACAACATACTATTTGAATAACCTCTTGCACGGATGCATTGATTCAGGCCGAAACGGCCTTGGCAATGACATAAAAACCAAGAGAGTGAATGAACATGAAAAACGTAATCAAGATGCTGGCCGTTGCAGGCCTGATGACAGCCGGTTTTGCTCAGGCTTCCGTCCCCGCTGACCTCAACGCAGCCCCGGGCGTGCTGTTTGTAAACTGGCATGCGACCGCCGCCGTGGAAGGCAAGGCCAACCCCATGCTGGAAGTGCGTGACGAGTCTGGCGATGTCGTGGCCTCAGTCCACGCCAATCTGGCGGGTACCCAGCAAGTTCGCATTCCAAGCCGCGCTCAGGGCAACCTGACCGTGAGCCTGGGTGAGCAGAGCAGCGACTACCGCATCCCGTTTGGTATCGGCAGCGGCAAACAGCGCTAATTGTCGTTATCCACCCGGTGGCTGATCAGCAAGGTCATTGGAGTGAGACAATGTCTGGGTTGTTTGAGGTTGATCGTAGCTCTGTCGCAGTCAATGCCGAGGCGAGTGATGCAATTCAGCCCAATAACAAAGGCGCCATAAAGGCGCCCTTGTCATTTCTGGTGATGGCTGACCATAGAGCGGATGCTGCTGTGGCCAGGGTGCTATTGCGTAAAGACGGGGCCAAAACCTGAACCCCACAGAATGGCCGTGGTTGCCAGCACGCAGACCAGCAGCACCAATCCGACCGTTACCACAGAGCTGGCATAGATGAACCCTTGTTCCTTGGGGATGTGCATCAGTATTGGCACGCCGACGTAGAGCAGGTAGATGGAATAGCTCAGCCCTATCAGGCCAATGATCATGACAAACCAGAGGTGCGGGAAAAAGGCCGAGAAGCCAACCATAAACAGGGGGGTAGAGGTATAGGCCGCCAGTTCGAGCGCCGTCGTATAGCTGGGATCTGAGCCAAAGGTGTGTCCCATCCAGTGTGCCAGATAGGCCAGTGCAAACACGCCAGCGATGAGCGCGATATACATGGCTACCGATAGCATGAATGCACTCTCTGCGGTCAGGGTAATGGGATCACTCACACCGATACTCCAGCCGATGTGAACGGCGGAGTAGTAGGCACAGACCGAGGGGATAAGGGCCACGACAAGAATATGGGTCAGACTGTTTCTGAAGCTGTCGTGACCTTCGTCTATGGTATGCCATTCGGTGTGAGGATGGGCATACAATCCCCATAAGTGATTTAATATCATAGCGTTATTCCTTCTCTACTTGAGTTTGTGGATCGTCGTATCCCGTTTTTCTCCTCTGTATCAGGTTGGCATCACCGGGTGAGCCATTCATATGCAGCCGCCACTGACAGTTTTAAATAAAGCTGTCCCAGCCCCCCTACGTCAAGGTTCCCACCTCCAATCCCTGCTGTTGATGTTTATTGCCATCCTGTGAGCCATGAATTGATACAAACTGCTCTGATGAGTCCAGGATCATCGACATCATGGTGGCTTTTTCAAAATATGGACTAATACTTGTTTGTGAGAGTGATTTTAATAAATTCATTATTTTCATATGGTTAGATGCTTTACTTGGCGAGGTTTGCGGTCCTTTCCAGCGTGCACAGGGAGTGCAAAGTGGGAAAAAATGCGATCAGGCATGGCGTGTGGATAGTGTGCCTTGCTGGCAAGAGCGTTTTTGCCAGCGAGATAACATTCAACATGACGCGGGGGGCGACGGCCATCAGCCAGCAGGTCTATGACCTACATATGACCATCTTCTATATCTGCTGCCTGATCGGTCTGCTCGTCTTTGGCGCCATGCTCTGGTCCATTATCCATCATCGAAAATCACGTGGCGCCCAGGCCGCCCAGTTTCATGAGAGCACCCGGATTGAATTGTTGTGGACTGCCATTCCTGTGTTGATCCTGGTGGCGATGGCAACGCCGGCCACGTCGACGCTATTGAAGATGGAAGATACTTCCAAAGCCGATCTGACCGTGCTCATAACGGGATCGCAATGGAAATGGCACTACAAATACCTGGAGCATCCGGTGGCGTTTTACTCCTTGCTGGCGACCAGCAAGAAGCAGATCTCCGGCGATCAGCCCAAGAGTGACACCTATTTACGGGAGGTCGATCAGCCGCTGGTGCTGCCTGTGGGCAAGAAAATTCGCTTCTTGATGACATCGGATGATGTCATTCACTCCTGGTGGGTGCCCGCCTTCGCGGTAAAGAAAGATGCCAATCCCGGCTACATCAATGAGTCCTGGACCAGGATAGACAGGCCCGGCACCTATCGGGGGCAGTGTGCTGAGCTATGCGGCAAGGATCATGGTTTCATGCCCATAGTGGTGGTCGCCAAAACCGCCGAGGAGTTTGAGGGCTGGATTGCCAGAACGGCGGAAGCCCAGGCTGCTGCCAAGGCTCAGCAGCGGGAGCAGGCCAGTACGATCATGACCCTGCCGCAGGCCATGGCGTTGGGAGAGAAAATCTTTTTGGGTCATTGCTCGGCCTGCCATCAGCCAGGAGGAACCGGATTACCCGGGATCTTCCCCGCGTTGAAGGGCAGCAAGATCACTACCTTGGCGGAAAATCGTGCCCAGCACCTGAACCTGGTCCTGCATGGCAAGAGCGGGACCGCCATGCAGGCATTCGGCAAGCAGCTCACGGTTCAGGAGCTTGCCGCCGTGGTGACTTATGAGCGCAATGCCTGGGGCAACAACACGGGCGATGTCATTCAGGCTGCGGATGTGCAGTCCATTCTGAAAAATGACAAATAAGGAGTCGGCATGAGCGATGGCATCATCGAGACCCTGCACGCAGGCCACTCCCATGGACCGGCAGCAGGACTGAGGCGCTGGTTATATACCACTAACCATAAAGATATTGGCACCCTCTATCTGCTCTTCGCCCTGACCATGTTCTTTACCGGTGGCACCATGGCCATGGTGATCCGGGCCGAACTGTTTCAGCCCGGGTTACAGCTGGTCGAGCCCCTGTTCTTCAACCAGATGACCACAGTGCATGGTCTGGTCATGGTCTTTGGCGCCGTGATGCCGGCGTTCACCGGCCTGGCCAACTGGTTGATCCCCATGATGATTGGGGCCCCTGACATGGCCCTGCCCAGGATGAACAACTGGAGTTTCTGGATCCTGCCATTTGCCTTTCTGATCCTGTTGTCGAGCCTGTTCATGGATGGTGGTGGGCCGAGCTCGGGTTGGACCTTCTATGCCCCCTTGTCGACCAAATACAGCGGCAACAGTACGGCGTTGTTTGTCTTTGCAATCCATATCATGGGCATCTCATCCATCATGGGGGCCATCAATGTCATCGTCACCATCTTCAATTTACGGGCACCAGGCATGACCTGGATGAAGATGCCGTTATTTGTATGGACCTGGTTGATCACGGCCTTTCTGTTGATTGCTGTGATGCCGGTATTGGCAGCGGCCGTCACCATGGTATTGACGGACAAGTATTTTGGTACCAGCTTCTTTGATGCCGCAGGAGGGGGGGATCCTGTGATGTTCCAGCATATATTCTGGTTTTTTGGTCATCCTGAGGTGTACATCATGATACTGCCCGCCTTTGGCATAGTATCCAGCATCATTCCCACCTTCTCTCGCAAGAAACTCTTTGGCTATCGCTCCATGGTTTATGCCACCAGCAGCATAGCGATATTGTCTTTTCTGGTCTGGGCTCATCACATGTTTACGACGGGGCTGCCCGTGGTCGCCGAGCTCTTCTTCATGTACGCCACCATGTTGATCGCGGTGCCGACCGGTGTGAAGGTATTTAACTGGGTGGCGACCATGTGGCGAGGTTCCTTGACGTTCGAGACCCCCATGATGTTTGCCATCGCCTTTATTACCCTGTTTACCATAGGCGGTTTCTCGGGGTTGATGCTGGCCATGATCCCGGCCGATTTCCAATATCACGATACCTATTTTGTCGTGGCCCATTTTCATTACGTATTGGTTACCGGGGCTGTATTTTCCATTCTCGCTGCGGCCTATTACTGGCTGCCAAAATGGACCGGCCATATGTATGACGAGCGACTGGGACAATGGCATTTCTGGTGCTCACTTATTTCGGTCAATGTGCTGTTCTTTCCGATGCATTTCGTCGGCCTGGCGGGCATGCCTCGTCGAATACCCGACTATGCACTGCAATTTGCAGACTTTAATGCGCTGATCAGCGTTGGTGGTTTTGCTTTCGGGTTGTCACAGTTGCTGTTCGTCTGGGGTGTCATCAAATGCATCCGTGGTGGCAATAAGGCTACGGCACAGGTGTGGGAAGGTGCGGAAGGGCTGGAATGGACCTTGCCCTCTCCGCCCCCTTATCACAGTTTCCAGTCACCACCAGATATCAAGTAGGAGGCGCATATGACACAAATCAATCATGGGCCTTTGCTGAAAAAGCTGGTCCTGGTCATCGCCGTCATGTTTGGTTTTGCATTTGCGTTGGTGCCGCTGTATGACGTTCTTTGCCGGATCACAGGCCTCAACGGCAAGACCGCCGAGCAGCCGGCCAGCGCGGATCGCGCCGTGATCGACAGCAAACGTACCATACAGATGGAGTTTCTTGCTCATGCGGACACCCAGATGCCATGGCAGTTTACTCAGGAGACAGAGCGGCTATCGATACGGCCTGGCGAAATGAAACTGGTCAATTACCGGGTATTCAATCCGACGGATCGCACCATGATTGGCCAGGCTGTCCCATCAGTCTCCCCCGGACCCGCCGCCGCCTATTTAAAGAAGGTGGAATGTTTCTGCTTCCATCGTCAGGAATTGCGGGCAGGGGAAAGCAAGCTGATGCCACTCAAGTTCTATGTCGATCCCGCCCTGCCCTCCGACATCAACACCATCACGCTCTCTTATTCGCTCTATGACATTACGCAGTCCAAGCCAGCCGATGCGTTGGCGCAGAGGAAATAATCATGGCCAAGGTGAACTCGCATTATTACGTCCCTGAGCAGAGTCATTGGCCCATTATCGGCGCCCTGGCACTGTTTCTCCTGGCCTTCGGTGCGGGCCATCTGGTGAATGAAATAGCACACAAACAATCAGGCATTGGCCGCTATCTGATGATGGCGGGCGTCATATTGCTGGTGTTCATGTTGTTTGGCTGGTTCCGCCATATTATCCATGAGTCCATGACGGGGTTGTACAGTCCCCAGATGGATCGCTCCTTCAGGCAAGGGATGGTCTGGTTCATTTTTTCCGAAGTGATGTTCTTCCTGGCATTTTTTGGTGTGCTGTTTTATGCCAGACAACTCGCCATGCCATGGCTGGATGGTGCAGGAAACAAGGCAATGACGGCGCAGCTGTTGTGGCCGGACTTTTCCGCGCACTGGCCCATGCTCAAGACCCCGGGAGGCACCCAAACCCAGGCCATGCCCTGGCATGGGATCCCGCTCGTCAACACCCTGGTGTTGCTGAGCTCCTCCGTGACGCTGCTGTTTGCTCATACAGGGTTGGAGCAGGGTAAAAGAGAACGGCTCAAATGGATGCTGCTGAGTACAGTGTTGCTTGGCCTGACCTTCTTGTGGCTGCAAGGCTACGAATACATGCATGCATACCGAGAGCTGGGTTTGCGGCTGGACTCCGGAATATATGGCAATACCTTCTTTATATTGACCGGCTTCCATGGCTTGCATGTCACCTTGGGGACTGTATTCCTCCTGATCATCTGGCTGCGCATCGTGCTGAAGGATCATTTTACCGCCGAGCGGCACTTCGCCTTTCAGGCCGCCGCCTGGTACTGGCATTTCGTTGACGTTGTCTGGCTATGCCTCTTTGTCTTTGTGTATCTGCTCTGATATTCGTCTAGTAGGGGCGTGGATTGGGCTCAATCCAGCCCATTGCCAGCGAGAGCAGCAAGATGGCGACCACCAGCAGAGAGAACAGGACGCGGCGACCCAGTGGAACCGACATCTTCCGAGCGGCCTGACCTGTGCTCAACATCAGCCAGAGAGCATGGAACAGCTGCCCTATGATGAGCAGCAACATGAGCACCAGCACTATCTTGATCAACATGTTAGGGCCCTCCAAAAGATGCGCGACATGGCGACGTGGCATAAGCAGCGACCATTCCATCACAGGCGCTGGATTCTGCTGATATTCACTCTGGGTGTGTCTGCCGGTTTGTGCAAGCTGGCGCTCTGGCAATGGCAGCGTGCGGCCGAAAAGGAGGAGTGGCTGGCCCATGTGGCCACCCTGCAGCAGGCGGTACCATTGACGCTGACCGAGATCGACTGGCGGCAGGCTGAGCGTCTGGACGGTGCACCATTGCGGGGAAAGGTGGAGTGGGTGGCCCCCTATATCTGGCTGCTGGACAATCAGCTGGTCTCGCATGAGGCCGGATATGATGTGCTCATCCCGGTGCGTGCCGACAGCCACTCCCCTCCATTGCTGGTGAATCTGGGCTGGCTTCCTGCCCCTGCGCAGCGCCAGCAGTTGCCACTCCCTGTCATTCCGGCAAGGTTCGAGCTTAACGGCCTGCTGCGGATCAAGCCCGGCGGCGTCTTGCTGGGACAGAACATAGAAGCGGGTCCCTATCCGAACCGGCTGCAAACCATCAGGGTGGATAGCCTGAACCGGATCAGTGGCTTGTCCCTCGTCGATGCCGTTTTTTACCAGCAGACGTCTCCTTTTATCTACCACTATCAACAGCATGTGATGCCGCCAGAGAAGCACAGGGCCTATGCGGTGCAGTGGTTGGGACTGGCGCTGGTAACGCTGTGCGGCGGTTGGGTGTTGAGCAGGAGGTCCGATGGATAAGTGGAAGGTGCCTGTTGCATTCGCGTTGGTGATCCTGTTGCCTGTGGTGCTGGCCGCACTGACGTTGCGACAGGGCTGGTATGAACCCGGCACTCGCAACAAGGGACAATGGATGAGCAAAGACGTCTACCTGCTGCAACCACTCCCGCCGAGCCAGACCAAATGGCGGCTGGTTTATCTGGAAGCCAGGCAGTGTGAGGCTGTATGTCGGCAGGTGCCGATGCTGATGCAGCGGATCCGGAGCGCATTGGGCCGCAACCTGGACAAGCTGGCGCTGGTGCAACTGGTTGATGAGCCAGCGCCCGAGGCAGGCGCAGAGATCAAAACGGGGGACATCATGCTGGTGGACTCACAGGGGTTGGCCATACTGCGTTACGAGGTGCCTGCCAACACGGCCCAGTGGCCGCTGTTTGGCAAGGCAGTGCTGTCGGATGTGCAACAGTTGCTCAAATATCAGCGAGGCCCTGAATGAAGAGTCAGAAGATGCTGGCGTCGATCGCCATCGCCCTGGCGACGCTGGTCATACTGCTCGGCGCCTATACCCGGCTGACCGATGCCGGACTCGCGTGTCCCGATTGGCCGGGTTGTTACGGCTCGCTGGCCGTCCCTCAATCTGCGCATATCGAGCGAGCCGCCCAGCTTTACCCGGAGAGCCCGCTGGAGCCCCGCAAGGCGCGCAGTGAGATGGTGCATCGCTATTTCGCCGGTGCATTGGGCTGCGTCATTGCGCTCCTGTTCATGCTGAGCTGGCGTTGCAAACAACGCCTGCGCCGCATCGCCAGCGCGCTGCTCATCCTGGTGCTGGGTCAGGCCATGCTGGGCATGTGGACTGTGACGCTGGCCCTGCATCCTCTGGTCGTGATGGCTCATCTGCTGGGTGGATTCGCCATCCTGACCCTGCTGTGGTTGTATCGGGTCGACGTGACGACCGACCCCGCCAGGGCAAGCCCTGTCATCTGTGGTCAGGGTTTGCCCTGGCTGGGCAATCTGGCGTGCGCCGTGCTGCTGGTGCAGATTGCCTTGGGTGGCTGGACTTCGGCCAACTATGCCGCCATGGCCTGCGTCGAGTTGCCAGTCTGCCAGGATGGCTGGCAAAACCAGCTGGCGTGGGGAGAGGCTTTTCATCTGCCCCTGGGGCATGGCAGCTATGAGTTTGGCGTGCTGGGCAAGGAGGCGCGTCAGACGATCCACATAGCTCACCGCCTCGGAGCTCTGGGCACTGTCTTGCTGGTCGGAGCCTTCGCGCTCGGGCTGATCCGCCAGGGGCACCTCTTACGCCCCTTGGGGGTATTGTTGCTGGCCTTGTTGCTCATGCAGATTGCCCTGGGGCTGGCGAACGTCCATCTGGCCCTGCCACTGGCCAATGCTCTCGCGCACAACCTGGTGGCGGCACACCTGCTGGTGCTCTGTGTGCTGGCCCGTGGGCGGCTCTCTCGCCCCCATCTTTCCCCCTTGCTGTCGCCCGGGGTGATCAGGAGTCAGACATGAACAGCAAGTCATTGGCCCGCATCATAGACATCCGGTTGCTGCGGGACTATTACCAGCTGACCAAACCCAAGGTGGTGGCACTGCTCCTGCTGACGGCCTGGGTCGGCATGTTGCTGGCTGAGCCGACGGTGGCCTCGCTGGACAACATGGTCTCCGGGTTGGTGGGGATAGGGCTGTTAGCAGCGGCGGCGGCGGCCATGAACCATATCCTGGACCGTGGCATTGATGCACAGATGCGCAGAACGCGCTGGCGACCGGTCGCCACTGGGCGGATCGGCACCAAACCGGCGATGGCGTTTGCACTCTGGCTGGCCCTGCCGGGCTTTGCCTTGCTCTATTGGGGCGTGAATCCTCTGACCGCCTGGCTGACCCTGGCCAGCCTGTTTGGCTATGCGGTCGTCTACACCCTGTTGTTGAAGCGGGCCACACCACAGAACATAGTCATCGGCGGGCTGGCGGGAGCCATGCCGCCGCTGCTTGGCTGGACCAGCATCACGGGGCAGCTCTCGGCCGAGCCCTGGCTGCTGGTGATGATCATCTTCGCCTGGACGCCGCCTCACTTCTGGGCGCTGGCAATCCATAGACGAGATGAGTATGCCAGCGCCAAGATCCCCATGCTGCCGGTCACCCATGGCATTGCATTTACCAAGACGGCGATCCTGCTCTATTTGCTGATGCTGACCCTGATCTGCCTGCTGCCCTATCTGATCGGCATGTCGGGCCTGCTCTACCTGATTGGCAGCCTGATGTTGAACCTCTTGTTCTGCTGGCACGGCTGGTTGCTGAAGTACTCGGAGCGGCCCGGTCAGGCGATGCGGACTTTCCGTTTCTCCATCTACCACCTGATGCTGCTGTTTGGTCTGCTGATCCTGGATCACCATTGGCTGTGGCGGCTGTCCTAGGGAGAGCCATCTGCCTTTGAGTTTCAGGGGCTTGGAATAGGGACAATTCAGGGGCGCAGTGCGGGGGAAACGGCTCAAGTGACAAGGCTGGCCCAGGGCCAGCCTTGTCGTTTTCAGAGCTTGACCATGATGTGGCGCGGCACTGTGTAATCCTCCAGCGCGTAGAGGGAGAGATCCTTGCCGTAGCCGGACATCTTCATGCCGCCGTGAGGCATCTCCGAGGTGAGCATGAAGTGGGTGTTGATCCAGGTGCAGCCATATTGCAGGTGGCTGGCCACCTTGCTGGCGAGGCCCAGATCCCGGGTCCAGACCGAGCTGGCGAGGCCGTAGTCCGAGTCGTTGGCCCACTGCACCACCTGCTCGGCGTCGCTGAAACGGGTCACAGACACTGTAGCGGCGCGGGTGTAATGAGCACTGGAGGCTAGTGAATTGATCATTGCCATGACTGATCAATTCACTAGCGGGGTGGCGTAAAGGTAATGCATCGCTCAGAGAGTAGGCGTCATGCAGGGGCTCTACCAATGTGAACAAGAGCCACATCAGTCATGCCGACAGAAGGGGGGTTATTAAACGCGGCGGCAGGAAGAATACCAATGCGCAATGAAGCACAATTTGCCGACACAACCTTATGCCTAGTGATGTACTTGGTCCAGTTCACAGGTGTACTAGAAAGCGTCTTGAAATGGCTTGCAATGAGAGTACCGGAAGCATCATATTCCTGCACGAGAACGCCACAGGCTGTTGCTGTATTTCTCTTTATGAACAGGGAAATGAATACAATTTCATTTTGCAGTGCCGGATAAAAAGCGTTGACGACATGCTCAAGATTGGCGGAAGTCGAGTCGTCGTTGATAGTGACAGCGTTGGTCGCGCCAGCCGGTTTAGTTGCTGCCAGCACAACTGTCCTGGGGCAAGACCAGTCAGCTATTCCAGTTCCAGCCGCATCCAGCTTCAACTGAGGGTTAGGGTTGAAATTGTCTGCACGAGATGTTTGCTTGAATGGGGCATACTCGGATGCGGCAACGAGCAGCGTGTCACCACCGCCAAGGTAGAGCGACTCATTCCCGAACTCGTCGGTATTGCTGCCGAGTATCGTGCCGAAAGTGTTACGGACGGAGAGTGGGAGTCCAACATTCCTCTCAGTATTCCCTGCGTATTTGTTACCCCTCGCGGTTAGCGGAAGCCCAGTAACAGAATCATTTCGTGCCGTGCCACTTGACTGGGCGAGGCCGTGAGATGTAGCGTTTTTCGCACAGTTGTTTAGCCACTGACAATCAAGATTATTGATGCCGTTGAACATGTTCTGAGTGACGTTCTTGCCTTTGTTGCCAATGACAGACACCCCGACAGAACGGTGGCCTACGTTAGTAACCGTGGTTCCATTGCCTTCTTCAGGCATACCGTAGTCAGTGACATTAATCATTGATGATGTAGCGTTACCACCATCAAACTCATTTACCTGAATTGATATGTCCTCCCCCTGAACCTCAATCATATTAGGGCGAGCGCCGAGAGAGAAACCAGGTTCATTGCGGCCGATATTTCCCTGAATGACACCATCAAACGAACCATCAACAGAATGATGGCAATCGAGGCAGTTAACCGTGATGTTGTTCATGATGGAAAAATTTTTGCATCCCCGTTTGAAATCGGAGACGGTTCTGATCAGTTTCCCCTCGCAGCCAAAGGTTCCGCAATCAAAGAATACGTCGACACCGTAGGAGGTGTTGGGGTCGGTTCTGTTCCACAGCCTAAGCCCGTTACCTGATGAAATCAGCGGGTTCCCGGCCAGGGACAGTTTTTCTGTATCGGTAGAAAAGCCACACAACTTAGCCTTCACGTTTGTGACTTTTGCTGTGTTGCTGTATGCAGTGACATTGATGAAGTCCTCTTGCGCATTTTTCATATCGAGGCGATACGCGAGGATATTCTCTACCACTTCATTGCCGTTTACCTCGATGTAACACATATGGTTGTACGGCGATGTCGGGTTGGCCTTGCGCTGGCCGTCATAGGCGAACCCAATAAACTGCACGTTACTGAGGTCACCAGGGGCTTTGTAGAAACCTCCAGTGGTGGCGTCAGTCGGTTGAACCTGTTTGAGGATGCAGCCAATATTATCGTCCCCCTCAAGCGCAAAGTTACTGCGCAGCTTAATCTTGCGGAAGACCCATTCATCTACTGTCATCCTGGCATGATTGGTGCTATCGATAGCTTTCTGGAACGCCAGATCATTCAATACGCCAGGGACACAACCCCAGCCATCGATATAGCCCGCGTCGCGTCGCCGCTTTACGTCAGTGCTGACAAACTCAAACACCCCTGCATTGGTGGTGACGTCATACCCTGCGAACTGGTTCGCTACTGCGGAATTAAAGGTGAATGGATAGGTAACGCTATCCCATGCCTGCACAATGACGGACTTCCCACCTACTGAGATGCGTAAGTATGTAGTACCAGAGGAGACTACATCCCCATCGACAATGGTGTCATTTAGGTTCGATGGATAGACGACACCATTCACCAGTTCGTTGCGCATGTGCTGCGTTGCGTCACGCAGTATGACACCAGACTTATCGACAAAGTCCGCTGTTGACGGATCCGTATCAGGATCTACATCCTGTGGGAACGGCCCAATACCAGCGAAGGCTTTACCACTAGCCATATGGATGAGTACATCATTGGGACCAGTTAAGGTTCCACCGGATTCAAAACTCTCAGGCCTTGGCCGTAAGAGATAACCAGCTTCAAGATATGAACGGCGCAATGCGTCATAGGAACCTTCGGCATTAGAAATGCTCTGGATCGCCTGCAACAGTTGGTCATCATCGGCCTTGCTCGGGTCGATGCCGGCGGCGGCCAGCACGTTCAGGAGCTCGTTGGTGATCTGGTTGAACCAATCGCCGCCCGGGACGGTTGGCGCTTGGCCGAGGCCACCTTCAGTGAAGAATTTGCGCACTGCAGATGCAACGGGTTTACGCGCAGGCTCGACATCAACGCCGGTTTGGGTATCAGGCCAGTACATGGTCACACCTCATAGTTAAAGTCATAGTAAAAACCAGCCAATTTCAGGCGATTGAGCACGCACTCGAGCACGAGTGGCGCAGTACCTCTGAGCGGGACCAGCACGTTATCCAGCACGGTGAAGCGGTCTTCTGGCATGCCAATCACATCGACGCGCAGCACGAAGCGAGTTGATGAGGGGTAAAGGGGATAGGAGACGTTCCTGAGCACGTGGTGCGGCCACTGCTCGGACACCTTGATGGTAAAGCCGAGCGCAGCGGCGATCTGCTCGATCATCCAGGTCTGCAGGCCGCCTTTACGGTGGTACTTCTCGACCACGGCAGCGCGGCGGCGCTCGAACGATTGCTCTGTTGCCTCGCACTCCGGCAGCGCCAGATAGGCTTCCCACTCGGGCAACAGGAGGTTGGTGGTCTCGGGCCGCATCTCCAGCAGCAGCTGGTCTGCACTGAGTTCCAGATCGGCAAGGCGCTTGGCAAAACCCATGACGTACTTCGGCAGGTCAGCATCGACATCACGCGGCCAGGCGCGGCCACGGGGCATCTGCTGCTGGAGTGATTCACCCCATTGCTCTACAGAGTGGGCCATGTGATCACCCCGATGACGTTCAGCTCATCGATATCAGCCGGCACATCAGCAGCCAGATCAAGGGTGTAGTTATTCACCCCGGCCGCCGAGCCAATAGCAGTCTGAATTTTGGTGAGCAACAAGGTATCGCCTGGCTGGAGCGTGCGCTCATAGCCATTCAGATTGGCCTCGATAGCGGCGCGGATCTCGGCACTGTCAGGCATCGGCGTGATGGCCAGATCCGTGACCTTGAGCAAGGGGCCGATGAAGACTGGCTCGATGCCACCAGGGCGGCCGACCAATACACCGGTGGCGGGGTCAGGATGGCGGAACAGGTACTCCATCATGAATTGCTGGTCTGTCGGGGTCGGCAGAATGTCGATACGGTCATCGAAAACCCAGCCGATACCCACGGTGCCGCCGCCCTGCCAGACGTCATAGGCCCATGCCCTGGTCACGCCAGATACTTCACGCATCCAGGCCACGTAATCGGCTACAGCTCCCCCCATTGGCGGGTTGCGCTTGCGGAACAGCAGTCGCTCCAGCAGCTCGGAGATGGGCTCGATATCGGCCCCACCGCTGATGTCACCGCTGGTGCCATTGGCCTGCAGCCCGGGGACGGGGGTCACCAGGGTCAGCACCTCGCCGGCGGCGAGATTGCCTTCTGCCCCCACAGCAATGGCCTGCACCTGCACGGCGACAGTGCCACTGCTGGGGCTGGCGCTGGATGTCACCGCATACTGGCGTCCATCCTTGTGCTGCAGCACGGTACCGACCGGTGCTGGCACGGTGCCATTGAGGGTCGCAGGGCCAGCGGCATAGGTGGCTTGCTTACGGATTACCCCTTCAAACTGGGCCGTCTCGATGATGGTCTGGTCGTCAGATTCGGTGGTGGGGATGATCTGGCGAACGATCCACATCTGGTGATCGTAGGCATCACGAATACCCGCACTGACGGAGGTGTTGAGCGCCAGTTCGATGCCGAACTTGGGCAGCACAGTGCCTAGGCTGGATTCAAGATCCAGCGCACCGCTGGCGATAATCTGGCGCAGAGTGGGGACGTTAAACGGCATTGGCTTGCGCCTCCCAACGCTGCTTGATGCTGATGCTCAGCTCGCTGCCATCAGGCCGAGTGATGGCGATATCGAGCTGCAACATCTGGAATTGCGGAATGGACCCGGTGACGGTGACCAGCTTGGCGTAATCGGGCTTTAAATGGCGGTCGAGGGCGGTTTGCGCATAGGTCACTGCCTTGTTGCGCACGTCTGTGGTGAGCTTTGACCGGTCGAGCAGCCAGAGCTTGCTGCCCCAGGGTTCGTCCGCGAAGGTGTCCCCCGGCCAGCCACGGCGATCGTTGGTGCCATCAGGCAGCACATCGGACTCGTCGGCACGGGCATCGGTGAAGAGGATCTGCAGGACCATGGTTTCCAGGCCATCATCCTGACGCAAACCGGCCGAGGTGATCTCGATATCGCCTCGGCCGGTTTCGTTGTTCCAGATGATTGCTGTGGTCATCGCCCCTCACACGGGGGCGCCAACCCCCTCTTCATGGTCATGACCGCTGAGTGAGATACCTGCCGCCGTCACATCTTCATCAGAGGTGATGGGGCCGGTGACATGCAGCGGACCTTGAATTTCGTTATCAGAGGAGATGATGGTGAATTTTTCAGTGGCGGTGAGAGTGACGGTTTTCGCTGCTATTTCAATGGCCCCATCCTTGCGCAGGATGATGCGGTGGCCTTCAAGATGGTACAGGCAGTTGTCACCCGCCTCCAAGTCTTTGGGGCGCACTGACTTGTCTTCTACCGCGATGGCCACCAAGCCGGCACGGGCGCCACCGATGCCCAGCACGATGGCCTCAGACCCTGCTGGCGGCACGCTGGTGTGACCGTAGTTCTGGAAGCGCTCCACATCATCGGCCGTCTCGTCGGCCAGCACCTTGAGCTGCAACCCCTGCCGCTGCAGCGAGTCTGTCACCATGGTGACAACAGCCCGGTCTGCTATCAGGCGTAGGCGGCGCATCATGGGGGCCATCAGCTTCTGCACATCGCGCATGCTTACCATGTGGTCACCTCCTTGGTCTGCTTCTTCACGACCTCGGCGGGGATGAGCATAGCTTCACGCGGGGTCAGGTTGATGATGGCCTCCCGGCCGTTCTTGTCGTCTTCCATCAGGGTCACGGTGACAATCAGCCAGCTCTCGTCCAGGCCCTGGATCTCGTCCTTGATGGGGCACATACGGTTGATGCGCCAGAGCGGCCCTGTGCTGCCTTCCATGCCCTGAGTGCGCCAGCCGGCGACGGTGATTTCGGTCTGGGTACCTTCTCCGATGCTGCGCTGTTTCTGCCACTGCCCACGCTTGCTGGCGCCAGCCACTGTGGTGACGTCCTCGGCGATGATGATGCGGGGGCGGTAGCGGGTGACATCAGGGTCTTTGATGACTGCCTTCTGGCCACCGATGGTGGCGGGGGCCGCGTTATCCCAGGTGGCACCGCCCGCATAGCTACTACCCTTGACGATCCATTCCGATGCCCGATCGCGCATGCTGAAGTTGCCCCGGGCGGCCAGGATGTTCTCGCCAAGGATGAGGCTGGCCCCCATGGGGGTCTCGCTGGCCTGGGTCAGCACCAGCTCCCCTTTTTCGTTGGTAGTGAGCAAGATGCCACGCTGCTTAGCCAAGCGGTCAAACAGCTCGAAACAGGTCTCCCCCTGCTCGATGGCCACGCGAGGGAAGGCATCGCCCAGGTCACATTCCACCACGACGTCAATCCCGAACGGGGCGCAGATATCGCGGGCAACCCTGTCCAGGGTGACGTTCGTCCATTGCCCTGTCTTGTAGATGGCCGAGCAGTCCACCAAGTCGCTGGTCTTGCTGCGGCCACTGACCACCCAACTCACCTCGCGGGCGTCATAGCTGGGGATGAAGTCATCGACGTAACCGGTCAGCACCAGGTCATTGCCAATATGCACGGTGCAGTCGCTGAGCGGTTTGATGACCATCTCGCTGGCGTTCGTCCACTTGCGGGTCAGACTCAGTTCGAAATCGCCGGCGATATCGCGCAGGCTGCGGGTGATGCGTACCTTCTGCCAGCCTTCATAGATCTGGCCATCCACTCGCAGGGTGATGGGTTCAGCCATTGTTCACCTCGTCGAGCACATCCACCCTGGTGCTGGGAGTGATGAAGGCGGGATCACGCAGATTGTTGTTGCTGACCAGCCGATCGCGGTACTCGGCATCGCCATATTGCTGCCACGCCAGCAGGGCTGACGGCGTGGTGGTGGCCAGCACAAGCTGGCGACGGCGCGGCAGCTGGGTGCCACGTTCGCGGCTGTCGTTCAGCACGGCCAGGCGCAGATCGCGCAGGGATCGCCAGACATCGCTCTCGCCTGCCTCTACCGCATCCATGGCCAGTTCAGCCAGTATGGCGGCCAGCTTGTTGGCCATGGCTTCCAGGTCATCGGCAGTGAGCAGCAGGTTGCGGTCAGCACCGACCACACCATCCATCACCACGGGGCGGCTTAGCGGGTTGTTTACCTGGTCACCAGTCAGGGACTGGCCAATGGTCACTGTGCCGTCTTGGGCCGCGGTGAAGTCGCGATCGCTGCCCAGGTTGGCGCTGGCAATGGCACTGGCCGCGGCGGCTGCCGAGGCCCTGGTGATCAGCGCGGTGAAGGCCGCGCCGTTGGCCATGGCAGCATCCTGCTCTGTCGGGGTATCGATGGTAGGCACGGATGACGCACTGCCCGCTTCAGCATCGCTGAGGATGCCGGTGGGTAGGCCGCCAGTGATGGCCAGCTCGGCCCGCATTCCTTCCCATCGGCGGCTCACCTGGTCATAGACAGAGAGCGCCCGGATAGGGTCGGTGACGACGCCCTTGATGTCTTCGACGATACCCGTTACCTCGCGGGCCAGCTCGCCCGGGTAGGCCAGCAGGGCACCGACGCTGTCCTTGGCCCGCATCAGGCGGTCTGTCCACTCGCGGAACTGGTCAGGCAGAGTCGGCAGGCCTCGGGTCAATTCGTCCAGGTCATCCAGGAAGGTGTCTACCATGGGGCCCATGTTATCGATACCGGTCAGGAAGCTGTCCAGGAAGGATTGCTCGGTAGCACCATTGGCGGCATCAGCGGCATTGCCCAGGGTGGCGGCGGTGTCGATGGCGGCGGCAGGGAACAAACGCTTGCCAGCCTCCCACACCGTGAAGGTGACATAGGCGACGCCGTCTTCTTCGTTGTCCAGGCGATGGCTGACTTCGCCGACCTGCACGGTGCGCACGCCCCACCATGGGTGAACCATCTCGCCGGTACCCGGCTGGTTCAGGGCATCGAGCAAAGTGCGCAGCTTGGCCAGATAGTCGTTGCCGACCAGCTTGCCGGTGATCTGCTCGTTGGTGAGGATGGCGCCGTTGTCTTCTGTCCAGCCGCTTTCGCGCTTGGGGTACTCGCGGGGGATCGCGCGGCGGCCACCTTTCCCGTCCACGGTGTTCAGCAGGAATTCCACGCCCCGGATGGAGGCGGTCAAACGCTCTTCAAAGCTCATTCAAACCCTCCTTACGGCATCAGTGACGGGCCGTTATCCACGCGCACCGTCATGCCTGGGGCCGCGTCGCGGGCACGGACAGTGACCCGGTCATCGCTGACGCGGATATCGAGGGAGGCGGCCAGGTTGTCAGGGCGGGGGCTGGCCGTCACCCCTTCAGGGGCCAGCATATTGAATGCGGCGCTGCCTACATCACCCAGGGTTGTGCTCTTAGCCCACTTGCCGAAGGCGGTATCACCGATGGCCAGCTCGGCGGCATAGTCCACTGCGGGATAGAGCAGAGAACCGGCCAGCACATTGGCGAAGGCTGACTTCACCTTGCTGCCCTTGCCCCCCTTGCCGGGTTCGGTGCCTGGCATATCACCAGGCCCCATTCCGCCACCGCCAAACCCACTCCCAGGCATATTGACCACATAGACAGGCGTGGCACCCAGGTCTGCCATGGCACCACCCAAGCCGCCTGCGCCGCCCTTGCTGGGCTTGGCTGCATCCCAGACGCCCTTGGTCCACTTGACCGCATCGATCCCCTTCTTGACGGCCACCAGGCCACCCACGACCAGGGCGATGCTCTTGCCGGTCTCCAGCCAGTTCTGGACAGCATCCGGTTCCAGGCTGTTGATGGCATCGGCCAGCTCGGCAATGGGCTCGGCCAGTTGCTGGTTGGCGAACTGGCTCCAGCTGTTGCTGACCAGTTGCAGGCTGGCGGCGAAGTCACCCGCCGCCACGGCGGCATCATTGAGGGTTGTGCTGCCATCGCCGGAGAGTTTCAGGAACTCGTCGAATGCCTTGACGTCACTGGTCTGCACGAACTCGGCGATCACTGGCTTCAATGCTCGCTTGGCTTCATCTGTCAGATTCAATCCAGCCAGATTGCTAGAAAGACCTTTTGATTTTTTGACGATCTCTTCAATCAGCACCGGCAGCGAGCGCATGACCTCCTTGCCCTCCTTCAACTGCTCGGGTTCGAACACCTCAATGCCGCCCAGCTGCTTGAGCTTCTTGACAGTCTCAGGACGAGTCAGATCGCGGATGACGGACTCGAAGGCCGTGACTGCCTCGGCGTCAGATCCCACACCCTGGCGGATCACCTGCAAAGCGGCACCCAGCTCTGTCACCGCAGCGGCACCTTGGCGGCCTGTTGCGGCATAGGCGGCGAAGATCTTGGGGCCCTCCTTGGCCATGTTTCCCAGGGTAAAGGCCCCACTCTTGCCCTGCAGGTTGAGGGTATCGATGGCCCGCATGGCCATTTCGTTGTTGGTGATGGCCAGCTTCTTGAACTCGGTGAAGATGCCGCCGACCTCAGTACCGCCAGCACCGGTGGCCTGGATCACCGCCGCGATGTTGGGCAGGTTGGCCATGGCGTATTCCAGGTCGCCGGTCTTGGTCAGGATCTCTTCAATGGCGGAGGTTGCTTCGTTCGGGTCAATGCGGATGCCTTTGGTGTTGCTGACGGCATTGATCTCGTCTTTCAACGCCTTGGCCTTGTCGCGGCTGATCTCGGCGGCGATGGCGATGCGGGAGATCCGGCGGTCCAATTCGGCATAGCCTTTGACCGTCGCGCCCCCCACCACGGCCGCACCCAACGCCATATAGCGGCTGCCCATGGCATCGATACCCCGGCCAGCCGCTGCCGTCGACATCTTCAGCATGTTCATGGCCCGCTGATTATTGGCGGCGAACTGGCTCATGCTCTGAGAATATTGCCGTGACTTGGTGGCCAAGTTCCCCGCAAGGTTGATGACAATATCGGTGACGAGTTGCTTGGCCATGGCGATTCCTGTTTATTTTCTTGGCGTGATTGCTTGCTTTAATTGGTCAAAACGGCGCAGCAAGTGGCGCAGTGGCAAATATTTCAGCTCGGCTGTGGGGATATATTTGCTCATGGCCAACATGATCCCCATGACCGGTTCAGCCAGCTGAATCTTGTCGCCCCCGCTTGGCTAATTCTTCTGTCAGAGCCATGTCCAACTCCTGGGCTTTGCTTTGCAGCAACCCGAAATCTTCGACATGCAATTTCTTGATCATATTGATGGTGAGCGGCCCCGGTAATTCGCCGATATATTCCACCTGACGGCAAAGCAGGTTCAGGCCATAGAGCACATCGCTGGTATACGCCACCGCTTTGCCGTTCTGCACCACGACCTTTTCGGCATCGATCTGGGCATCAATCAGATCAGCGGCGGTCAGTTCGCGCAGGCCGACTTCACGATAAAGGAGCGGCTCATCGCCGCTCCCCATCGCCTTCAGCCCGTGTTCGAGTTGGAAGGTGATCAAGGCCATGGTCAGATCCTCACTACCTTGTCACCGAAGAAGGTGGCGGCGATGTCGCCAGACTCTTCACGCAGACTGGCAGGCTCTGCCACTGCAGAACCGGTCATCATGTAGCTGACCCCATTATCCCCTTCCCACACCAGGGTGGCGTTCTCGATGGCGTTGATCTCCATGACATCGACGTCTTCGTCGGCGGCGATCACCAGCTCAATGCTGGGCGCGGTGTAGCGTTTACTCGTGCCGCGCACTTTGCCACCACCGGTGTGCTGAGTACGGGTAAATCCGCCCGGGTTGAGCACGGCTCCGGTCTTGGTTTTCAGTTCTTTACCATTCGCTCGAATGGTCACTTCACCCAGGATCATTCCCATGGTGCTCTCCTTACAGTTTGAACTGGATCAGGGCTGCAAAGACGCGCAGCTGGTTGACAACGTCCGGGTGGCAGACGCAGTTGAGGCGGTTGCGATCGCTGGTGTCGCGGGTCACATCCAGGGTTTCTTTGAACAGGTCAAAGTTTTCCATCAGGCCCGCACTCACCCAGCCGAGCGCCACTTCCAGGATTGCCTGACGCATCAGCTCAGGCGTGACCACCGGCTGGGCAGGGTCGAGCTGGGGCAGCACGTTGTCATCGGCCAGCTTGTGGCGCGGGTAACGGTTGGTGACCATCACCTTCACGTCATAACGCATCTTGCCCAGGGTGGCCGGGGTGGTGATGTCCAGGTAGCTGGGGTCGGGGTCGCCGTAACTGTTGAGCTGGTACATCGAGATCTCGCGCTCGATGGCCACCACGTCGCCTGGCTGGATCTGGTGGGTCGCGATGCCTGACTTGAGCAGGTTGTTGCGCTCGTCAAAGGCGAAGCGGTCGGCTTTGGCCGGGGCCAGGATGCCGGGCAGCACCAGGGTCTGCAGCGGCCGCGCCGGATCGATGGCCAGGTGATAGGCCGCGATGCCGCAATAACTGGCGGCCCACTCCCAGATCGGGCTCGGCGACTTGCTGGTGCCGATGCAGGAGATCAGGAAGTCGTTGCGCCCCTCGCCGAAGGTGATGGTTTCGCCGTAAGTGCCCCGGAACGCGGTATAGGCGATCGCCTCGCTCATCTTGAGCGGCCCCCAACGTTCGAGCAGCTCGTCACGCAGGGTGTTGAGGCTGGCCGTATCGTTGAACGGCATCATCATGTGGTTGTACCACTCATCCGGCATCGCGCTGATGACGGCCGCCATGTCGGGCGCGCCGGATCCGCCGGTCATGGCCACGGTGGTGATGGTCACCCCGGGCGGCAGCTGTTCGCCGGCGTTGTAGTTGTAACGCAGATCGATACTGTTGCCGGTCAGGCCCTTCCATTTCGCGGTGATGTTGACCTTGGCGGTATCGACCCCATCCACGGCGGCGGTCACCGTCAGGTTCTTGGCGGCGTTGACGGCGGCGGCCACGTTGGTGGCGATGGTGGCAGCGGTGGCAGCAGCAGCCACGCCCACCTGCAGCAGCTGGCCGGCGATCAACAGATAAAGGGTTCCCGCCTGGGTTGCAGGGCCGGTGAACTTGAACGAACCGGCAGCAGCCGCGCCTGCGCTGATATCGCCGATGGGCAAGGCGAAGGTGCGGGTGTAGCTGTTGGCCTTGCGGTAGCGCTTGGCGGCCAGCGCCATCATGGAGCCGACGCCGAACAGGCTATCGATGGCCGACTCGCTGACCGGCACCTCGACCACCTGCAGCGGCGTGGCAGTACCGGCGTCTCCGCCAGCGTCGATCATCTGGCCGAACAGCATCACGTTCTGATCCTGGGCGATGTTGCCGCTCAGGGCCTGGCTGTTGTCGATCTCGATATAGACGAGCGGCACGCGCACGTCATTGGGGATGGTTCCGAGAGCCATGGTCACTCCTTCACTTGCGGTTTCTTGGTGGCCTTGGCGGCCGGTTTCACTTCGACGACATCACCATCGGCGAGCCGCTTGAGCCAGAAGCTGGTGCGCGGTACCCGCTCACCTGCTGCGGCCAACTTGCTGCCATCCGGCTTGCGGATGGTCAGCCCTTCTTTCGGTTTCAGGTGCAGTTCCACGATTGCTCCTAGGGGGTGGGGCCAGGCAGGTTGATCGTTGCCTCGCAGACGGGGGCGCCATCGGCCTGTTCGGCCTTGAAGTTGAAGCGCAGGAAGTCGTCCAGGGTGGTTTCGTCAATGGGGTCATCCAGCGGCCAGTCCTGACGCCAGGTGACCCCCCAAATTGCCAGCCCCAGCTTGTCGATGGCGGTGGTGTAGAGATTGTCAGATCGCACCGCTTCCGGTGCCGAGCTGGCACCGGTACCGACCCAACCGCCCTTGAGCATCAGGGCCTTAGCCAGACGACCTGCGATCACCTCGGCCCGCTGGTCTTTGGCGTAGGCGAACAGATCGGCACAGAAGACGAAGGCGGCAAATTCGACGGTGCCGACCAACCGGCTGCCCTGGTTCTGCATGGCCACCACCCGCTGGGCGCAGATACGCACGCCGCCATCCTTGCCACTCATCCAGCGCTTGATGTCGTCCGCCTCATTGAAGCGGCCGATATGGCGCTCCACGGTCTGGACGCGGTCGATCTTGCGATCGGCACCGGGTCCGGTCGCTTCCAGGTAGGGCTTGAGGTACTGCACCACGGCTTCGCAGGCCGAGACGGTGCTGCCGATGGTGCCAAAATCCGGGCGGCTCATAGGCCTGCCTCCTTCATCACGTCTTGCCAGAAGTCGCCGATCACGGCGAGCAGCTCGGTCTGGTTGTCACTGGAGAGACCCAGGAACTGGCGTTGGGGGATCTCCATCTGGCGGGTGAACGACCCCACCGACTGATAAACCGGGAAGGCCAACGCCTTGCCGAACGCCTGGGTGATGCGGCGGATATGGGCTGGCACCTGCACGGCACCGCTGAATCCGTCTTGATGCACCCCGGCATAGGCCAGCGCCGAGCCCACCCGCACGCTGTTGCGCTGTACCTGGTATTCGATGCTGTCGAGCAGATCGCCATCGCCCTGCAGCAGGCTTTGGTTGCCGTGGCGGGTCTTGGCGTAGTCCGCCGACCAGGGTGCCCAGGGCGTACCGTCCGGTGCGGTCTTCTCGTCACTGATGCGGCGGCGGGTCTGGCTTTCAGCCACGGCGCCGATGCTTTCCAGCAGCTCGGCCTTGTGGTCGCTGCGCCCCAGGGTATCGAGCAGGCGCTGATAACGGGCCAGCTCGACGCCATGGGTTGAGACCTCGACCGAGACGGCCATCAGAGCACCCCACGCAGCGAGTCACGGGTGAACAAGCGCTCGCCCTCTTGCACCAGCTCCACCTTGCCGACCGCGCCCTCTGGCGGCATGTCAGGGGTGGGCAGGCCTAGATCCACCTTGCCGGCAGCAATCTCTTTGACCTTGGCGATGGCCCGGTCGTATCGGTCTTGCAGCAGGTTGGTGACCTGGGGATCGCGATCACCCAGCCAGTAGAAGGCGATGACGATGGCCTGGCGCTTGAGCAGATCCGGCACGGTCGGCAGCGGCAGCACAAAGCGACGAGACAGGTAGCCGTTGATCTCGTCATCAGCGGCCGTCAGCGCCTCATCGATCCAAGTGTCGTTGAGGGTGTCAGTCGAGCGGTCGAGGGCGAAGTTGTAGAGCATGCCCTCGTCACGGTCGATCAGGTCCTGCTTCGTCGCATAGATAGCCATGGGTTAGTCCTTGGTCACTTCACTGTCGGGTACCACGGTCAGCCAGGATTCCTGGTGAACGCGCTGTGCTTCTTCCGGGGTCAGGTAGCAGCACGGGATAGCGCAGTCGTGGTCGTGGGGCACAGCGGCCTTGTTCTCGACCACAAACACCCGGGTGGGGCTGGAGTGCAGGAAGTGCACCTGGCAGCGCCAGAAGCCAGCCGGCGACTTGGCCTTGACGTCGAACTGGCCGAGCAGCCAGTCGGGCAGATCGCTGGTCACGGCGTCGCTCAGGTTCGCCCCTGGCGCGCTGGATGCGCCGATAACTGCGGCACTACCCTGGTCACCGGCGTTCTGGGTGGTCGCTGCTGCCGCTGCAGCTTCTGCGGCCAGCCGCGCCTCTTCGGCGGCCTGCTGCTCCGCTTCCAGGCGGGCGGCTTCTGCGTCCGGGTCTACCAACACAGCCCCGTCTTTCTTCTGTTCGGCTTGCGCTTGCACCTGCTCGGTACCTGCGCCCACTGCTGCCGCTGCCAGCGGCTGGCTTTTGTCGTCTACTTGCTTGCGAGGTGCCATTTCAATGCTCCTGTAAAGGGGTGGTAAAGGCGACTTACACCGCCGAAATTTGGGTTTGCCTTGTGGCCTGCTCGGCAATGATCAGCACGGCTGTGGCCGTGAATGAGCCGTTGTTAGAGCGGATCACCGGCTTGGTGCCGTTGGTGGCGATATAGCCGCCAGCATCAATGGAAAGTGGGGCGGTCAACGTGATGACATCTTCCGTCACCTGCACATCTCGACTTTCAACCAGTCGGTTACCGTTGGTACCGATGAAGTCGAGCTGCATCGATCGCTGGGCCGAACCACCGGACCAACTGCCCACCAGGTTGAGCTTGAACGTCAGGGTGTCATTGCTGTTGAAGGCGTTCAGTTTGCTGCTGGTCGTATTGAAGAACGGGGCCAGCGTGCCTGACTGCGGAGCAGGTAAGGCATTGAGCCACGCGATCAGGTCTACGTTGGTGTCGGCTGCCAACACGGCGGCCGGCCCAGTCAACGCAGTCCACGACACTTCGCTCTTCTTGCGCTTGGGTGCCAGGTAGACGAATGCCTTCGCTAATGGCATGGCTTAGCCCTCCGTCACTACCAGCACGCCGCTGCCCGAGATGGGCAGCCGCGCGTACAGGTTCTGGGGGGGATCAAAGCTCCAGGCCTCACGCTGGCCACGGCCAAGGTGATGGCCAACCGTCACGCTCGGGGCAGGCAGCGCAGCATCGGTGCGATAGAGCACGATCTGGTTGGTCTGGTTCTCCAGGGTGCCGCTACCGGCCGCGGAAACCAGCACCCAGGCATCAGCACTCAGCGCTTTGGTGATCGTGGCCATGGGGTTCTCCAGGGGGCCTGGGCTTCGACGCTTGGAAGCTCCACCCAGGCCTGGTTGATGGATGCCTGGGCTTCATCGCAGTGAAGCTCTGCCCAGGCCAACGGGCGCCGGTTACACGAGGTAACGGGAGACAACGATCTCGACGTTGTTGTAATAGATGTTCGACTCGCCGTTTTCGAGGTACTCGCGACTGACAATCTTGCGGGCTGCCGCTTCGTTGCTTGGCCCTACCACCAGGGTGGTGGCCATGGTGCCGAGCGGGGTTCCGTTGGACTTCTTCATGCTGGCCAGCTTGGTCTTGGCCGCCTCGAAGTTGGCCGCATCCAGCACAGTCTTGGAGCCGATTGCCGTCTGCGGGAAACCGAAGCCATAGCCATGACGACCGTCAACCCCCTGTGCCACCATGTTGTTGAACCAGGCGTATTCGCTAGTCGCGCCAACGAAGTCCAGCACTATGGGTTTCCGTTCCTGGAAGATGACCGGCAGCAGGATCTGGCTGTTATCCAACAGGAACCAGGCAGCACCGGTATCGGTGCCCGGGTCACCAATCACGTTGGAGAAGGTGCTGGCCGGGGTGGTATCCAGCGGGTGGTCGGTGTCGAAGAAGTTCTGGCCGTCATAGCAGAGGGTGCTGAAACCCGCCGCCAGCAGGGCATAGGATTTTTTATCCGGGAACAGGCCGCTTTCCTGACCCCAGGCGCGAGCCAGCACCGAATACTTTCCGATCTTGTCATCGTCGAGGTCTTCGCGCTTGATCTTGATCGAGGCTTCATAGGTGACGTTGGGGATGGCATAGCCATGGGAACCCAGCTCTTTGAGCATCCGGTCACCGACCCATTCTTCGATACCAGGCAGGTCTTTGAGCCAGCCATAAAACTCGCTGGAACCAGAACTGGGAACCTTGGTGGCAATCTTGTCCCACTGCGGCGTGGCACGGTTGAGCCCTTCAACGAAGGCGGCATTAGAGCCGACGGTCAGGGCTTCGATAATCTGCGCTTCAGTAAAAGCCATGGTCAGACTCTCCGGTTAGTAAGTTGGCTTGTGGTGGCGGTTGGCCAACCAGGTTTCAGGCTTGACGCCCATCGCGCGACACAAGGCCAGCTCTTCCTTGCTCAGGGCCCCGTTGTTTTGCTGGGTGGTGGTGCTCACCTGGCTGGCATCGGCGATGACCGGCGCGGCCTCGACGAACTTCTTGAACTGCTCGACCCCGCCTTCGGCACGGCACATGCCGAGGAACATCTCTTTATTGGCCGGGGCGATCTTGCCGGCGGCGATGGCATCATCGACCAGGGCGCCCAGCTTGGCCTCTTCGGTCTGCTTGACTTTGTCCTCGGCGGTGGTAGCGCGATTCAGGGCCAGCTCGTAGGTCTCTTTCGGGACGAACTTGGTCAGGTCAGGGCCTGCAGCGGCACGGTTCAGGGCCAGCTGGTGATCGGCCTTGATGGTATTGATGGCGGTGAGCGCGGACGCAGTATCCGCATCAGCACCCAGACCCAGGGCTTGGGTCAGTTCAACGGGCAAGGGCATTGGAGTTTCCTCACGGTTCAGGGCAGGGAGTTGATCGAGGTTGGGCTCGTTGGTCAGGCCGACGCTGGCAATGCTCAGCACGGTACCGGCGTCGTCGAAGGTGAAGGCCGGGGAGTAGAAGGCATATTCCTTCTTCTCCAGCATCTCGCGCCCTTCGCTGTTCCAGTCCACCATGCCCCACACTTCGCCGCCGATATTCTGCAGGGAGAGGATCCAGCCGATGGCCGGGGCCTTCTCGCCCTTGGGGCCTTTGATGTGGGTGGCATGCTCAACGTCGAACGGACGTTTCTTGGTGAACGCGGCTACCACGGCATCCGGGTTGCTGTTGTTCCAGGTACGCCCGTCATTGCCGCTGAATACCCCGGGGGGAACCAGCGGAAGCCAGACCTGTTCGTTGCGCACGGTCTGGCGCGACAAGTCAAAGCAGAGGGCAAGGTGGATCTTGGGCATGGCTCGCTCCGTCACATAACAACCTCCCGCCAGGTGGCTGTGGGTTGAATGGAACACGGTATGTGTGTGGACGTTGAGAGCATGGCGCCACGGGTCATGGCGATGTGAGTGACGGTTTTCGCCGGATGGCGGCATGGGGTAACGAGGAAGAGATGCCCGGTGCGGGGTGATGACCGGACATCAACAGGGTACACAGGATCCTGACGGACGAGAAGAGGGGCAATCCAGCACAGGGTGAGGCGGGGCCATTATCGAGGGTTCTCCACCGCCTCACACCATCTTTAAACCACCTTTAAACAGCGCCAGATTCTATTTGGGCCAGTTCATGAATACGCTGGTAGCCCAAAACGCTCACAGCGGCTCTGAGAGCGCCTTACGCATGGTTTGTTCCTTGGCTGCCAAGTCGGCATTGAGGGCCTGCTCGCGGCTCTTGCCCGGGTTGTAGTTCCATCCCGGCTCGATCCCCTTTGGCAGGGTCTCCACTTCCCCGGTGCGGGTGTTCACCCATTCCTTGGTGCCATCTGCCGGCGCGGCGAACTGATAGCCCTGGGTGTCTTCGAGCTTGGCGTATTCAAACTTGCTGATCTGGCGCACCCAGCAGTGACAGCCCCAGCCGTTGGGCGGCATGTGTGTTTGCCACCAGGGATCGTCCACCGGCAGGGTGATGCCGTTCCAGCTGACATGCAGGGCGCGGTGCTCACGGGCCGGACCGAGCTGGTAGACCAGATAGGGCATGGCCCGCTTGGTGCGCTCGATGCGCTGCCACTGGCCAGCGGCGCGGGCGGTGCGCATGTTGGTGCGGTAGATGGTCTTGATGCGCCCCTCGCTGCCGAGCTGCACCCGCTTGGTTTCACCGGTGGCGGGGTCGTCCATCTCCTGGATGCCCCACCACCCTGACTTCACCAGCAGCGGCTTGATGGCCGCCGCGAACTGCTGATAGGTCTGGCCCTCGGCCAGGGCTTGTTCGACCAGGGCCCGCACCTCGACCAACAGATCGGCGTTGAGCATCTTGGCCACGGTGAAGGCGTTGGCCTGCTCCTCCAGCCACACATCCCGATAATCGAACCCGGGCTGAATGCCCTTGGCCTTGAACCAGTCCAGCGCCGCCTGGGGCGGAAAGTTGGTAGTCTTGGGTTCAGGCATCTTGCGCATCCCCCATGCCGCGCATCCTGAACAGGTAATCGGCCAGTTGCGGGGTGAAGGTGTCGGCGCCCAGGGTCTCCTGCAGGGTCAGCAGACCCGCGTTGAATTCCTCAAAACTGGTTGCTGTCTTGGCCAGCTCGATGAGCGGGTTCATGAAGTCCTCGCCGCCCACCTCGACCCAGTCGCTCATCGCCTCGTCGGTCAGCTGCTCGATGGCCTGCTCGCTCGGTTGCTGGATCCGGTTGATGGCGAGGCGCTGGGGTTGTCGCCTGTTCATGGCCAGCGGCTGCATGGCCGGCAGCTGCATGGCGCTCAGCGGCTGCAGGGTGGTTTCTTCAGGCTTGGGCGCCGCCAGCCCGAACTTCTCTTGCATCGCGCTCTCGCTCACCTTCATGCCGCGATCGATCAGCGGCATCAGGCTATCGACCAGCAGCTTGAGGTCTTCCGGCTCCGGCACCCGGATGCAGACGCGCGGGTATACCTTCTGCACACCCCAGTTCAGCACGATGAAAGGCTTGACCAGGTACTCGTTGATGGTGGCTTCGAGCTGGCGGGCGTCCCACTTCGCGATGTCCAGGCGCACTTCGTTGTGCACCGTGGCCTGGGCGCGGCTGCTGCCATCGTCGGTGGTCATGGTCTGGCCCAGCACCGCCTTGCTGGTCTGCTCGTCTGCCCAGCGGGCCATGTTCTCGAACAGGGTATCGCCGCCGTTCCCCTTCGCCGTTTCGACCAGCTCCACCATCATGCTGTCAGGGATCACCGCGCCGGCGTCGCTGGCGATGGTGGCGATGGCGTTCTTGAGGGTGGCGATCTGATCGGTGGTGGCGTTGGGGCCGTACTTGCCTACCCGGATGGGGATGCCGAACACTTCGGCGAACGCCCACCAGTCCCGCACCGTGAAGCTTTTCAGCATGTACATCACGGCGCAGAGGCGGGTCAGGCCGTTGCGCCAGATGCTGCCGCTCTTGGTGCGCGGCAGGTGGATGATGAACTTGTATGGCTCCAGCGCCTTGCCCTGTGGGGCGTCGTCACTGATAAGCAGGATCTCGCTCAGGGTCTCGGCATCCGGCCGCAGATAGCGGGGGTCGACCCATTTGTAATCCTTGTGCACCCAGGGGGTGACGGTGGTATCCCACAGGATCTGGCACACCCCCATGCCCTTGCCCAGGCCATCGAGCAGGTCGAAGAACAGCTCGGGGATCTGGTCACTCTCCATCAGCAGGCGCACTTCGTCTGCCAGCTTCTTGTCGAAAGCATCCTCACTGGCGGCCTCGACACTGGGCGGCAAGGCCGCCACGGCCAGCTTGCGGGTACGCAACACGGATGCGTAGTGCAGATCCCGCTCTTCGATCTCTTCGGCCAGGGTCATGTAATCCTGGGGATTGTTGCCATCGACCACCGCGCGCAGCAGCCCCGCCAGACGCTGGGGGGTAATGGTGCTGGCCACGCTGTTGGGGCGCGGGTTGCGCACGCTGGTGGTGTGGGCCAGTGCGATGTCTTCACTCAGCGCCGGCTTGTCGGGTTTGATGGGGTTGCCCCGTGCATCGAGAATGGTGGTCACAGTAATCCGCCTCCGTTACGCAGGCCACGGGTCAGGTTCATCTGCCGCTGGCCATCGTTGTCTTTCTGGGGGGCACCCACCTTGGCGATGCGGTGCAGTTCGTAAACATGGCTCTCGGCCCGGCTGGCCAGATAGGCCAGGAAGATGGCGACCGCCGAGTCGCCGTGGCGCTTGTTGCCATCACTGCCCTGGGTGCGGCTGTCGTCAATGCCGGGGGTGCCCCGGTAGATCTGGATCTGCCCCAAGTCGGTGATGATGTCTTCGTGCTTAGGCAGCGCCAGCTCGTCATCTTCAAAGGCCGCCTTGAAGCGCGGCATGTTCTCGCGGTAGAAGCCGACCGAGAGCATCACCTGCACCACCTCTTGGCCGTAGCGGTAGGCGGCCTGTTCGGCCAGGTACTGGCCATTGCCACGGGCATCGAGCCAGATGCCATCGCGGCGCGGCAGGCGATCGCAGATGAAATAGAGCGCCTGCTCCTGCTGTTTGAACGGGGTGTTCTTGAGCTCGACGGTGAAGGGCACCCGGCGGCGGGTATCCGGCAGCACCTGGATCGGGGCGAACACCGTCAGATCACCGGAGCGGGCGAAGTCTTCGCCCAGGGCGTGGCGATGGCTGCGATCCAGCTTCATCAGTTCGGGGAAGGCTTCGGCCTCCAGCCATTCCTGCATCTCGGCGTTGCGCTCCGATTCGCTGGCGCTGTTGAAGGTGGCCGACCCGGTAAAGCGCAGCACAGGCCCCTCGACCCGGCAGGCCCGTTCGCGCAGGCCACGGGGCAGATAGGCACCGCCGCCGCTCTTGGGCTCGCAGTAGTATTCTTCCCGGGCGTCTTCTTCGGTGGCACAGTCTGACAGCAGTTCTGCCAGCCATTTGCGCTCGCCCTCTTCGCTCCACGCCTCTTTCTTCTTGACCTGACAAATCCGCTTGTAAAGCCCTTCATTACAGGCGGTTTCAATATCGATGCGGTGAATGGAGTAGCTTTGCCGCTTGCCTGCTCGGGTTTCCATGATCAGGGTATTGAACAGGTTCTCGATACCGTTATGGGTCGAGATGATGCGCACCTTGCTGCCCCACATGGTCAAGGCGTTGGCGGCCTTGAGGATGGCGGCCAGGTCTTTGTGAAACGCCCCTTCATCGATCACCACGTTGCCCTGCATCCCCCGCAGGTTGCTGGGGTTCGAGCTGAGCGCCTTGATCTTGAAGCCGCTGGCGAAGTTGATGACGTAGACCAGGATGTCTTTGTCTTCGTTCTCCAGCACCTCTTCGCCGATCTCGCTGGCGGCAAAGTCGTAGGCCTTGGCCCACATAGAGGCGGCCTCGATAAACTCGCGGGCCATATCCTTGGTGGTGCCGACATAGAAGGTGTCGCAACCGCCGGCGGCAGTAGACATGGAGCCATTGAGCGCAGCATCGGCCGCTTCTGCCCAGGTCAGACCGGTTCGCCGCGACTTCTCGGCGATCTTGATTTTGGCCTGGTCAGCTATCCAGCGCTTCTGATAGGGCAGCAGCACCTCATTGGGATCGAACTGGCCGCCGATAATGGCGGCCGCTGATTGGTTGCGCAGGGCGTTTTCGGCTGGGGTCAGGTGGTTCATCACGCAATCCCCAAGATCTGCTGTTTAATCTGGGCGGCGGTCTCGGCCGTCAGCCCTGCCGACTTCACAATCTTCTCGGCAGCATTGGCGGCCTCGGCAGCGAACGCGGCGCGGATCTCCTTCTCCAGTTTCTGGTTCAGGATGGAAGATTGAGAGATCCGCTGATAGGCAAGGGCCAACTGATTGAACTGCTTGATGTCGATCATCTCGCCGTCTTCCGTGGCTTCCATCAACGCCATGGAGGTTTCCCATGCCATGGTCTTCATGTTCTCGGCCATCAGGTTGCCGATCTGACTGGTTGGGGCATCCCCCAGTTTTGACGTCAGCACCTCGGCCATTTCTCTCGCCTTGGCGATGCGGCTACCTGCTGCCTCTACCTGCTTCGAATAACGGTTCAACCCGGTGCGGCTGATCTGCTCTTCCGGCGGCAAGCCAGCTTCCAGGATCAGCTGATTGACCTCGGCCAGAATATCTTTCTGCGACATGTCGCCAGAGCGCAACATGGCCGCCAGCTGGCTGCGGATATCGGCTGGCAGCTGCTGGATCTTGCTCTTGGTGTTCTTGGTCTTGGTGGTCATGGTTACCCCAGCAGCTTGTCAACGAGCGGGGCCGTGCAGCCCCAGAGCGCATGGACCGGATCGCCAACGATGGGCAGGGCCAGCAGGTAGCCCACGGCCATCATGGCGGCGATATCCAGTAGGCGGGCTTTCATGCGTGGCCCAACCGGCGTGCGCGGCGGGTGGCCCGCCTGGCCTTGGCCTGACGCTGGGCCCGCTTGACGGACGGCAGCCCGCCATTGAAGGCGGGGCGGTAGCGGCTGGCGCGTTTCACTTGGCGGATGGCCTTATCGATTGGCGTTGCAGCCAGGGTTACCCCATCTGGCCAGTCTCTTATCATGGCGCTCAGGCCACCCAGCATCAGCCCCACCAGGGCGCGTTTCATTTTCATCAGCAGCTCCCTCATGGTCACACCGGACGCGGTTTCTTGACGCCATCGACCACGGCCTGGCCAGTGGCCACGTCGTCACCCCGGCCGGTCAGCTTGGCCACCAGGGTTTCGCCCACCTTCTCGACGGTGAGCAGCCCCTGCTCTTCCAGCCAGCGCATCTGGGTGCGCACCGCGTCGCGGCTGATGCTATGGCCATAGGCTTCCAGGCACGAATCCAGAATCGAATCGTTGGCCGAATAGCCGGTCATTTCCCGCAAGCTGCGCAGGATCAGCAGGCGCTGGTCCTGAACCACAACTTCTTTCATAGACGACATATAACCCCCGTTTATTTCTCGTTTAAACGCTGCTCAAGCAGCAGTTGAATCAGGTGATTTGCAGGTTTGAGCTGGGCGGTGAGCGCCTTTACATCCCCACGAAGCTCTTCGAGTTGAATGCCAAGGCTGTTGATTTGCTCCTGCGTAGGCAGGCTATCGACACGGGTTTCGAGGCTGGAAACGCGGGTGGTCAACTCGTCCATGGCAGTGCTCACTTCTTTCAGTTCTTCGCGGCGGGCAAAGGTCTTGCTCAACCACAACATGACGACGGTGGCCAGAATCGCCACCCCGGTGGTGATGACGCCCCACCACTTCGGGATCCAGTCAAACTCCATGGCGATGCCTCCCCAGTGTCTCTTGCCAGCTCTGGCAGGGGACGCAGCGCACGGCGTCTGGCGCTGCCTCCAGCCGCTCACTGGCAATCTGTTCACCACAGCTCAGGCAGAAGCGGTTGCCGGCGGCGTCCTGGTCTGGGGTTTCGGTAACACGCCTGGCCAGCTGGTTGGCCAGATCGCGGTCGCGGGTCTCTTGCTCATTTTTCTGGGCACGGTCAAACAGGTCGGTCATCAGCGCCTCGTCAGCAGCTTGGAGACGGCGCCGGTCACGGCGGATTGCACCTTCTGGCCGCTGCTCTTGGGGTGCGGGGCGAAGCCATCCAGGGTACGCAGGCCGAGATAAGCCCAGGCCGGGGTGCTGAGCATGGCGACCATGCTGAGATCGGCACCGGTGCCTAAGTCGGCGACGGCCAGCCCCTCGAACGCCAGCACATAGAGGGCGGTGACATACCAGGACTGACGCGCCATCAACGGCCGGGTGTTGCGCACATAGGTGTCGGTGGCGCCGTCGCCGCTGCGAATGGTCTCCTGGGTCTCGTGCTGCTCGTTCTGCTTATCGGCCAGTTGCAGCTCCATGCGGCGGGTCTGCTCCTTCTCCATCTCGGCCCTGAGCTTATCCAGCTCGAGCAACACGACAGGATCGGTGATGCGGCCGAGTTGTTCTTCGATGCTGGCCTGCTGCTGGGCAGCGGTCAGGTTGATGCCTGATACCTGCTCGACCAGGTCGGCCACCTTGTTGGCGGTGGCGCTGCCGCCAAACATGCCGGCGATCCCACGGATCAAGGCTGGGCCCTGCTGCACCGCGAGCGCGGCCAGGGCTGGGATTAACGGGAGCATGGGGATTCCTTATTGGCGGGGTCGGCGAACAGCGCACGCAGCCTGGCGCAGTGTTCGGCCACCTTGCTGTTGCCGGTGGTGAGGATCTTGAAACGATGCTTGTTGCGGGACTCATACACCTCGGCAGGGGTGACCGAGCGCCAGCCCTTGGCGAACTGGGATTGCATGGTGCCGTCATGGCTATGGAACGGCACGGCGCGATCGACATCGCACTCGGCGATCCCCTGCTCGGCGGCCTCTCGCTCCAGCTTGAGCCGCTGTTCGCGGCCATGGTCGAAACTCCATTGCCAGTTTCGGCCCATGTCAGGCCACCTTGCGATAGTCAGGGTTGGAACTGCCTTCGACCACCTGCCAGCAGGCATCTGACAGGTGCGCCAGCCGGTTGTGCCAACCTTCGAAAAAGCGGCCTTGGGAAGGGTTCTTGATAAGGATGCGGCCATAGAAGCGTGCGCGGCGCAGCAGCAGACGAGCCAGCACCCACTCGGGATCCATGCTGGCGATAGCAGCCTTGGTCTTGGGGCCGATGATGCCGTCATCCTTAACGCCCATGACTTCCTGCAGCATCTTGACCGAGCTGAGCCAGCCATGCTGGACGGCCCCATCAAAGACGGCAAGCGATACGCCGGCGGGTAGCTCGGCGCAATAGGCCTGACGCCAGTAGTCGCGGTGATAGAGGAAGATGGCCCGGTCGAGGGTCAGGTTCTTGATGTCTTCGTTGGGGTAGGCGCGCTTGCTGATGCCGGCCTTGGTCTCACCGCCCCGGTCTTTGGGGTCGTTGACATAGCCCATGTCTGGGCGAAAGGCGCCTTCTTTATCCAGCACGAAATGGATCGCATGCTGGAATGCCAGGCTATATGGCTGATTAAATTGGATGACGTTCGACATATCCACCTCACGGTTAATACGTCGAGTGTGCGGTGGCGGCGGGAATGGTTGGGAGCGACGGGTTTCGCCATGAAATAACAAAGGGCCAACGGGCCCTTTGTTATTTCAATATGGTGCGTGGTGATATGCGGGTCATATTGCCGTGAATTTTTCGAACGTCAAATTAATATAAGCGCCCATGCTTTTTGATTAATGACGGGGCGGCTTGTTCCGTTCCGGCAAACAGATCGCGCTGGCGGGCTCGGTTTTCGAGTTTGCGCATTCTGGCCAGGATATATTGGATCTCCCGCATCGATACCTTGAACTGGCGCGATAGCTCGTAGGTGTTGTTGCCGGTGAAGGCCTTCCAGACCATCATGCTGCGCACCATCACTTCGATGCTCTTGCCCTTGGGAAGATAGAAGCGGGCGCCACCAAAGGTGGTGGCGATGGCCGACAGCAGGATCACCGACAGGGATTCATCATCCCGGTGCTGCTCGATAGTGCGGTCGATCAGGGTGTAGAGATCCCGCAGGGTTTCCGGCCAGGCGGCCTCGGCATCTTCATTAAGCAGGCGGTCAAGATGATGACCCACCTCGTTCTTGCCCACAGCTTCACCAAACATTTCGATCTGCTCTTCGCGATTGCTCATGGCCGCTCCCTCCCGGATAAAACAACACCCAGCATGGCTGGGTGTTGAGATCATAACCTCCTGGATCGGGGCTCCCAAGGGGCAGGCTATCACTCCAGGGTGACGATGATCTGGTCCTTGTCGCTGCTGTACCAGGTGACCCGATAGGGTTGGATGCTCCCGGCCACGGTGGCATTGCACTGGCGAACGTCACCGAAGTCGGCGCTTTCCAGACGCTGCGCCGGGTTGGTGATCGCCATACCGGGCAACAGGCGGCCCAGCACCTCGGTCACTTCTGGCGAGGAGCACGCGGGCAAGGCTTCCTGGCGCATGGCATTGAAGGTGGTAGCGCCTACCAGTACCACCACAAGCGCCAACCCGACCCAGCGATTACTCGGCGCAGGGGCCTTGTCAGCGGGTGCCAGCTTGTTGCGCTTGTAGAGGTAGAACGGGAACGCGATGAACCAGATCACCGCCACGAACACCGCCCACCCAGCAGGATTGCGGGCCCCCTTCTTGTGTGAATCGAACAGCACCCAAACCGCGCAGGCCAGCACCACCAAACCGATCAATAACGTCATAACACCTCCAAAATAAAGGCCCATTATTGGGCCTTGTTGTTCAATTCGTCTATGGTCTCGTTTCCATCCAGCACCATGATTCGCGGCGGGCGCTGGCCCGGGTTTTCATAGGCATCCCGGATCAGGTCATAGCCCGGCTTGGCATCATGCCGATGGCTGAGGGTTTCAGGCACCGATTCACCCCGGGCGATGATGGCATCGGTCATCAGGCGAATGTGCCACTTTTTCAGCGCCTCCAACACCCGCTCTGCCTGGATGGAGGTGAGCCATTCCGCCCGGTTGATGCCCACGCCGCCGTTGGCATTGGCCGTCATCCTGCGAATGAAGCTGCCCAGGGCATCTTCCGATCCGTCGTGCAGCAGGCCGTCCTGCTTCATGGTGATCCAGATAGCCCGCAGCTTGCGCACCTCTGGAGCCTGCACATGGGTGGCGCTGGGCGGCGAACGGCGGCCAGTCGTGTTTCCCTTCACCTTGAACCCCAGCCCCTTCATAGCGATGACCACGGCCTCCAGCTGTGCGGCCTTGAGCCCCTTGGCAGAGCGGGATCCGGTGACCGACTCCAGCAGGGCGCGATAATCCTCATCATCCAGCCCCAGTTCGCGGCGGCCGACGTGCACCAGGGTAAGCAGACGCTTGGCATCAGGCTGCATGGCGGCCTCCGTTAAATTGATGGAGAGCGACGAACCGCTGCAGGTGCTCTGGGTCAACTTCTTCCCAGCTGATAAAACGGGGCTTGCCCTCCACTTCGCGGCGTTTGGCCCGCAGTTGTGTGGGGATGGTCTCGCTGCTAATGCGCGAGGCATCCAGCTCGAAGCCTTCCGCCACCGCCTTCTGGATCAGCCAGCGCAACCAGGAGTAATTGTTACCTGCGCCATAGACCTCTTTAGCCAGCAGACCCAGATAAACAGTGCCCTGATGCTGGGCCAGATAACGCTGGATGCGGCGCACCGTCAGCAATCCATCGTAAGTGATCAGTGAACGTGGCTCGATCAGTCCCTTATCTATCAGGGTGCGGATCCATCTCAGCATCTGCCGTTCAGAGCACTCTCCCAATGCCTCGGCCAGCATGGCCGCGCTCTTGTGGCGGTAGTCAGGAACCTGCTTGATCTTTTGCGCCAGGGCTTCCCAGCTGTGTTTATTCATCATCGTCTTGCTCCTCATCTGCATCGCTCACCGAGAGCGCAGCGACATAAATCTTGTTGGTCTTGGGCGGCTTGCCTTCTCGCCAGCGGGGCACGGTGCGATCAAGCCAGGCCATGGCCTTCTGGTCGTCTTCGGCCTTGGCCGCCTTCACGGCGGCCCGGTTCATCCCCTTATGCTGGCGGGTGACCATGCCGGGCATATTGGCCTTGACGTAGTCCACCTGACGTCGTTGGTAGGCGGTCAGCTTCATGCTGCTTTCTCCTTCCAACGCTTGACGGCGATCTCCCCCTCGCAGGCCTTGCAGTAGTGCTGCAGCCCATCGCAGGATCTGGCGCTGTTCCACACTGACCAGAAGGCCGTGTCTTGCGGCCAGTATTCGTTGCAGCCGCTGCAGAGCTTTTCCAGACCCATCTCGGGATCCAGCCTCGCCTTGCCAGAGGCCAGCCGCTTGGCCAGCAAGCCGGGTTTCATCAGTGGCGTGTATTCACCGTGCATACGGCCCCCTTGCCATTCCACTGCAGGCGGTCGGCCTCCAGCTCTGCCAGCAACTGTTCGGCGCCGCGCAGGGCATCACCGGCCAGATCGTTGGCGTGGTACTTTCTTGCGCCCCGTGACAGGGCAACAAACCGGCGCTGCAGCACCAGCTTCGCTTTCCAATCCAGCGCGATGGCCATCTCGCCATAGAGCCGGTTTAACAGGTTGTTCAGCACTTCTCGGGTCATAGCGTCCTCACTGGTTTCAGGAGTGGGTTATGACCGGGCCCGGTCGGCTGCTCATCAGTGCCTGGCAACCACGCCAGGCAGACGGGGGCGAGCCCCCGTTTCGCTTACTTGCCCAGCTGCTTACGCGCCTTGTTGACGATGGTGGTCAGCATGGCCAGGCGGGAGCGATGCTTCGCGGCTTGGCCGTACTGGTTGATGAAGTCGATGGCCAGCTGCGCATCGTCCAGGGCCTGCTGCGGGTTGCTTTGCAGTTGGCACTCCAGGGAGCTTTTGCCATCGGCCACGCTGGTGTTGAGCAGGTATTTCACGTTCGACATGTCGGTCACTCCCTACTTCACAATTTCGTACACCGCCCAGGCGGCAGCCGGGATCAGCAGCGCCCAATAGAGCGCCACCGCCAGATAGAAGGTCCGGGGTTTGATGCTCATGCCGTCACCTCTTTCAGCTCGCTGACCAGCTCCAACCCCTCGATCTTCTTGAACTGGCGCACCAGGGTTGCACTGCTGCCGAAGAAGGGGGATAGATAGAACTTCCCCTGTTTTTCTGGCTCCTTGCCATACAGTTCATTGGCAAACTTGGCGCCACACTCGCGCTTGGTTCTGGCATAGTTCACCAGTTCTTTCTTGCCATAGCGCTTGATGAACTTGTGGAAGTAGACCTGTTTAACCACCTTGTTCATGAACTCGTCAGTGGGGTCTATCTCGTCCAGATATTTCCACCAAATTCCCTTGATCGAACCATCGATATAAACCGGCAGAACGCTGGTGCTTTCGCTCTTTCGCTCACGGGTCACGAGAATTTCGTGCCCATGCAGCTTGAATTTGACCCACACCCAACTGCCTTTCAGCTCGGCCTCAATGGCCTTCCACTGCTCCTTGCTGATGCTCATACTGCCCCCAACTTTGCTTGTTCCTGGCCACCGACACCGGCATTCAGCTCCACCTGCTTCGCGGCAATCCAGCCATGCAGCGACGCGGACTGATCACGCTTGGTCGCCTTGGCGGCGCGGGAGATTCAATGCGTTCTTGGCCGCTTTTCAGGCTGCCTTCCACAGATCCTGGGCGGCGATATAGCGGCCCTCGCGCTCCAGTTCGGCGGCGCGGGTGGCCAGTGCCAGGTAGCCGTTCGGCTTATTTGCGATTTGGTGGGCGATCTCGTCGCCCTTCAAAGCCGGATTACTCATGGTGTTGCTCCTGTTTAAATGCGGTTCAGTGCTTGTCGTAAACGGTGACGATTGAGCCGTTCTTCAAGATGAAGTAGGCATGGTCACATTCGAGGATCCGGCGCGGGCTCCATCCCGCCTCGCGCTGCCGGATCCGCCGCAGCTGGCGTTTGCTTGGGCGCCACGCCCGTGACAGGGCGCCCAGCATCTCCAGTTCGCTGCGGCCGGTACGTTGCACCCAACGCTGGAAGGCGTGGCGGGTGACGTACAGCGGGCCATAACGGGTTTCAAACTCCATCGTCTATCCCGACAAGCCCAAGGCCTTCGGTCATGATGGCCAGCTCTGCTTCGGTGACGGGCCACTCGGTCGGGTTATAGGGCGGGTTATCGAGCAGCCCGCACATCCAGCCCAGGGCGTCGCGTACACCTTGCTCATAGGTGCCATCTTCAAACTCGGTGCCCTGGTCTTCACTCTGGTCTGCCAGCAGTTGGGCCAGCGCCAACTGCTTGATCACTTCGGGGGTCAGGTTCTTCATGGCGGGCCTCACAGCTTCGACCAGTCGATGACGATTGCCTTGTAGGCCCCGGTACCGGTCTTCTCATAGAACCGGATGTACTCGGCCTTGCCGACCACGGTGATGGCGTCGGCGATGGCCTGCATGGCTGATTTCCATTCAGCATCCTGAATGTCGAGCTTGCGCAGGGAGAGCACCTGATTGACGTCCACGTGGCCGCCCTTGTTGACGCGGAAGGCGTGATCCACCAGGGCGCGGATCTCGCTGCTGCTGCCCTCGCTCCAGCGGCCGATGCAGGCGTCGATCAGGGTTTTGGCGGTCTGCAGGCGCTCGTCGAACTTGCGGTGTTCGCCGATGGCCCGCACCACCTGGAAGCGGCCATCAAAACTGGTCAGGGTGACGTTTCCCTTGGTGCCGCCGTACTGCACGCCGTACTCGGCGGCCGACAGATCCATGAAGGCTTCGATCTCCTGGGCGATGCTGGCCTTGCGGGCCAGCAGGCGCAGCTTCTCTTCGTGCGCCTCGTTGCACAGGCGGGTCACCAGGTCATCGCGCAGCAGGTCGAGCGGGGCGATCAGAGACTCCGGTACGAAGTGCCCCAGGGCGTTCTTGCGCAGGTTGTTGGGTTGGGTGGTCATTGCTGTGTTCTCCTGTTAAGCCGGGAAGCCGGCGGCGCGGTGGTGCAGGTACTCGACCGCGGTCATGTTGCCGGTCAGTTCGAAGTCGTCTTGCGGCAGGTCTTCATGCCAGTGGACGATGCAGTCGCCGAGGCGGGCGGCATAGGCGCGGCGACGCAGCCCATTGACCTGCTCCCTCAGCTCGATGGCGTCCTTTTTCAGCGCATCGGTGGGGTAAGCGATCTCGATCATGGGGCGGACTTGGGCAGCCTTGACGGCCAGCACCTGGCAGCCACTCTTGCGCAGGGTGGCGATGACGCGCTGGGCGATGACGCCGATGCTGTTGGTGCGAATGTTCATGCGTTCTCTCCTTGTGAATCACGGTCAAGCGGCGCCCAGGTGAGGTGCAGCCAGTTTTCTTCATAGCTCTGTGTCAGTCCCTGATCGCACTGGATCACCACCTCGCCATCACTGCGGCTCACCTCGTGGCCCTTGCGGCCGCTCGGCAGGTGGACATGGGTCCAGTTCTGGTCGGTGGTGACGCCGTAGAAGGTCGTCTGTTGGGGGTTGGCGTTCATCGAACACCTCCAATTTCTTCAGCAAATGCCTCGACAAGCGATTGGCTGCACAGCACCAGTGGCAAGACATCCATGGCCTTACTACCAACTGACTCAACCATCACCATCCCGTCTCGATAGAGGGTGTAGTGCTCGCTACCTGTGGCGTTATATACACGGGCAATCGGCAGCCCTGATTCAGGGAATTTGCGGCCAAGCCAGCACAGGAATTTGAACCAGATGGAATTCATCACTCCCCCTCCAGCTTGTTGAAGGTGTGCAGCAGGATCTGCTCGGTCAGCGGTTCACCGCCCGAGTACATCACCGCGAGTTTCAGATTCTTGCTGACCAGGCGCAGGGCCCCCGGGCGTTCGCTGATGCGCAGCAGCAGATCCAGCTCGGCCGCACCGGTGATGTTCCAGGCGCTGGCAAAGGCGAGCACATCGGCCTTCTTGGCCTTGGTCAGGGCGCGTTTCATGGCGATGCGGGAGAACAGGCGGGCAAAGTCCTCGCTGCGCGGGCCGCCGGTCAGCTGGGTGTAAACCCGGCTGTTGCCGACCAGCACCAGGCCCACTTCGACCTCCTCGGCCAGGATGCGCAGCTCTTCCAGGGTGGGGCGGTCTACGTGGTCCGCTTCGTCCACCACGATCAAGCCCTTGGTGTTGCGCAGTCGACGGCGCAGGGCGCGGGCCAGGGGGCCACGCAGACGCGGGGCGTTGTCCATGCCCAGCTCCATGGCCAGCTCGTAGAGGCATTCGGTCATGGTGGCGCGGCTCGGACTGGTGGTGATCACCCAGACGTTGTTGTTGTTGCGCTGGAACTCGCGCAGGGCGGTGGTCTTGCCCACGCCAGAGATGCCGTGAATGATGACGATGCTCTGGGTGGTCAGCGCATAGCCCATGTCGGCCATGATCTGCTTGGCGGTCTCGGTCATCACAAAGCCGGGATCGCGGGGGGCATCGGCCCGCTGGTCGCGGGCGGTCAGCCAGTTGGCCAGCTTCTGCACCATCGCGGTCGGGTCCGCCTTGTAGTTGCCATTGAGCAGCTGGTTGACGGTCGAGCCGGAGACGCCGATCTCTTTGGCGATCTGCGCCTGGGTGACGGTGCTCTGCTCCAGCAGGGCTTTGACGCGGGCGATCACGTCGCTGCCGGTGTTGCTGTTCTGGTCTAAAGTGACTACGTTTGACATGTAAATCTCCTTTCAGGCGGCCCCACAGGCCGCTTTTTTCTTGGGTAAACGCCGGTTAAATCCGGCTTTTCTTCAACGTGGCCAGGGCCAGCTCGTTGGCTGCGATATAGCGAGCCTCGTAGTCGACGACTGGGGCGGGTTCTGTCTTGGGTTGGCTGGCCGCCAGGGGCGCTGGCTGCACCGCCAGGGCGGCATTGCCGAGCGCCACCGGGCGCACCATCTCCACCACCTTGGTTTCGGGGGCGGGTTCATCGCTGATGCTGGGCAGCAGGGCGGCGGCTTCGAGGGCAGACATCCCTTGCTGGGCCAGTGCGGCGGCCTTGTTGGCCTTGACGAACTGGGTGCGCTTGCGCTTGTGCTCGCGGGCCTGCTGGGTGTCACCAAAGGCGACTTTGTCCTGGCACTCCGCTTCGCAGATGGTCTGGCCATGCAGGGTGGTGACGATCACCGCCTCGTGCAGGCGCTGGGGGTCGAACTTGGCCACCACTTTCTGCCCGGCGTACTGGGCCAGATCGGGGTGGTAATAGCGGTTGTTGCGACTGGCGATGGCGCCGCCGGCTTCGAGCCTGATGGTGCCGTGCTGGCTGACGCGGGTGGCCTCGGCCTGCAGCATCATCATCATCAGTTGCTCGCGGCTGGCCTTGCGCACGGTGGCCTGGGCATAGCTCTGGGCAAAGGCCTGGTCAAAGCTCATGACGCCCCGGCAGGCTTCTGTCTGGCGGCCCAGCTTGGCGTTGTACATCGCTACACCCTCGGCAACCATGCGCAGAAAGTCCTCTGCATTAGCCACCCGTTCACCATAATTATCCGGCTTGGCCATGGGATTGGGGCCGGTGTAGCAACCATCCAAACCGGGGGCGATATCGATGTATTGCTCCAAACCACCCTTGCCGAAAGCACGCTCGATCGGCTTGGCCTGACCGTGCCCCTTACCCAGCAGCACGCTGGACCAGTGCAGCTTGATGCCCAGCTGAGGGATAAGGCCGAGCGGATCGTCTGGCTTGACCTTGAAGCGGTAGCGGTTCGGCACGCCCCCGGTCATCCATTTGTTGGCGGCGGCGCGGGTGTTATCGATGGTGATCTCGCGCGGGATGCCGTATTGGCTGCAGACGTCCATCAGGGACAGGCGGATGCTGTCGGTGTTCTCGCTGATGTCGGTGCGCCAGCCCACGATCTTGCGGCTGTAGATGTCTTGCCAGAACCAGGTCTTGGGGCGGATCACTTCGCCGTTGAACCAGCGCACGAAGACGTTGTGCAGGTAGCCGTCGCCGTTGATCCACTCCATGGCATCCAACCCTTCGATAGTGCGCTCCTGCGGCGGGTAGAGCTGCATCAGCGCGTGCTCGCCCTGGCGCAACATCACCTGCTGGGGCTTGGGCACTTCCAGCTCCAGGCGGCGCATCAGGCTGCTCAGGCTGGGCACGGCCCAGGCTTGATCGCGGGCGGCCAGCTTCAACCGCTCATAACAGACCGAGGCGTTAGGCTGCTCGCGGCGCAGGTAGTCGGCCTTGAAGAACTCCCAGGCTTGATCGCTGACGGGGGCCAGACGGGCGGCGCGGCTTTCGGTGGCTGCTTGCTGCTGCTTGGGCACCAG
This sequence comes from Aeromonas bestiarum, assembly GCF_028751155.1. Classification (NCBI taxonomy): domain Bacteria; kingdom Pseudomonadati; phylum Pseudomonadota; class Gammaproteobacteria; order Aeromonadales; family Aeromonadaceae; genus Aeromonas; species Aeromonas bestiarum. Next base: position 4,143,200 of record NZ_CP064746.1, on the reverse strand, counting down.
CACGGCCAGCCAGTCGCAGTCATCGAATCCCTTCACTGCGGCGCAGTAGCGGCGCAGGGTCGGCAGGGCGATGGCGAACTCGGCAGAGATATGCTGGTAGGCCTCCATCAGGGTGCTGCCGTTCGCCACCAGGGCATGCACGGATTGCACCGCTTTCAGGCGGTCTTTGGCCTTGGCGTGGGCCTTGTCGTTGGCCTTGCTCCAGTTGGCCCACAGCTGCTCTTTGCAGTAGCGCGGCGCCTGGGGCTTGGGCAGATCCAGCGTCATGCCACCGACCTTGACCTTGCCGGATTTGCGCAGCAGGGCGGCTTGGACAACCGGCGGCAAGATGCTGATGTGGTATTCGGTGGCTTTGCTCCCTTCGCGCTGGCGGGCTTTCTCAGGATCGGATGAAGCCAGATCCTTCATGATGTTTCTGATTTGGCGGTCTGTTGTTGGCATGCCTGCTGTGCCTGCCAACTCAGATGAGGTGAACCACTCCATCGCGATGCTCCTCAACTGGCCTGTTGCAGGTTTTGATAACGGCTAGGCCAGATGTCTTTTGGTTCAAGACCAAGAGCACCAGAGATGATTTTTTCCCCTTTCGGCCATGGCAAGCGGAATGCGTTTGCCAGTGTGCTGGCCGCTAGTCCGTTGGCACGGCTCAGCGCAGAGATGGTCATCCCCTTTTTCTTGAGAGCGGCGACGACATCAGCACGATGCCAGTCAACATTTCCGCTCCCCTCCGGTGTCTTTTTCTGCGAGACTATTTCGCTAACTTGGTAACTCATCTTTGTAACTCCATCTGGTTACTCGTCTTATTAACCAGACTATAAAGACGAAACGGACGTGAGATCAAGCGAATCGGAAATTTATTTTTCCGTTGTTTCCGATTCGACTTTTCAGAATCACTCCTCAATACGCATACAAAGCCAATACAAACAATTGGTTACGGGATTCGGAAATGAGTGAACATGAATCGGAAGTGATTTCCGATTCCCAGGGTGGGAATCGGAAATTGTGGGTCACTGCAAAAGAGGTGGCCGGGCTGGAAGGAATGCCGACGACAGACCGCCGCACCAGGGACATCCTGGACGAGTGGGCGAAAGGAAAGGAGGGGGCCCGGCGCAAGCGTTCTGGCACCAAGGCATTCGAGTATCACATCTCAGTGCTACCCAAGGCGGTGAGCGATCAGTTATCGCCGCCGAACCAGGGAGGAGTGGCGACGTGGGTTCCTGGCGCTGGTGCAGCGTTAAGTGCCCCTATTGCCACAGTGGCTGGCGGGCCGATGGCGGCTGCGGGTGGTTTTCCATTTATTGGTGCCGCTGCAGCAGTGGGATCCGTTGCTGGAGGTCTTGGTAAACTTCTTGGTAGAGATAGTAGTATTGAAGAAGAATCAATAAGTTATAAAACAAGAAGACATGATGATGTCGTTGAACTGCGTTTCTTCATAGAAGAGCCAGAGCTTTTCTTGAATGAGATGGGGGGCACCTTCCCGGTCTCTTCCAAGTGGCTGAAATGGCGTGGGTTCGAGCCAAGCGATTTGGCTTTCTTTGTGCAGAACGGCGACAGCATGGCGCAGCGGATCAAGCACCGCGACACCGTCATCATCAATAGCCGCGACAACCGTCTGGCTGATGGATCCCTCATGGTCGTTGAAGTCGACGGCGCCGCGCTCATTCGCAATGTGCAGAAGATCCCGGGCGGATGGAGCCTGAACTGCGAGAACCCGCGCTATGAGCCAATCACTCTGCCTGTCGATGCCGATGAGGTGTGCAAGGTGATTGGCCGCGTTGTGCGCATCATCAACGAAACGTGATGTCGGTTTAAAGCCTGTTTAAACCCGGCCTCATCAAATCAGCTGTGATCAATTCACTAGCGATTTTTTGCCGCTTTTGGATCCGCTGATCATTTCGTGGATCCGCTCCAACGAAAACGGCCTGCAGAGTTTTGATCGCTCTACAGGCCGCTTTCCTTCTGGTTTCCCGATCCCATCTAATCCCTCAAGATCCCACTTATTCCCTAACCATTCCCAGTGATCAGTTCAATAGGTCCTATACAGACACCACTGGGCCGAATACCTCGCGCCGCACTATCTCATCCTCCTGGCGGGCGCCGACGATCAGGGTCGGCTCGAAGAAGAAACCGTTGCCGGGGCGGATCTTGCCCCCCGCCGTCACCTCCACATGACCGCTGCTCTGGGCCCGCTCGACGAAGCTGGCGACCCGGTTGCGCTGCCTGTCCGAGATGAGCGGCCCCATCTCCACCCCCTCCTCGCGCTGACTACCGACCTTGATGGAGGCCACGGCATCCGTCATGGCGGCGACAAACTTGTCGTAGATCTTGCCCTGGGCATAGATGCGGCAGGCGGCGGTGCAGTCCTGGCCGGCGTTGTAGAAGCCGAAGGTGCGAATGCCGGCCACCACGGCCTCCAGATCCGCATCGTCGAAGATGATGACAGGCGCCTTGCCTCCCAGCTCAAGGTGGGTGCGCTTCATGGTACGGGCGGCGCTCTGCAGTATCTTCTGGCCGGTGGCGATATCACCGGTCAGGGACACCATGCGCACCAGCGGATGCTCCACCAGCGGTGCCCCCACGCTCTCGCCACGGCCGCAGACGATGTTGATGACGCCGCGGGGGAAGAGCTCGCTGGCGAGCTCGGCCAGGCGCAGGGCGGTGAGCGGAGTCTGCTCTGAGGGCTTGAGCACTACCGTATTGCCGGCGGCGAGCACGGGGGCCATCTTCCAGGCCGCCATCATCAATGGGTAGTTCCAGGGCGCTATGCTGCCCACCACACCTATGGGATCCCGGCGGATCATGCTGGTGTGTCCCTCTATGTACTCCCCCGCCAGCGGCCCCTGCAGGCAGCGAGCCGCGCCGGCGAAGAAGCGGAAACAGTCCACCACAGCCGGCAGCTCGTCATTGAGTACCGCCAGATAGGGCTTGCCGCAGTTGAGGGATTCGAGCGCCGCAAACTCCTCGGCATGACGCTCTATGGCATCGGCGAGGCGCAGCAACAGGTTGCTGCGTTGGGCCGGGGTGGTGCGACTCCACTGGGTGAAGGCGCGCTGGGCGCCGTTCACCGCCCGGCTCACCTGCTCGAACGAGGCTTCGGGCACAGAGGCGAGCAGCTCGCCGGTGGCCGGGTTGAGGATGGGCTCGGCCGGGCCATCTCCGGTAACAAACTGGCCGTCGATCAAGAGTTGGGTTGATAGCTTCATGTTGCATCCTTGCGCACGCGTTGAGTTGTTACTTGCCACTGCCGGCGACATCCTGGCCGTCGCGGGTGAGGTAGTAGGCAAGCAGAATGGGGATAGTGGTGAAGGCCACTATGATGAGGGCCACCACGTTGGTGACGGGTCTATCCCGGGGGCGGATCAGCTCCTGATACATCCAGATGGGCAGCGTGGTCTGCTGGCCCGCGGTGAAGGTGGTGACGATCACCTCGTCAAAGCTCAGCGCAAACGCCAGCATGCCCCCCGCCAGCAGCGCGGTGGCCAGATTGGGCAGGATCACGTAGCGCAGGGTCTGGAAGCCGTCGGCGCCGAGATCCATGGACGCCTCGATCAGCGACTGGTTGGTGCGGCGAAAACGCGCCAGCGCATTGTTGTAGACCACTACCACGCAGAAGGTGGCGTGGCCTATGACTATGGTCCAGAAGCTGAACGGGATCTCCAGCAGGCCGTAGGCGGATCGCAGCGCTATGCCGGTGACTATGCCGGGCAGGGCGATGGGCAGCACCAGCAGCAGCGACACCACCTCCTGGCCGAAGAAGCGGCTGCGGGCTATGGCCCCTGCCGCCAGAGTGCCGAGCACCATGGCCGCCAGGGTGGCCAGTCCCGCCACCTCCAGCGACAGCTGGATGGCGCGCCACACATCGGGTCTGTTCAGGGTCACCTCGAACCACTTCAGGGTCAGGCCGGGGGGCGGAAACTGGTAGCTCTTGCTCTCGCTGGTGAAGGCGTAGAGGAAGATGAACAGGATCGGGATGTGCAGGAACAGCAGCCCACCGATGGCGGCGTACTTGAGCAGACCGGATGGGCGCTGGCCATGGTCCTGATTGATCGAGGGATTAGATCGCATCTAAGGCCCCCAGTCGTTTCGCTGTTGTCAGGTGGATAGCCATAATCAGGCAGGGTACCTGCGTGCTGGTATGGAGGCGTGATATCTGGGCATTAGAGCGCATCGAAGGCTCCTAAACGTTTCGCTATGGTGAGGTAGATGGCGATGATCAGGATGGGGACCAGCGAGAAGGCGGCGGCGAACGGCAGGTTGCCCGCCGTGCCCTGCTGCATGTAGACCACCTGGCCTATATACATGGTCGAGTTGCCAATGATGCCGGGGATGATGTAGTCCCCAAGCGTCAGGGAGAAGGTGAAGATGGATCCCGCCACCACGCCCGGCAATGCCAGCGGCAGTATCAGGGTGCGAAAGGTCTGTGCCGGGGTGGCGCCGAGATCGCTGCTCGCCTCCAGCAGGGAGCGCGGGATCCGCTCCACCGCCGCCTGGATAGGCAGGATCATGAAGGGCAGCCAGACATAGACGAAGACGATGAAGGTGCCGAGCCGCGAGAACGACAGCGAGGGGCCGCCTATCACCGGCAGGGAGAGGATGCCATCCAGCAGCCAGTCCAGTCCCAGACTGTCCGCCAGCCAGCTGATGACCCCCTCCTTGGCCAGGATCAGTTTCCAGGCATAGACCCGCACCAGATAGCTGGACCAGAGCGGCAGCATGATGCCCACGTAGAACAGCGCCCGGGTCTTGCCGCTGGTGTAGCGTGCCATGTAGTAGGCGATGGGGAAGCCGAGCAGCGCACAGGCCAGGGTCACCAGCAGCGACATGCCGACGGTGCGGCCTATGACGTCGAGGTTCTCCGCCCGCAGCAGGGCGACGAAATTTTGCAGTCCGAGCTCGTGGCGTACCTGGCCGCTGAACTCATCCAGCCCGAAGAAGGCGTTGGAGAGCAGCATCAGCAGGGAGCCCACGTAGATGACGCCGAGCCAGATCAGCGGTGGGCCGAGCAGGATCCCCAGCAGCAGGCCGGGTCGACCATAGAGCAGGGTGGAGAGGCGCCGCAATGGCCGCAAGCGTGCAGGTTCTGTGATGTGGCTCATGGCAAGGCTCGCACTGTGGGGGAGGCTCATGGCTGAGCCCCGGACTCGGAGCCATTCAGACGATGAATGGCCTGTTCCGGCCAGCTGAGGCTGACCCGGCTGCCATGGGCCAGACGGGCCTGCCCCTCGTTGGGGTGGTTGACGATAAGCTCGAGCCGCTCACCCAGATCGACCCGGTAGCGTACGAAGGGACCCAGGTATTCCACTTCGCGCACCTCCCCGGACCAGCCGGGGCTGCCGGCCTCGGCGAGCCGGATCCGCTCCGGGCGTACCATCATCTGGCGAGCATCGCCGCACAGACGGTGGGCCTGCTCCCCCTCGAACAGGTTGACGGTGCCGACGAAGCGGGCGACGAAGGGAGTGGCGGGGGCGTCGTAGATGGTATCCGGCGCGGCTATCTGTTCTATCTTGCCCTGATTGAAGATGCAGATGCGGTCGCTCATGGAGAGCGCCTCCTGCTGATCGTGGGTGACGAAGATGAAGGTGATGCCGAGCTGGCGCTGCAAGGCTTTCAGTTCGAGCTGCATCTGCTCGCGCAGCTTGAGATCGAGCGCCCCCAGCGGCTCGTCCAGCAGCAGGATGCGCGGCTGGTTGATCAGCGCCCGGGCGATGGCGATGCGCTGGCGCTGGCCGCCGGAGAGCTGGCCCGGTTTGCGGCTGCCGACGCCGGGCAGGCGTACCAGCTCCAGCATCTCGTCCACCTTGCGGTAACGCTCCGCCTTGGCCACGCCCTTGAGCATCAGGCCGTAGCCGATGTTGTCGCGCACATCCATGTTGGGGAAGAGGGCATAGTCCTGGAATACGGTGTTGAGGTTGCGATCGTAGGGCGGCACCCGGGAGCAGGGCTCACCGAACAGGCGGATCTCCCCCTCGCTCGGGTATTCGAAGCCGGCGATCATCCGCAGGCAGGTGGTCTTGCCGGAACCGCTCGGGCCAAGCAGGGTAAAAAACTCGCCGGAAGGGATCTGGAAGGAGATGTCGTCGACCGCCTTCACCTCGCCATAGTGGCGGCTGACGCGGTCAAATTGTACGGCGTTCATGGAGCGTCCTTGTCTGTGCAGGGATGGGCCGGACTCCTGTCCGGCCCGCTGGGTTGCGCGTAGTCAGCTCAAGCTCAGCGACCACCCAGGATGGCGATATAGTCGGAGACCCAGCGATAGTGCAGAGGACACGCGGGTCTCCTGTTACTGGCGCAGGGGAACCGATGGATGTCGTGCTGATCAATCTGCATCAGCGACCACCCAGGATGGCAATATAGTCGGACACCCAGCGATAGTAGGGCACGCAAGTCCCCTGGCTCTTGCACTGGGAGACGGGGGTACGCCAGAAGTGCACCCGATCGAAGTTGTCGATGCCGTTGGTCTTGCAGCCCTCTTTCCCCAGCAGGGCGTTGCCCTCACAGGCGGCGGGCACCACGGGCACTGAGCCGAACCAGGAGGCGAGATCCCCCTGCAGCTTGTTGTTGAGGGAGTGCTCCAGCCACTGGTAGGCGCAGGTCAGGTTCTTGGCCTCGCTGTGTACCATGCTGGTGTCGGCCCAGCCGGTGACCCCTTCCTTGGGCACAGTGGTGGCGATGGGCTGCTTGTCGGCGATCAGGGTGTTGGCCTGGAATGGCCAGGAGTCGGAGGCCACCACTCCCTCGTTCTTGAAGTCATCGATCTGGACGAAGGCATCGTGCCAGTAGCGGCCCACCAGCTGGCGCTGCTTGCGCAGCAGCTCGAGGGAGGCCTTGTACTGATCCTCGTTCAGCTCGTAAGGGTCTTTGATGCCGAGTGCCGGCTGGTGGGTCATCAGATAGAGGGCTGCATCTGCGATGTGAATGGGGCCGTCGAAGGCCTGTACCCGTCCCTTGTTGGACTTGCCGTCCGGCAGGGTTTGCTCTTCGAACACCAGGCTCCAGGAGTCAGGGGCCTTGGGGAACACCTTGGTGTTGTACATCAGTATGTTGCCACCCCACTGGTAGGGCACGCCGTAGTGCTTTCCCTCCACCGTGTGCCAGGGAGCACTCTGCAGGCGGGGATCTATCTTGCTGTAGCTCGGGATGAGCGCCAGGTTGAGCGGCTGTACCTTGCCCCCTGCGATGAGGCGCAGGCTGGCATCGCCGGAGGCTGTCACCAGATCGAAGCCCCCCTCGTTCATCAGCGCCACCATTTCGTCCGAGGTCGCCGCCGTCTTGACGCTGACCTTGCAGCCTGTCTCCTTTTCGAAGCCGGTCACCCAGTCGTAGTTCTTGTCGGTCTCGCCACGCTCTATGTAGCCGGCCCAGGCCACGATATTGAGTTGGCCTTCACCCTTGCCGAGTTCGGTGGGGGCAGCCTGGGTCTGGCCTGCCAGCAGGGCGGGGATCAGGGCCAGGGTCAGGGGGGTCAGTTTCATCTTGCTCTCCTTGCATGATCGGAAACCATGGCGATACCGCAATGGCAATTAACATCCTGTTAACCAGTCATGAGCGTAGGAGAAGACGGTGGTAATGAGAATTTCAATTTTTAACGCCAGAGGTATCTGCCAAATCGATATCGAGTGCAGATGAATCTGAATTTCTGTGGCAAATGCGGTCGTCAGGTCTCCGGGAGCGGTTAGCGAGAGACCTGCTGACGGGCCCGCAAGCGGCTCTGATCCCGCACTATGTCGATGAATTCGCGGGCAGTCCAATCCAGCCGCGAGCCGCGCCGCCACACCAGCCCTATGTCGATGGCGGGAATGGGCTCCTTGATGGTGCGGGCCTCGACCCGCTCCTGCTCCAGTGACCAGGGGCGATAGGCAAAGTCCGGCAACAGGGCAACCCCGAGCTGACTGGCTACCAGGCTGCGCACCGCCTCCACCGAGGCGGTACGCAGTACGATGCGCGGCGCTATGCCGTAGCGGCGCAGGCCGCCGCCGATGATCTGGTCCAGCTGATCGGCGGTCAGCGAGATCATGGGCTCTTCGCCGAGTGCCTTGAGGGAGAGGGTCGATTCGGCGCAGAGGGGGTGGTTGGCGGCGAGCCAGACCCGCAGCGGCGAGCGGGTCAGCAGCTCGGTATCGAACGCCTCCTGGCGGATGGTGCGGTTGGTCATCAGGATCCCCACGTCCACCTCGCCGTTGACTATCTGGTGCTCGAGATAGGGCTGTTCATCCTCCTTCACCTCGATGCGCACCGCCGGAAAGGCGCGGCGAAAGCGCCCGAGCGCCTCCGACAGGTAGTAACCGGCCACCAGGGTAGTGACCCCTATGGTGAGCTGCCCCTGATCCTGCTGGGCCACCGCCTTGAGGGACTGGCCTGCCTCCGTCATGGCGCCAAGGATGCGGCGGGCGTGCAGCAGAAACTGGTGGCCCTGGGTGGTGAGGCTGACCCCGCGCGGATTACGTTCGAACAGGGCGGCGCCCAGCTCGGTTTCCAGCTCGCGAATGGCGCTGGTGACCGCCGACTGGGAGATGTGCAGCTCGGCGGCTGCGCGGCTGACCGAGAAGCTGTCGGCCACGGCGACGAAATAGCGGATCTGGCGAAAGGTAAAATTCATCTGGGCATCCTGCCACTCGCGACTGGGGTGTCTGCCAGCTTAACCTCGAATCCCGCTCAAACAAAAGGCGCCGTGATGGCGCCTTTGTCATTGATCTCGCAACGATTAGCGGGAGCTGGCAGCGGCCACCAGCGGAACCCGGTTCACCGCCTTGCCCAGGTAGGCGAGGGTGATGGTCACTATGATGCAAGTGAAGCTGAGCCACATGTAGGGCAGGTAGTCGAGGGTGGCGACCCCGAGCACCCCGGCCATGAAGATACCGTTGTCGCTCCAGGGCACCATGCCGCAGGTGAGGGTGCCGCCGAACTCGGCATTGCGGGAGAGGTTCTTGCGTGCCAGTCCCAGCCGGTCGTAGTTCTTGGCCATGATCTTGGGGGTCAGGATCAGCGACACATACATGGCCGAGCCGAACACGTTGGCCAGGAAGGCGGTGCCTATGGTGTGGCTGGTCAGGCTGCCGACGCTGTTGATGCGCTTCTCGAAGGCGCCGGCAATCACGTCCAGAATACCGACCTTCTCCAGCAGGCCGCCAAAGCCCAGACCGAAGATGATCACGGCCACCGAGCCCAGCATGGACTCCATGCCACCACGACCCAGGATGTTGTCGATGAAGTCGATGCCGGAGATGATGGGGAAGGGGCTGTAGGCTGAGTGCATCGCCTTGACCGGATCCATGTCCTGAAATGCGATGGCCCAGATCAGGCCCAGCAGGGCGCCGAAGCTGATCACCGGGAAGGCGGGTTTGCGGTTGGCCAGCAGGCCCAGCACCAGCACCACGGGGACTATGGCCAGCGGCGTGATGTTGAACTGCTTGTCGAGCGCCTCCATCACCAGATTGACCTGCTCCAGGCTGACATTGCCGGAGTACTGCATGCCGACCAGGGTGAACAGCACGGCCGTGATGACATAGGAGACTAGGCTGATGGGCAGCATCCCCTTGATGTGTTCCACCACATCGACGTTGGACATGGTCGATGCCAGCACCACGGAGTCGGAGAGCGGGGAGAGCTTGTCACCGAAATAGACACCGGAGAGCACGGCGCCGGCCACCAGGGGGGCGGGGACTCCCAGGCTGTGGCCAATGCCCATCATGGCGATGCCGGCGGTGGCGGCAGAGCCCCAGGAGGTACCGGTGGCCAGGGAGGTGAGGGAGCAGATGATCAGGGTCGCCAGCAGGAAGATGGAGGGGTGTATCACCTTGAGACCGAAGTAGATGATGCTGGGCACTATGCCGCCGGCGATCCAGGTGCCGACCAGGGCACCGACGGAGACCAGTATCAGGATGGCCCCCATCCCCTTGGAGACGCCATCGACGGCGGCCTGCTCCAGGGACTTGTAATCATGGCCGAGCTTGATGCCAAGCCCCATGATGACGAACCAGGCGATGAACAGCGCCAACTGGATTGGCAGGTCGAGCACGCTGGTAAACGAGAAGGCCAGGGCCAGGAAAATGGCCAGGCAGGTAAACACCTGCGACATGCCCGGTAGTCGGATGTGGTTTTGTTGGTTTTGCATAGATACTTCCTAAACTCTTGCTCGCCAAGGTCAGTCCCTCTCGTCCTGTGGATACACGTATCCCGAGGGGCCAACCCAAAAAGAGGCCGCAATCTACCACAAACCAGGGGGGGCAAATCCCAACAGATTTAGCAAAAATGCAGTTTTGATTGAAAAACTTACAAATTAGTTGATCTCATAACCCGTTTTTGAGTGCTCTGTTTGCCCCTATGGGACATTCGACTCTGATAGAAAAGTCCGATTGCATACTCCTAAAATACAAATGATAATCGTTATCAAGTAATGCGGGAGGAGGCATCACCATGATCTGGATTGTGAGAGTCATGTTGTTGGTCGGGCTGCTGGCCGTGCTGGGTTGGGGCCAGGAGAAGGAGTATGGCATCTGGAGTCTTGGCTTTGTGCTGGCCGCCTGGGTCATGCTGGAACCCAGGCTGAGGCCTGCCCTTATCCTGCTGCCGGTGGCCGGGATGACCGGCATAGCGGCTCTGATCTGGCAGCAGCCCTGGTGAGGATCAGGGGATGGGGGCGCTCTGAACCTTCTCCTGTGCCAGCTTGAGCGACTCAATGACGTTTTTCTCCATCTCGGTACGCTTGGCATCGGTCAGGAAGTAGATCATGTCGACGTCGTGACGTATGTAGTGGGAGGGCAGCTGGTTGAGGGTCAGGCAGCAGAGATCGGCCATCTGGTTGGTGTTCAGCGTCAGGTTCAGACCCTGTCTCTCAATCTCCTTGAGCACCAGATGCTCGTAGAAGTTGTGAATGTCGGTATCCAGTATCATATGCGTTCCTTGGCATGACGATGGGCGGTAAGTCGTCAAAAGCATAGTCATAACAAGGAGTAAAAACAAAAAGCCCATCACTTGCGTGATGGGCTTTTTATGTAATGAATGGTGCGAAGAGAGGGACTCGAACCCTCACATCCGTGGGACACTAACACCTGAAGCTAGCGCGTCTACCAATTCCGCCACCTTCGCACACTGATTTTCTCCAGCTGGTTTTTAAATGCGGTTGGAGCGCATTGCTCTGTTTTTACATGTCAGAATCATGGTGCGAAGAGAGGGACTCGAACCCTCACACCCGGGGGGCACTAACACCTGAAGCTAGCGCGTCTACCAATTCCGCCACCTTCGCACATTGTGTTACCAGTTTTGATTTACATGCTGTCTGGAGAAGCATGGTGCGAAGAGAGGGACTCGAACCCTCACATCCGTGGGACACTAACACCTGAAGCTAGCGCGTCTACCAATTCCGCCACCTTCGCACATTGTGTTACCAGTTTTGATTTACATGCTGTCTGGAGAAGCATGGTGCGAAGAGAGGGACTCGAACCCTCACACCCGGGGGGCACTAACACCTGAAGCTAGCGCGTCTACCAATTCCGCCACCTTCGCACATTCGGGTTATCAGTCTGGATTGACATGCTGTCTGATAAAAGCATGTTGCAGTATGGTGCGAAGAGAGGGACTCGAACCCTCACATCCGTGGGACACTAACACCTGAAGCTAGCGCGTCTACCAATTCCGCCACCTTCGCATCACTGCGGTGGGGGATTCTATAGAGTTTTGGAAGAGCGTCAACAGCCAAAGGGGACTTTTTTCGCTGTTGACGTTCAAAGCAGTGCTAAGGGCACAAAACTTCAGCAATTAGCGTCATTGACGCGCCAGGGCGTCCCGATACATCTGCTCATACTGGGTGACCGAGTCCGGCCAGTTGAAGCGGGTGTTCATGGCGTTGCGCTGCACTCTGGCAAACCGTTCGGGATCCTGCAGGTAATAGAGCAGGCTGCGGCGCATGGCATCGAGCAGTATGTTGGCGGTCGGATCGTTGAAGCAGAAGCCGGTGGCGTGCTCAGGATCGGCATCCCAGTCCACTACGGTATCCTTGAGGCCACCGACGGCCCGCACCAGCGGCAAGGTGCCGTAGGCCAGGCTGTACATCTGGTTGAGACCGCAGGGTTCGAACAGGGAGGGCATCAGGAAGAAGTCGGCGCCCGCTTCCACCAGGTGGGCCAGCCGGTCGTCATAGGTGTTGATGAAGGCAAACTTGTCCGGGTACTGCTGGGCCATGGCCTGCAACTGGGCGGCGAGGGAGGGATCCCCCGAGCCCACTATCACCACCTGCACCTTGTGATGCAGGAACTTGTCCAGCACCGGCAGCAACAGGTGCACCCCTTTCTGCTCGGTCAGCCGGCACACCATGCCGTAGATGGGCAGATCCGCCACCGGCAGGCCGGTTTCCTGTTGCAGCGTCTGTTTGCAGATCCGCTTGCCGGCGAGGTTGTCGACGTCATAGGTGGCGGGCAGGAAGTCGTCGAAGGCCGGATCCCAGTCCTGATAGTCGCAGCCATTGAGAATGCCGCGTAGGTCGGCTGCCCGCTGCTGGAAGATGCTGGCCATGCCGTGGGCGCCCAGGTGAGTCAGCAGCTCGCTGGCGTAGTTGGGACTGACCGCGTTGATCTTGTCGGCATAGAGCACCCCGCACTTGAGCAGGTTGATGTGACCGTAGTCGTAGCTGATGCGCTGTTCATACTCGGCAATCTCGGGCATGGCCCAGAACTGCTCCCGACCGAACACCCCCTGGAAGGCCGCGTTGTGAATGCTGATCACGCTGCGGGTGTGCTGGAAGAAGGGGTTATGGGCATGACGGGACTTGAGCAGCAGCGGCAGCAGACCGGTATGCCAGTCGTTGCAGTGCACTATGTCGGGGGCAAAGTTGAGCTGTTCGCAAGCATGCAGGGCCGCGGCCGAGAAGAAGGCGAAGCGTTCACCATTGTCGCCATAGGCCTGGTTGTTCTCGGCGTAGAGCTGGGGTCGATCGAAATATTGCGGGCAGTCGAGCAGGTAGACACAGACTCCTTCCAGCTCCATCTGATAGATGCGATAGCCGATATCCGGCAGTCCCGGATGGGTTGGCAACCAGCGCGAGGCGATCAGTCTGGCCTCATCACGGCGTTTGATCGTCTTGTAGAAGGGCAAGATGATCCTGACGTCATGGCCCTTCTGGGCCAGATACAGCGGCAGGGCTCTGGCCACGTCCGCCAGGCCCCCGGTCTTCACAAGCCCCTCAACTTCCGAGGCAACAAACAGGATTTTCAGTAGGTTAATAGCCAACTCTTGCTCCCTTAGGTACCACGACGATACCGCCTTCGGATACGGTAAATCTCTCTCTGTCATGGTCCAGATTTTCACCGATCACGGTGCCGGGTGCAATTTCAACGTTCTTGTCAATGATGGCGCGCCGAATGGAACAGCCTTCGCCAATCTTCACATCCCCGAGCAACACCGACTCGCTGATGTGGCTGCAGGGGCCTATGTTGCAGCGAAAACCCAGGATGGAGCGCTGGATTTGGCTGCCCTGAATGAAGCAGCCGCCGGAGATCAGGGAGTTGGCAATCTTGACCTTGCAGTCATCGGTATCGACGAAGGTGGCTGGCGGCAGGGGCGGATAGTGAGTGTGCAGCGGCCACTTGCGGTTGTAGAGGGAGAAGGGGGCGTCGTCCGCCACCAGATCCATGTGCGCCTGCCAATAGGAGTCGAGGGTGCCCACGTCGCGCCAGTAGACGTTGGGCTTCTCGCCCGGGATCACGTTGGTACTGTAGTCGTAGACATAGACGGGGGCGCGCGGGAACAGGCTGGGGATGATGTCCTTGCCAAAATCGTGGCTGGAGTTCTCCTCGGCGGCATCGCGCTTGAGCTCGCGGTAGAGCGCTTCGGTTTCGAAAATGTAGTTTCCCATCGAGACCAGTGCCTGGGTGGGATCCCCCGGGATGTGCTTAGGATGTTTGGGTTTTTCTTCGAAGCCTATCATGCGCCCTTCCTGATCCACCTCGATCACCCCGAAGGCGCTCGCCTCCTCGATGGGCATGCGCAGGGCGGCGACGGTCAGGGCGGCGGCCTTCTGTTTGTGGAAGGTCACCATCTGGCTCACATCCATCTTGTAGATGTGGTCGGAGCCGAAGATGCAGACGTGCTCGGGGTCGGAGATCTCGATGAAACGCAGGTTCTGGTAGATGGCATCGGCCGTGCCGTCATACCAGCGTTTGCCCATTCGCATCTGGGCAGGAATGGGGTCGATGAAGCGGTCCGTGATGCCGACTATGTTCCAGCCCTTCTTCATGTGCAGATAGAGGGACTGGGACTTGAATTGGGTCAATACGTAGATGCGCAGGAAGTCTGCGTTGACGAAGTTGTTGAGGACGAAGTCGATCAGTCGATAGCTGCCGCCGAACGGGACAGAGGGCTTGCTGCGAGTGGTGGTAAGCGGCTGGAGACGGGTTCCTTCGCCGCCTGCCAGTATCATGGTGAGTATGCCTGCCATCGTATTTCTCTCCCTGAATTTATGATATGAAAAGGTTTTCAGCTCACTGCAAAAAAACACCCCTAAAGGGGTGGTTAAACGATTGACAATTACCTTATCAGATCCCGGATGGGGCCCTCTACTTGTTTTATTACACCGGTTACACTTTGCTCAGATACACCTTGAATTTGCTGTCGCTGTTGACCACTTCGGTCCGTTTGAAGTGCGTATCCAGTATAGGCTGATATCGCAGGAAGGCGTTGGCGACTATGGTCAGACCGCCATTCACCGACAGGTATTCCGGTGCCTTGGCGAGGAAGGTTTCGGTGGCCGCATAGAAGGTCTTGAGCCCGGCGTGGAAGGGAGGGTTCGAGACGATATGTTGAAACTTTTCAGCAATGTCGGAGTAAACGTCAGAGGCATGAACCTTCCCCTGCAAGCCATTGACGGCCAGGGTGCGGCGGCTCGACTCCAGCGCCAGCGCGCTGATATCCACCATGCTGACCGCCAGATCCGGATTACGCTTGGCCAGCATTGACCCTATGACACCGGCGCCGCAACCAAAATCGAGCAGCTTGCCCCGCATCGGCGGCAGGCTGGCCAGCAACATCTGGCTGCCCAGATCCAGCTCATCGGCACTGAATACCCCCGGCAGCGCCAGCACGGTCAGTTCTGTCTCACCCGCCTTGCATTCATACCGGCTGAACCAGGCGTCCAGTTCGAATGGCGCTACCGGTTTGCTCAGCTCACCGTGATAGAGGGAGCAGCGGCGCGCCGAGTCGCGCTTGATGGGCTTGTCGCCGTAAGGGGCCAGCAGTTTGTCGGCGCCATTGATGCCGCCGCGATTCTCACCGGCCAGAAACAGATCGGCGCCTGCCTCCAGCAGGGGGGCCATCATGGCCAGCAGATATTGCGCCTCGGCCTTGGCCTTGGGCATCAGCAGCAGCAGGGCATCGAAACGGGGGGCACCGCCGAGCTGGTGATCGAACTGGATGGCGTCCCCCAGTGCGGCCTGTTGGCTGCGGTAGTAGCAATAGTCCGTGGTGAATACTGTCAGGGATAGGGCCAGCTCGGCCAGCTGGCGGGGATAGTCATCCTCCAGCGTCCCGCAGACAAGTAGCCGCTTGCCGACAAAGAGGGCTTGGTTTCGTTCCAGCATCTGGCTGACGGCACTGACAGGGCTGCTCATCGGGTCTCTCCACACAATTTTGGGCGGCCATTATACATAGCCCCTTTCGCCTTGACATTTATGCCGTGTTCCCGAAATATGCCCAGACACCATTTTTTGACCAGAGATGATGAAATGCGGTTCAACGGGTTGAAACGAAAGCACAAGAAAAGCCTGACATTCGGGCCTGCTAACGTTCGCGCGTAACCTCTCATCCCTGAGAAGATTCAAACCCCGGTTGCGCAGCCCGTACCGGGGTTTTTTTATTGCCATATGCGAGTCAACGGAGAAGGAAATCCCATGTTTCAAGGTTCGATAGTTGCCCTGATCACCCCATTTCGACAGGGCCAGCTGGATGAGGCCGCACTGGCCCGTCTGGTGGAGTGGCACATAGCGCAGGGGACCCACGGCATAGTGCCGGTCGGTACCACGGGTGAGAGCCCGACCCTGACCCACGACGAGCATTGCCGGGTGGTGGAACTGGTGGTCAAGCAGGTGGCGGGACGCATTCCCGTGATTGCCGGCGCCGGCTCCAACAACCCGGTCGAAGCCATCGAATACACCCGCCACGCCGAGCAGGCGGGGGCCGATGCGACCCTGCATGTGGCCGGTTACTACAACCGTCCCAATCAGGAGGGGCTCTACCACCACTTCAAGGCGGTGCACGATGCGACGACCAAGCCCATCATCGTCTACAACATTCCGCCGCGCGCCATCGTGGACGTGCAACCGGCGACTCTGGCCCGCCTGGCCGAGCTGCCGCGCATCGCCGGCGTGAAGGATGCCACCGGCGACCTGGCCCGCCCCTGGACCGAGCGCCAGCTGATCAAGAAGCCGTTTGCCTGGCTCTCCGGCGAAGATGCCACGGCGGTGGCCTACAACATAGGTGGCGGCCAGGGCTGCATCTCGGTGACGGCCAACGTGGCACCCAAGCTGGTGGCCGAGGTGCAGAACCTGACGCTGGCCGGTGAGTGGCAGGCCGCCCGTGAGTTGCAGGACACGCTCATTCCGCTGCATCAGGCCATGTTCGCCGAGCCGAGCCCGGCGGGCGCCAAGTATGCGGTTTCCCTGCTGGGCTTTTGCAGCGAAGAGTGTCGCCTGCCGGTGATGCCGCTGTCCGAGGCGACCCGCGAACGCATCCGCAGTGCGATGCAGGCATTGAATTTGTTATAAAAATTGGGCTCTGGATCGCGCTTTTGACTGCCTAGTCAATTAATGTGCAAGGTTTGCCGATATACTCGCTTGGATACAACCAAGGATGGCAGGCATGCAGGAATGGGATCCAGAGCACTTCACCAGTTTTGAACATCTCTGTGAAGTGACGCTGGCAGCGGTCAGGGAAAAGACAGAAGCCGAACAAATTTACCTCTGGTTGCGGGCTCCCGAGTCCCAACTTTACAGCTTTCAGCTCGATCAGGGGCTGATCTGCCTGAATGCGGACATTGCCGCCCCCCTCAAACTCCCCGTCATCTTCATCGAGCATGCCTTCGACAAGGGCCAGCTGGTGGTGGAGCAGATAGCCCCGACGACCGATGTCTGGGAGACGGTCGAACCCGAAATTCCACGCCTGCGTGCCTGCTTCCCGCTCAAACGCCAGAAGGGGCTCAAGGCCGTGGTCTATCTGGAGACTCGCCGTCGCCTCGATCGCCTCTCCCGACGCCAACAGCAGAGCATCCAGTTGCTGATGCACTACCTGGCCGCCGAGCTGGAGAGCCGGTTGCTCGCCAGCCAGATCGATCAGGAGCGGGATCAGCGCAGGCACACCCAGGCCGATCTCATCCGCAGCCAGGCGCTGCAAGACTCTTTCCTCAGCATGTTGCAGGCGCTGCATCAGGTGGGGGTCAAACTCTCCCGCTGCGACAGCGAGCATCAACTGCTGCACGATGCGGTGGCGCTGGCCCGTCAGGATCTGCAGTTCGACCGCATCGCCATCTTCCTGGTCGACGCCGAGTTCAAGACAATGCACGGCACCTGGGGCACCAACGAGGCGGGTGAACTCATCGACGAGCACCACTTCATCAGCCCCATTCCGGAGCACCCCACAGTGCAGGAGGCTCTGCGCCGCAAGGACTATGTGCTGGTGCTGGAAGATGCGCCGCTCTACTACGAGAAGCAGGAGGTGGGGCGCGGCTGGAATGCCATGGTCTCGCTGTGGGACGGCGCCACACCCATCGGCTGGATCGCCGCCGACAACCTGCTGTGGCGGCGGCCGCTCAAGGCGTACCAGAGCGAGATCTTCAAGCAGTATGCGGCCATGCTCTCCCAGCTGTTGATCCGTCAGCGCACCCAGGCCGCGCTGGAGCGCTTCAACCGGGAGCTGGAGCTGAGGGTCAGCGAGCGCACCATGCAATTGGCGGAGACCAACCGGGCGCTGGAGGCGGCCAACAAGCGACTGTCGCTGCTGTCGCTGGAGGATCCCCTGACCGGCATAGCCAACCGTCGCCACTGGGATCTCACCATGCAGCGGGAGTGGGAGTGGGCCCGTCGTCACCAGGGCCTGCTGGCGGTGCTGATGATCGACGTGGACGAGTTCAAGTCCTACAACGATCACTTCGGCCATGCCAAGGGGGATCTGTGTCTGCAACAGGTGGCCAGTTTGCTGCAGGAGGCGGAGCGGCGACGCACCAACCTGGTGGCCCGCTATGGCGGGGAGGAGTTCGTGATCCTGCTGTGCGGCCCGCAACCCGAAGAGGCCGAGCGGTTGGCGGAGCGGATTCACGAGGGGCTCAGTGAATTAAAGATCCCACATCCGGCTTCCCGAGTTGCTGATTTCATTACGGTTAGCATAGGCTTTAGCTATCTGGTTCCCTCGCTGGATGGAACATGGCAGAGCTTGACCGAACAGGCCGATCAGGCGCTCTATCATGCCAAGTCGCAGGGGAGGGCGTGTACGCTAGCCTATCGGTGAGCCCATGTTGTTACGTCGCTATCCCATCTTCAATCGTCGTCTCGCCCTCGTTGCCTATGGCATGGACTATCAGCTTGCCGACCCCGCCGAATGGACTCTTCTCGCGACGCAATGCCGTCTGCTGGCCCAGGGGCGCCAATACTTGCTGCCCTTCAGCCATGAACAACTCGATGAGCAACGTCCCCTGCTGTTCGATCAGGACACTATCCCACTGGTCGAGGCCTCGACCGAGCGGTTGCCCGCCTCGTTTCCCGTGCTGGCCCAGTGGCGCGATTATCGACGCCGCCTGGCCGTGCACGGCGCCCAGCGCGAGCCCCGATGGTTCAATGCCTCCCGTCTGCTGGTGTTCTGGATGGGGGAGGAGGGGATCAGTCAGCCGACCGAGCACAAGCGGATGGCGCTCGACATCGAGACCTGGGGCGATTTTCTGCCGCTCAAGGAGGCGGGGGTGGACTTCTTTGCCGGCGGTTTCCTCGCGCGTCCCGAGCTGGTGAATCAGCGCGCCGCCCAGCCGGACATGAAGCTGGTGCAGGAGATACTGCAAATCATCTGCCATGAGGAGTTCTCCTTTGCCAGGGTCGCCAGCCTGCTGGAGCAGGACGCCTGGCTGCCGGGCCAGCTGATGACCTATGTCAACGCCCCCGGCTTCGATCACGCCAGTCCCATCGTCTCGGTCACGCGGGCGCTCTCCTATCTGGGGGAGCAGGAGATCCGCAAGTTCGTGCTCATCTACGGGCTGGCGCGGGTCAGTCAGCACATGCCGGAGGCCTGTACCCGCATGGCCATCGCCCGTGGCCGTTTCTGCGAGCTGATCGCCGTGACCGCGCTCGGCAAGGCCGTCGCCAGCTGGGCGTTTCTGGTGGGGCTGGTGCTGGATGGCTCGCTGCTCTCCGAGCAGCTCAAGGCCCATCTGCCCAAGGATGTGAAGCGGGCGCTCGAGTCCAGTGAGGGGCCGCTCTTTCATCTGTTCCAGCTGGTGAAGACCTATGAGCAGGGGAACTGGCCGCTGCTTGCCCAGCTGGCGCCTAACTACCAGCTGGATCCCGCCAAGCTGACCCCCATCTATTTTCAGGCACAAATGTGGGGGCAAGCGTTTCTCGCCACCTAGGTCATGGCGACGGGGCGCGGCTCTGGCTAGAATGGGGACCCATTTTCAGACACAGACCCCGCACTATGACCCTCTCCGGATTTCAAGGCCTGGTATTTGACCTCGATGGCACTCTGGTGGACTCAATGCCGCTGCACCTTGCCGCCTGGGCGCACACGGCCCGGGAGTTTGGTTTTCACTTCGATGCCGACTGGTTCTATGAACTCGGTGGCATGCCGAGCCGCAAAATCGCCCTGCTGGTCGCCGAGCAGCAGCAGATCGCCCTGGATCCGCTGGTAGTGACCCGTTGCAAGACGGATCACTACGTGGCCAACCTGCACAAGGTCACCGTCTTTCCGGCCATGCTGGAACTGGTTCAGCGCCATCACGGCCTCATTCCCATGGGGATAGGCACAGGCTCGCCCCGTATCAATGCCGAGGCCGTGCTGCGCAATACCGGGCTGGATCGTTACTTCCCCGTGGTGGTGACCGCCGACGATGTGGATCTGCACAAGCCCCATCCAGATACGTTTCTGCTGGTTGCACGTCGGCTGGGGGTCGAGCCGGCGACCTGTCTGGTGTTCGAGGATACGGGAATTGGCGTACAGGCCGGTCAGGCTGCGGGGATGCAGACCTGCATGGTCAGGGATGGCAGACCGGTCGACTTGCAGTATTGAAGTGAAGGGCGGTGAAACAGGTGGATCCACTCGGAGGAAGAGTGGAGTCCATTCTCATACGGGACAGACATGATAAATGAGAATGGACTCGGTCACCCTTTGACGCAGCAATGGCGTGGGGGTGATTCAGGAAAGCGCATTACTGCTCGCTGCTACCGCCGCCCTGATTGTCATCGTAACGACCGGGGGCGCCATGGGGACGCGGCGCCATGGAGACGCGCGGCTTGCGGGCACGCTGTATGCTGACCTGGGGACGGCCGGAGTGCATGGCGATGGTGGAGATCTTGGCCTTGTAGACCAGCTGCTGGTTGCCATGGGCATCGGTCAACAGCACGCTGTACTGGTCGAAACCGCTGATGGTCCCCTCCAGCTTGATGCCGCTCACCAGGAAGATGGCAACCTGACTGCGATTCTTGCGCAACCAGTTGAGGGCAGAATCTTGCCCGTTCCCGAGGGAGAAGGCTTGCTCGATCGTGGAGTAGCTTGGGGATTCAGTTGTCATAAATTATTGTCCCGCGGAAAAAAAGTGGCGTTTGATTGTGCTAAATGGTCACTGGCTTGTCAAAGTCATTCTCGCTCCCATCCCGGATGGTGCAACGACAGTGCTGGTCGGCAGGGGCCGCTGCTGTAATAATTGGCGGCTCTGGCCCCGTGGCGGGCCTCATGCTGGGGTTTCATCTTGCATCCGGTTTCACACCAACACCTACCCACCTATACCCATGACGCGACCGCGTGCGAAGAGTGTGACCTGCTGGTGCCGGCCACCGCGCTGGCCGTCGGGGAGACGAGCAGCTGTCCGCGTTGCGGCCATACCCTGAGCCGTCATTTGCCGGAGCAGGAGCGCAGGCCCATCGCTTACGGCTTTGCGGCCCTCATCATGTTCGTGCTCTCCAACGCCTTTACCTTCATGTCGTTCTCGGCCAAGGGGGTGGGGCAGGAGATGACGTTTCTGCAGTGCATCACCACGCTGGTGGATCAGGGCTATCTGTTTCTGGGTGCCGTGCTGAGCCTGACCCTGATCGGCCTGCCGCTGGTCTACATCGGCTCCATCATGCTGGTGCTGTGGCGGGTCGACAGGGACTTGCACAGCAATGCCCTGCGCTCCCTCGGTCGCCTGCTGTGCCGGATCAAGCCCTGGCTGATGGTGGATGTCTTCCTGATCGGGGTGCTCATCTCGCTGGTGAAGCTGATGGGGATGGCCGACATCAAGATGGGGCTGTCGTTCTGGGCCTTCGTCGGCTATACGGTGCTGCTGATCAAGATGATCTCGTCGCTGGACCGGATGTGGCTGTGGCAACGGCTGTTCGGCCCGACCGAGGCCCGTGAGCTGGATGCAGATGCCGAGGCCGCTGCCATGGCGTCCGGGCTGGTGGGCTGCCACATCTGCGGCGCCCTGAGCGAGGCGGGCGAGCACAGCTGCCCGCGCTGCGGCGGCAAGCTGCACAGCCGCAAGCCGGGCGGCCTGAACCGGACCTGGGCCCTGCTCTTCACCTCTGTGATCCTCTATGTGCCCGCCAACCTCTATCCCATCATGGACACGGTCTTCCTGGGGGACGACAGCCCTTCCACCATCCTCGGCGGCGTGGTCTTGCTATGGGCCATGGGTTCCTACCCCATAGCCGCGGTGATCTTCATCGCCAGCGTGGTGGTGCCGCTGGTGAAAATTCTGGCTCTGTTGTGGCTTTGCTATATGGTACAGCGCGGCCACGGCGCCTCGCCCCTTGGCAAGCTCAAGCTCTATCGCATGACTGAATTCGTGGGACGCTGGTCGATGATCGACGTCTTCGTGGTGGCCATACTGGCGGGCCTGATCCGGCTCGACAACCTGATGACCATCTACCCCGGCCCCGCGGCCGTCGCATTTGCGGGTGTGGTGCTGATTACCATGGTGGCAGCCATGAGTTTCGATTCCCGCCTGATCTGGGATTTACAACAAGGAGAACGCGAACGTGAGTGAGCGTAAGAAAAGGTGGAAACCCGGCTCTGATTTTCTGAGCTCGGCCGCCGCAATCTGGATGGTACCGCTGCTGGCGCTGTTCATCGGCATCTGGATGTTGTTCCAGCACTGGTATTCGCAAGGTCCCAGCTTCACCCTGACAGTGGCCACCGCCGAAGGCATAGTGGCGGGCAAGACGGTGATCCGCTCCCGCGAGGTGGAAGTGGGCCGCATCGAGGCGGTGGAGCTCAGCGAGGACTACAGCCATGCGGTGCTGAAGGCTCGCTTGACCAATGCCGCCGCCGGCATGCTCAAGAAAGACAGCCAGTTCTGGGTGGTCAAGCCCAGGGTTGGCCGGGAAGGGGTCTCGGGCCTCGGCACCCTGCTCTCCGGCGCCTACATCGAGCTGGCCCCCGGCAAGAAGGGCAGGCCGCTGGACGAATACGCCATGCTGGACAAGCCGCCGCTGGCCTCCCAGGACGCCAAGGGACTGCGGCTCTCCCTGAGCAGCCGGGATACCCGGGCGCTCGGGGTGGGCTCGCCCATCAACTACCAGGGCTTCACCATAGGCCAGGTGGAAGAGGCCAAGTTCCTGCCCGAGAAGAGCGAGATGCAGTACCAGATCTTCATCAACGCCCCCTATGACGTGCTGGTGAGCGGCAACTCCCGCTTCTGGATGACCCCGGGCTTCGAGGTCTCCATGAGCAGCGAGGGGATGAAGGTGAAGATGGACTCGCTGGAGAGCCTGCTCGACGGCGGTATCACCATGGGGCTGCCCCCTGGCTGGGCACCGGGTGAGCCGGCCAAGCAGATGGACGATTTCACCCTGTTCCAGGATCAGGCCAGCGTGCTGGCCGGTAGCCTGGATCAGTTCATCGACTACGTGTTCCTGTTTGAAGACAGCGTCGGTGGCCTGCACCCCGGTGCGGCGGTGGAGTATCGCGGCATCCGGGTCGGCACCGTCATCTCGGCACCCTATCTCATCGATGAGAAAGGGGTGCAGATATTCCAGAACCGGCAGATCCCGGTACTAGCGCGCATCGAGGTGCAGCGCCTCTCCCACCGCTACGCCAACGCGGAGAAGGAGCAGTGGCGCGCCCTGTTCGGCAAGCAGTTCAAGGAGGGGTTGCGGGCGACGCTCAAGACCTCCAGCCTGTTGACCGGCGGCAAGGTGGTGGATCTGAACTTCTATCCGGATGCCCCCAAATATCAGGCCATCAAGCTGGCCGGTTATCAGGTATTCCCGACCGTGCAGGCCGGGCTGGACCAGATCGAGCGCAAGGTGAACCAGATCCTCGACAAGTTTGTCGACATGGACACGGCCAAGACGCTGAACCAGGTGAATCACACCCTGGTTACCCTGGACCAGACCCTCAAGAACGTCAGCGCGGTGAGCGCCAATCTGGACAAGTTTACCGGCCAGAGCGCGACCCAGCAGTTGCCGGCGTCCCTGAACGACAGCCTGAAGCAGTTGCAGAGCACGCTGCAAGAGTACGATGCCAACTCCCAGACCAATCAGGATCTGCGTCAGTCGGTACAGTCGCTCAATCAGCTGATGCGTGAGTTGCAGCCACTGGTGCATTCGCTCAACGAGCAGCCGAGTTCGTTGATCTTCGATCGCGCCCGTCCCCGTGATCCCGAGCCCAAGCGAGGCCAATGATGAAAAAACAGATGATGACGCTGGCCTTGCTGGGTCTGCTGGCGGGTTGCAGTTCGGCGCCGACGGCGCTGCACTACTACTCCCTCGATGCCGAGGCGCAGCAGCCGACCACTATGACGGCACAACCGCAGCACCAGCTGGTGCTCAAACCTGTCTCCCTGTCCGGCCAGCTGGACAGGATGAGCCTGGTCTATCAGCTGGAGGGCAGGGAGTTGCACTTCGCCGAGTACCATCGCTGGGCGGGGTCGCTCGATGCCCAGCTCGATCAGCTGACCCTGAACGGTCTCTCCAGCCGGCTGCCCGGTTGGGTGGTGCGTCAGGACGGTGCTCGCAAGGGGCCAGTGCTGACCATCTCGGTCGAGCGCTTCCAGGGGCGCCACGACGGGCGCGCCGTGCTGAGTGGCCGCTGGCGACTGCTGACGGAAGAGGGCACAGTCCTGCGCGACGTTCCCTTCCAGCAGGTGCGGGTGTTGCCGGAGGATGGCTACGGCTCCCTGGTCAGCGAACTGGGACAGGGCTGGCAACAGCTGCTCGACCAGATTGCGGCAGAGGTGCGCAAGGGCGCCTGAAACCGCCGAGAATGAAAACGGGAGGCCAGAGGCCTCCCGTTTTTTTATCCCGGCACCACAGACCCGGTGCCAAGGCGGTGGAACTTACTGCTGAACGTCGGATACCCCTTCCACCTTGACCTCGACCCGGCGATCCGGGGCCAGGCAGACGATCAGCTCACGCTTGGATTTGCTGGTGCAGCTGTCGCCGGTGACAGGGGAACCCTTGCCACGCCCTTCCACATTGACCTTGCCTGCCGGCAGGCCCTTGCCGACCAGGTAATCGGCGACTGTGTGGGCACGCTGCTCGGAGAGCTTCTGGTTGTAGGCATCCGAGCCGATGCGGTCGGTATAGCCGATCACTGTGGCGACGCCATCCTTGGGTCTGGCTTGCTCAATCTGGCCGTAGAGGTTATCCAGCGCCTGTCCGCCTTCCGCTTTGAGGGTCGCCTTGTTGAAGTCGAACAGCACGTCCGAGCTCAGTGTGAACTGCTTCTCGACCACCACGGGCTCAGGCGCGGGGGCCGGAACCGGGGCCGCGACCACGGGAGCAACCTGACCGAAGCGGTAGACCACGGCGACCGCCAGCAGGCCGTTGTCGAGCTCGGCCCCCGTCTTGTCGAGCGCCTTGTCACCGAGCGGGGTTGTGTACTGGTATTCGAGGCGGGCGGCCCAGTCGCGGTTGAAGGCGTATTCGGCCCCCAGTGCGCCGACGAAGGCGGCCCCGTTGTCATTGTCGAACTGCTTGCTGTCGGTCCAGGCGTAGGCACCACCGAGGCGAGTGTAGAGATCCAGGCTGTCGCTCACCGGCAGACCTATCTTCATGGTGAGCTGGGCCAGCTGGGCCTTGATCTCGTCCTGGCTGATGTCGGTGGGCGTCAGCAGGTCGGTTGCTGTGTACTTGTATTTGCCGAGCCAGTCATAACCGAGCTCGACGCCGAGGTTCTGGTTGATCTGGTAGCCGAGGAAAGCGCCGGCGCCGACGTCGTTCTTGTCCTCTTCGCCGATGGTGAAGTTGTCCTTGATGCTCTGGTTGTGATCGACACCATAGAAGTTGGACCAACCCAGCTTGGCGCCGCCATACCAGGTGTTGTCTTGTCCGGCAGCCTGGGCGTTGGCCGCAAGCAAGCCTGAAACCAGTAAGGTAATCAGTGTTTTATTCATGTTGAGCCTCTGCAATTTCATATTGGGGGGGAGGTTTTTCTATGTCGCCTCTCCTTATGGGTCGGGGCTTATAGCACAGCCACAACAGATTAAAGGTAGTCGCTTTCCATGGGTTCTCAAGCAACTGATATAAAACATATTGTGATTATTATTGCCGCAGTTGAGCTGTGTGATTTGATCTCTGGGACGGGGCGGCAATAGTTAACCGAGGCAGGATCGCACCGGGGTGGGCATGAAAAACAAATGGATATGGCTGTGCTGGTCGCTGTGGCTGGCGCCGGTCTGGGCTGCTGACTCGCTGCAGGTGGTGACAGAAGACTATGCCCCCTACAACTATCTGGAAGAGGCCGAGATCAAGGGGCTGGGCACCGAAGTGGTGGAGGCCATGTTGGAGGAGGCGGGATTCGAGTACGACCTCGACATCTATCCTTGGGCGAGGGCCATCTCGCTGGCCCGCAGCCGCCCCAACGTGCTCATCTACAGCATCAGCCGCTTCCCCGAGCGCGAGGCGCAGTTCCAGTGGATCGGGGTGATAGCCCGCATCAACTTTCATGTGTTTGCCCTGGCCAAACGCGACGATATCAAGCCGTTCAGCCAGCTGTCACAGGCGCGGGCCTGGTCCATCGGCACAGTGCGCAACGATGCGCTGGAGCAGTATCTGATCGGTCTCAACTTCTCCAACCTGCAGCGCAACAACAGCAACGAGGCCAACATGCTCAAATTGTTGATGGGGCGCATCGATCTCTGGCCCGTGTCGCAGGAGGCGGCGAACTACTATGTGCGGCAGGCGGGCTATGGGCCAGACACCCTCAAGATAGTGCACGACATCGAAGACTTTACCGGGGGAGAGCTCTACGTGGCGGCGAGCCTGAAGACGGCGCCTGAGGTGATCAAGCGGCTGCAGGAGGCGCTGGCCACCATCCGGCAGAACGGCATCTATGACGGCATAGTGAAGCGCTATCGCTGATTGATGGTGTCGTGACGAGGCAAAAGAGGGGCCGACCGAGTGTCGGCCCCTTGTCATCAGTGGGCGAGGAACTCGTACTGGCTCTCGATGAAGGTGGCGGCGCGCTCGCTCAGGGCGGCGTGCACGACAGTGGTGGGGTGGACCTGATCCCAGAACATCTTGCCCTCACAGTTGAGGGTGCTGGCGCTGCGGCGGGCCATGGGGCTGGCGACGGCCTGTGCCAGCAGCGGGTTGCCGGCGATGGCGAGGCGCTCCTGCGGGTTGAAGGCGGAGAGCTGGCTGTCGGTGCTGGCGCTGCGGGAGGCAAACGGCTTCCATACATAGCTGCCACCATAGCAGGCGTTCTCCGTGTCGCTCAGGCCGAAGTTCTGCGGATCACGCAGCATCTCGGCAAACTGCTTGTCGATCTCGAACAGCTTCACCATGCCGGTGGGAGCCAGCTGGCGTGCCAGGTTCAGCAGCAGCTGGTTGTGGTAGGCGGAGACATGGCTGGCCGCCTCGACCACCTTCTGGCTGCGGGCCGAGGGGTTCTGGCCCAGATCCGGCAGGTTGAACAGCAGTATCTGCTTGGCGCCGTTCAATACCATGCGGTTGGCCGCATCGCTGATGGCGTCGCGCACCCGCTTGGCATCCTGCTCTGTGTTCCAGCCATAGGCCAGATAGTCGTTGGCGCCGACCCAGAGGATCACCAGATCGTCCGGCTTGAAGCTGTCTTTTTGCAGGAACTGGGTGACCTCGTAATCCAGGTTGTTGATGACCTGATACTTGGGATTCCAGGAGATCTTGTTGTAAGCCACGGCGGTGGCTCCGCCTTCCGCCTCGTTGGCTATGGTCAGGCCCGGGAACTGCTTGGTCAGCTGCTCCAGCCAGACGGGCCCGTTGGAGAAGCGGCCCTCATAGTAGGGGGGGCTGGAGGGGAGGTAACCGCGCATCTTGCTGTACATCTTGCCGGTATCGGAGAGGCTGTCGCCAAACATCACGATCCGGGAGAAGGCGGGACGGCTGTCGGCTGCCTGAACTGTCAGCGCGACCAATCCCAATAAACACACAAACCATTTTTTCATCTTGTTGTTCTCGTTGCTTTGAAAGCAGGTGGTACCTGCAGGCTTTTCCTCGATAGGCAAAGGTGCTGGGAAGCTGTTTTGCCATTTTGCAGGGTATCCAGCCGAATTAAATTTCGCAGCAGGCGGTGCTGATTAAATCGATTACGGTCACACCCCCTTCACCCAGATGGGGAGGCTTCACGTTTGTTTCACGCCCCGGCTTGCACACTGCTCCCGTACCCAATGACAGGAGCATGAAATGAACAAGGCAAGCGTAATCGGTCTGTTGACCCTGATGTCCATCTCTTCTTTCGCCATGGCGGCCTATACAGGCCCGCAGGAGCAGAACAAGGTGTCCGTCGCGCAGTTGAAGGATCTGGCCGATGACAGCTGGGCCACCCTGGAAGGGAAGCTGGTCAAGCACCTGGGCGGCGAGAACTACATGTTCCGTGACGCCAGTGGCGAGGTGGAAGTCGAGGTGGATCAGGATGTGTGGCGCGGCACCGAGGTGGGCCCGGACGATCTGATCCGCATTCGTGGTGAAGTGGACCACAGCTGGAACAAGACAGAGGTGGAGGTGGAGAGCCTGGAGAAGGTGGGCGCCGCTCCGCAGAGCAAGGGCGGGTTTGTCGCCAAGTAAGGCAGGATAGCCGCACGCCAGACGTAACAAGGGCGCCTCCATGGAGGCGCCCTTTTGTTGTTGGTCTGCTTAGCCGGTGCGGGCCAGCGTGCGCTTGAATCCCTTCTCGGCCTGATTGACCTTGTAGAGATAGCGTCTGGCTTCCGCCTTGGGGTGCTGCTCGGTCAGGATCTGGTACACAGCCTCGGGGGATAGCTGGTTGATCATGCCGGGCGCAGCCTTGCGGTCGCTGGAGAAGGTGTTCAGCACGCCGCCGGCACCGCCGTTGTAGGCCGAGATGACGGCATAGCGGCGGGAGAGCGGATCCTGGATGTCCACCAGATAGACGGTCTGCAACAGGTGCAGGTAGGCGGTGCCCACGTCTATGTTGTAGGCCGGGTTGAACAGATCCTCCCGGGTCGGCTGGCCGTTCCTGCCCTTGACCCGCACGTAGACGTCCCGTCCGGCGGTGGCCGGGATCACCTGCATCAGGCCATAGGCGTTGGCGTGGCTGACCGCATAGGGGTTGAAGCTGCTCTCTGTCTTGATCACCGCGTAGATGAGGCTTTCGGCGACCCCGTACTTGCGGGAGGCTTCCCGTATAATGCCGGCATACTTGTAACCCCGTCTGTCCTCGTGGTTGGCCACCATGGGGATGTCGACGAAGAAGATGGTGCGGATCCCCAGGGTGCGCTTCTTCATCGCCGTGCTGAGCAGGTAATCGGCGTAGCGCTCGGCACGCCAGTCGAAGCGGATCGGCTGGCCCAGGTTGTCCAGCACCTGACCATAGAGGAAGGGCTCGCCACCGGGCAGAATTTCACGGTCGGAGTACAGATCCACTTCCGCCGGGTCGTCCGGGGTCAGCAGGGTCTCTATGATGGCGCGGCGCAGGTGGGCACGAGGGTCAAGCCCGGAGACGGTTTCCACCATGATGTGGCCGCTGGAGAAGTCGATGTGAGCCCGGCTCTTGTACTGATCCGTGTATTTGACGTAGTCAAATTTGCCCGCGAACAGCGCCTCACGCCCCCATATCTCGTTCACGTTATGGGAGAGCGCGCTGATCATGTGTTCGAAACCGCGAATGTCCTTGCCGTTGACCAGATCGTCATCCTCACTCCCGCTGGGCTTGGGGGAGGATGAGCAGGCAGAGAGAAACAGCAGGGTGCAAAGCAGCCAAAAAATTCGGCCCATAGGATCCTCAAACTGGGCGGCGGGGCCGCCCGTCATGCATGGCTGTGAACAGAGAGAGGTATAGCCGTCACTGGCTCACAGGTACAACTCATTGGTTCATAGGCCGGTCACTGGCTGTGAACCGGGAGCTGGATCGCCGTCGCTGGCTCACAAGTACAACTCATCGGCTCATTGGCTGGGAGGGGTATAACCGTCTATGGCCACTTCACCCGCTTCAAACAGGTAGCTCACCATCTCTTTTTCCAGCAGCTGACGATGCTCCAGGTTCATCATGTTCAGCTTCTTCTCGTTGATCAGCATCACCTGCTTCTTCTGCCATTCGGTCCAGGCTTCCTTGCTGATGTTGTCAAAAATCCGCTTGCCGAGTTCACCGGGATAGAGTTGGAAATCCAGGCCCGGGCCCTCTTTTTTCAGGCGTTGGCAAAATACAGTACGGCTCATGTTGACCTCTATGGTTGTAAGTCCGGGTAGGCGAGCAGGCGGGCCGTGGCGGCCGCCAGACCCACCTCTGCAGGATGGCGTAAGTTATACCAGAGTCGGTTATCCGCTTCCATGAGCTGGGGGGCCGGTGGCGCATCGATTTCAATCAGGAAAGGCTGAATATCGAGATGGAAGTGGCTGAATGTATGCCGAAATCCGCTCAGTTCCCGATAATCATGGCCGCTCAGTCCGAGTCGCTGCATCAGCCCCTCGACCTCCGTCAGCGACTCCACCTGCGGGAAGCAGTAGAGCCCGCCCCAGATCCCCTGTGGCGGCCGCTTCTCCAGCAACAGCTGGTCGCCGTGACGAATGAGCAGCATGATGCCGGCGCGGGCCGGAATGCTCTTCTTGGGCTTGCTGTTGGGGTAGGCGGTGGGCTTGCCCTGCGACAGCCCCTGGCAATCGGCCTGCACCGGGCAGCGCTCGCAGGCGGGTTTGCTGCGGGTGCAGACGGTGGCTCCCATGTCCATCATGGCCTGGTTGTAGTGGGCCACGCCGAGCTTGGGCGTGAGGCGGATGGCGAGCTCCCACAGATCGTTCTCCACCTGTTTCTGGCCGGGCCAGCCCGGCAGTGCCAGCCAGCGGGTGAGCACCCGCTTCACGTTGCCGTCCAGAATGGCGTGGGGCTGGCCAAGGGAGAGGGAGAGCACGGCGCCCGCGGTGGAGCGGCCTATGCCAGGCAGGGCCATCACCTCTTCCAGCCGCTCCGGGAACAGGCCGCCGTGCAGTTCGCAGATCTGCTGGGCCGCCTTGTGCAGGTTGCGGGCGCGGGCGTAATAGCCGAGCCCGGCCCAGTGGTGCAGCACCTCATCTATGGGGGCCTGTGCCAGGGCCTGCACGTCGGGGAAGCGGGTCATGAAGCGTTGATAATACGGGATCACGGTGGCGACCTGAGTCTGCTGCAGCATGATCTCGGAGACCCAGACCCGATAGGGCGTCTTGTCCTGCTGCCAGGGCAGGGTCTTGCGGCCGTGGATCTGGTACCAGTCCAGGATCCTGGTGGCGAAGGTGGTGTTGTCTGAATTGCTCACATGGCTCTCATGTTATTGATTAAAAAGGGGAGCTCTCAGGCTCCCTCTTGAAATGGACGCCGGCTCAGCGGGGCTGAGCCGGCGTTGTGGTCGTGACGGGATCAGCCGCGCCAGTCCTGCAGCGCCTTGAGACTGACGTTCTGGCCCGCCACCTGCAGGATGATGTAATCCTGGGCGATGGCGATCAGGGTAACGCCGGGGGCGACCTCGCTGCCCTCACGAAACTCACGGCCGTTCAGCATCACGGCCCGCTTGGCCGGGTTGGACGAGAAGACGTGGGAGCCGTAGGCCAGGGGCGGCACCCGCTGCTTCAGCTCCAGCGGCAGGGCGCTGATCGGCATGGCCTGAGACTCGCTCTGGGCCTGGGGAGCCGTCTCCTCCATCAGCGGCGTGCTGTTGAGTGCATTCATGATGCGCTCAGCCAGCCCCTGGCTGCCGTTGGCGGCAGGGGCACTGTCATTGGGGGTGACTCTGGGGCGCACCACGGGTTCCGGCAGCGGCGGGGGCAGCGGGCGGGTGATCATGGGTCTGGGTTCGACCCGCACGAACGGCGGCGTGACCACCTCTTTCACCTCCACCGTCTTCTCGATGGGGCGGTTGTTGAGCAGGTGCCAGCCATAGTTGGCGCCGGCCCCCATCAGCAGGGCAAGCGGGGCCAGCAGCCACCAGATCCAGCGCCGGTTCTGCTCCTCTTCCTGGGTGACGGGCAGCCCCATCGCCGGAATATGCGGGGTGAACTGGGGCTGTTCGGCCCGGCGCAGTGCCTTGAGCAGGGTAGACATCAGGAAGCCTCCTCCGACAATGTGACCATGGGCTCATCGTTCATGGTATCCGGCGTGGCCGGTGTACTGGCGCGCTGGGACTCATCTTCCAGCTTCGGCATGGGCTCACCGGCCATCACGTTGA
This sequence comes from Aeromonas bestiarum, assembly GCF_028751155.1. Classification (NCBI taxonomy): domain Bacteria; kingdom Pseudomonadati; phylum Pseudomonadota; class Gammaproteobacteria; order Aeromonadales; family Aeromonadaceae; genus Aeromonas; species Aeromonas bestiarum. The sequence goes on along the minus strand of NZ_CP064746.1, from coordinate 4,111,411 downwards.
GGCGCAACAGGGTATTGCTGCCGGCGATGCCGTCCGGGTTCAGCCCCTGCTCGCGCTGGAACTGCTGCAACTTGTTCTTGAGCTCGGCGTCGAAGCGACGCACCTTGCGATCCGGCTGTTGAAGGGCACGGCTGAGAGCGTTGTCCAGCCACTGCACCTGGGTCGCCCCGGCATTGTTGCCGATCAGGGCGACACCGCCCTTGGGCATGCGCCACAGCAGGGTGTAGCTGCCGCCCCAGAAGTCGGACAGCCACTGCCTGTCCACCTGCCAGCTCTGGTTGCCGATGAGCAGGTTGGCCTTGTCCGGCCCGAGATTCACCAGGGTTGCGTAATAGATGCCGCCCGTCTCGTCGGTCAGGCTGATGAGGGCCGGGTGCTGCAGGGCCTGCAGCTCCGCCAGCGAGGCGTCGCCCTCCTGGCAGCGCAAGCCGGCGCGCGGTGCATTGTCGCAGGTCGCCTCCTCCAGCTCTGTCTGGTAGCCCCACACCTTGTAGAGATTCTGCATGGCGCTATCCGGCTCCAGCGCCTGATTGATGGCGCGGGTCAGCTGCTCCTGCTGCTCCGGGGTGTCGTCCACCTTGACCGGCACCTCCACCTTGATCACGGGGCGTTCGGGGAAGAAGCCGAAGAACTGCCAGCCCCACCAGCCGGTGGCGACCAGCAAGGCCCCCGCCAGGGCGACCATGAGGCCGGACTGCCAGGTGCCTTCGTCGCGAATGCCGCTCACCTCATAGGCCGCCAGGCTGATGTCGCCGTGCACTATCTTGTGGCTGCCACGGGCGAAGGCGGCGATCAGGGCGCGATCGCAGATGAGGTTGATGAGGCGGGGAATGCCGCCGGAGAGGCGGTGCAGGGTCTGAAGTGCCTTGGGGGTAAAGATGGGCTGGACGCAGCCCGCGACCTGCAGCCGGAAGCGCACATAGGCATCCACGTCCTGATGCGAAAGCGGCAGCAGGTGATAACGGGCCGTGATGCGCTGGGCCAGCTGGCGCAGCAGGGGCTGGCGCAGCATCTGTTGCAGCTCGGGCTGACCGATGAGCACCACTTGCAGCAGCTTCTTCTCGTCGGTTTCCAGGTTGGTGAGCAGGCGCAGTTGCTCCAGCACACCGGGCAGCAGGTGCTGGGCCTCATCCACCAGCACCACGCTGCGCTTGCCTGCCGCCAGATTGGCCAGCAGGTGGTCGCGAATGAGATCGAACAGCAGCTTGAGACCGGCGTCCTTGTCGTACGGCAGCTGGAACTCGTCGCAGATGGCCGCCAGCAGGTCACGCTCGGTCAGGGATGGATTGAGGATGTAGGCGATCTCGGTCTCGGTCGGCAACTGCTGCAACAGGCAGCGGGAGACGGTGGTTTTACCGGTTCCCACTTCCCCGGTCAGCAACACGAAGCCTCCCCCATCCTGCAACCCGTAGTTGAGGTGGGCGAGGGCCTCCCCGTGACGTTCACTCATATAGAGGTATTTGGGGTTGGGCGAGATGGAGAACGGGGGCTCCGACAGACCGAAGAACTGTGTGTACATAAGGATCCATTCCATTGTTATGGGCGGCAGGTTAAAGCCTCCCCACCGGGATGTCAAAGACCCGGATGCCATAAGGGGGGCTGGCGCATCTGGCGGCCAAAACCGCTGTTTTTATCGAATGTGGCCTGGTTGTGGCGGGGATAGGTCAGAGTGGCTGTCGGGCCAAACCAACCGGGCGATCACGGCTGCCTGATCGCGGGGGCGTGGCGGCGCCATCGTGCCCGCCAGGCAAAACCGGTATAATCGAGGCAGGTTTATCAAGGGAGACAGAGATTGCAGACTTATCTGGTTGGGGGCGCGGTGCGGGATCGCCTGCTGGGATTGCCGCAAGGGGATCGGGATCACCTGGTGGTGGGGGCGACCGTGGAGCAGATGCTGGCGCTGGGGTTCACCCAGGTGGGCCGCGACTTCCCCGTGTTTCTCCATCCCAAGACCCAGCAGGAGTACGCACTGGCCCGTACCGAACGCAAGCAGGGCCGCGGTTACACCGGGTTTGTCTGCCACGCCTCCCCCGAGGTGACGCTGGAGCAGGATCTGCTGCGCCGGGATCTCACCGTCAATGCCATCGCCGAGGACGAAGAGGGTCGGCTGCACGATCCCTACGGCGGCATCCAGGACCTGGAGCGACGGGTGCTGCGTCACGTCTCCCCGGCCTTTGCCGAGGATCCGCTGCGCATCCTGCGGGTTGCCCGCTTCGCCGCCCGTTTCCACGCCCAGGGCTTCGTGGTGGCCCCTGAGACGCTGGCGCTGATGCGCGAGATGACCGACGCCGGCGAGCTGGCACACCTGACCCCGGAGCGGGTCTGGAAGGAGCTGGAGAAGGTGCTGCTGGGAGAGACTCCCCAGATCTTCTTCGAGGTGCTGCGCGAATGTGGCGCCCTCAAGGCGCTGTTCCCTGAGCTGGACGCCCTGTTCGGGGTACCGGCGCCCGCCAAGTGGCACCCTGAGATAGACACCGGCATCCACACTCTCATGGTGCTGGGGCAGGCGTGCCGCCTCTCCCCCGAGCTGGCGGTGCGCTTCGCCGCCCTGTGCCACGACTTTGGCAAGGGGCTGACTCCGCCCGCCTTCTGGCCGAGCCACCACGGTCACGGCCAGAAGGGCTTGCCGCTGATCCGCGATTTTTGCGAGCGTTTTCGGGTGCCGAACGACTGCCGCGATCTGGCGCTGCTGGTGAGCGATCTGCACACCCATATCCACATCGCCTTCGAACTCAAGCCCGCGACCCTGCTCAAGGTGTTCGACAAGGCGGATGCCTGGCGCAGACCCGAGCGTTTCGCCCAGCTGCTGGACGCCTGCCGCGCCGACTTCCACGGCCGCACCGGCTTCGAGGAGCGGGTCTATGCCGAGCCCGACTATGTGGCCCAGGCGCTCTGCGCGGCCCAGGCCGTGCCCGTGAAAGAGATAGTGGCCGCCGGTTTCAAGGGCGAGGCCATTCGCGAGCAGCTCGCCAAGCGTCGGCTCGATGCCATCAGCCGGGTGCGGGACGAGTGGACCTTTATCGAGGAGTAGGCGCGGCTTCTGCCAGCTGTCCGCCATGAAAAAGCCCGGGTCACTGACCCGGGCTTTTTGCTGAGGTGTGTCTTGCCATTGTGATGGTTCACACCTCTGAGTATTTGGAAGTCTCGATAGTACAAGGTATTAGGCGAACTCAGCGCGACCTCTTGCGATGTTTAAATTGACTGTGGTTGAGCAGATCGAAAAAGGGTCACAAGCAAGCTCAAATACACCATGTATTTAGGACTACTCTACCGTTCTGGTATGGCTCACCAATTTTGGTCCCGGTGGCCATCAATATGTAAAAGGGCGCCAATCTGGCGCCCTTTGTTCTATGTGCGTTGCGACCTGTCAGCCATCAACCCGTGTTGCGCATACCTGCCGCTATACCGGCTATGGTGACCATCAGCGCCTGATCCAGCTCGGGGTGCAGGGTCTCAGGGTTCTTGCGCGAGCGGCCAAGCAGCTCGACCTGCAGCACGTTGAGCGGGTCTGTGTAGGGGTTGCGCAGCTTGATGGACTCCTTGATCCAGGGCTGGTCGTCCAGCAGGTCACCCTGCGGGCGCAGCTCCAGCACCACCTGGATGGAGTCGGCAAGCTCCTGACGCAGCTGCTTGCCGAGGGCCCACAGCTCTTGCGGCACCAGACGGGTGTCGTAGTACTCCGCCAGCCAGAGGTCGGCCTTGAGGAACACCATCTCCAGCATCTCGAGGCGGGTGCGGAAGAAGGGCCACTGGCGGCTCATCTCGTCCAGCACGCTCTTCTGGCCGTCATCTATGGCCTGCTGCAGGCCCTTGTGGGCACCGAGCCAGGCCGGCAGCATCAGCCGGTTCTGGGTCCAGGCGAAGATCCAGGGGATGGCGCGCAGGCTCTCGACGCCGCCGTTGGGCTTGCGCTTGGCGGGACGGGAACCTAGCGGCAGCTTGCCGAGCTCCATCTCAGGGGTGGCGGCGCGGAAATAGGGCACGAAGTCCGGGTGGCCGCGCACTATGCTGCGGTAGTGATCGCAGGAGACGGTGGCCAGCTGCTCCATCACGGCGCGCCAGCACTCCTTCGGCTTGGGCGGCGGCAGCAGGTTCCCCTCCAGCACGGCGCTGGTGTAGAGGTTCAGGCTGTGAATGGCGACCTTGGGCAGACCGAACTTGAAGCGGATCATCTCCCCCTGTTCGGTGACCCGCAGACCACCGCGCAGGGATCCCGGCGGTTGGGACAGGATCGCCTGATGGGCGGGGGCGCCGCCGCGACCGACGGTGCCGCCACGGCCATGGAACAGGGTGAGGCGGATGTTGTTGGCCTCAGCCAGCCCCACCAGGGATTCCATGGCGGCATACTGGGCCCAGCCGGCGGCCATCATGCCCGCATCCTTGGCGGAATCCGAGTAGCCGATCATCACGTACTGGCGACCCTGGATGTAGCCGCGATACCAGTCCACCGACAGCAGGCGCTCCATCACGGCGGTGCCTGCCATCAGGTCTTCCTGGGTCTCGAACAGGGGGGCGACCGGCATGCGGAACTTGCAGCCGGCCTCTTTGAGCAGCAGCTGCACCGCCAGCACGTCGGACGGTGCGCCGGCCATGGAGATGATGTAGATGCCGAAGGCATCGGGATCGTGACCGGCGATCACCCGACAGGTGTCTATGGTCTCGCGGGTCTCGTCGCTCGGTTCCCAGTCGGTCGGGATCAGCGGGCGGCGGGAATTCAGCTCGTTGAGCAGGAAGGCCTGCTTGTCGTCCTCGCTCCACTCGGCGTAGTCGCCCATGCCGAGGTAACGGGTCAGCTCGGAGAAGACCTGACCGTGGCGCTCGCCATCCTGACGTATGTCCAGCTTGACCAGGTGGATGCCGAAACAGGCCAGCTTGCGCAGCACGTCCAGCAGCATGCCGTCGGCTATGTTGCCCATGCCGCAGGCGTGCAGCGAGTGGTAGCAGAGCTCCAGCGGCTCGCGCAGCTGGGCCGTGGTCTTGACCAGATCCCGGCTCTCGCTCGCCTGACCCTGCACCTTGGCGGTGAGAAATTCCTGGGTCTCGCGCAGCTGTTCACGCAGCTCGCGCACCAGGGCGCGGTAGGGTTCGGGGTGATCGCCCACCCGCTCGCGCACTGCGTCTGTGCAGTCGGACATGGAGAGCTCGGAGGTGAGCTCCTTGATGTCCTTGTAGAACAGGTTGACCGCCATCCAACGGCCCAGCTCCAGTACTTCTGCGGTCACCTTGGCGGTGACGAAGGGGTTGCCGTCACGGTCACCGCCCATCCAGGAGGTGAACTTGACCGGCGCGGCATCCAGCGGCAGCCGCACACCCAGGTGCTGTTGCAGACGCTCGTCCAGATTGCGCATGAATTCGGGAATGGCCGGCCAGAGGCTGTTTTCCACCACGGCGAAGCCCCACTTGGCTTCGTCCACCGGGGTCGGACGCTGCTCGCGGATCTCGTTGGTGTGCCAGGCCTGATTGACCAGCTGTTCGATGCGATTGAGGATCTTGTCCCGCTCGCGAGGCAGCAGATCGGAGAGCTCCAGCGCCTCCAGACAGTCGTTGAGCTGCACGTGTTTGTGGATCAGGGTGCGACGGGTCACCTCGGTCGGGTGAGCGGTCAGCACCAGGTCGATATCCAGCTCGCGCACGGCCTGAATGATGGCTTCCTGCGACAGGTTAGAGGCCTTGAGCTTGGCGAACATCTGCTCCAGCGGATCCGGGGTGCAGACCTGCTCTTCGCAGCGGCGGGAGATGGTGTGGAACTGTTCGGCCACGTTGGCGAGGTTGAGGAACTGGCTGAAGGCGCGGGCCACCGGCAGCAGCTCGTCATCGCTCAGGGTGCGCAGGGTATCGAGCAGACGTTCCCGGTCTGCCTCATTGCCTTTGCGGGAGGATTTGGCCAACTGGCGAATGGTTTCGATCTTGTCGAGGAAGGCCTGTCCCTGATGATCCTTGATGGACTTGCCCAGCAGTTGACCCAGCATGCCTACGTTGGCGCGTAGCGCGGCGTACTTTTCGTTCATTCCACATCCTTATCTGGTTGGTGTCTCTCTCCATCCGAGGTGAGAGACAGCCTCACTTATTGTTGTGTGATTACAACATATGCTCCGTCATCTTAGGGTGACAATCTACCCAGATTGTCTGCGCAAGGTCAAATAACAGGCCGATTCAGAACATGTATTTCCCTCACCTGTCCCGAGGCGGCATGTTATGTAACTTACTTACATTCCCGTCAATTCAGAGGCAAAACCGGCGGATCAGGTGTTGCAGCACAGCCGTGGTCGGTTTGACGAAGGAGAGATCCAGGTATTCGTCCGGCTGATGGGCCTGGGTGATATGGCCCGGGCCCAGCACGATTGTCTGGCATCCCAGCTGCTGGATAAAGGGCGCCTCGGTGCAATAGTTCACCGACTCCGCCTTGTGCCCGCTCGCCTTCTCGGCCTCGCGCACCAGCACTGAGTCGTCCGCGCAGGCATAGGCGGGGATGGGCTCGTGCAGGTGTTGCAGGTGCAGGCAGCCCGGCTGGTGGATTTCGATGGGGGCGAGTGCCTCCTTCAGCATGCCCATCAGCTCGTCCGGCCCCACCTGCGGTGTGGGGCGCATGTCTATGTGCAGCTCGCAGCAACCGCAGATGCGGTTCGGGCTGTCGCCGCCCTGGATATATCCCAGATTCAGCGTGGGCTGCGGCACCGCGAATCTGTGGTCGGCGTAACGATCTTTCAGATCCTGCTGCAAGCGCAGCACCCGCCCCATGGCCTGGTGCATTATCTCCAGCGCATTGACGCCGTTGGCGGGATCCGAGCTGTGACCGCTCTTGCCCGTGATGCGGATCGCCTCCGACATATGCCCCTTGTGGGCCACCACGGGCACCAGTCCGGTGGGCTCGCCGATCACCGCGTAGTCGGGTTTCAGCTCGGCCGCCGCTGCGATGGCGCGGGCGCCCGCCATTGTGGTCTCCTCATCGGCGGTGGCCAGGATGCGCAGCGGCTTGCTGAGGGTGGTGAGATCTATCTCTTTGAGCGCCTCCACGATAAAGGCGAAGAAGCCCTTCATGTCTATGGTGCCGAGGCCGTACAGGCGGTTGCCCTCTTCGGTCACCTTGAAGGGATCCTTGCTCCAGGCGCCCTCGTCGAACGGGACTGTATCTGTATGGCCCGCCAGCAGCAGGCCGCCCTCGCCCTGACCGATCGTCGCCACCAGATTGAACTTGCCCGGCAGATCCGGCAGGGCGGTCACCTCGCACTGAAAGCCGAGCTGGCCGAACCAGTCGGCCAGCAGCCGGATCACCGCCTCGTTGCTCTGATCCCAGCGGGGATCCGTGCTGCTGATGGAGGGAATCGCAATAATATTCTTATAAAGTGCAAAAAAATCCAGATTGGCCATCAGCTCCTCCTTGCGTCCCCGGAATGTTTCTGTTAGAAAATACAAATGCAAAGTGAGTGCATGAATATTCTGTAAGTTTGCCTGAATATCTGGCTCATCGACAAGGCTTCTAGTTGTAAGGGAAAGTTAATGTTCTGTCACCTGATCTATAACCGACGACACACACCCGCCTGAATTGCCCCTCCGCACGCGTTGCGTCAAAGGGGCGGTTCCTCACCCCTTGCACCATCTGCAGCACCATGCTGTGAATTTCGAACCCTGACTTGGAATACTCAATAATGCTTAACACCGTTATCGTCGGTGCCAGTGGCTACGCGGGAGCCGAACTGGCCGCACTGGTCCAGAACCACCCTCAACTCAAGCTGTTCGGCCTCTATGTGTCGGCCGGCAGCCAGGATGCCCACAAGCGTTTCTCTTCCCTGCATCCCCAATGGGTCGGCGCGCTGGATCAGCCGCTGCTGCCGCTGGACGAGGATGGCATGACCCGGATCCTGACCCAGGCCGATCTGGTGCTGCTGGCTACCGCCCATGAGGTGAGTGCCGAGCTGGCACCCAAGTTCCTGGCCAAGGGTCTGCCGGTGTTCGATCTCTCCGGTGCCTTCCGGGTCAAGGATCAAGGTTTCTACAACAGCTTCTACGGCTTCACCCACGACAGCGAGCAGTGGCTGGATCAGGCAGCCTACGGTCTGGCGGAATGGAACAGCGATGCCATTGCCGCCGCCCAGCTGATTGCGGTGCCGGGTTGTTACCCGACCGCTTCCTTGTGCGCCCTCAAGCCGCTGCAGCAGGCCGGCCTGATCGCCAAGGGGTGGCAGCCCATCATCAACGCCGTGTCCGGTGTCTCCGGCGCCGGTCGCAAGGCTGCCATCAACACCAGCTTCTGCGAAGTGAGCCTGAATCCCTACGGCACCTTCAACCACAGACACCAGCCTGAGATCAGCCACCACCTGGGCTGCGAGGTGCTCTTCCAGCCCCACCTCGGCAACTATGTGCGCGGCATCCTGGCCACCATCTATGTGCAGCTGGCGGACGGCGTGACGCCGACTCAGGTGGATCAGGCCTTCCTCAAGGCTTACGAAGGCAAGCCGCTGGTGCGCCTCACCGGCCAGATGCCCTCCATCCGTGGCGTGGCAAGCACCCCTTACTGCGATATCGCCTGGCAACAGCAGGGCAACATGCTGGTGGTGGTTTCCGCCATCGACAATCTGCTCAAGGGCGCCGCCTCCCAGGCTGTGCAATGCATAAATATCAAATTCGGATTTGAACCGGCCACCGGCCTGATTTAAGGACTTAAGGAAGGATTGCAACGATGGACAAACAGACGCTGGTAATCAAGTTGGGTGGTGCCCTGATCGAGAACGACGAGGCGCTGACCGCCCTGTTCGCCACCCTCAAAACCTTTCTGGATGAGCAACACAGACCCCTGGTGCTGGTGCACGGTGGCGGCTGCCTGGTGGATGACCTGCTCAAGGGGCTGGGTCTGACTTCCACCAAGAAGAACGGCCTGCGGGTGACCCCGTTCGAGCAGATCCCCTTTATCGCCGGGGCGTTAGCTGGCACGGCGAACAAGCAGATGATGGCCAAGGCCATCGCCACCGGCATTCCGGCCGTGGGGCTCTGCCTCGCCGATGGTGGCCTGTGCCAGGTAACCCAGCTCGACCCGGATCTCGGTGCGGTCGGCGACTGCAAACCGGGCAACCCGGCGCTGGTGACCGGCATACTGGGGCAGGGCTTCCTGCCGGTGGTGAGCTCCATCGGCATCACGGCCGATGGCCAGCTGATGAACGTCAACGCGGATCAGGCGGCCACCGCCATTGCCGAGGCGCTCGGCGCCGATCTGGTGATGCTGTCGGACGTGAGCGGCATCCTGGATGGCAAGGGCAAGCTGGTGCCGCAGCTGAACAAGGCGACCGCACTGGATCTGATGGAGAAGGGCGTGATCAGCGATGGCATGGCGGTCAAGGTGAAAGCCGCGCTGCATGCCGCAGAGACCCTCGGCAAGCCGGTCTGTGTGGCCAGCTGGCGTTACCCGGATCAACTGCTCAAGCTGCTGGCCGGTGGTGCCGTCGGCACCCAGGTCACCCTCTAACCCTGGCCGGAAAAAGGAACATCCGATGCAACATCTTCTGAAAGACAGCGACTTGAACAAATCCCAGATCCTGGCGCTGATCGCCCTGGGCAAAGCGGTCAAGGCCGACCCTAAAAAGTACAGCCAGGCGCTGGCGGGCAAGAGCGTGGTCACTTTGTTCGAGAAGCCCTCCCTGCGTACCCGGGTCACCTTCGACATCGGCATCGCCAGACTCGGTGGCCACAGCGTCTATCTGGATCAGCAGAACGGTGCGCTGGGCAAGCGCGAATCGGTGCAGGACTTTGCCGCCAACCTGTCACGCTGGTGTGACGCCATAGTCGCGCGGGTATTCGACCACCAGACGCTTGTTGGATTAGCGGAGCACGGCACCGTGCCCGTGGTGAACAGCCTGTGCAACCTCTACCACCCCTGCCAGGGGCTGGCCGACTTTATGACCATTGCCGAGCACTACGCGGATCTGTCCAAGGTGAAGCTGGCGTATCTCGGCGATGGCAACAACGTCAGCCACTCTCTGTTGCTGCTGGGGGCGACGCTCGGTACCGACGTGACCCTGATCTGCCCCAAGGGCCATGGCCCGGATACCCAGATCTTCCTGCAGGCCCAGGCGCTGGCGGCCGATTCCGGCGCCACCATTCACATCAGCGATGACGTGGGGGATATCGAAGGGTTTGACGTGGTTTACACCGATACCTGGGTCTCCATGGGTGACAACACGCCAATGGAGCAGGTAAAAGATATCTTTATGCCTTATCAAATCAACCAGGCCCTGCTCGACCGCACCGGCATCCAGCATGTGCTGCACTGCCAGCCGGCGCACCGGGAGCTGGAGATCACCTCCCAGGTCATGGATGGCCCAGCCTCCCTCATCATGGACGAGGCCGAGAACCGTATGCATATCCAGAACGCCGTGCTGCTGACCCTGTTTGGACAGGGGCACAAGTAACGCGGCAACCGAACCTGAAGCACAACCTTTTATCGAATCATCATGGAGAGAAGTAAAATGAGCGGAATCAACAAGATAGTACTGGCTTACTCGGGCGGACTGGATACCTCGGCCATCATTCCCTGGCTGAAAGAGAACTATGATGCGGAAATCATCGCCTTCGTCGCCGACGTGGGTCAGGAGCGCGACGATCTGGAAGGGATAGAGCAAAAAGCCATCGCCTCCGGCGCGACCAAATGCATCGTCAAAGACCTGCGCGAAGAGTTCGTCAAGGAGTACGTCTATCCGACCCTGAAGACAGGGGCCGTCTATGAAGGCACCTACCTGCTCGGCACCTCAATGGCGCGTCCCATCATCGCCAAGGCCATGGTGGAAGCTGCGCTGGCGGAAGGCGCCGACGCCATCTCCCACGGTTGCACCGGCAAGGGCAACGATCAGGTGCGTTTCGAAGGCGCCGTGGCGGCCCTGGCCCCGCAACTGAAGGTGATCGCCCCCTGGCGTCTGTGGGACATGCGCTCCCGTGAAGATCTGCTGGCCTATCTGGAAGCCCGCGACATCCCCTGCAAGGCGACCCTGAAGAAGATCTACAGCCGCGATGCCAACGCCTGGCACATCTCCACCGAGGGTGGCGAGCTGGAGAGCACCTGGAACGAGCCGTCCGAAGCGGTCTGGCAGTGGACCGTCTCCGCCGAGCAGGCACCGAACGAGCCGGAATACGTCAAGTTGACCGTGGCTCAGGGTGAAGTGGTCGCCGTTGACGACCAGCCGCTGACCCCGCACCAGATCCTGATGACCCTGAACGAGCGTGCCGGCAAGCACGGCGTCGGTCGCATCGACATCACCGAGAACCGCATGGTGGGCATGAAGTCCCGTGGCTGCTACGAGACCCCAGGTGGCACCGTCATGGTGGCGGCACTGCGCGCCGTGGAAGAGCTGGTACTGGACAGACCGACCCGCGCCTGGCGCGAGAAGCTGGGTGCCGAGTTCTCCCACCTGGTCTATGACGGTCGCTGGTTCACCCCGCTGTGCAAGGCCATTGTCGCCTCCGCCAACGCCATCGCCGAGGATCTCGACGGCGAAGTGATCCTGAAGATGTACAAGGGTCAGGTCACAGCAGTGCAGAAGAAGTCACCGAACAGCCTCTACTCCGAAGACTTCGCCACCTTCGGCGCCGACGAGGTGTACGACCAGAGCCACGCGGAAGGCTTTATCCGTCTCTACACCCTGGCCAGCCGGATCCGCGCCATGAAGGAACAGCATCAGGCCATCGGTGGTGATCATACCCACGGCTAAGCCTTGAGGTTTCAAGCCGCAGAAAATCGGTGAGGGGGCTTGGCCCCCTCACTTATAAGCGGCTAAGCGGCGACCTGGTTCTCACTGGGATAACCGGTGAGCTGTGACAAGAGCGGCAGCACCTCGGCTGCTTCTGTGAGATAACAGGGCCAGTTTCCGAATGATGTTGGTGTGTTTTGCTCCCTTCTCCCCTTGTGGGAGAAGGGTTGGGGATGAGGGGGTGGTAGCCAACCATACCCTCACCCTGGCCCTCTCCCAGAGGGAGAGGGAACCGGTTCGCAGCTGCTGGATGTGACGTGACCAACGGCAACAGCATCGATCACCACCGCACTGTTATGCAGAAAAATACAGGGCAAGATTTCAGCGCGCAGGCCAAGGGGCCGCGCGAGTACGGCAGGCGTAGGCGCCTACCGACAACGCATTCAAGGAGAGCAGTATGGCACTTTGGGGTGGACGCTTCAGTCAGGGAGCAGACAGCAGGTTCAAGCAGTTCAACGATTCGCTGCGCTTCGATTACCGCTTGGCGGAGCAGGACATTCAGGGCTCCATGGCCTGGGCCAAGGCGCTGGTCAAGGTGGGTGTATTGACCGCCGATGAGCAGGGCAAACTGCAACAGGCGATGGAGGTGCTGCTTGCCTCGGTGCAGCAGGATCCCCAGCAGATCCTGAGCTCGGATGCCGAAGACATCCACTCCTGGGTCGAGAGCGCGCTTATCGCCGCCGTCGGCGATCTCGGCAAGAAGCTGCACACCGGTCGTTCGCGCAACGATCAGGTCGCCACCGACCTCAAACTCTGGTGCAAGGCCCAAGGGGAGTTGCTGCTTGCCTCCATCACCGCCCTGCAAGCCGGACTGGTCGCCTCCGCCCGTGCCAATCAGGCCGCCGTGCTGCCGGGTTACACCCACCTGCAGCGCGCCCAGCCGGTCACCTTCGCCCACTGGGCGCTGGCCTATGTGGAGATGCTGGAGCGGGATTATTCCCGCCTGCAGGATGCGCTCAAGCGCCTCGACACCAGCCCGCTCGGCTGCGGCGCGCTGGCGGGCACCGCCTATGCCATCGACCGCGAAGCCTTGGCGCTCGACATGGGCTTTGGCGGCGCCACCCGCAACAGCCTGGATTCGGTCTCCGACCGGGATCACGTGGTAGAGTTGATGCACGTGGCGTCCCTCTCCATGACTCACCTGTCGCGCTTTGCCGAGGATCTCATCTTCTACAACACGGGGGAGGCGGGTTTCGTGGAGTTATCCGATGCAGTGACCTCGGGGTCGTCGCTGATGCCGCAGAAGAAGAACCCGGATGCGCTTGAGCTCATTCGTGGCAAGACAGGCAGGGTAGTGGGCGCCCAGATGGGCATGCTGATGAGCCTCAAGGCGCTGCCGCTGGCCTACAACAAGGACATGCAGGAAGATAAGGAAGGGCTGTTCGATGCCCTCGACACCTGGCACGACTGCCTCGACATGGCGGCGCTGGTGCTGATCGATCTGAAAGTGAACGTCGAACGCACCAAGGCGGCGGCCCAGGGCGGCTATGCCAACGCCACCGAGCTGGCAGACTATCTGGTGGCCAAGGGGATTCCGTTCCGTGAGGCGCACCATATCGTCGGCGAGACAGTGGTCTATGCGATCGGCGTGAAGAAGCCGCTGGAAGATCTCTCTTTGCCTGAGTTCCAGCGCTTCAGCCCTGTCATCGGTGAGGATGTCTATCCCAACCTGGAGCTGGAAGCGACCCTGGCCAAGCGGGTCGCCAAAGGCGGCGTTGCCCGGGAGCTGGTGGATGCGGCCCTCACCACCGCCGAACAGTGGCTGGCCAAGCGCGGCTAGTCGCCGAGCTGGATGAACCGAAGAGGGCTTAGGCCCTCTTTTTATATCTGCGCCATCGCCTGCCGACCTCGATTGCGCAAGAATGGGCCTCTGCATGGAAGCCAATGCCTCGCTCAAGGAGCCCTTATGTATCAACCACCCCATTTCGCCGTTACCGATCCCGAGACGCTGTACCAGTTGATCCTGGCCCACCCGCTGGGGGCTCTGATCACCCACGGTGAGCGGGGGCTGGATGCGAACCATTTGCCGTTTGAGCTGGACGCCGGTAGTGGCGAGCAGGGCGTCCTGCGCGCTCATGTTGCCCGCAACAACCCGCTCTGGCAGGAGGTCAGGGATGGCGACGAGGTGCTGGTGATCTTCAAGGCTGCCGACGGCTACGTCTCCCCCAACTGGTATCCGAGCAAGCAGGAGCATCACCAGCAGGTGCCGACCTGGAACTACGCCGTGGTCCATGCCCATGGTCGCATCCGGGTGCGCGACGATGCCCGCTTCGTGCGCCGCCTGCTGGCAAGTCTGACGAGGGTTCATTAGGCGGCGGAGCCCAAACCCTGGAAGATGGCGGACGCGCCGCGAGACTATCTCGAGGCCAGGGTACAGGCCGTGGTCGGCATCGAAGTCGAGATAACCGGGCTGGTAGGCAAGTTCAAACTGAGCCAGAACAAGGATGAGGCGGACCGGCAGGGGGCGGCCAATACCCTGCAGGCTCGCGGGCAGACCGCGCTGGCAGAGGCGATGCTGAGTCCACCACCTTCACTACCCTAGCGTTGCATCCTGCGATCCGGCCCAACAAAAACGGCAACCCTGAGGTTGCCGTTTTTAATGTATCCGCCCTTGCTCACACGCTGGCATTCAGCAGCTTGCCAACCCCTTCCCCCTTGCCATTGGGCAGGGTCTGCTTGAAGGCGCCGAGCAGCTGATCCAGGTTCAGATCGCTGCTGCCCAGTGTGCCCTTGAGGGCATCGAGTTCGCTTTGCAGGGCGTCGAGACGGGTGCTCTGGGTGCCGTTGGCCAGCTGGCTGCGGGCCGTGTCTATGGCCTGGGGCAGGGACTGGCCATTGTTCTCCTGACCCAGGGTCTGCAGCAACTCGCTCATGAAGTGGTTGATGGCGGGGCGGTTCTGCTCGCTGTTGGCGTCCTTGACTCCCAGCCGCTGGAACAGGCTCTGCACCGTGGGTGCCAGGCGATCTTCCTGCACGGGGGACTCGGCCTTGGCCTGTGGCGTGCCGTCGCCGAGCAGCTTGCTGCCGAGCTTGAGGGCAAGGGAGGCGAGGGGAAGCAGGGTGCTGATGGCGATCATGATGTCACTCTCCGGTACGGCTGATGACAGTGACAGAGCAGGGATTGGGCCAGTTTGGTGAAAAATGCAGCAGTCGTGGGCAGGCCGCTGATCCTGTTGTGAATTTAGTTTTGCAGGCCGTAGGGGGGAGGGGCAAGTGTGGGGGAAAGCGGCAACCCCTTGCAGCCCGGAAGCTGGCCGGTTTGCCGCCATCGCTGCCGGTTCACAGATTCTTGAACGGGCGGCGCTTCTCCTCTTCGATGACGATGGCTTCCAGATTGGCGATCCGCTCCCGCAGTTCCTGGATAAGCACATCCTGTTTGCCGAGGCGATCCGTGATGCGGATATCCCCCAGCTGGTAGCGGGCGCGTTTGCTGAGATAGCCGAACAGCATGCTGATAAAGACGATCAGGACTATGCCTGTCCACATTGTCATGGGTGACTCCTTGTCGATAAATACGCGAGAAAACCGCCTTGCAGGCCCTCTGTTGTCTCATACCCAGAAAGGGGTCGCAATGCCCGCGCTGGTGAGGAGTATGAGCCCTCGGCTCAGGCCAGTGCCTATGTGCAAGCCGCGTCACGCCGTTGATCGGTGCGTCGTGCTGGCGCCTTGGCGATCCTCAGACCCCTTGCCAGAGGGGCCGGCCGAGCCAGAGTCCCCACAGGGTGAGGTGCAGCAGCACGATAAACCAGAACACCAGCCGGTAGCTGCCCTTCTGGGTCTTGTGGCGCAGCCAGTGACGGGCCACCAGGGCCCCTGGCCAGCCGCCGCACAGCTCCAGCAGGTGGAGGCGGGATTCGGGGATGCGCCAGCCACCGCGAATGGCCTGCCGTTTGTCGTGGGCGTAGGCCAGCGCCGTCAGCAGGCTCATGGTGGTGACTATGGCCAGCGGCCACCAGTTGGCGTCAGCCAGGCCAAGCCAGGCGGTCCAGAGCAGGGGAAACAGGGCCAGCCAGATCACAGCGCCAGCTCCCAGCCGCGGGGGGCATCCGGCGTCAGGGTGCGGATCACGCGAGCGGGGTTGCCCACCGCCACCGAGTCGGCCGGTATGTCGCGGGTGACCACGGCGCCGGCGCCTATGATGGAGCGCGCCCCGATCGTGACGCCGGGGCAGATGATGGCGCCGCCGCCGATCCAGCAGTCATCGCCTATGCGAACCGACTTGTTGTAGGCGGTCCAGTTGCGCCGCTCCAGATAGTCCGTGCTGTGGGTGGCGGTGTAGATCTGCACGTTGGGGGCCAGCAGCACATGGCTGCCGATGTGCACCTCGCCCACGTCGAGAATGGTGATGTTGAAGTTGAAGAAGGTCTTCTCGCCGATGTGGATGTTGCGGCCGAATTCGCAGGTGAAGGGGGTACTGATCCAGCAGGAGTCGGGGCAGTGGCCGAACAGCTCGCCGCACAGGCGCTGGCGCAGTGGCTGATCCCCGGCCGGGGAGGCGTTGAGTTGTGCCAGCAGCGCCTGGCCGCGGATCCGGTCGTTCGCTATCTCCTCGCTCTGGCTGTCCAGGGCGCCGCCCGCCAGTACCTTGTCCCAATCGCTTGCCATGCTCACCTCTCCTCATGTGCCAAGAGGAGCCAGTATACGCCAGCGACCCGGCGGCGTCAGGCTGTCACTTGCTGCAACCTCAGGCACCCGGCCAGATGAGCGGCAGGATCAGCAGGGCAGAAACGAAGTAGGGCAGCAGCACCCGCAGCCCCAGTCGGCGGCCGCCGATCCCCAAGGCCAGCAGCCCCTTCACCAGCGAGTTGACCAGCCCGGCGAGCAGGATGCCGCGGGCCGCCACCTCCAGCGCCAGCTCCTTGTGGGAGAGTTGGGAGAGCGACAGGGTAATGGCGTCCACATCAGTGATCCCCGATACCAGCGACAGCAGATAGACACCTGAGTTGCCCACCTTGCTCTGCAGCAGGGTGGCCATGAAGCCGATCAGTGCCAGCAGCAGGCCGAACTTGATGGCGGTGGCGAGATCGAGCGGGTTGCTGGTCTGGGGCTGCACAGGACCATCGGTCAGCTCCTCGCGCTGGCGCCAGAACCAGAAGGCGAAGCCGTAGACGGTGGCCGCCAGCAGCAGCAGGGGCGCCGCCAGGCGCATCGCCAGCTCGCTGTGAATGAGCAGCACCAGCACCAGCAGCCGCAGCCACATGGTGGCTCCCGCCATCAGTATGCCGGTGGCCAGCAACCGCTCCAGCCCGCCCTGTTCCCTGTTGAGGCGGGCAAACTGCAGGGTGAGGGCGGTGGAGGAGGCGAGCCCCGCCAGTATGCTGGTGAGCACCAGTCCCGAGCGGGTGCCGAGCAGGCGTACCGCGAAGTGGCCCGAGAACGAGATGCCGGCGATCACCACCACCATCAGCCAGATCTTGAAGGGGTTGAAGGCATCGAGGGGCCCCATCTCCTCGTTGGGCAGCACCGGCAGCAGTACCAGAGAGATGAGCAGGAAGCGCAGGGTGGCGTGGAATTCGGTCTCGCTCAAAAACAGCATCCCCTGCTGGATCTTGCCCTTGAGCCCCATCAAGAGGGCCGCCAGCACGGCGCAGGCTACCGCCTCGCTCGGGCTCAGCAGCACGGACATCAGCCCCAGCAGGTAGGTGAGCAGCATGGCCACCGAGCTGGTGAGACCGAACTCCCCCTGCCAGCGCTGGGCCAGCCAGACCGAGAGGCCGCAGCCCGTCACCACCGCCAGCAGGCCGAGCAGCGGCAGCCAGGGCCCCAGGGTCGGCAGCAGCAGGGCGCAGACACCGCCGAGCAGGCCGATGAGACCATAGGTCCGCATCCCGGCGATGCGCTGGTTGTCCCCCAGCTGGCGCACCTGCCAGCCGCGCTCCAGTCCTATGATGAGGCCGATGGCCAGCGACACCAGGGCACCATTGACGGGGTCTGCATTGATCCACATAACGACTTCCTTTTCGCTGTGTCATGGCCTTGATCCCATGATGGCACAGCCAACAGGGGGGCAGGGAGGCATGGCTCACAGAGTGTGCGAGTGGCGCCGGTCGGCGGGTTGATATGAGCAAAAGAGATAAGCAAAGCGTTATTTCTTGGTTCTCGGTATAACAAGCCCACGGCATGCTGCATTCAACCCAACGAGATATGGAGTATCACCATGAAACTGCGAACGACCGCCCTCACCCTGCTCTCTCTGCTGGCCCTCGGCCAGGCCAACGCCGCCGAGATCCTCCTGCTCAACGTCTCCTACGATCCGACTCGCGAGCTGTTCCAGGAGTACAACGGCGCCTTCGCCAAGGAGTGGAAAGCCAAGACGGGTGACGATGTGGTGGTGAGCCAGTCTCACGGTGGCTCCGGCAAGCAGGCCCGTGCCGTGGTGGACGGGCTGGAAGCGGACCTGGTGTCGCTGGCGCTGGCCTATGACGTCAACGCCGTTGCCAAGCAGGGCTTGATCGCCGCCGACTGGCAGAGCCGGCTGGCCAACAACGCATCTCCCTATACCTCCACCATCGTCTTCCTGGTGCGCAAGGACAATCCCAAGCAGATCAAGGATTGGGGCGATCTGGTGCGCAAGGATATCGCCATAGTGACGCCGAACCCCAAGACCTCCGGCGGGGCGCGCTGGAACTACCTGGCGGCCTGGGGCTATGCCCTGAAGAAAAGCGGCAGTGAGGAGGGCGCCAAACAGTTCGTCGGCGAT
This sequence comes from Aeromonas bestiarum, assembly GCF_028751155.1. Taxonomy (NCBI): domain Bacteria; kingdom Pseudomonadati; phylum Pseudomonadota; class Gammaproteobacteria; order Aeromonadales; family Aeromonadaceae; genus Aeromonas; species Aeromonas bestiarum. Next base: position 4,092,979 of record NZ_CP064746.1, on the reverse strand, counting down.
CTCTACAAGAACGTGAAGGTGCTGGACTCCGGCGCCCGTGGCGCCACCACCAGCTTTATCGAGCGCGGCCTCGGCGACGTGCTGCTGGCGTGGGAAAACGAAGCCCTGCTGGTGCTCAATCAGCCAGGCAACCGCGACAAGTTCGAGCTGGTGGTGCCGTCGGTCTCCATCCTGGCGGAGCCGCCGGTGGCCGTGGTGGACAAGGTGGCCAAGAAGCACGGCACGGAAGCGGTCGCCAAGGCCTACCTCGAGTACCTCTACTCCGACGAGGGACAGCGCATCATCGCCAAATACCATTATCGCCCCAGCAATCCGGCGATCCTGAAGGAGACGGCGGCCCAGTTCCCGCAACTGACCCTGTTTACCGTCAAGGATCTGGAAGGCGATTGGGACAAGGCCCAGAAGAAACACTTTGCCCAGGGTGGCCTGTTTGACCAGATTTACCAGCCGGGCGGCTAAGGCGCCCCGCTTCCTCGTGGCATGTTCACCCCGCACTGGCCCCTGTGCCAGCTGATAGGAGCACCAAGATGAACAAGATCCTCCTGGTTCCCGGTCTGCACAACAGTGGGCCGGATCATTGGCAGAGTCGCTGGCATCAATATTTCCCCCACTGGCAGCGCATGGTTGGCCTGCCGTGGGACAAGCCGGACCTGACGGTCTGGAGCGCCAAGCTGGCGAGCAAGCTGCGCAGCCGGCGCGGCCGGGCCCATCTGGTGGCTCACTCCTTCGGCGCCCTGGCGGCCATCACGGCGGCACGCCAGCAGCCCGACAAGGTGGCCTCGCTGTTCATCGTGGCGCCGGCCGATCCGGCCCGTTTCGGTTTGCCTGACGAGCTGCTGGCGGGCTCGCTCAAGGTCTCGGCCCAGCTGATCGCCAGTCGCAACGATCCCTGGATGAGCTTCGAGCGGGCCGAATACTGGAGTCGCCAGTGGCAGGTGCCGCTGTTCGATGCCGGCGAAGTGGGCCATATCAATGCCCAGTCCGGCCATGGGGAGTGGAGCCAGGGGCTCAACCTGCTCGGCACCCTCTACCGGCGGGCCGAGATGGTGGTCGAACCGGCGCCAGCCGTGTGGGAGCGGCGCGCTGCCCTCAGTTTCCGTTGATGTTTTCGCTGATCCGGTTCAATACGCCGACAAGGAGAGAGATAGCACCCGACACCACAACAGTTGATTTTTGATGGCTTGGTACATTGCACGACGCTCCATTTTTTAGGTCTTTTATTTATATAAAAGACCTTTTTTTCATTTTATGGCTCTAAAAGCCTGATCCGCCGTTGTTAGATAAAAAAGTGCTTAGCAAAGGCATTATTGGTGTTTGTTGCCCCTAACTGGAATGCGCAGAATCGCTCTATCGAATGTTTTTCATAACAAACGGAAGCGTTATGCGATTTGGTTCTTACTCAGTCCTGCCGGGCTTTGGCCCGACCCTCGGCTTCAGCCTGCTCTACCTGGGCGTGCTGGTGCTGCTGCCGATCTCGGCGCTGGTGCTGTTCGCGGTGAACAACCTCACCCTCGCCGAGTTCTGGCAGGTGATAGGCTCCCCGCGGGTGCTCGCCTCCTTTCGCCTGAGTTTCGGGGCGGCCTTTATCGCGGCGCTGCTCAACAGCCTGTTCGGCCTGATCCTGGCCTGGGTGCTGGTGCGTTACACCTTCCCCGGTCGCCGGCTGGTGGATGCGCTGATCGATCTGCCGTTCGCCATGCCCACCGCCGTCTCCGGCATCGCCCTGTGCGCCATCTTCGCCCCCAACGGCTGGATCGGGCAGTGGGTCGCCCCGTTTGGCATAGAGCTCGCCTACAACCCCATCGGGGTGGTGATTGCCCTCACCTTCATCGGTCTGCCCTTCGTGGTGCGCACCCTGCAGCCCGTGCTGCGGGAAGCCGAGACGGAGCAGGAAGAGGCCGCCGCCAGCCTGGGGGCTGACCGCTGGCAGACCTTCCTGCGGGTGCTGTGGCCGACCCTGGTTCCTGCGCTGATCACCGGCTTTGCGCTGGCGTTTGCCCGCGCCGTGGGGGAGTACGGTTCAGTCATCTTCATCGCCGGCAACCTGCCCATGGTTTCCGAGATAGCGCCGCTGATGATTATGAGTCACCTGGAGGAGTACGACTATGCCGGTGCCTCCGCCATCGCCGTGGTCATGCTGCTCATCTCTTTCATTCTGTTATTGCTGATCAACAAGCTGCAGGCCTGGAGCTGGGCGCGCATAGGAGGTAGCCGGATATGAACGTATTTGCCATCAGCTTGAATGCTGTCCCTCATACCGGGGAAGCCGCAGGCAAACACCGGTCGGATATCTCTGAACGGTGCAGGAGCATGATGTTATTGCCGATCAGCCAAGTGCTGCAGGCCTGGAGCTGGGCCCGTATCGGAGGGAGCCGCATATGAACGCCTCACATTCAAGCCTGGACCTTGCCCTCGACGTGGCAAAGGCCACCCCGGTTCGTCATCCCCCCGTGACCCGTGAACCCGTCTGGGTCAAGTGGCTGCTGATCTCCCTCGGGCTGGGCTGGTTTGCCGCTCTGCTGCTGCTGCCGTTGGCCACCGTCTTCATTCAGGCGCTGAGACCCGGGCTGGCCTTCTTCTGGCACGCCATCAGCGAGCCGGATGCCCTGAGTGCGCTCGGGCTGACCGCCCTGGTCACGCTCTGCGCGGTTCCCCTCAACCTGCTGTTCGGGATAGCGGCGGCCTGGGCCATAGCCCGCTTCCGCTTCCCCGGCCGGCAACTGCTCATCACCATCATAGATCTGCCGTTCTCGGTCTCGCCGGTGATCGCTGGGCTGATGTTCGTGCTGATGTTCGGCAGCCGCGGCTGGTTTGGCGACTGGCTGAGCGAGCACGACATCAAGGTCATCTTCGCCACACCCGGCATCATTTTGGCGACCACCTTCATTACCGTGCCCTTCGTGGTACGCGAGCTGCTGCCCCAGATGGAGGCGCGCGGCCCGGAAGAGGAAGAAGCCGCCATCATGCTGGGGGCGAGCGGTTTGCAGATGTTCTGGCGGGTCACCTTGCCAGGCATCCGCTGGAGTCTGATGTATGGCCTGCTGCTCTGTACCGCCCGGGCCGTGGGGGAGTTTGGTGCCGTCTCCGTGGTCTCCGGCCATATTCGCGGCCAGACCAATACCCTGCCGCTGCACATCGAGATCCTCTACAACGAGTACCAGACCGGTGCCGCCTTCGCGGTGGCCAGCCTCCTGGCGCTGTTCGGGATCTTCACCCTGCTGGGAGAAACCCTGCTGGCCCGGCTGCGTGGGCAGCCCACCAAGTCCCATTGATGTTATTGCGACACGGATCTGGCTGCGCGGTCAGCCCGATCCGGATACCCCATTGATATGGATTGGGGTGTGATGGCGAGCAGGACCGGCCGTACGGGCTGGCCAGCTCGGAGACGCCATCCATCCCGATTTAACGGTTCAGAGAGGCAGCCATGAGCATTCAGGTTCAACAACTCAACAAGCATTTCAATCAGTACGCGGCCCTGGCCGACATCAACCTCGACTTTCACGACGGCGAGCTGGTGGCCCTGCTCGGCCCCTCCGGCTGCGGCAAGACCACCTTGCTGCGGATCATCGCCGGGCTGGAGCAGGCCGACAGCGGCAGCGTCATCATCCGCGGGGAAGATGCCTCGGATCTGCACGTGCGCGAGCGCAACGTCGGCTTCGTGTTCCAGCACTACGCCCTGTTTCGCCACATGACGGTGTTCGAGAACGTGGCGTTCGGCCTGCGGGTCAAGCCGCGCAGCGAGCGTCCGGCCGAGGCGACCATCCGCGCCCGGGTCAAGGAGCTGCTGGATCTGGTGCAGCTCAGCCACGTGGCCGAGCGCTATCCGACCCAGCTCTCCGGTGGCCAGCGCCAGCGGGTCGCCCTGGCCCGCGCATTGGCGGTGCAGCCCAAGGTGCTGCTGCTGGACGAGCCTTTCGGCGCCCTCGATGCCCAGGTGCGCAAGGAGCTGCGCCGCTGGCTGCGCGAATTGCACGACGAGCTGCACGTCACCAGCCTGTTCGTGACTCACGATCAGGAGGAGGCGCTGGAGGTGGCGGATCGGGTGGTGCTGATGAACGCCGGCCGGGTCGAGCAGATAGGCACCCCGGCCGAGGTCTATGACCATCCCGCCAGCTCCTTCGTCCACAGTTTCCTCGGCAGCGTGAACCTGTTTCGTGGCCGGGTGGCGGAGCAGGGCTTTGGCATCGGCGAGCAGCTGCTTGGCGGCCCCATCAGCTCCCATCAGCTGGCTCAGGGCAGTGCGGCCATCGCCTATGTGCGCCCCCACGAGCTGGAGATACTGCCGGCGGATGCGCCCGGCGGGATCAGCGCCACCATCACCCGTCTGCTGCCCATGGGGCCGCGCATCCGGGTGGAACTGCGTGGCAATGGGGATACAAACGGTGCACACTTCGAGGCCGAACTGAGCAAGGAGGCGGCCAAAGCCTTCACGCCGGGGCAGGGGGTGCGACTGGTCGCCAAACAGGCTCAACTCTATCCGGACTACCAGATCTGACGGCCATCGCCGCTTGAAATGAACAGATAGGATGGCGGAGTGAGCCCGCCTGGGATACAAGGGTGTCAGGCCGTTGTCGGACTCGATGAGGAGTCCGGCCAGGCAGATAACAAGAAAACGGCGGCGGGTAACCCCCGACCGGCCAGTCAGCGCAGGAGGCGATGACGTGAATTTTCAGCAGTTACGTATTATCCGGGAGGCGGCGCGGCGGGATTACAACCTGACCGAGGTCGCCAATGCCCTGTTTACCTCCCAGTCCGGGGTCAGCCGCCATATCCGCGAGCTGGAAGAGGAGCTGGGGATAGAGTTGTTCATCCGCTACGGCAAACGGCTGCTCGGCATGACGGAGCCGGGCAAGGAGTTGCTGGTGATCGCCGAGCGCATCCTCAACGACGCCAACAACATCCGCAAGCTGGCCAGCACCTTTGCCAACCGCGAGTCGGGCCGGCTGCTGGTGGCGACCACTCACACCCAGGCCCGTTACGCCCTGCCGAGGGTGGTGAAGGCGTTTCGCGATCAGTTCCCGCAGGTGCAGCTGGAGCTGCGCCAGGGCAGCCCGGAGGAGATAGTGCGGCTGGTGCAGACCGGCGAGGTGGACATAGGCATCAGCAGCGAGCAGCTCGACAAGAGCGAAGGCGTGGTGGCGTTTCCCTACTATCGCTGGCACCACAACATAGTGGTGCCCGAGCAGCATCCCCTCACCGCCGAGCGGGAGCTGACCCTGGCTGCGCTGGCGAACTGGCCCATCATCACCTATCAGGCCGGACTGACCGGACGGGCACGGGTGGACGAGGCGTTTGCCGAGGCGGGAATAGCGCCGCAGATCCTGCTGACCGCCCAGGATTCAGACGTCATCAAGACCTATGTCGAGCTGGAGATGGGGGTCGGCATACTGGCGGACATGGCGTTCGACACCCAGCGCGACAAGGGGCTGGTGCAGCTCGACGGCAGCCGGCTGTTTGCGCCGCACACCGCCTGGATCGGCCTCAAGCAGGGGCAGTTCCAGCACAACTTCGCCTGGCAGTTCATCCAGCTCTGCAACCCCGAACTGGCGCTGGCAGACATCCAGGCTCGTGCCATGGGCGGCGAGCCCGCCCTCGACTTCCAGATCTGAGTCCTGCTGCGAGATGAGAGAACAGGGAGCCATGGGCTCCCTGTTTTTTATCTGCCTATCGATGGAAAGCCGCCTCTGCCTATTTGCCGGTGTGGGGCCCCAGCATGCGGTAGAGGGTGCGATCGCCCTTGATCCTGTGGTGATACAGGGCCGCGACTACGTGCAGCATGACCAGGGTGGCCAGCGACAGGCAAGCGAGGCGATGAACGTCGAAGAAGAAGCGGTTGATCTCGGGAGTGTTGATGGGGTTGGTTATCGGGTAGAGCCAGAACAGGGGATAACCCCGCTCCAGCATCAGGAAACCGCTCAGCAGCACGGCGAACATCAGCCCGTAGAGCAGGGCATGGGCCAGCTTGACCCACCCATTATGATGGTCGGCGCCGTTCTCGGGCAGCGGATGCCTCAGATGTTGCCAGCCCCAGCGCAGCAGGAAGAGCGGGGTGATCAGGGTGGCCATCGACATGTTCAGCACCGACAGAAACTGAAACAGCCGAGGGTGGCTGTCGATCACCAGGTGCATCAGGTAACCGGCCAGGGTGGCGTAGAGAATGACGACAGCCATCAGCCAGTGCAGCAGGCGACTCAGAGGGTCATAGTAGTTTTTCGTCATAGTGTTGGTCCGATGGGGGATCTCGCGGTGCCCAGGGCAGCGGGATCCCGGATAACAGGCGCAAAAAAGAGGCCGCTCGGGCCTCTTCTGCTCAGGTGTTGCGGGTTCAGTTCACTTGGGTCCAGGCATCCTGCCAGTTGGAACCCACGCCGGGCTCATACTGGGTCGCTGTGCTCGACCAGATGGTGCACCAGCCACTGTAGGGGAAGGGCTTGCACTGGTAGATCTTGCCATTCTTGGGCTGCAGCACCTTGGTGCCGTTGGTGTAGGACTTGAGTCCCTCCGGGAAGCTGAACTGGTAGTCGCCACCGGACGGATCCTTGAGCATCAGATCCAGCGTTTGCTGCAGGGAGGCACCACCCGCCTTCGGCTTGCCTTCGATCACCAGCTGATGATGACCGGCGCTGAGCCCGGTCAGCGGCATGGTGAAGCTCTGGCTGCTGTCTTTGATGTCGGCACTGGTCTGGCCCTTGGCGGCGCCGCCATGGTCATACAGGGTGTTGGTGACGGCGAGATCCCCCTGGGCGGTGACGCTGAAGTTCAGGGTGACCTTGCCGTTGTCGAGCAGGTATTCACTCTCCAGGCCGCTCACGCTGATGCTGTCGCTCACCGGAGGTTGCTGCTGCTCGAGCTGGACCTCGACCCGTTGCAGGTTGCTGCCTGCCTTCAGGTAAACGGGGTTCTGGCCGTAGACGGGGTTGAACTGGCCGTCGGTGCCCTGCTGGCCGGCGCGGATCTGGCTCTGCTCGGCGTTGATCTTGGCCGCCAGATCGTGGGCCCAGTTATTCTTCTGGCCCTGCTCCGTGGTGGTGATGGTCAGCTCGGTCTGCAGATCGGTGCGCTCGCCGTTGGCGTCGAACACCCGGGTCTTGGCCTTGTCGCCGGCCACCAGATCGGTGGAGGGGTAGATGGTCCCGCCCTGGCTCCAGTTCAGCGGTGGCTGGGTGCCACCATCGAACTTGGCATCGATCAGGTTGTAGAAGCTGTTGCTGGTATCGCCCACTTCCCACACGCCGAGGATCAGCTGATAACCGGTGCGTGCCGGCAGGGTGCAGTTATGGGTGACCTGTTTGGGCGGTTGTACCATGCCCCCGTCGATGACGCAGAAGGGGTTCAGATCGAAGGCGGCGCGGGTCAGCGGCTGGTTCGGGTTCCAATCCTGCTTGGTGAGGTAGTAACGCCAGTTGCGGGTCACGTGGTTGGCGGTGAAGTTCCAGCTGATGGCAAAGGGCCCGGCCTGCACCTGGCGCTTGGTCCAGCGATCGCTGGTCTGAACGTCGAGCTCACCGAACTGCGGGTGACCGGCCGAGGCTATCTGACCGTCGGCGGGGCCGTCTTTGGGGAAGCCGGACGGCGCCTCCAGGCTCTGGGGCTCATACTGCACAGCACCACACTGGCTGTTGCCGCCAGTCTTGCACAGGTAGTTGCGCGCCTCTGGCTGGTTGATATAGCCATGGGCGAGCACGCCGCCGCTGGCCAGCAGCGCGAGCGCCGCCGCGACGTAATTGAGTTGGATTTTTGCTGCCATACATTCCTCTGTTCGATAGATGTGGGCAGTCAAGTTGGCAGGGGAGTTCCCCGATACACACTTGCGTGTGGCAACCCCGCTATCCTGGACGACGTGTCTTTAGACCGGAGGCTTTGCGTCCTGGCCTTTCAACCAGTTTGCCAAATGACTACATAAAGGGTCATGGTGTCGCGTTTGACGACAATCCCATCATGACTAGTTTTGATTAAATAATTAAGTGTAAATGTTTACAGCTTGACCTCATCGGAGTAGTGCAAACACTTAACTTTATGTTTTTGAATGTATATTTAATCTACTCACCTTTCTGAACATCCTTGATTACGTCGATAAAATGCAAAAATACGACATTTTTTATCAATAAAAAAATCCCTGCCAGCCAGGCTGGCAGGGATGGTCGTTGCGACAGGGCGGGACGGATCAGTGGCGAGCGCGGGGGCGTTCGGCCTGATGGCTCTGCCGATGCAGCGGTGCCAGCCGCTGTTCCAGCTGCTGGTCGATGGCGCTGCCGAGCTTGAACACCGCCAGCCGCTCGTCCAGGCTGCGGGATAGGCTGGCCAGCAGCTCGCTCTCCCGGGCCAGTTGCGAGGCGGACTGGGACATCTCCAGCGCCGAGTCGTTGATGCCGCTGACGTTGCGGTTCATGTCCTCGGCCACCATGCTCTGCTGTTCGGCGGCTGTGGCTATCTGGGTCGCCATGTCGCTCACGTGCTGGATGTGGTTGACGATGAGGGAGAGATCCTGCCCCGCCTTCTCCGACTGGCTGACGCTGCTCTCCGCCAGCTTGCGGCTGGCATCCATGGCGCTGGCGGCGGTGACGGCCCGCTGTTGCAGCTGGGCTATGGTGCTCTGGATCTCCTCGGTGGACTGGCGGGTACGGCTCGCCAGCTGGCGTACCTCGTCGGCCACTACCGCAAACCCGCGTCCCTGCTCCCCGGCGCGGGCCGCCTCTATGGCGGCGTTGAGGGCCAGCAGGTTGGTCTGCTCCGAGATGGCGCTGATGACGGCGGTCACCTCGCTTATCTGCATCACCCCCTCCTTGAGCTGATTGACCTGCAGCGTGGCCTGCTCCACCTCGGTGGCCAGCGCCTGTATGCCGTGCACGCTGGCATGCACGTCCCGGTTGCCGAGCCCGGCCTCGCTGGTGGCATCCTGGGTATCGCGGGCGGTATTTTCCGCGTGGCCCGCCACATCCGAGATGGTCGCGCTCATCTCGTTCATGGCGGTGGCGAGCTGAGCCAGCTGATCCCGCTGGCTGTTGACCGCCTGATTGGTCTGCTCGGCGGAGGCGGCGATGCGCAGGGCTGCATCCGCCACGTTGCGGGCACCCTGGCTGGCCTCCAGCAGGGCGTGGCGAATGGCATCTAGCCCCTGGTTGGTGCAGGTGGCGACGACCCCCAGCTCATCCTTGCCGTGTATCGGTATGCTGACCACCAGATCCCCGGCCGCCACCTGCTGCATGGCGCGCTTGATCTCGGCCAGCGGATTGACGATGGAGCGGCTGATGGCAAACCCCAGCAGCCCCATCAGCAGGATCACCAGCAGGGTGGCGCCCCCCATCAGCTGGTACTGGGACCAGATGGTGGCCTCTATGTCCTGCAGCAGCACGCCGGAGCCCAGGATCCAGCCCCAGGGCTGGTAGCCCGCCACCAGCGACATCTTCTGGGCCGCCTCACCCGTGGGGGTAATCCATTGATATTCCAGCCGGCCATGCTGGCCTCCCTTGCCAAGATCCACCATGCGTTGCCAGTGAGCCCCGGCGGTTGCGCCGCTTTCCCCCATCTGTTGGCCGACCAGCTCAGGCTTGGTGGGGTGCACCACCACGTGGCGGGTCTCATCGATCACGAACAGATAGTTGTCGCCATCAAAGCGCATGCTGTTGAGCATGGCCTTGGCTTCGGCCTGGGCCTGGGGGGCGGGCAGTGTGGTAGCGAGGGCCTGGATCCGGCTCATGGCGAGATCCAGCACGGCCTGCAGCCGTGCCTCCCGCTCACTCATCAGATTGCGATTCAAGGCACTGGCCGAGATGAGCAGCAGTGCGATGAAGCCGACCAGTGCCAGTGAGAGCAGCAGCATCAATTTGCGGCTCACGGCGATATCACCGAGCTTGAACATAATCTCTTCCTTCTTTCCCGTGCGGGTCTGGTGGTGGCCAGTCATGATGATGGCCCTGATTATTTCATTATTAACATTTAATTAACTTTCAATAACTTGTGGTCACTAAACGCTAATTGAGTATTTTGACAACCAGTATAGCCAGCAGACAGAAACCCTCGCTTTTGGTAGCGTGGTCGTGCGCATCCCGGCGCACCATTTGCCGTACAATTTGCAGAAAATGTGAATGAGTTGGCATTTCACCAAAAAAGGAGTGGGCGCCCCAGGGGCAGCCCCATAACAAGAGGGAATTTATGAGTTCCATTGCCAGGAATTACTTGAACCAGCTCAACGCCGACTACCTGCAGGTACACAGGCGCAAGGAGGACCTGTTCTGGTCCACCTACATGGGCACCAGCGACGATCAGGCCGGCTTCACCGCCGCCGAGCAGGCCTACAAGGCCTTCTGTGCCGATCCTGCGCGCCTGCCGGTACTGCGGGAGATGCAGGCCTTGGCCGAGGAGACGGAACTCAAGCGGGGTCTGGGGGGCTGGATCGCCTTCTTCGAATGCAATGTCATCGAGGATCCTCAGGCCGCGGCCTTGATGGACGAGCTGGTGGCCGCCGAGGCGGCGCTGTTCGCCCGTCGCCGGGAGCTGAAGCTGACGTTACTGGACGAGCAGGGCCGCCAGGTGGCTGGCAGCCTGCCCGCCGCCAGCACGGCACTGGCCGCCAGCGCCGATGAAGCGGTGCGCCAGAGCGCGCTCGCCATGTTCCATACCCTGGAGCAGTGGGTGGTCGACAACGGCTATCTGGAGATAGTTCGGCTTCGCAACCGCTTCGCCCGCGCCATAGGCTATCGGGACTACTTCGATTACAAGGTGCGCAAGAACGAGCAGATGAGCCCGGCGCAGCTGTTCGCCGTGCTCGATGACTTCATCGCCCGTACCGAACAGCGGGTGCACCAGAGCCTGGCGGAACTCAAGGCGGCCAAGGGGGAGACGGCCCTGCTGCCCCACAACCTGCGCTACAGCGTGAGCGGCGACGTGACCCGCCAGCTCGACCCTTATGTGCCGTTTTCACGGGCGCTGAAGGACTGGGTCGAGAGCTTCCGCCGGCTCGGCATCCAGTACCGGGACGCGACCCTCACCCTGGATCTGCTGACCCGGGAGGGGAAATACGAGAACGGCTTCTGCCACGGTCCGGTGCCGAGCTTCTGGCAGGAGGGCCAGTGGGTGCCCGCCGTGGTCAACTTCACCAGCCTGGCGGATCCGGCTCAGGTCGGCAGCGGCTGGAGCGGCCTCAACACCCTGTTCCACGAGGGGGGCCACGCCGCCCACTTTGCCAACGTGACCGGCAACGCCCCCTGCTTCTCCCAGGAGTTTCCGCCTACCTCCATGGCCTATGCCGAAACCCAGTCCATGTTCTGCGACAGCCTGCTGGACGATGCCGACTGGCTCAAGCGCTATGCCAGAAACGCCGCGGGGGAGGCGATCCCCGATTCGCTCATCAAGGCCATGATAGAGGCGCGCCAGCCGTTTCGTGCCTTCAACGAGCGCCAAATTGCCCTGGTCTCCTACTTCGAGCGGGATCTCTACGCCATGGCCGATGGCGATCGCACCCCGGCCGCCGTGCTGGCGCTGGCCCGCCAGTGGGAGCGCAAGATCCTGGGGACAGAGAGCCCGCGTCCGCTGCTGGCCATCCCGCACCTCCTCAATCAGGAGTCGGCCTGTGCCTACCACGGCTATCTGCTGGCGCTGATGGCGGTGGAGCAGACCCGCGCCTACTTCCTCAGACGTGATGGCTATCTCACCGACAACCCGCGCATCGGGCCGGATCTGGCCGCCCACTACTGGGGTCCGGGCAACGGCATGACCCACGACCAGACGCTGCAGAGCCTCACCGGCGAGGGCTTCAGTGCCGCGCCGCTGGCACGGGCATGCAACCTGAGCGTGGCTGACGCCTGGGCGCAAGCCGAAGCCTGCATGACGGCGGCGCAGCAGCGGCCGCCGGCAGGCGAGGGCACGCCGCTCAATGCCCGCATCCGGGTGGTGCACGGGGATCTGCTGGTTGCCGACAACAGCCAGTCGGAGGCGGCCATGCTGGCCGATTTCGAGGCCTGGATCCGGCGCCATGGCGAGGCCGAGCCCGCCACCCTGGGTTAGGAAACCCCGGCTGCAAGAGAGCCCTGCCAATTGGCAGGGCTCTCTCTTTATATGACGAGCGGGTTCGTTACATCTTCAGCAGGGTCACCGGCTTGCCCTTGAGGGCGACCAGCAGCTGCCTGCCCGGCAGCTTGTGGCCATCGATCATCATGCTGCTGTGGCTGAAGTTGGCCACCAGCCGGCTGCCGTCCGAGAAGCGGGTCTCCTGCACCCGGCCCACCCCGTCCCGCCAGCGAAACCCCACCAGCGCCTTGTCCCACAGCGCCTCGTGCAGCGGGGCAAACTGGCTGTTGAGCCTCACCAGCTCCGGCAGGCGACTGTCCAGGGTGCTGCGGCTCAGGTTGACCAGGGGCGGCGTGTTGTAGAGCAGGCCGAGCAGGGCGCGATCCTCCTTGATGCCCGGGAACTTGAGGTTGTCCAGCAGCCAGTGGTGGCTGTTGAGCACAGAGTCGTGGAACACCGCCTGGTAGAGAGGCAGCCGATCCGCCGGGTTGAACACCGTCTTCAGGTAGCGCGGCTTGAGCCGGGCTGGCTGGAAGAAGACCTGCGGCGCCTCGTCCGGCCACCACTTGCCGAGGTAGTAGGGAGACTTGGCCTGCTTGCGCATGGCGGCATCCTCCCAGCCGAAGCCCCAGCTCTGGATGCCGTGGGCAAACATCAGCGGCTTGCTGGTGAGGGCGTTGCCATCCTCCGAACCCAGCACCAGCCCGAGCCGCTCCCCCACCCAGCTCATGCGGGCGTTGCGGTCGGCGATCATGGCCTGACTGCCCTGCTGGTGGGCCGGGTTGTAATCGTTGGAGGCCATGGCGGTGCCGTCCACGTCGAGGAACAGGCTGTTGATGCCGCTGGCCTTGGCCAGCTCGCTCATGCGGCTCTTGGCAAACGGCAGGGTGCAGCCCGGGTTGAGGTAGACCCCCTCGCCGCCGAAGCCCGGCTTGGGCTTGCCATTGGCCTCGACGATGGCGCAGCGCTTGCCGATCTCGATCGGCAGCTGGGCGGTGAGCCAGCTGTCGTTGCTGCCGGGGGGGATGGCGGTATCGTAGGAGTCATAGCTGCCCACCAGATAGCCCTGGCGCTGGGCGTCGGTGAGGGCATAACCCTGCTGCAGGGCTGCCGTCCATTGCGGTGTGCCGAGCCAGAGCTTGCGCAGCCCCGCCTGTTGCAACGCCTCGACCACAGGCAGCGACAGCCCCTGGCCCCAGCGCTCCTGCGCCACCAGCTGCTCGCCGAATCGGCCCTTGACCCACTGCTGGCGCAGGGCCAGCACCTTGCTCTGGGCCAGGGGGCCCTGCTGGGCGGGCAGCGGCAGCTGGCTGGCAATCAGCCGGTTTAGGCCGGCCATGATCAGGGCCTGCTGCCAGGGCTCGGGCGCCTTGGCGGCCAGCGCCTCCCGCTCCTCGGCGTGAAAGTCTTGCAGCCACTCAGGCTTTTGCCGGAGTTTGGCCTGCAGGCCGGGCCAATCCGTCACATCCTGCCGATCGAGCAGGGCATCGCCCCACAGATAGACATGGCTGGCGCCGATCAGCCGCCGCCCGGCGGGAATGCTGGCGACCTTGTCGGCCAGAGACTGCCAGGCCCCCTCGCTCTGCAGCCACGCCCGGTAGCGGCGGGCGCCGGCCAGCCAGTCATCCCCCGCGCTCAGCCGCACCACCATGGGTGCCTGCTGGTTGAAGCTGCTGAATTCATGGCTGGCGCTCAGTTGCAGCCGGCCTCCCTGGCGGCTGAAGCGAAGCCGGTTGTCGTAGGGGGTCTGCAGGATCCAGCTGTAGGTCTGCTTGCCGGCATCCTGGCTCCAGAGCGGCAGCTTGAGGTCGTAGTGGGTGTTGAGTTCGGCCAGCTCGTCGCCGACATAGCCGAGCCAGTCGCTGTCGCGTACCGAGAAGCGGCTGCCCTCGCCGAAGGCCAGCGACAGGTGGGTCTGGTTTTTCGGCAGGCTGTACCAGGCCAGCTGACGGGGACTGTCGCTGACCAGTGTCAGCAGCAAGTCATTGCCGTCCAGCTTGACCTCCACCCTGGCGTCCTGGGCGGGCCAGCGCCAGCTGGCCTGCTGCTCGCCCTGCTGCAACTGATCGACCTGGCGGGCGGGCTGGCCGGCGCTGACCGGGATCTTGTTGACCGAAATGGCCAGGGTGTCGGGATCTATGCGGTAACTTTGCGTCTCACCCTGCAGCGTCAGGGGGGCGGCGGCCAGCGGCGCCGCCAGCAGTGAAATCAGCAGCCAGCCCAGTGCTGGCGCCTTTGTCGGTGAAGCCTTCATTCAACATCCTTGACCTGATTGATGCCATCAGGGTACGCCGTCGTCCGCCCCCCGGTACAGCCGAATTTGGCTGAGTCCGGTGAACCAGATTGCTGATCTATCTGCGTTGGTTGTTTGCCGAATGTATCCGTGATGTGGCGCTGCATCTGTCTTTCAGCTTGCCTCCTGACGGTTCGAGAGGGGGTCGCTGCACAACGGGTCCTTGTGGGCGGTCACACACTGCCACAAATTTCCGCTCTCCAGGCAAAGTCTTGTGACCGGGCGAAGGTGTAATGGCGCCATGAGCAGGGAGATGACGCCCTGCAGTGATGGAACTGGGGGAGTGTGATGACGGACAAGCGAGTGTTGTGGGGGCTGCCGGTGCTGGCGACAGTGATCTGGTGGGCGGGATATGCAGGAGATGCCAACGGCGTCTGGCCCTGGCGCCATGAGATGTTGCTGCTGACCGGCCTGCTGGGGCTGGGTTACATGGCGCTGACCCTGTTGCTGGCACTGCGCCTGCCGAGACTGGAAGTCTGGTGTGGCGGGCTGGATCGCATGTTGCGATTCCATCGTCACAGCGCCATGGCCGCGACCCTGGCCCTGACCAGTCACTGGTTGCTGGTGGAAGCGCCCAAGTGGGCTGTGACGGCCGGCTGGTTGACCCGGCCGGCCCGTCGGGGGGCCGGAGCGGGTGCCGATAATGGCCTCTCCCTGCATGCCCTTGGCAATACGCTGGGGGAGTGGAGCTTCTATCTGCTGATCGCCCTGGTGGTGGTGAGTCTGTTGTCACTGGTGAGTTATGGCCGTTTTCGGCTGATCCACCGTCTGGCACCGCTCATCTATCTGGCGGGGTGGATACACGGTCTCTGCCTGTTGCCCCAGGTTGGCCTGCTGACACCCGTGGGGCTCGGAATAACTCTGCTGGGTGGCGCAGGGGCTGTGGCTGCCATCTACTCCCTGCTGGGCTTGACCGGTCAGCGGGATCGTCATCAGGGCCGCATAGTGGCGCTGCGCACCCTGGCGGACAGTACCCGTGAATTCACCTTGCAGCTGGAGACGCCGTTGTCGCACTACAGGCCAGGCCAGTTTGCCTTCTTCGAGTTTGATGCGAGTGAGGGCCCTCATCCCTTCACGCTGGTGCGGGTGTCGCCCGACAAGCGTCAGCTGGTGATCGCGGTGCGGGCGCTGGGAGACCATACCCGTCAGCTGGTCGAGGCGGCCCGGATCGAGGATGCTGTGACCGTGACAGGGCCTTATGGCGCCTTTGTCTGTCCCGCTCGACATGGGCAGTCGCTCTGGCTTGGCGCCGGGATCGGCATTACGCCCTTCGTCGCCTGGCTGGAGGGGTTGGTAGCCCGTAGTGAACGAGGGGAGGGGATCACCTTGATCCAGTGTGCACCGGATCTGGCCGGCGCCGTCTATCACCAGCGATTGGCCGAGTTGTGTCAGCGTACCGGGGTTCGCTATCAGCTGCATCTGGACAAGGAGGCGGGGCGGCTGGACTTGGCCAGCCTTGCGCAGAACAAGCCCGCAGACGTCTGGTTCTGCGGGCCGGAAAGGATGGCAGACGCCCTGGCCCGGCTGTTGCCGGGTGGGCGCCTGCACCGCGAGCTATTTCGCTTTCGCTGACAACTGGGCGAGGGCGGCCTGCACCGCGGCTTCCAGCTGGGGGTCTCGGCCGCCAACTATGTCGGCCGGGGTCAGCGCCACCTGCACGTCCGGGATCAGCTCCTGATTTTCGTAAAGCGTGCCGTCCGGATTGCGCAGTCCCAGGGTCGGGATGCCGTAGGCAAGCCCCGGGATCAGTCTGGATTCGTGGCCATAGACCATGGTGCCCGTGCCCGGCACAGGCTCGCCGATTATGGGGCCCACCTTGAGGGTGCGGTAGTACTGGGGGAAGGCCGAGCCTTCCGAGTAGCTGCCCGCGTTGACCAGCACCACCGAGGGCTTGGTCCACTGGCGTGTGGCGGCGTCCGTCTCCCCCTTGCCGAGCCGTGGCCAGCTGCGGGCCATCCCCTTGGCGCTGCCGTTGCCGGTCAGAAACTCCACCAGGGTATTGGCCAGGTAGCCGCCCTTGTTGAAGCGCACGTCCACTATCAGTGCCTCGCGATTGCGCTGACGGCCGAGGGCATCGGCAACCATCTCCTCATACACGGCGCTGCTCATCTCCGGCAGATAGACGTAGCCGACCCGACCCTGACTCAGTTGCGCCACCTGGGCGCGGCGCTTGGCGACCCAGCCATCCAGTTGCAGGCGGTACTCCTGCGGCAAGTCCATGGCGGTGACATCGAGCTGCACCGGATCCTTGCTCCCCTTGGGCAGCAGGGTGAGGGCCAGTCGCTGGCCGGCCTGGTGATTGAGCAGGGCATCCAGCTCGTTCAGGCTGCGCAGCTCTGCGCCGTTGATGGCCAGCAGGCGGGCGCCCGGCACCAGATCCGTCTCCTGATCCAGCGGGCCGCCGGCCAGCAGGGCCGTCAGTTCGACCCCGTGTTTGTCTTCGCGCCAGTAGCCGCCGAGGCTGGCGGTGTCATCGGGCAGCCGCGGGAAGGGCGCCGGGCCATAGC
Organism: Aeromonas bestiarum; assembly: GCF_028751155.1. Taxonomy (NCBI): domain Bacteria; kingdom Pseudomonadati; phylum Pseudomonadota; class Gammaproteobacteria; order Aeromonadales; family Aeromonadaceae; genus Aeromonas; species Aeromonas bestiarum. Next base: position 4,076,173 of record NZ_CP064746.1, on the reverse strand, counting down.
CCCAGGTGTGGGAGACGTTCAGCTCGCCGGCCAGCTCCGCCAGCAGGTTGCCGAAGTCCCGACCATTGCCGATGCCGGGCAGCTGGCGGCGATAGGCGGCCACATAGCCATCCCAGTCCACTCCGTTCATGTCGGCCCGATAGAATTCGTCCCGGGTGAGCCGGGTGATCTGGTCAAAGGCGGCCGTCATCCGAGCTTGCCAGCGCCCGCTCTGCAACAGGGCGAAGGGGTGAGGGGTCGCCTCGCCGGAGGCCATGTCTATCAGGGTCACTTCCCCCTCCCGCACCAGGGTGGCGAGGCTGGCGTCGTCATTGAGGCTGGCCAGCGCCGGGCCAGGCTGTTCGGCGAACAGCAGCTTGGTCTCCCCCTTGCGCAGCTCCTGGGCGTAGCCCTTGATCTCGCTCTCGCCATTGGCATCCGTCTCCTCCACCAGATAGATCAGGTGATCATCGACGATGCGGCTGGCGAGGACGGGGCCGCGTGGTTGCAGCTGCAGCGCTTCCCTGTGTGCCAGCTTGTCGCTCTCGAAGCCGTAACCCCCCTTGGGGGGCGCCTGTTCGGCGAGGAAGTCGCTCTTGGCGGCGCGGCTGCTGTAGAGGCCGAGCAGGCTGCCATCCAGCGGCTCGCCGTCGGCGCCGAGCTTGCCGTACTTGGCGGATTGCCAGTAAAGGATGCCGCCATCCTGACTCCAGGCCGGGCTGCCATCCTGATAACCGTTGAGACTGACGTTGACCGGTTTGGCCTTGGCGTCCCGGGTGTCGATGACGGCGATCTCCTGCTGGGCCGAGTCGGGCTGTAGGGTCAGCGCCAGATGGCGGGAGTCGGGGGCGAAGGCCAGCTCCACCGCATGGCGGGAGGGGTTGAACTCGGCGGCGACCAGCGGTCGCTGCTTGCCGCTGGCCAGATCCAGCAGGTGCACGGCCTGACCGTCCACCACGAAGGCGAGCTGCTTGCCGTCGGGGGAGAGGGTCGGCTTGCTGATGGCGACACCCGGCATGGCCAGCAGCTTCTCCTCGATGAGGGGGCCGGGCTCGCTGAACAGCCGGTCCGGCTGCGCCTTCTTCAGGCGATAGAGGGCGGCCGGCCCATGCTGCTCGGAGAGATAAATGAGCCCCTGTTCCTTGTCCACGTAGCGCGGCGATGACTGCTCGCTGGGGTGGCGGGTGAGCTGGCGTACCCGCTCGCGGCGGGTGTCGACCGCAAACAGATCCCCCTGGCTCACCAGTATCACCTCCTCCCCATCCTGGCGGGCGAGGGCCTCGTCGATGACGACCGGAGTGTCGCTCTGCTCGTCGGGAGCCTGGGCCGAGAGCGGCCGGATCGTCAGCTTGCGCGGCGCCTCGCTGCCGGCATCGAGCCGGTAGAGCTCACCCTGCCAGGACCAGACCAGATCGCCGTGGCGGGAGGCGCTGAGACCGCGCACCGGATGGCCCTGATAGTGGGTGAGCTGGCGATCCTGACCGCTGGCCAGATCCCGTTGCCAGACGTTGAAATCGCCGCTGCGCTCGCTCAGGTAATAGAGCGCTTCGCCCTTGTCATCCCAGACGGGATCGCTGGCGGCGATCCTGTCTTCGGTCAGCTGGCGATGCTGTTTGCCATCGAACAGCCAGAGGCGGGAGACGGCAAAGGAGCGCTGGTGCTTGCGAAACGGCTGATCCATGCCCGGCATCTGATAAGCCAGCTGGTTGCCGTGGGGGCGGGCCAGGGTCGCGGGCAGGGGCTGGGCCGGAGTCAGGGCGCCGCCATCTATGGGGGTCCAGTAGAGGGCGCTGGCCTGCAGCCCCTCTGCCACGAAGTGATCCGCCTCCGGACTGGTCAGGCGCTGGCTGCTCAGCAGCAGCTGTTTGCCATCGGCGCTGAATGCCTGGGGCAGGTCGGGGCGCGAATCCCGGGTCAGCCGCACCATCTCGCCCCCCTCGCTCGGCACCACGAACACGTCTTCATTGCCATAGAGGTTGGCGGCGAAAGCAATCTGCTTGCCGTCCGGTGACCAGAGCGGGCGCTGGCTCAGGTAGTCGCTGCCGGTGAGCGGCGTGGCGAGGCCGCCGTCCCCCGCACTCAGGTAGATGCGACCCTGCCAGGTGAACGCAAGCTGCTTGCCGTCGGGGGAGAGCGCAGGCTCGCGCAACCAGCGCGGCTCGGCGGCCTGCAGGGGGGCGCAGATCAGCAGGATCAGCAAGGAGAGTCGGTATCGCATCGTGGAGGTTCCTGAGGGGTGAAAAGCGCCTTATCTTCCCCCAATCCCCCGCGGGGGACTATCCCGAGATAGGGGGGGTATCCCGTTGTTTTGGCAGTTAATTGTAACAATCTATAAAAGATGGCGCGGGATATGTTTCTCTGGATATATTGAGTATTGATGGCGATCCAATATGATGGCGCTCGCCCGCCACTCGGGGCGGTGCAGTTCAGATGATTTGGTAACAAGAAAAGCCCTTACCAGAGGCTTGTCGAGGGATGGAATGAGAGCCGTATTACTGTGTTTGCTGGGGCTGTGGCCCGCACTGAGTTTTGCCACCTTGTCGGCCGACATGATAGTGGTGAAGAAGTCTTCCTATAGCCTGACCCTGATGAAGGATGGCAAGGAGGTCAAACGCTACTGGATCGCCCTGGGGCCGGCCCCCAAGGGTCACAAGCAGCGGGAAGGGGATCAGCGTACGCCGGAAGGGCGCTACATCCTCGACTACAAGAAGACCAACTCCAACTATTACAAGGCCATCCACATCAACTACCCGAACCTGGACGACATCAAGACGGCCAACGAGCTGGGTGTGCGACCGGGTGGCATGATCATGATCCATGGTCAGCGCAACAGCATAGGCAACACCCGTTTGCAGCCGTCCAACTGGACCAATGGCTGCATCGCCATGCTCAACAAGGATCTGGACGAAGTGTGGAACGCCATCGAACCCGGTACCCCCATCGTCATTCAGCCCTGACCCTCTGCAGCGCGCCACCTCCGGGTGGCGCCCTGTTTTTCGGCTCCCCCTGTTCTGTCTCCATCCTCTCTTTGCCCGTTGCCCCTTGGTATCTGTCCCCCTGCTGTGCTAGTTTTTCCGGCTCGCCGTGGATGCAACAAGGATGATCCCATGCCGTCAGCAACAAGCTCCCAGCCCGTCGGGGCCGAGAGTAGTCGCGCGCTCTGGTGGCGCGCTTCCATCGACATTCTGCCGCTCTCCATCTCAGTCATTCCCTGGGGGATCCTGTGCGGCGCCCTGGCGCTGCAGGTGGGCTTGAGCCCGCTGCAGGCCCAGCTGATGTCGCTGCTGGTCTATGCCGGCGCCGCCCAGCTCTCGGCCACCACCCTGTTCGGGGCCGGTACGCCCCTGCTGCCCATCATGGGCTCCACCTTCGTCATCACCTCCCAGCATCTGCTCTATGGCTTCACCTTCCGCCGCGATGTGCTGCCGCTCGCCCTGCGCTGGCGTGCCAGCCTGGCGTTCTTCCTGACCGACGAGATGTTCGCGGTGGCGCTGAAAGACAGGGAGCGCAGCGGTGCCTTCAATCCCACCTACGCCCTGATTGCGGGCTTCGTTTTCTATCTGTTCTGGAATCTGGCGACCCTGCTCGGCATCGCCGCCGGTCAGTACATAGACGGGCTGGACAAGATGGGGCTGGACTTTGCCATCGCCGCCACCTTCATCGCCATGACCATACCCGCCATGAAGAACCTGCCCATGGTGGCGGCGACCCTGGTGAGCGGCGGCACTGCGCTGCTCACCAAGCCGCTGCTGGCGGAGATCCATATCATCATATCGGCGCTGGCTGGCATGCTGGTGGGCTACGTGCTGCACCGGATGAGGAGATGACCATGAGCTGGCTGATGATAGGCCTGCTGGCCCTGATTACCTTCTTCAACCGCTTTGCCTTCTTCTCGCGGCTGACCCGCTATCAGCCGGGCGCCGAGATGGGGGCCTTCCTCAGCTTCTCGGCCCAGTCGGTGTTGACCGCCATCTGGCTGCCCATCGTCTTCAGCTATGAGCCGGGCAAGGGGCTGACGTGGGATCCGGACTACCTGGCCGCCACCCTGCTGGTGACGGCGCTGACCCTGTTGCGGCTGCCGACTCTGCTGGTGGTTGTGGTGGGCATGGGGGGCTTCTTCCTGCTGCGCTGGCAGGGGGGACTGGCGGCGCTGCTGCCCTGGTTCGGCTGAGCCGTGATCCCGCATGGTGGATATCTTTTATGGATATCCGCCATGTTGTGAATGTCACTTCAAAAAACACCTCCAAAATGTGAGGATTTAGGGACCATCCGCCGAGGAGCTCCCCCATGTCTTTCACCGAAACCTGTCAGCGCATAGTGCGTGATCACCACCTCTCTGCCGCCCAGAAGAGCCATGCCCTGGCGCTGGCCGCCGAAAACGCGCTGCCTTACCCCGAGCTGCCCCCGGCGGTCGCCGAGGCTAGGGTGCAGGGTTTTCTCTGTGACATGTTCGAGGGGCATGCCCCCTACAAGCCGCGTTACGTGTTGCCGGACTATGAAAAGTTCCTGAGTCAGGGATCCGCCTGGCTGGAGCTGGCGCCGCCCAAGGATTTCGACGAAGCGCTCGATGCCCTGCGCATCCTCTATCACCATGTGCCCTCCGTCACCGGCATGCCGGTCTGGCTGGGGCGGCTCGATCATCTGCTGCTGCCCTTTGTCAGGGATCTGGATGACGAGACCCTCCATCGCAAGCTGAAGGGGTTCTGGATCTACCTGGATCGGGTGCTGCCGGATGCCTTCATGCACGTCAACATAGGCCCCGATGACAACCGTCTCTGCCGCCTGCTCCTGCGCATCGACGGCGAGCTCAAGCAGGTGGCGCCGAACCTGACCCTGTTCCACGATCCGGCGCAGACCCCGGACAGCCTGCTGATGCTGGCGGTGCAGAACATAGCCAGCTGCAGCAAGCCGCACATCGCCAACTACCCGCTCCATAGCAACACCTTCGATCAGCGCGGCTTCGGCATCGTCAGCTGCTACAACGCCCTGCCCCAGGCGGGCGGCGCCAATACCCTGGTGCGGCTCTCCCTCAAGCGGGTGGCCGAGCAGGCCCACGGCATAGATGACTTCATGGGCTGTCTGCTGCCCCACTACTGCCGCCTTGCCTCCCAACTGATCGAGGCGCGCGCCGCCTTCCTCCATCAGGAGTCCGGCTTCTTCGACAGCTTCCTGGTCAAGGAGGGCTTGCTCGATGAGGATCGCTTCGTCCCCATGTTCGGCATCTATGGCATGGCGGAGGCGGTCAATTTGCTGATGGACAAGGAGAATCTGCCCGAGCGCTACGGCCGTGACGAGGAGGCCAACCAGCTTGGCTATCGCATCTCGGCCCAGCTCTCCCGCCATGTGACCGAGACGCCACAGGTACACGCCTGGGGCGGTCGCGCCCTGCTCCACTCGCAGGGCGGGCTCAGCGTGGATCGCGGTGTGACGCCCGGGGTACGCATCCCTTACGGCCAGGAGCCGGATCCGGCCAGCCATGTGCTGGCGCTGGCGCCGCACCACGGTTTTTATCACTCCGGGATCAGCGAGATCCTGACCCTGGATCCCACCATACGTCAGAATCCTCAGGCGTTGTTGCAGCTCTGCAAGGGGGCGCTCGCCATCGGCATGCGCGAGTTCACCGCCAACGTGGCGGACAGCGATCTGGTGCGGGTGACCGGCTACATGATCCGCAAGAGCGACGTGGCCCGTTTCGCGACCGAGGGCTCGCGGCTGCAGACCACCTGCCTCGGCGCCGAGGCGAGCGAGCTGACCGGGATCCGCCAGCGGGCGCCGCGGGTAGTAGGGCGCGAGGCGACCCTGTGTGACTACTGAGTGCGGCAGCCGGGCAGGAGCGGCGCGCACCGCGACGGTCAGCCGCTGGCTGCCCTTCTCCTGCGTGGACGGCCCCGGCAACCGGCTGGTGCTCTTCCTGCAGGGGTGCAACTTTCGCTGCCCCGGCTGCCATAACCCGCACACTATCGGCATGTGCGATCACTGCGGTGACTGCGTGCCCGGCTGCCCGAGCGGGGCCCTGACGCTCGTCGAGGGCCGGGTACGTTGGCAGGCGGCGCTCTGCACAGATTGCGATCGCTGCATCGACGACTGTCCGCGCCATGCCAGCCCCAAGACCAGCCAGATGTCGGTGGCCGAGGTGCTGGCCCTGCTGCGCCGCTACGGCCCGCTGCTGACCGGCATTACCGTCTCCGGCGGCGAGGCCACCACCCAGCTGCCGTTCGTGATCGCCCTGTTCACGGCCATCAAGGCAGCGCCGGATCTGGCTCATCTCAGCTGCCTGCTCGACAGCAACGGCTCCCTCGCCGCGACCGGCTGGCAGCGACTGCTGCCGGTGCTCGACGGCGCCATGCTCGATCTCAAGGGGTGGCGCGACTCTGTGCATCATAAGCTGACCGGCCATGGCCGCGAGCGGGTGCTGGCCTCGCTGCAACTGCTGGCCAGCCACGGCAAGCTGGCCGAGCTGCGGCTGCTCCATGTGCCGGGGCGCAGCGATTTTCTGGATGCCGATGGCAAGCTGGAGGCGGGCCTGGCCAGCTTTCTGCAGAGCCTGGGGCCAGTCCCCATTCGCCTCAACGGTTTTCGCCATCACGGGGTGCGCGGGGTGGCGACGAGCTGGCAGGAGGCGGACAGGGAGGCCTTGACCCGGCTTGCCGTCGAGCTGAGGGAAAGGGGGCTGGGGCCTGTGTCCCTGCCTGCGATCTGCTGAATGGCTAATCGATGCTAATCAATTGATCGCAAAGGTATTTTGTGTGGTTTCCTGGTCGATGTCCGGCGAGCAGGCGGCAAGTTTGTGGCCTGGCTCCGGGTTTTGGACTCTGTGAGTCTCAAGATGACGTAACTGTGATTGCTGTCTATTTGAGCTCTGGGAAGGGGCGGCTAGAATGGGGCATTCGCCCACCATCAACAGACGAACATGAGTGAATCCAACGCCTTATACCGAGTGCAGTTCATTTGTCACAACGAGCGTTACGAAGTCTATGTCAGGGAAGTGAGCCAGGGTCAGCTATTTGGCTTCATCGAGATCGCGAACTTCGTGTGGGACACCCACACGGCGCTGATCGTCGATCCCAGCCACGAGAAATTGAAGAGTGAATTTGCCGACGTCAATCGCACCATGATCCCCATGCACCACGTGCTGCGGGTCGATCAGGTACGCAAGCAGGGGGCTGCCCGCATCACAGAGCTGGGCAACAACGTCGCTTCCTTTCCCAGCCCCATCTATACCAAGAAGCCCTGAGGCTTCCTCCTCTCTGCGAGCCTTGCCATGGGGATCCCGCTGGCGAGGCTCTCTTCTCTTCGGATCTGTATTGGCGCCCGCAGGATCTGCAATGGGTGCCGCCTGGGTGCGCTAACCCAGTTCCCGGGCCAGTTGCAGGATCCGCTGGCGGAACCAGCGCCGCGCGGGCTCTTCACCGGCCGGGCCGTACCACACCAGGCTGTGGGTGACGGCGCCATAGTCGAACGGGACCGGGCGGATCACCAGATCCCGGCTCATGGCCTGCTCGGCCCAGCCTTCGACGGCGGTGAGGATCAGATCGCTCTGGCGCAGCAGGGCCGCCGCGCTGCCAAAATCCGGCAGGGTGGCGCTGATCTGGCGGCGCACCTGCAACTGGGCCAGGCTCTGCTCGAAGAAGGGGTTGGCAAGCTCCTGATCGCGAATGGCGATATGGCGCCAGCTCAGGTAGGCATCCAGATCCCAGGGCTTGTCCAGCGCCGGGTGGCCTGCCCGCAACAGGCAGACCAGCTTGTCTTCCCGCAGCGTCTCCCATACCAGACCCGGTTGGCGGGGCAGGGGCTGGCTCTGGTCGTGGGGCAGGATCACGAAGTCGAGCTTGCCCGCCGCCAATGCCGCCAGCCCCTGTTCATCCTTGTTCCAGATGTCGGGCACCAGACCGGGCACCTCCCGCATCAGCTGGCCGAGAATGGGGCCCATGGGCCAGACCATGCCGCTTTCCCGCAGGGCGAATTTCAGTTGTCCCTGCCAGGTGGCGGGGTCGAAACCGCCCTGGCTGGTGAGGCTGTTGAGCTCGCTCAGCAGCCGGTGCAGGGTGGGGCCGAGTCGCTCGGCAAACGGGGTCAGCAACAGCTGGTTGCCCTGGCGGTAGAGCAGCTGATCGCCGAGCAGATCCCGCAACTGGTTGAGGGTCTTGCTGACGGTGGAGGGGGTGGTGCAGAGCCGCTCGGCTGTGCGGGTGACGCTCTGGCTGTCGAGCAGCAGGTGCAGGGTGACCAGATGGCGACCTCCCAGCCGGGACAGGGCAATCAGATCCATAGAGACTCCACAAGCGAGACAAGTGCGGGCAGGGGCGGTCGATTGACCCGATGGCGACCCCTCACAGTTACACATGACAGTGCAATCAGGTCCATAGCGGCTCCATAAAATCGGGACAAACAAAAAGCCCCGCCGAGGCGGGGCTTGAGCGGATTAGCCCTTGAGCACGGCCGCCATGGCATCGGCCACATAGTCGACGTTGCGGCTGTTGAGGCCCGCCACGCACATGCGACCTGAGCGCACCAGGTAGACGGCGAACTCTTCGCGTAGGCGGTCAACCTGCGCCGGTGTGAAGCCGGTGTAGCTGAACATGCCGCGCTGGCTGATGAAGTAGCCAAAATCGCGGCCAGGCACCTTGGCGCTCAGCACCTCGAACAGCTTCTGGCGCATGGCCTTGATGCGGGTGCGCATCTCGCCCACCTCGTCGACCCAGAGGGCGTGCAGACTGGCATCGTTCATCACGGCCGCGGTGATTTGGCCGCCGTGGGTGGGGGGGCTTGAGTAGTTGCGACGCACGGTCGCCTTCATCTGGCCCAGCACCCGGCTCGCCTCTTCGGCATCCTTGCAGATGACAGACAGGCCGCCGCAACGTTCGCCGTAGAAGGAGAGGTTCTTGGAGAAGGAGTTGCTGACGAAGAAGCTGACACCGGCGGCCACCATGGCACGGATGGCGTAGGCATCCTCTTCCAGCCCGTCACCGAAGCCCTGATAGGCGATGTCCATGAAAGGAATGAGATTTTTCTCGACCACCAGCGCAATGACCCTGTCCCACTGGGCAGAGGAGAGATCCACGCCGGTCGGGTTGTGACAGCAGGGGTGCAGCAGCACTATGCTTTTCGCCGGCAGGCTGCTCAGGCAGTCGAGCATGGCATCGAACTGGACGCCGCCGGTGGCTTCATCGTAGTAGGGGTAGTCGTGCACCTTGATGCCGGCCCCCTCGAACATGGCCTTGTGGTTGTCCCAGGTCGGATTGCTGACCCACACCTCCGAGGTCGGGAAGTAGCGCTTGAGCAGGTCGGCGCCGATCTTGAGCGCGCCCGAGCCGCCTATGGTCTGGATGGTGGCGATGCGGCCGGCCTTGACCGCCTCGTGGTCGGCGCCAAACAGCAGGTGCTGCACCGCGGTGCGGTAGTTGGCGGCGCCTTCCATCGGCTGATAGGGGCGCGGTGCCGGCGCGGCGGCGCGGCGGGCTTCTGCCTGCTGCACCGAGGCCAGCAGCGGAATGCGGCCCTGCTCGTCGTAATAGAGGCCGATCCCCAGGTTCACCTTCTGCTCGCGGGTGTCTTTGTGGAAGGTCTCGACCAGGGTCAGTATGGGGTCGCCAGCGTAGGCATCGACGTGTTCAAACATGGGGGGTCCTTGCGAAGTGGAATCCAGGGTAAGGCGATCAACGATCGGCGGTCATGATGGCGTAAAGCGGGCGAGGGCTCAAGTCTGAAACGGACCTGGGATGCCCGGCCGGCCCAGCCCGGCTGTCAAGCGGCCCGCACTGCCGACGCGTTTCACCGCAGGCATGCAGGCTGGCCGCCAGCGCGCAGGCGGGGGCTCCCTTACTTCAGATAGGATCTCAGCACCCGCACCACCTGATCCAGATCCTCCAGCCGCTCGGCCGGGGTGGCCTCCTCAGCGCCCAGATGTTCGCGCATATGCCCCTCAAGCACCTCCAGCATCAGGCCGTTGACGGCGCCGCGGATGGCGGCTATCTGCTGCAAAATGGCTGCGCAGTCACCCTCCTGCTCCAGCGCGCTTTCCAGTGCGCCTGTCTGGCCCTTGATGCGGCGCACCCGCGCCAGCAGCTTCTTTTTGCCGTGAATGGTGTGTGACATGCAGGATCCTCTCGATCAATAAAACTATACTGGGGTATAGTATATTGCATTGTCGCCCTCAGGAGAAATTCATGTCATCCCTCGTCTCATCCCATTGCCATCAACCCGTCGTACACCAGGGCAATCCGCTGGCCGAACAGAAGACCCGCTGGGCCGTGCTGCTCACCGTCATCATGATGGTGGCGGAGATCAGCGGCGGCTGGTTCTACAACTCAATGGCGCTGCTGGCCGACGGCTGGCACATGAGCTCCCACGCGCTGGCGCTCGGCCTCTCGGTGCTGGCCTACCGCGCAGCCCGCCACTTCGCCCGTGACCACAGATTCAGCTTCGGCACCTGGAAGATAGAGGTGCTTGGCGGCTTCACCAGTGCCCTGCTGCTGGTGGGAGTGGCAGCTCTTATGCTGTTCGAGTCGGTGTTCCGGCTGCTGGATCCCAGCCCGATCCACTATCAGCAGGCCATCGTCATCGCCATCGTCGGCCTGCTGGTGAATCTGGCCTGTGCCTGGCTGCTGAAGGACGATCATGGTCATCACCACGGTCATGACCATGGCCACCATCATGATCATCACGGCCACGATCATCATGACCATGCCGACCACCAGGGTCATCAGGATCTGAACCTGCGTGCCGCCTACATCCATGTGCTGGCGGATGCGGCCACCTCGGTGCTGGCCATACTGGCGCTGGTGGGTGGCATGTGGTGGGGGGCCGACTGGCTGGATCCCCTGATGGGCATAGCGGGCGCCGTGCTGGTGGCCGTGTGGGCCTGGGGTCTGCTGCGCGACTCGGGCCGGGTGCTGCTGGATGCCGAGATGGATACCCCGCTGGTGGCGGAGATCCGCGAGGTGATAGCCGAGTTGCCGGAGGCCGAGATCCGCGATCTGCACGTCTGGCGGGTGGGGCAGGAGCAGTATGCCTGCGTGCTCTCCCTGCTGATGGCTGCCCCCATGCCTGCCCGGGAGATCCGCGAGCGACTCGCCATCCACGAGGAGCTGGTGCACGTCACCATAGAGATTGCCCAGCCCTGATCATGCCCGGCTGGTCGCACGAGACATGAAGAAGGGGCCCAGGCCCCTTCTTGTGGTTTGAATCAGTGGTGCTGGCCGTGATCATCGTCCGGCTTGTGCTGCCAGATGGCCCCCAGCAGCAGCTTGAGCAGCAACTGGGGCGGGTTGTCCAGCAAGGATCCCGACTCCAGCTGCAGGTGGCCATCGGCCCGAAAGCCCAGGCTGGCGTGGACTGTGCCATCTTCGCTGCCCACCTGGATGAGACCGCTCAAGGTGCCACGCTCCCCCGGCTGGCAGCGCAGGCGCAGCTCGCGCGGCTCCCCCAGCAGGGTGAAGGCCCGGCAGAGGGGCGGTGTGTCTTCATAGTCGGGCCAGTTGAAGAAGTGGTACTGCTCGGCGAGCACGCCCGCCTGCTGGCAAAATTGGTCAAACAACTGCGCGATCGCCTGATACTCCTGATCCAGCCGTTTGGCCTGTTCCTCAATTCGCTTCATATGCCGTGACTCCCTCTCTATCCACTTGATCGGAAATTGATTTTTCCGGTATGGACTCATCTGTCTGCTGGTATGGGCCGAAAGTGAGGCCGGGTCTGTGAGCCCGATCCAACTTTCGTTATGAAAACGTTATCTTGTTGAAAAGGGTTGGTTTTTTTGCCCTGCTGCTCACATTTGAAACGATTGCCGCTGATTAATATGACACCGCTCGGCAATGACCGGGTACTCGACTATCGAGACTAACTACAGCGGGAATTATAAAAAAATGGATATGAAAAAGACCAAAGTGGCGCTGGTAACAGCCTCACTGCTCGCGCTTTTGTCCGGCTGCAATGACAACAGCTCCTCCCCCACCCCTGACCCTACTGACGGCCCCGTCGCCCGTCTGCCCAATGTGCAACCCCCTGCCGAGCAACTGGTGGCCGGGCCCGATCAGGCGGTGATCGCCCTGGTGGATACCCAGACCAGCGCGGCGCGCGGGGTGGATGGTCCCTTTGCCAACTACAGCCTGCACCTGTGGAACAACGACGCCTGCAGCGCCACCGCCGAGAGCGGCCTGAACGCGGGCTGGGATGACAAGGTCAATACCCCGGCGGCGGCCGACGGCTTCGGTCCCAGTTGGGTGGTACCGCTGGCCAAGCTGGAAGGCTGTATCAACTTTATCGCCCGCAACGGCGATCTGGCGAACCTGACCGGCAGCGACATGAAGGTGGTCTTCAGCGATCACCCGGATCGCACAGTGGCAATCGTCGCGGGCAAGAGCGAGGTCTTCGGCAGTCGTGCCGACGCCTTCACTGCCGCCTTTGGCGTGGCGGGGGCCAGCGCCCATCTGATCGATGGCAACACCCTGATCTGGCAAGGGGGCAAGGACAAGCCCCATGTGCGCCTCTATTACACTGAGTCGGGCACCATCAAGGCCAATGCGGAAGGGGTATTCGACTTCCCCTACATCACTCTAACGGCTACCAGTCTCACTGCCGAGCAGCAGGCCAAGTATCCGCACCTCAAGGATGCCGCCGCCTTCGCCCTGCCGGCTGGCAAGGACCTCAAGCCCCTGCTCAAGGGCGAGCTGGTGGCCATAGGCACAGATGCCGACGGCATACTGCAGGGGGCAACGCTGGTGCAGAGCGCCGGTGCCCTTGATGCCCTCTATGCCGACGCCGCCGCCAAGCTGGCCTATGGCGCCATCGTCGAGGGGGGCAATGTCACCTTCCGGCTGTGGGCGCCGACCGCCAAGTCGGTCAAGCTGGCACTGTTTGATGACAAGCACAGGGCGCTGGGCGAGCGCACCATGACTCGGGACGAGGCCAGCGGCAGCTGGAGCGTGCAGGGTGGCAGCGAGCTGGTAGGCAAGTTCTACCGCTACGACATCCAGGTCTATCACCCGGTCAGCCGCAAGCTGGAATCCTATCAGGTGACAGACCCCTACTCCCTGAGCCTGGCGATGAACTCAGAGTTCAGCCAGGTGGTGGATCTCGATGATCCGGCCCTCAAGCCGGAAGGGTGGGACAGCCTGAAGGCGCCCCACAGCCAGCAGAACCCTGCCGACATCACCATCTATGAGGCCCATGTCCGCGATCTGACCGGCAACGACGACTCCACCTTGCCTGCGCACCGCGGCAAGTTCCTGGGGCTGACCGACAGCGACAGCGTGCCGGTCAAGCACCTGCAGGCGCTGGCCAAGAGCGGCGTCAGCCACCTGCATTTGTTGCCGGTGTTCGACATCGCCACCGTCAACGAGGATCCGGCCAAGGTGGCCAACCTTGCCGATGACTTCAGCAAGCTGTGTCAGGTCAACCCCGAGGTGCAGAACTCCAAGTTCGCCAGCCATTGCGGTGGCGGTCAGACCATAGAAGCCGTGCTCACCGATCTGCAGGGGGCCGACAGCAAGGAGAACCCGCAGGTACAGGAGCTTTACGGCTATCTGCGCGGGGTGGACTCCTTCAACTGGGGCTATGACCCTTACCACTACACGGCGCCGGAAGGCTCTTACGCCACCAATGCCGAGGGCAGCCAGCGCATCCTGGAGTTCCGCGAGATGGTCAAGGCCATCAAGCAGAACATCGGCATGAACGTGGTGATGGACGTGGTCTACAACCACACCAACGAAGCCGGCCTGGGTCCCAAGTCGGTGCTCGACAAGATAGTGCCCTGGTACTATCAGCGCCTCAATCCGGAGACCGGCTCGGTGGAGAACTCCACCTGCTGCTCCAATACGGCGCCGGAACACGCCATGTTCGCCAAGCTGATGGATGACTCCCTGGTCACCTGGGCCCGCGATTACAAGATCGACGCCTTCCGCTTCGACCTGATGGGTCACCACCCGAAAGATCAGATGGTGCAGGCGCTGGCCGCGGTGAAGAAGGTCAACCCCGAGATGTACTTCTACGGCGAGGGCTGGAACTTCGGCGAGGTGCAGGATGACAAGCGCTTCGTGCAGGCGACCCAGAAGCACCTGGGCGGCACCGGCATAGGTTCCTTCTCCGACCGGCTGCGGGATGCGGTGCGCGGCGGCAGTCCGTTTGACGGTGGCGATACCATTCGCAAGACCCAGGGCTTCGGCAACGGTGCCCTGGTGGATGCCAACGAGATGGACGGCGTCGAGCTGGCCACGGCGCTGCATCAATCCGACCTGGTTCGCCTCGGCATGGCCGGCAACCTCAAGGATTTCGTGCTGACCGACAAGGATGGCATGCCGAAGAAGGGCTCCGACATTGACTACAACGGTCAAGCTGCGGGTTATGCCCAGGATCCGACCGAGATCCAGAACTATGTCGACAAGCACGACAACCAGACCCTGTTCGACAACCTGATCTACAAGGCGCCGGAAGGAGCCGATTTGGTGCGGATGCAGGGGGTGTCGCTGGCCACCGCCATGCTGGGGCAGGGCATTCCGTTTACCCACGCCGGTGTCGAGCTGCTGCGCTCCAAATCCATGGAGCGGGACAGCTACGACTCGGGTGACTGGTACAACCGGGTCGACTACAGCCTGGCCGACAACAACTTCAACAAGGGGTTGCCGCGCAAGGACAAGGATGGCGACAACTATCCGCTGATCGAGCAGGTGCTCGACAAGCACGTCAAGCCGAGCGGGGCCGACATGGCGACCATGGTGGGCTTCTACCAGGAGCTGGCCGAGCTGCGTCAATCCTCACGTCTGCTGCGTCTGGGCAGCGGCGCCGAGGTGATCAAGCGGGTCGACTTCCGCAATACCGGCCCGGATCAGGAGCCAGGCCTCATAGTGATGACGGTGGATGACGGCATCAATGCGGGTGCGGATCTGGATCCGGCCATCGACGGTCTGGTGGTGATGATCAACGCCACCAATGCTCCCCAGAGCATCGGCGACTTCCGTGACGGCAATGATCAGCCCATCGATCTGAGCACGCTGCAACTGAGCCCGGCCCACCATGCCGGTAGCAGCATAGCCCGCGATGCCGCCGTCAATGGCGGTACCCTGACCCTGGGGGCCTGGTCCGCTGCCGTGTTCGTCAAGCCGCAGGCCGGTGCCCAGGGGGCGGGTCTGCCGGTGAGCAAGAAGACTGATCTGAGCACGGTTCCGCCGTTTGGTGACACAGATGTCTTCGTGCGTGGTTTCCTGAACCAATGGGATCCGGTCAACAAGATGATCTTTGGCGGCAACTTCACCTACGAGTTCACCACAGAAGTGACGGCCGACAAGCTGGGGATGACCCAGGTGAAGATTGCCGGTAGCGACTGGGGCGGTTCGATCAACTACGGCAAGTGCAGCAACACCGACCAGCTGGCGGTAGGCCAGATCAGTGTGCTCTGTGCCAATGGCGGTGATTTGCCGTTCAATGCTGACAAGGCGGGCAGCTACAAGTTCGTCTTTACCGCCATGAACAAGGAGAAACCAAGCTTGAGTGTCAGCTTTACCGCACCCACCGCGACCAAGTAAGCAGCCCCATCGAGCCCGGGGCTGGCTCGGCGGCCCAGGGTTGAATTCCACCTTGCCAAGGGTGGGATAACGCCGAGAGCGTAAGCAAAGCGCGACTGCCAACCGGCAGCCGCGCTTTTTCTTTGTCGTCGTGGGCGAGGCAATAAAAAAGCCGCCCCACAGGGGCGGCTGTTGGCTGTGCCGTTAACGGCTGGCTTAGCGCTTGCGCAGCAGGCGCAGGGCGTTGGCCGTCACCAGGGCGGTGGCGCCGGTATCCGCCAGCACGGCAATCCACAGACCCGTGATGCCGAGCAGACTGGTGACCAGGAAGATGGCCTTCAGTCCCAGCGCCAGCGCTATGTTCTGGTGGATGTTGGCCAGCGCCGCCCGCGACAAGCGGATCATGGCGGCGATGCCGCCGAGCTGGTTGTGGGTCAGGGCGGCATCGGCCGTCTCCAGCGCCACGTCTGTGCCGCCACCCATGGCGATGCCGATGCTGGCGCGCTTCATGGCGGGGGCGTCGTTGATGCCATCCCCTATCATGGCGACCTTCTGGCTGGTGGCCAGCTTGGCTATCTCCTCCACCTTGCCCTCCGGCAGCAGGCTGGCGCGCCAGCCCATGCCGAGCTCGTTGGCAATCGCCTCGGCGGCGCGCGGGTTGTCGCCGGTCAGCATTATGCTGCGCAGTCCCAGCCCCTTGAGCTCCGCCAAGGCCGCCGCCGCTTCGGGCCGGATCTGATCCCGCAGGGCCAGCAGGGCCGCCGGCGCTGCGCCCGGCTGGCCGAGCACCACTACCGTCTTGCCCTGCTGCTCCAGGGTGGTTATCTGGGCGTTGAGGGCATGGCTCAGCGAGTCAATCCGGCTCGGCGCCAGCAGTTGCCAGAGGGTGCCGTCGATGCGCCCCTCCACCCCCATGCCGGGCAGGGCACGCAGATCCTGAGCCGCGGCCAGAGTCAGTCCCTGCTCGGTCGCTTTGGCTACCACGGCGCGGGCCAGCGGGTGGTGGGAGCCCTGCTCTATGGCGGCGGCCAGTGCCAGCAGTTCGGCCTCGGGCCGGCCATTGAGGCTGACCAGCTCGGTCAGCTGCGGCTTGCCCAGGGTCAGGGTGCCTGTCTTGTCAAACGCCACTGTATCTATATGGGCCAGTCGCTCCAGCGCGGCGCCGCCCTTGATCAGGGCCCCCTGCCGGGTCGCCGCCGCCAGGGCGGAGGTGACAGCCGCCGGGGTGGAGATCACCAGGGCGCAGGGGCAGCCGATGAGCAGCAGCGCCAGTCCGCGATAGACCCACTCGTCCCAGCTCTGGCCGAAGGCCAGCGGCGGCACTATCACCACCAGCAGGGCGACCAGCATCATGGCCGGGGTATACCAGCGGCTGAAGCGGTCGATGAAACGCTCTATGGGCGCGCGCTGGGTCTCGGCCTCCTCGATCAGGTGCAGTATGCGGTCGATGGCGTTGTTGCCGGGCTCGGACACCACCTCGAGGCGCAGCACCCGATCCGCCGCCAGACTGCCGGCGGGTACCTTGTCACCCTGGCGACGCTCCACCGGAATGGATTCCCCGGTCAGGGCGCTCTCATCAAAGGCGCCGAGGGCATCGAGCAGACGGGCATCCGCCGGCAGGCGGGCGCCCGGGGCTATCTCTATGATGTCGCCGGGACGCAGCTGGTCGGCCGCCACCTCTTCCCGCACGTCACCGTCAACCGTGGTGCGGATCCGCAGCGCCTTGTCGGGCACCAGCGCCATCAGGGCCGTGACCCCGGCGCGGGCGCGGCCGGCGGCATAGGCCTCCAGATGTTCCCCCAGCATGAAGAGCAGCAGCACCATGGCCGCTTCGGCGGTTTCACCTAGGAAGAGGGCGCCCAGCGCCGCCACCGTCATCAGGGTCTCGATGGCGAAGGGGGAGCCGCTCTTGGTCAGGGCCCAGGCCTTGCGGGAGATGGGCCACAGGCCCCACAGGGTGGCCAGGGTAAACAGCGGCTGACCGAACTCTTTCGGCAGCAGGGCCGCTACCAGCATCAGGCCGGCCAGCGACAGCGGCTGCCAATATTTGGCGAGCAGGGTCATCTGCGGGCTGCGCCGCCTGGCGTTGTCGTCTCCGGGCTGAGTTGCGCCCTTGAGCCGGAAACCCGCGGCCAGCACGGCGGCGGTGACGGGATCGGGGGAGAGGCCGGGGGCCAGATCCACCACCAGCTTCTCGGTGGCAAACAGCACCCGGGCCTGCTGCACGCCAGCGACCCGGCTGACGGCTGTCTCGATCTTGCGGGCGCAGCTGGGGCAATCCATCCCCAGCACCTGCCAGCTGTGGCGGCGACTGTCCTGCTCCGGCGCGATTAACGGCTCGGCGGTGTCGGCGGTTTGCTCATGGTGATCATGCTCATGATGATCATGCTCATGATGATCATGATCATGGTCATGGGGCGGCTGCGGGCTGCAGCAGCCCTGGCTGTGACAGCCTGCTCTGGGGGGCTCTTCGTCCCCCGGCGATTCACTCACCCCCTGATCCTGATGATCATGGGGGGCCTTGCTGGCACAGCTGCTGACCGGCGTGGCACTGTCACAGCAATGGCTGTCGTGCTGATGCTCGTTCTGACTGGTGGCAGACTTGCTGACGGCCTTGATGGGGGCGGCGGCAGCTTGATGGCTGCAGCAGGATTTGCTCATGATGAGTCCCTCTTGGATGGATCCCGCCGGTGCGAGATCTTCGATGACTGAGCCGAGTGTAAACCTTGGTGTTAAGTCCAAGGTCAAGCTCCTTTATCTTGCTGACTGAGCCGGCAGGGGCTAGCTGTCCGGGTCAGGATGAAGCGCCCTTATATCCTTGTGGTTGGCGGGTGTTTGTCACCGCCCGGCGCGCCTATACTGGGGAGCCCTATCCTCCCTCGATAATCAAGGACATAACATGAGCAATTCCGTTACCCTGCAAGGCAACCCCGTCTCCGTCGCCGGTCACTTCCCCGTTGCCGGTGAGCAGGCCAAGCCCTTCTCCCTGGTTGCCAAGGATCTGTCCGACCTGACCCTGGCGGCCTACGCCGGTCAGCGCAAGATCCTGAACATATTCCCGAGCGTCGATACCCCGACTTGTGCCACCTCAGTGCGCAAATTCAACGAACAGGCCAGCGCGCTGGAGAACACAGTCGTGCTCTGCATCTCCGCCGATCTGCCGTTCGCCCAGTCCCGCTTCTGCGGCGCCGAGGGTCTGGACAAGGTGGTGACTCTCTCCACCCTGCGTGGTGCTGCCTTCCTGCAGGACTACGGCGTGGCCTTCTCCTCCGGTCCGCTGGTTGGCCTGGCCGCCCGCGCCATAGTGGTGCTGGATGCAGACAACAAGGTGCTGCACAGCGAGCTGGTGGCCGAAGTGGCCGACGAGCCGAACTACGCCGCTGCCCTGGCCGCGCTGTAAGTTTGTGAGCGCAAAAATCCCGCCACGGCACGCCGTGGCGGGATTTTTTATGGATGGCGTCTGGTCATCAGGGCGTGCTGGATGATGCCGGCGGGGCCAATGGCTCGGGATGGGGCTGCCACACCTCATAAGGGCGATGCAGTCTGGAGTAGATCTCGGCCAACTTGCCGGACGCGGCCAGCCGGTCGATGGCCGTGCTGAGGAAGTGATCCATATCATCACCCGCCGCCCCCTTGGCGATGATGAAGACATCCTCGAAATCGCCGAAGTGTTCCCGGTGGATGTTGGTCAGCCCCAGCTGGCGCAGCACCAGGTCGGCTTCCTCCTGGGCCCAGATGAAGGCATCGATGCGACCGCGTGAGAGCTTGCGCAGCGACTGCTCTATGCTCATGGACCTTTGCAGCGGAATGGGCAGAAAGCCCGGAGTGGCTTCGATCAGCAGATCCCGTTGGGTAGGCTCAACCCCATAGGCCATGTCGGTGGTGACGGGGTGAGCCGTGTTGCTGTAGATGACATGGGTGACTTTGCCAAAGCTGCGGGTGCTGAAGCGATAGGGCAGCATGTCCGCATCGTGCAGATTGCGGATCGCGGGCAGGCTGAAGTCGGCCTTGCCTGCGATGACTCCGGCCATGGCACGGGCAATGGGGTATATGGTGATACGGATGCTGACCTCGGGAGACTGCTCATCAATCGCCCGCACCAGATCGACGAAGGGGCCCGTCTTGTCGGCGTTGATGAGGCCCGGCAGCTCGCCAAGATGGGCGTTGAGGATGCGAACCGGTTTGTCCGATGGCGTGGCCGGCGTGCCTGCCAGGGAGAGGCTCAGGGTGGTGACCCCCAGCAGGCCGAGCAGGAGAAACAGCAAGATGTAGATATGTCTGGTCATGATCTGGTCACACCCTTGGGTGATGGTTCCAGAAGTGTAGTCAGAGCCGCTTCGGCCAGATCGAACCGGACTTGCCTGCAGGGCCGCGATGGATGGGGTTTTACTTATCGCTCCCTGCTCACTAGACTTCGCCTCCCACTTCTTTATTCAGCCGATATCTGCGTAGCCCCATGACCTTTAGCGAACTCGACCTCAATCCCGCCCTGCTGGCGGCCCTGCCAGCCAGCCTGCACACCCCGACCCGCATCCAGCAGCTTGCGATACCCGTGGTATTGGCGGGGCAGGATCTGCTGGCGCTGGCCCAGACCGGCAGCGGCAAGACGCTGGCGTTCGGGCTGCCGCTGCTGCAGCGGCTGGATCCCGCCTCCAGTCTGGTGCAGGGGCTGGTGCTGGTGCCGACCCGCGAGCTGGCCACCCAGGTGAGCGCCGCCTTGCAAGGGGTCGCCGAGGCGCTGGGGTTGCGCGTTTTGACCCTGTGCGGCGGCGTGGCGCAGGAGCGGCAACAGGCCGAGCTGGCACTGGGGCCGCAGCTGCTGGTGGCGACGCCGGGGCGGCTGCGGGATCTGCTCACTCAGCAAGTGCTGGGATTGGATAGCCTGCAACAGCTGGTGCTGGATGAGGCGGATCGCCTGCTGGAGATGGGCTTCTGGCCCGACATCCAGTGGCTGATGAATGAGATGCCCGCCGAGCGTCAGACCCTGCTCTTCTCCGCCACCCTGCCTGCCGAGCTGGATGAGCTGGCGACCGGCCTGCTGACAGAGCCGACCCGCATCGAGGCCAATCCCCTCAACAGCCTGGTGAACGAGATCGAGGAGCGGCTCTATCTGGTCAACAAGAGCAGCAAGGTGCCGGCGCTGATCAGCCTGCTCAAGGAGCAGGCCTGGCCGCAGGTGCTGGTCTTCATCAGCGCGCGGGACGATGCCGATGGCGTGGCCAGGAAGCTGGCCAGGGCGGGGATCCCGGTTGCCGCCCTGCATGGCGAGAAGGAGCAGGCGGTGCGGGATCAGGCGCTCGACGATTTCAAGGCCGGCAAGGTGCGGGTGCTGGTGGCCACCGACCTGATGGCGCGCGGCATTCACGTGGAGGCGCTGCCGCTGGTGATCAACCTGGACCTGCCCGCCAGCGCCCCCGTCTATGTGCACCGCATCGGCCGCACCGCCCGCGCCGGGCGCGAGGGGCTTGCCATTTCGCTGGTGTGCCACGGCGAGAGCGATACCCTGGCGGCGATCCGCACCCTCACCGGCCGTGAGCTGCCGCTGGCGGAACTCGCCGGTTTCCCGGTGACCGACCTGCCCGCCAGCGGGGAGGGCAAGCGCCCCCCGCGCGACAAGCAGGCGAACCGTCGCACCGCCAACAAGCGCAGCGTCAAGCAGTTCAAGGGCAAGGCCTGATTCAAGGATGGCCTGCCCGCTTGGGCAGTACCAAAGGACGCCGGTTTCACTATGCTCCATGGGTTCAACCACGGAGGGATAGGCAATGGCGAGTCTGTTAATGGGGCCCCTGCTGGGGCTCGAAGCTGAGACGCAATACAGCATCTGTTTTCTGGCGGGGCCTGGCTGCAAGGGCGCCAGCATAAGGATCAACGGCAACCTGTTGCCTGCTGGCAAGCAGGCGGATACCCCAAAGGGCGGCTTTTGGCGGGCCAGCTGGACGGCCAACCCGGCCGCCGGGGGAGCGACTGTGGAGTACCAGATCCTGCTGGACGGGGAGCCCGCCCGGGATCTGGCCGGGGACGACCACTGGCAGTTTCATCTGCCTGGGTCGGCGGAGCAGGTGCGTATAGGTTATGCCTCCTGCAACGGTTTCTCCGACTTCAAGCTGCTCACCTCCACGCCTCAGCCCTATGTGATGTGGGATCGGCTTGCCGCCGAGCACGCCGCACATCCCTTCTCGCTGTTGCTGATGGGGGGTGATCAGGTCTATGCCGACTCCCTCTGGACCACAGTGCCCAGCCTCAAGGCCTGGAATGAGCTGGACAGGACGGAGAAGGTCAAGCGCAAGGCGACCCGTACCATGGAGGAGCAGCTCGATCGCTTCTATTGCGATCTCTACTGCAAGCAGTGGGGACGGCCCGAGGTGGCCCGCCTGCTGGCCCGGGTGCCAAGCGCCATGATGTGGGATGACCACGACATCTTCGATGGCTGGGGCAGCTATCCCGAGGATCTGCAGGGCTGCGATGTCTATCGGGTCATCTATGCCGCCGCCTCCCGCTATTTCCGGCTGTTCCAGCTGCGCAGCGGCGCCAATGCCTCCCTGCTGGACCCGGTCAACTTGGCCCACCACTCCTGGCTGCTCAGTTTTCGGGGCTACCGGATCCTGGCGTTGGACAACCGGGCGAACCGCACCCAGGCCCGGGTGATGAGCCAGTCCCAGTGGGATCAGATCAACGGCGCACTGGCCGGCTGCGACGCGGGCCACCTGCTGGTGATGGCGGGCGTGCCCGTGGTCTACCGGGACTTCTCCTTCACCGAGGCGGCGCTGGATGCCACCCCCTGGGAGGAGGAGCTGACCGACGATCTCAAGGATCACTGGCGGGCCAAGGCCCATCAGGGGGAGCGGGCCCGGCTCATCATGCGGCTGCTGGACAACGCCCGAGTACGGCGCCAGCACAAGACCCTGATCCTCTCCGGTGACGTGCACGTAGGCTGCCTTGGTGTCATTCAGGACAAGCGTGAAGGGGTCACCAATGTGCACCAGCTGGTCTCCTCCGGCATAGTCCATCCCTGTCCCACCCAGTTCCAGTGGATGGGGATCCTCGCCATGACCAACGACAATCCCGAGTACCTCGACGAGAACCGCTCGATCCGCGCCGAGCTGATCAAGCCGTTCGGCGCCCCCGTCTACCTGCGCACCCGCAACTTTGCCACCCTGCTGATGGGCAGCGACAACAAGCTGTGGGCCAACTGGCATTGCGAGAACGGGCTGGCCGCCAGCTACCCGCTGGCCTGAAGGGCTGGCAAACGCAAAGGGCCCTGGCGGGCCCTTTTTCTTTTCAACGTCAGGCTCCCCGGGCCGTTTTCCGCTCAGGGCTTGCCCTGTGCCTGGGCGAAGAAGTCGCGCCTAAACTGGCCGAGCACTTCCTCCCTGTGCTGCTGCCAGCGCTCGGGATCCATGTTCCCCTGACTGGCCGCCAGCTGCTGCTCCAGCTCGGCCAATTGCTGCTGGTAGTGGCCGCGCTGATCCAGTTGCTGCTGGCGGGTGGCGGCAAAGGCCAGGCTGGCCTCGGCCCGATCGGCGGGCAGGAAGTGGCGGGCCAATGTCTCCAGCTCCTCGTCCCCCCACAGCTGGCGCGCCTGCTGCAGGCGGGCGTCCGGGTTGAACAGATCCGCCGCCAGATCCGGATGATCCGCCGCCCACTCATCCTGCAAGCGGGTCAGGGCGGCCAGCCGCTCCGCCAGGGTCAGCTGTTCACCCTCGCTGGCCAGCTGCGCCAGCGCCTCGGCATAGCGCCCCTGCAACCGGGTGAGGCTCTCCCCCTCGCTCATCCACTGCGACTCCAGTTCACTCAGGTTGGCGAGGCGCTCGGCGAGCGGCTGCTCGCTGTCGCCTACCTCGCTGGCGAGCTGCTGGCTCATCTCCTGCGGCATCTCCCGCCAGCTGGGGTGCGGAGCTGTGGGCTGGCTCCCGCTGGCAGCCGGGGTGAGCCGGGTCATGAGGGCCGTCATAGGGGGGGCTGGCGCCTGCTGTGGCTGATGTGCCCCGCGCAGGCTGGCCTGTGCATCGGCCGGCGTCTGCGGTGGTTCATATTGCCAGCCGAGGTTGAGCAGCAAGAGCGAGAGGACTGCCAGGGCCAGCAAGCCGTAGCGGCGCTTCATCGGCTGATCTCTCCCTTGACCGGGAAGTGATCGGAGAGGTTGCTGGCGGGCCAGAGGCTGCCATCGCTGCTGCGCGGGATCCAGACGCTGTTGAGGTTATGGCTGGCGGCGCCGTACTCCCGGCTCACCACCAGATAGTCCAGGTATTCCACGTTGGCACCACCGGAAAGGGGCCCGCCGGCATAGGGGTTGAGCCTGGGGTCGAAGGTGGCCTCTGTGTAGCCGCCATAGGCGGGCTCATGGGCATTGAGGTTGCTCAGCATGTTGGCGTAGTCGTCGGCAAACTTGCGCTTGTTGACGTTGAAGTCGCCGCCGTAGATGACGGTGTCACCGGCCGGGATCTTGAGGCTGGCGGCCAGGGTGCGCATCTGGCCGAACTGGATCTGGCGCAGCCGTCTCGCCTCGTCGGTGTCGAAGCTGGCGGTGTGGGTGGCGAACAGGTGCCAGGCCTTGCCCCCCTTGATCACCTCGGCGTACATGACCCCCTTGTCGGCGAAGCAGTCGGTGCCGGTGCACTGGGGATAGACCAGCTGGGCCTCGCGCACGATTGGGTAGCGGCTGACGATCACCACGCCGCCGTCGTGGATGTTGACCCCCGGCTTGTCGAGCACCTTGGTCTGATAGGGATACTCTTTCGCCAGCGCCTGCAGGAAGCCCTCGCGGCGGCCATCGAACACCTCCTGCAGCAGCAGGGCGTCATAACCCTTGAGGTGCTCGGGCAGCAAGGCCAGCCGCTCGCCTATGCTGGCGGCGATCACCGGCAGGGCCCAGACGTTGTAGCTGGCGACCTTGAGCTTGCTCTCCGCCGGTTCTGGCTGCTCCCGCTTTTGTGGTGGCGTCAGCATGTAGTGCAGATCGTCGTAACGGCCGGTGAACTTGGCGGCGAAGGCCAGCTCCTGCGGCCCCTGGGTGCGATGCAGGGCGCGATCGCTCTGCCAGCCCGAGCTGGCGGTCGGGGTGTCGCCACCGTGCTGCAATGTGGTGTTCCACCAGGTGCCCTCCATCAGCTGGTTGAGGCGATAGGTGTCGCCACCGGCCGTGGTGACCCGGGTTTCGAACAGATAGCTTTTGCCCGCCTTCACCCCCTCGTAGCGGTTGAAGCTGAGCACCATGGCGCTCTCCCAGGGGCCCAGCTCAGTCCTGTGCTGGATCCACTGGCTGCCCGCCTGCAGCTGGCCGGAGCCGCTCTGGCGGATCTCCAGCCGCAAGGGTTCTGGGCCGTTGTTGGTGAGGTAGACATCGGTATCGGCCAGCGCCTGCAACGGAAACTGGCTGGCCAGCAGCAGGGCGGCATAACTGAGAGGCTTGTGCATCATTAAGTCCTTTTGGTTGAGGCACGATGGAAAGTGACTGTTATGGCGGGCACAGAGGTCATTTCATTTACATTTTTGTTACAAATAAATGAAAGGCCCCATATGGGGAGAGTGCGGCATTGAGGGGAGGGATCTGTGCCCCGCCCACGTGGAGGGCAGAGCAGGCTCGGCAATCAGGGGCGCGCGTGCCGGCCGGCATGCGTGCCCTTGTGACGGGTCAGTGGCGGAACTGGTTGATCAGGCGGGAGAGGGCGTGCAGCCGCTCCACCAGCAGCGTGATGCCGTCCAGGGCCTGTCTGCTGTTGTCGGCTGTGTGGCTGGCCAGCTGGTGGATCTGGTGGATGCCATGATCCAGGGTGCTGGTGACATCCGCCTGCTGGCTGACGGCCTGGGCTATCTCGTCGCTGGTGTGGGTGACCTGAGCCAGCATGCGGTTGATCTGGTTGAGGACCTCGGCTGTGGTGCTCACATGCTGCTGGCAGCGCTCCGAGGTCTGGGCCCCCTGGGTCATGCCATCGGCCAGCTGGCGGGTGGTCTGCTGCAGCGCCTGGATCATCTCGTTGATCTCGCCGGTGGAGCTGCGGGTCTTCTGGGCCAGCGCCCGTATCTCGTCGGCCACCACAGCAAAGCCGCGCCCCTGCTCACCGGCCCGCGCCGCCTCGATGGCCGCATTGAGGGAGAGCAGGTTGGTCTGATCGGCGATCTGGCTGATCACCGCCAGGATCCCGCTGATCTTCTGGCTGTCGCCGGTCAGCTGCGCCAGTACCCTATGGTTGGCGTCAAGCTCCTGATGGAGCTGGTTGACCGATGCCTGGGTGGTCGTCAGCGCCTGCAGCCCCTCGGCCGACACCTGCTGCACCTCGCCCACCAGGGCATTGGCCTGATGGGCGTTGCTCGCCACGTCGCGAATGGAGTGGCTCAGTTGTGTGATGGCGGCGGCCAGCTGCTCGCTCTGGGCCCGCTGCTGTTGCAGATGGATGTCTATGGTCTGGATATTGCCCCTGTCATCCTCGGCGGCCTGCAGTATCTGCTGGTTGGTGTCGGCGCTGCGCCCCACCACCGCCTTGAGCTCGGCCCGCTTCATGCGCAGGGCCAGCTCGAGAGCAGCCAGGGTATCCCGCCGTTTGGTGTAGAGCACCTGACAGAGCGGGGTGCCCATCTCCTCGCCGGCCGTGACGGCCAGCCGGTTGAGCCGCTGTTGCAGCCGCCCGCCGTGGATCATCTGGGCCAGCAGCGCCGCCGCAGCGGGTGCTCCCCACAGGGGGTTGCCGGTGGCGAGGGCCGCCAGCAGGGCGAGCAGGGCCGTGCCGGAGAGGAGCAGGGTGAGCTGGCCCGGCTCCAGGGTGAGCCGGCTGAGCCAGGGCAGTGCCTTGCCCGCCCGGATGCGGGCGTAGAGCTGCTCAGCCCAGGCGATGTCCTGCTCGCTCGGGCGGGTACGCACCGACTGGTACTCTATGATCTGCCGCTGTTCGTTGAGAATGGGGGTGACGTAGGCGTTGACCCAGTAAAACTTGCCGCTCTTGGCGCGGTTCTTTACCAGTCCCATCCAGCTCTTGCCCTGTCGCAGTCGTTGCCACATGTCGGCAAAGGCGGCCTTGGGCATGTCGGGGTGACGCACCAGATTGTGGGGGACCCCCTCCATCTCGTCGGCGTTGTAACCGGCCACCTCGCAGAAGTGCTGGTTGGCATAGGTGATGTGGCTGGCGGGATCCGTGGTTGAGATCAGTGATAGATGGTCGGGGAAGCGTATCTCCCCCTCCCGTTGGGTTGTTGTCATGTGAGCATCCTGAGTGAGCCAAGTAACTGATAGTTTTGTTTTTATTTTTTGTGATGGTTACCGGCCCATTTTATGGGGCAAAGATGACGCTAACTTGGCTTGGGTCAATTAATCGACACGCGGGCCTGGCAAAAAAGTACAAATAGAAAGTCTATATCGAACGGACAGGCCGCAGGCAGGGGGCAGAGGAGGGGAAACAAGGGCGCCCCGGGCGGGGCGCCCGGGATCAGCGGCTGGCCAGGGGGTAGGTAAACAGGGCCAGATGGGCGAAGTTGAACAGGAAGTGGATCGCGATGGCGACGCTCAGGCGACCACTGAACTGGAACGCCAGGCCGTAGCAGGCGCCCGCCAGGGCGGCAAACAGCATCAGCAGCGGGCCGCCGGCCAGGTGGGCGGCGCCGAACAGCAGGCTGGCCACCAGGATGCCGAGCCAGAGCCGGCTGCGGGCGGCCACCCCCTGCTGGATGAAGCCGCGAAACAGCGCCTCTTCCGCCACGCAGGTGAACAGCAGGTTGTTGAGGGCAAACAGCCACCACCAGTGGGGCAGGCCAGCTTCGGGCTTGAGCGCCCCCAGCTGCCAGGCGGTGATCAGCAGGGCCGCCAGCGGCAACAGCAGCAGGGCCAGCGCTCGCCAGCGGATCGCACCGCCCTGGCCGAGCAAGGCGGGCCAGGCCAGCAGCAGGCCGAAGAAGACCAGCGGCTTGTCCAGATTGAGGTACATGTTGAAGGGCACGCTGGCGGGGCCGGCCTGCACCTGATCCAGCACCTTCAGATTGCTGAAGCCGGGGATGAGGTGCAGCATCAACGCTATGGCCCACAGCAGCATCAGGGTCAGGGCGGCGCCACGCCAGGGCTGGGGCAGGCTGGGGGTGCGCCAGGCCAGCAACAGGCCCGCCAGCGTGATCAGCAGGGCGAATGGGCTGAGATGGTCGAGGTAGAGGGCGGCCAGCAGGGCGACCCCCAGCAGGATCAGGCCGGGCAGGCGTTGCCGGGCCAGACAGAGCAAGACGGCCAGCGCCAGTGCTCCCCAGATGAGCGAATCAGGTAGAGGTAACATTGAGTCTCCAAGGCCGATAAAAGTCCCGCACCTTAACAAGTCGTCACATCATGACACAAGGCTTAATAGGCTGGTCGGATCCCTGCAAGGGCGAGTCCGCGGCGGGGCGCAGCCATGAAAAAGCCGGAGCTTGGGCTCCGGCTTTTCTGATACGGCATTGCCAGGTATGGGGCGTTTTCGCGGCCCGCCCCGGCAATCACCCGGGATTTATCGACCGGATTCGGCGATGACGCGAGCTATGATGTCGGCACGCTTGGTGGCTTCCAGCTCGCCCAGGGCGATGAGGCCGGCCTTGAAGATGACGTTCTTCGGCAGGCTGACGTCGTCCAGAGTGGTGATGGCTTCGACGTGCAGGCCGTTCAGACGGCTGGCATCGCGCGGGCTCAGGTTGACCTGAGTGTTCATCACCTGCTTGCCTTTCTTCTTGGCAGGCACGGCCTGTTTGGTCTGGTCCTGCTCGTCTTCCGGCTGTTCTGGTTGTTCGCCGTCAAAATCGTAAATAGACATAGTCAATCCTGTTGGGTTGCAAGGGGCATGCTCGCCCGAAATGTGGGTATTCAGCCCATATCCTCGTTGCGGATAAAGGCGCGCCAGGAGCCGAGCACCTGGGCAAAGTCTTCCAGTCCGCACATGGCCAGCTGCTCATCATCGTAGTAGGCGAGATCGTCGAGATCCTCATCCAGTTCGATATTGAGGACGTTGGCCTTCACTTCGGCCTCCTCAGGGGTGAGCAGCAGTGAATAGTCACCGCCGTGCAGCAGGTATTCAGTGCGGGTGCGATTGGACAGCTGGTCGATGATGGAGAAGAGCTCGTCGAGCTTCTCCTCATCCTTGCCAACTTCATCGATCAACCACTGACCGATGGCCTCATGGCCCATGGAGAACCGGGCGCGATAGCCACCGAACGGGTCGCGGCGAAATTCATAGTCCATAGCGGAGTCCATATCGGAAGGATGAAGCCACCACGCCACACAGCGGCATAACGCCAGATCCATGATCCATGGTGGGGCACACATAGCGTAAAGTGGCCTATTCTAGCGATCCCCCCCGCGCTTGTCTTGATGATGTGGGATCTTTGCGCGTCGGCCCGTGCGATTGTGGGCCCCCAGGCGTCATGCCAGCTTGTTGTCCGGAGATGTTATGCAGCTAAACGATACCCTGGCCCGTCAGATTGTCAGTCGGGCGATGAAGATATTGTCGTTCTCGGTCAACGTGATGGATGAACACGGTTTGATCATCGCCTCCGGCAATCCCGAGCGCCTGCATCAGCGCCACGAAGGGGCCGTGCTGGCGCTGACAGAGAACCGGGTGGTGGAGATAAGCGAGGCGACCGCCCGGCAGCTCAAGGGGGTGCGTCCCGGCATCAACCTGCCCATCGCCTATCAGGGGGAACTGCTCGGGGTCATCGGCATCTCGGGCGATCCGGAAGAAGTGCGTGCTTACGCCGAGCTGGTACGCATGACGGCCGAGCTCATTCTGGAGCAGGCGGCGCTCACCGAGCAGTTGCAGTGGGACAAGCGCCACAAGGAGGAGCTGGTGCTGCAGCTCATTCGCGGCGAGGGGCGGGTCGATCAGCTGCAGCAGGCGGCCCGTTTCCTCGAGCTGGATCTGGACCAGCCTCGGGTGGTGGCCGTGCTGGCGTTGGAGGAGGCGGATCCGGCCCGCCTGCGGGAGCTGGTGCATCTGCTGGAAAATCCGGAGCGGGACAATCTGGTGGCCATCAATGGCCTCGACGAGATAGTGGTGCTCAAACCGGCCCAACTGAGCGAGGGCGTCTGGCAATCGGAGCAGGAGCGCAGCCGCATCAAGCAGTTGCTGGCCCGCATTCCCCACTTCAAGGTGCGGATCGGGGTGGGTGATTACTTCGGCGGCATAGACGGGCTGGCACGCTCCTACCAGACGGCGCGGGATACCTTGCGCCGGGGCATGCGGCAGGCGCCGCGCAAGCAGGTCTACTTCTTCGAGGATTACCGGCTGCCTGTGCTGCTCGGCAGTCTGGCGGACTCCTGGCAGGCGGATCAGCTGCGGGCCCCCTTGCTCAAGCTGGCGCAGGAGGACAGAAAGGGAACGCTGCAAAAGACGCTACGCCAATATTTCTTGCAGGATTGTGATCTGCATCCCTGTGCCGAAGCCCTGTTCATCCACCCCAATACACTGCGCTACCGGCTGACCCGGATCGAGCAGATAACCGGGTTGAATTTCAACAAGTTAGATGACAAGTTCCTGCTCTACCTCGGGCTCAATCTCGATAGCTGATTTGTTGTAATGAACAAGAAGTATCTCTTTAAAGAGACCTTATTTGGCTTTTCAGCCAAAGCATTCCGATCCCGGATCACCATAATGGCCACCACTCACTCATTTGAAAGGTGCCCGTCATGATCCCTGTATCCGCGCTCGGCGCTCTCGCCGCGCTCTCCATCGCCATCTTCCTCATCCTGAAGAAGGTGCCGCCTGCCTACGGCATGATAGTCGGCGCCCTGGCCGGTGGCCTGATCGGCGGGGCCGATCTGACCCAGACGGTCGCCCTGATGATAGGTGGCGCCCAGGGGATCACCACGGCGGTGATGCGGATCCTGGCGGCCGGTGTGCTGGCGGGCGTGCTGATCGAATCGGGCGCGGCCACCACAATCGCCGAGACCATAGTCAAGAAGCTGGGCGAGACCCGCGCCCTGCTGGCGCTGGCGCTGGCCACCCTGATCCTGACCGCGGTCGGCGTCTTCGTGGACGTGGCCGTCATCACGGTCGCCCCCATAGCGCTGGCCATAGCGCGCCGTGCCGACCTCTCCAAGGCGGCCATACTGCTGGCCATGATAGGTGGCGGCAAGGCGGGCAACGTCATGTCCCCCAACCCGAACGCCATCGCCGCGGCCGATGCCTTCCACCTGCCGCTCACCTCCGTCATGGCGGCCGGCATCATACCGGGCCTGTTCGGGCTGGTGATGGCCTACTGGCTGGCCAAACGGCTGAACAACAAGGGCAGCAAGGTCGCCGCCGACGAGGTGGTGAGCTTCAGTGGCAGCAAGCTGCCCGGCTTTGCCGCCGCCATCAGTGCGCCCCTGGTCGCCATACTGCTGCTGGCCCTGCGCCCCATCGCCGGCATCGTGGTGGACCCGCTGATTGCACTGCCCCTCGGCGGTCTGGTCGGCGCCCTTATGATGGGCAAGTTCAGCAAGGTGAACCAGTTCGCGGTCTCGGGCCTGGCCCGCATGGCGCCGGTGGCCATCATGTTGCTGGGTACAGGTACTCTGGCGGGCATAATCGCCAACTCGGGTCTGAAGGATGTGCTGATCAGCGGCCTGACCGCCTCAGGTCTGCCCTCCTACCTGCTGGCCCCCATCTCGGGCGCCCTGATGTCGCTGGCGACCGCCTCGACCACGGCCGGGACTGTAGTGGCTTCCAACGTGTTCAGCTCCACCCTGATCGAGCTCGGCATCAGCAGCCTGGCGGGGGCCGCCATGATCCATGCCGGTGCCACCGTGTTTGACCACATGCCCCACGGCTCCTTCTTCCATGCCACCGGTGGCAGCGTCCACATGGGCGTGGGGGAGCGCCTCAAGCTCATCCCTTATGAAACTGCCGTCGGCCTGACCATAGCAGCCGTCTCCACCCTGATGTTTGGCGTGTTTGGTCTCGCCTGAGGAATTGATATGAAAATTGTTATCGCACCGGATTCATTCAAGGAGAGCCTGAGCGCCATGGCGGTGGCCGATGCCATCGAGGCGGGTTTCAAGCAGGTGTTGCCAGATGCCACCTACATCAAGCTGCCCATGGCCGATGGCGGCGAGGGCACTGTGCAATCCCTGGTGGATGCCACGGGTGGCAGCATACTGCCGTTTTATGTGACAGCGCCGCTCGGCAACCAGGTGCAGGGCTTCGTCGGCCTGCTGGGGGATGGCGAACGCGCCGTCATCGAGATGGCGGCTGCCTCCGGCCTGCACCTTGTCCCACCCGAGCTGCGCAATCCGCTGCACACCTCCAGCGTTGGCACAGGTGAGCTGATCCTGGCGGCCCTCGATATGGGGGTGAAGCACCTGATCCTCGGCATAGGCGGCAGTGCCACCAACGATGGCGGTGCCGGCATGATGCAGGCGCTCGGCGGCAAGCTGCTCAAAAGCGATGGCACCCCCATAGCGCCGGGCGGCGCCGGGCTGGCGGAGCTGGCCACCATAGATCTGAGCGGGCTGGATTCGCGTTTGAGCAAGATCACCATAGAGGTGGCCTGTGACGTGGACAATCCGCTGTGCGGCCCGACAGGCGCCTCCGCCGTGTTTGGCCCGCAGAAGGGAGCCAACGCCGAGATGGTGGCCCAGCTGGATGCCAACCTCTCCCACTACGCCGACTGCATCGAGCATTCCCTCGGCTGCCAGGTGAAGGCGATCCCGGGGGCTGGCGCCGCCGGTGGCATGGGCGCGGCCCTGGTGGGCCTGCTTGGTGCCGAGCTCAAGCCCGGCATCCAGATCGTCATAGCGGCGCTGAAACTGGCCGAGGCGGTGGCCGATGCGGATCTCGTCATCACGGGGGAGGGACGTATCGACAGCCAGACCATTTATGGCAAGACGCCAATCGGTGTCGCACGCTGCGCCAAGCAGTTCGGCAAGCCGGTGATAGGTATTTCGGGCTGCCTCACCGACGATTACGGTGTGGTGCATGAGCACGGACTGGATGCGGTGTTCGCCGTGGTCAATCGCGTCATGTCCCTGCCGGAGGCGCTGGCCACCGCCACCACCAACCTGCAGCTCACGGCCCGCAACGTGGCCGCGCTCTATATGCTGCGCAGTTAATCCTTTTCTGGCTGGTGCCTGGCACCGGCCAAACCCTGCCCCGTGTCGCGGTGATGACCGGCATCCACTGCCGGTCTGCCCGAAACACCTTGCCGATCTGTCGATCGGCTTTTTTCATTATCCTGCTGTATCCCCACCACTTTTCTGCGGTTTCTGTGTTCCGGTTGCGCACTTTGCGGCATAGTGATCCCCCATAGTACAAGGAGCAACCCATGATCTTGCTGACCCTGGGGGTACTGCTGTTTACCCTTATCCACCTCTACCCCTGCTTCGCCGCTGCCCACAGGGAGCGCCTGCGCGACCGGCTGGGGGAGAATCGTTACAAGGGGCTCTTCTCGCTGCTGGTATTTGTCGCCATCGGCTTCATTCTTGCCGGCTGGCGCAGTGCCAGCCCCATGCCGCTCTACTTGCTGCCCGCCTGGGGGCCGACCCTGATGATGGCCGCCATGCCGGTCGCGTTGATCCTGTTCTTCTCCGGCCAAGGGCCCAATCACCTGCGGCGCTGGCTGGTGCATCCCCAGCTGCTCGGCACCCTGATCTGGGCCGGCGCCCATCTGGCGGTCAACAGCGAGGCCCGCTCCCTGGTGCTGTTCGGTGGCATAGGTCTATGGGCGCTGATCAGCATCATCTGGATTTCGGTGCGTGACTGGCAGCGCCATCCCCGTCCCGCAGCGAACTGGGTTGGCACAGGGATAAGCGTGGGGGCCGGGCTCGCGGTCACGGCGCTGCTGATCTTCTGGGGCCATGGCTGGCTGACCGGCATACCGCTGCGCTGAGGCAGGGTTGAACCGACTGCGCCGTTTGTGCGTATGACGCTCATCTGTTCAAAAGGAGTTGCCCGATGAAATGGTTCACTTTGTTATTGCTGCTCGGTGCGGGAGCCGTATCTGCCGCCTGTCCCGACTACTTCAATGTGGAGATGCGAGAGCTCAACAACACCCAGCGCCACAACCTCTGCCAGCTGACCGAGGGCAAGGTGGTACTGGTGGTCAATACCGCCTCCTATTGCGGCTATCGCGGCCAGTTCCGGGATCTGGAGCAGCTCTATCAGACCTACAAGGACAAGGGATTGATAGTGCTGGGCTTTCCGTCCAACGACTTCTGGCAGGAGGCGGGGGATGAGGGCAAGACAGCTGCCGTCTGTCGCCGTGACTACGGGGTGACCTTCCCCATGTTCAACCGGCTGGCGGTGCGCGGTGACGATGCCAGCCCGCTCTACAAGGGGCTGGCCGCGGCGGCGGGCGAGGCGCCGGGCTGGAACTTCCACAAGTACCTGATCGGGCGCGACGGCAAGCTGGTCGCGAGTTATGGTGCGAACCAGAATCCGGCCGACGATCCCCTGCAAAAAGAGGTCAAACGGGCGCTCGGTCTTTAGGCCTACCCCGCTGCGGGCGGCTCTGGAATAATGGAGGCCCGCTTTCCTATCTGGTAATCCCGTGCTGCAACGTCTGCCCCAAATGGTGATCTTCGATGCCCTGGTCCGTGAACAGGGCATCTCGGCGGCCGCGCGACGGCTCGGCGTCTCCAAGTCCCACATCAGCAAGCAGCTGGCCCAGCTTGAGACCGAGCTCGGTGCCCAGCTGGTGCAGCGCACCACTCGCCGCTTCTCCCTGACCGAACTCGGCCAAGAGTATGCCCGTCACTGCCGCGCTCTGGTGGCGGTGGCGCTGGAGGCGGACTCCATGGTAGCGGAGCGCCGTGGCAAGGTAAGCGGCATCCTGCATCTGGGGGTCGGTCAGTCATTTGGCCGGTTGCACGTGATCCCGCGCCTCAAGGCGTTTCAGGATCGCTACCCAGAGCTGGAGCTGGAAGTCTCCCTGTTCGATCACAGAACCAACCTGGTGGATGAGGGGCTGGATCTCTGGATCACCACCTATGAAGACAAGCCAGAGGCGCTGGTGGGGCAGCGACTGGCGGATATCCACTTCGTGCTGGTGGCCTCGCCGGACTATCTGCTGAGCCACGGCACCCCGCTGCACCCCAAAGATCTGGCCCAGCACAATTGCATCACTTACCAGAGTCGGGAGCGGCGCTACCACGAGTGGTCGTTTCGCCAGGGCAAGGAGCGCCAGACGGTGCAGGTGGCCGGCAACTACCGGGTGGATCTGGCGGAGGCGGTGCGCGATGCCGCCCTGGCCGGGCTCGGCATCGCCTATGTCGCCAATTACTTGCTGGACAAGGAGTTGCAGTCCGGTCAGTTGATCCCCCTGCTGCCCCAGTGGCGGCCGAACCAGAAGATGGCGGTGCACGCCGTCTACGCCAGACGCGAACATCTGGATCCCAAGATCCGGCTGTTCATCGATTTCCTCAAGGAGAGCTTCGGTCCCAATCCCTATTGGGAACAGCGACTCGCCCCCTGGCTCGGCGGCAAATTGTCCGGCACAGAGGAATAATCGTTTCTATATACGAACACTGGCTTTCGCGTGATACCAAAATTGAACCAAATCAGCGGGTTGGCGCAACCGGTATCGTGCAAACGTTTTTGCTAACAGGGCTGTAACCAAGCGGGCTTGCAGTGGCGGAGCATGGAGCGCAGAATCCGCGCCCATCTTTTGCCCCACCTGATGGAATCCCTATGATAGCCCTGCTCGGCATACTGAGTATCCTGGCCCTGGCCGTGCTCTGCTCTGATAATCGTCGTCGTATCCCGTTGCGAACAGTGGGTCTCGCCCTCTGCCTGCAAGTCCTCTTCGCCGGCCTGGTGCTCTGGCTGCCTGCCGGTCAGCATGTGCTGAACGGGGTCAGCGAGAGCGTCAGCAGCGTGATTGGCTACGGTCAGGAGGGGATCGCCTTCCTGTTCGGCGATCTGGCCAAGTTCAAGCTGGGCTTCATCTTTGCGTTCAACGTGCTGCCGGTCATCATCTTCTTCTCTGCTGTGATCGCCATCCTCTACCACATAGGCCTGATGCCGCGGGTCATAGCCCTGCTGGGCGGCGGTCTGCAGAAGCTGCTGGGTACCGGCCGTGCCGAGAGCCTCTCCGCCACCGCCAACATCTTCGTCGGCATGGTGGAGGCGCCGCTGGTGGTCAAACCCTATCTCTCCAAGATGTCCGACTCCCAGTTCTTCGCCGTGATGAGCTGCGGTCTTGCCTCCGTGGCCGGCGGTACCCTGGTGGGTTACGCCAGCATCGGGGTCGAGCTGAAATACCTGATAGCCGCGGCCTTCATGTCGGCTCCGGCCGGTCTGGCCATGGCCAAGATCCTGGTACCGCCCGGCATTGGCGAGGTGGATCACCATCAGGACGTGGAGATGCCGCGCTCAACCAACGTGATCGAAGCGGCGGCCGATGGCGCCATGGCTGGCCTCAACATAGCGGTCGCGGTCGGTGCGACTCTGCTGGCCTTCGTCGGGGTGATCGCCATGCTCAACGGCCTGCTGGGCTGGGCCGGTGATCTGGTGGGGCTGGAGCTGAGCTTCCAGATCATCCTGGGCTGGCTGTTCGCCCCCGTCTCCTGGCTGATCGGCGTGCCCTGGGATCAGGCCCAGGCCGCTGGCGCCCTGATAGGGACCAAGATAGTCATCAACGAATTCGTTGCCTTCATCGCCCTGGTGCAGGATCAGACCCTGAACGAATCGAGCAAGGCCATAGTCACCTTCGCCCTGTGCGGTTTCGCCAACATCTCCTCCATGGCGATCCTCATCGGTGGTCTGGGTGCTATGGTGCCGGAGCGCAAATCCTTCATCGCCCGTTACGGCATGCGCGCCATACTGGCGGGTGTGCTGGCGAACCTGATGAGTGCCTCGCTGGCGGGGCTCTTCCTCGCACTCTGATTGACCCTGAAGTTAGCACCTTCCGGTCAGAGCCCGCTTCGGCGGGCTTTTTTGTGGCCGCGTTCGGGCAAAAAAAAAAAGCGCCTCAGAGGAGGCGCGGGGAAAAAAGACAGATTGGAAGCGTCACATGGGTGCCACTTGAATGAGGGATGAGCCATGCCATCCAAGTGTGAAGCCATGATGCCTGACCCTGTCTGAAGCCCTTCTGAGGCGATTCTTCATACTGTGTTCATTTTGCTAAACGTGAAACGGGGCCAATCCAGCGGCTGAAGCCCGCGTTTACAGGGATGCCGCTGTTGTCAGGGAGTCAATTCAAATGAACCGGCGGTCTGCTGCTCCAGCGCCAGCAACCAGCGTTTGATGGGTATGCCGCCGGCATAACCGGTCAGCTCGCCACTGCGCCCTATCACCCTGTGGCAGGGCACTATGATGCTGAGGGGGTTGCGGCCATTGGCGGCGCCCACCGCCCGCACCGCCTTGTGGTTGCCGATGGACTGGGCTATTTCGAGATAGCTGACGGTCTCGCCGTAGGGAATGTCGCACAGGGCGCGCCATACCGATTGCTGGAACGGGGTGCCTTTGGCTGCGAGCGGCAGCTCGAAGCGCTGCAGCCGGCCAGCGAAATAGGCGGCGAACTGCTCGACATAGGGCGCCAGCGCCAGATCATCCTGGCGCCACTGAGGGGTTGGCATTATGGGGCGCTCACCCTGCATGAACTCCACGTGGCGCAGGCCATCCTTATCGATGGCGATGAGCAGGGGGCCGTGGGCGCTGTCGCAAAAACTGTATCTCATCTTCTCTCATCCTTGGCGTGGGCAAGTCGTAAGGCTGGCGATATTACTCCAGCACGGGTTTGCCGCGGGCCGACTTGATGTCGCCCTTGCGCTTCTTGGCGTCGACCCGCTTGCGCTGGGAGCTGCGGGTCGGCTTGGTGGCATGACGGGCCTTGGGGCGCCAGGCGGCCTTCTTCAGCAGCTCCACCAGGCGGCTCATGGCCTCCTTGCGGTTCATGTCCTGGCTGCGATGGGTCTCGACGCGGATCTGGATAAAGCCGTCGTGTACCCGGTTGTCGCTCAGCTTGTCGAGTCCCTCCTTGTAGAGATCCGGCAGGCTGGGGGAGCTGCGGTAATCGAAGCGCAACCAGACGGCGGAGTCGGTCTTGTTGACGTGCTGGCCGCCGGCACCCTGAGCCCGCATGGCTTGAAACTGCAGCTCATGCCAGGGCAGGGTCACGCTGTTGGAGATGACTAACATACTGCTGTGCTCTTGTTTGGTGCATCGGGAGAGGCTGGTTCAGCTTGGTGCCTCATTATGGGGCGAGATGCGCTCCCTTGGTGATGTTGGGGGGTATCTATCCCGGACACAAACACTATCCTTTTGAAATTAAACAATAAAAAGACTTGGCACAAGAATTGATTCCCAATTCATGACATACCATGGATTGGGAGCAACCAGATGAAGCTGATTACTGCGATTATCAAACCCTTCAAGTTGGACGATGTGCGCGAAGCCGTCGCCAACCTGGGGGTCGAGGGTCTGACCGTGTCCGAGGTCAAAGGGTTTGGCCGCCAGAAGGGGCACACCGAATTATACCGGGGAGCCGAGTACCAGGTCGACTTCTTACCCAAGGTGAAGCTGGAAATAGCGACGGCCGATGACAACGTCGAAGGTGTGATAGAGGCGATCTGCAAGGCGGCCTACACAGGCAAGATCGGTGACGGCAAGATCTTCGTCTACGACCTGCTGCAGGCGGTGCGCATTCGCACCGGCGAGAGCGACGACGAGGCGCTCTGATCTCTCGCGCCTGATACCGGTTCGAGCAAGGGCACTCTGTTACTGATTGGCCGGACCGGACAGATTGCCGATGTGAAGTCGCGGATGGACTCCATGGTGGGGCTGGATAGGATTCTATCCGGCCCTTTTGTTTGCACGGCGTTTAAATATGTGATCCCGCACTCGATGTTTTCTTGATCCCGCTGTCGCGGCCAATGCAAAATACAAACAGCAATGGTTATCACTCGATATAGCAACTCAAGGAATGGATGATGAAAATGAAGATGCTGGCTCTGGTTTTCTCGACTCTGGCTGCTCAGGGAGCGTTGGCGGCAGGGGAGGTGAACGTCTACTCCAACCGGCAGGATGAGCTGATCAAGCCCATCATCCAGCAGTTCGAGAAGGAATCGGGTATCAAGGTCAACGTGGTGTTCGCCAAAGAGGGGCTGAACGAGCGTCTGGAGCGGGAAGGCAAGCTCTCCCCGGCCGATCTCATGCTGACCGTCGACATCAGCCGGCTGACCGATCTGGTGGACAAGGATCTGGTGCAGCCGGTGGACAGCAAGATACTGCAGGAGAATATCCCTTCCATCTATCGCGATTCGGACAACAAGTGGTTTGCCCTGACCACCCGGGTGCGCGCCATCTATTCCAGCAAGGATCGCCTCGGCAAGCTCGACACCATCAGCTATGAAGATCTGGTGAAGCCTGAATTCAAAGGGAAAATTTGTACCCGCAGCGGCAAGCACGAGTACAATGTGGCGCTGGTTTCCTCCATGATCGCCCATCACGGCATGGCGGATGCCAAGACCTGGCTGGAAGGGGTCAAGGCCAACCTGGCGCGCAAACC
Organism: Aeromonas bestiarum; assembly: GCF_028751155.1. Taxonomy (NCBI): domain Bacteria; kingdom Pseudomonadati; phylum Pseudomonadota; class Gammaproteobacteria; order Aeromonadales; family Aeromonadaceae; genus Aeromonas; species Aeromonas bestiarum. The sequence goes on along the minus strand of NZ_CP064746.1, from coordinate 4,037,276 downwards.
GCAGGGCAACGACCGGGATCAGGTCAAGGCGATCAAGGATGGCATCTGTGACCTGTCGCTCGGCAACAGCTACTATCTGGGCGCCATGCTGAAAGATCCGGCGCAGAAGTCCTGGGCCGATGCGGTCTACATCAACTTCCCGAACCAGGCCGACCGCGGTGCCCACGTCAACGTGAGCGGCGTGGCCATGACCAAGTACGCCAAGAACAAGGATGAAGCCCGCAAGCTGATGGAGTTTCTGGCTGGCGACACGGCCCAGCACATGTATGCGGACGTGAATGCCGAGTATCCGGTCAAGGCCGGGGTGGAGCCGTCCGCCATGGTCAAGTCCTGGGGCAGTTTCAAGTCTGACCCCATGCCGGTCAGCGATTATGCCAAGCACCGCAAAGACGCCTTGCAGCTGCTGGATGAAGTGAAATTCGACTTGTAATCAGATGGGGCCAAGGGCCCCATCAACTTCTGTGGTCTCATGAAAAATTGTGGATGGATTGCCAGCAGCTGGGCCACCGCCCTGCTGCTGGGTTTGCCGGTGCTCGCCCTGATCTTCTCTGCCTTCTCGGCAGAGGAAGACCTGTTTCGCCACCTCGCCGATACGGTACTGCTCGACTACCTCGGCAATACGCTGGGGCTGGTGGCGGGTGTGGTGCTGCTCAGCCTGCTGTTCGGGGTACCCACCGCCTGGCTGGTCGCCATGTGCCAGGTGCCGGGGCGCCGCGCCCTGCAGTGGGCGCTGATGCTGCCCATGGCCATGCCCTCCTATATCGTTGCCTACGTCTATACCGACCTGCTCGACTACTCGGGGCCGCTGCAGGCGGGATTGCGAACCCTGTTTGAGTGGAGCAGACCGACGGATTACTGGTTCCCGGCCATTCGATCCCTCGGCGGCGCCGCCTGGGTGCTGGCGCTGGTGCTCTTCCCCTACGTCTATCTGCTGGCCCGCGCCTCGTTTCTGGAGCAGTCGGTCAGCCTGATCCACTCCAGCCGCTTGCTCGGCTGTACCCCCTGGCAGAGTTTTCGTCGTCTCAGCCTGCCGCTGGCCCGTCCCGCCATCATGGTGGCCATCTCCCTGGTGGCGATGGAGACCCTGGCCGACTTCGCCACAGTCCACTTCTTTGCCATCAACACCCTGACCACGGCGGTCTACGACACCTGGCTCGGCTACGGCAGCCTGGCCACCGCCGCCAAGCTCTCCTGCCTGATGCTGCTGGCGGTGGTGCTGCTGATCGCCGTCGAGCGTCGCTCCCGTCGCCGTCAGCAGGTGTTCCAGAAATCCATGGGTCATGAGCCGCCGCTACGCTACCCGCTCAAGGGAATGAGTCGTTGGCTGGCCGGTCTCTGGTGCTGGGGACTGGTACTGGCCGGTTTCGGCCTGCCGTTCGTCATCCTGCTTGATTACGGGGTGCGCTATTTCGAACTCTCCTGGACGCCGGAGTTTGTCCGCTTCGCCGGCAACAGTCTGCTCATCTCGACGCTGACCGCCCTGCTCGCCATGGGCATAGCCCTGCTGCTCGGCTTCTTCCGCCGCCTCGATGGCGGAGTCAGGAGCCTGCTGCCCCTGCGCATCTCTGCCATGGGGTACGCCATGCCGGGCACTGTGCTGGCCATCGGCGTGCTGGTGCCGCTGACGGCCCTCGATTTTGCCATCAACGATCTGGCCGAGTGGCTCGGCCGCCAGGGCCCCGGCCTGCTGCTGACCGGCACCATCACCGCCATCGTGTTCGGCTACCTGGTGCGCTTCGTGGCCATCGCCATCGGCTCGGTAGAGAGCAGCATGGGCAAGATCTCCCCCAGCCTTGACATGGCGGCCCGCTCCCTGGGGCAGGGGGATGGCGGCATGCTGCGACGGGTTCATCTGCCGTTGGTGCGGCGCGGCCTGTTTGCCGGCGCCATGCTGGTGTTCATCGAATCCATGAAGGAGCTGCCCGCCGCCCTGCTGCTGCGGCCCTTCAACTTCGATACCCTGGCGACCCACGTCTATCAATTCGTCTCGGACGAGATGCTGGAGCGGGGGGCGCTCGGCGCCATCGTCATAGTGCTGGTGGGCTTGCTGCCGCTGATCTGGGTCAACCGCAGCCTGGACAGTCCGGGCCACTGAACGGGCAGATGAATCTCTGCAATCTTGTCCGGCCGCAGGTCGGTTCGAACCAAAAGAATATGAGGAAGCCAGCCGTGTCTTGCTTGCAGGTTGAAAATGTCAGTTGCCGTTACAACGGCCGCAATGTGCTGGAGCAGCTCTCCCTGACGGTGGCCGACAACGAGATCGTCTGCCTGCTGGGTGCGAGCGGTTGCGGCAAGACCACGCTGCTCAAGGCCATCGCCGGTCTGCTGCCACTGGCCGGGGGCGCTATTCGCCTTGGCGATACCCTGCTGGATGGGCCCGGTGGCTGCGTGCCCCCCGAGGCGCGCAACATCGGCATGATCTTTCAGGATTACGCCCTCTTTCCGCACCTGACGGTGGCCGACAACGTCGGCTTCGGCCTGACCCGGCTCGATCGCCGCGCTCGCCAGCAGCAGGTGGATGAGGCGCTGACGCTGGTCAATCTGCAGGGGCTGGGGGCGCGTTATCCGCATGAGCTCTCCGGCGGCCAGCAGCAAAGGGTCGCCATCGCCCGCGCCCTGGTGTGCAAGCCCAAGCTGATGCTGCTGGACGAGCCTTTCTCCAACATAGATACCCAGGTGCGGATGAAGCTTATTCTCGAGATCCGCGCCCTGCTCAAGCAGCAGGGGATAGGCGCCATCTTCGTCAGCCACAGCAAGGAGGAGGCGTTCGCCTTCGCCGACCGGCTGGCGCTGTTTCGGGCGGGTCACATCGAGCAGGTGGGCCAGCCTGAGCAGCTCTATCGTCGCCCGCAGAACCGCTTCGTGGCGGAGTTTCTCGGCGGGGTCAACTACCTGGCGGCCGAGGTGGTGGACAGCCACTGCGTGCAGACGTCGCTGGGGGTGGTGTGCGGCACCGAGCCTCACGGCCGTGCCGTGGGCGAGCTGCTGCAATTGATGCTCAGACCCCAGCAGCTGTTGCTGGAGGCCGTCGACGGCGGTGAGCTGGCGGTGCTGGAGCAGCAGTTCCTCGGCCATCACTGCCGGGTGTTGTTCGAGTGTGGCGGCCAGCGGCTCGAGGCCAGCATTGGCGAGCCGCTTGGCGGGATGCGGGCCAGGGTCAACCTTGCCCCGCATGCGCTGGTGCTGTTTGATCCATTGCCGTGACAGACCTGATATCGTTGTGAAATCAAGGAACTGGATTCACTCTGGTTTATAATCGCGCAACGCAACGCCAACATAGCTAATGCCTGTTCAGGGGAGAGATATATGAAAGCCCAAGCCGGGATCTGTGCAGAGCCGAATCTGCACGCCCTCTATCTGATGTTCAATCGCACCGGTGACGGCGCCGAACTGGTGGCCCGTCTGGCCAGCTTGCCTGCCCTGTGGGATGCGGTGAGTGCCGATTTCCCCGATGCCGGTTTCAGCGGTCTGGTCGCCGTCGGCGCCGATGCCTGGGATGGTCTCTACCCTGCCGCCCGTCCGCCCCAGTTCCGTGGTTTTATGGCTCAGGAAGCCAATGGTCATAAGGCGCCGAATACCCCGTTTGATCTCTTCGTGCAGCTGCGCGCCGATCGGGTCGATGTGCTGCACCACGCCGGTCAGCGCGTGATGGCCCTGCTGGCGGGGCTGGTGGCACTGGCCGAAGAGGTGCGCGGTTTCCGCAATCTGGATTGCCGGGATCTGACCGGCTTCGTCGACGGCACCGAAAACCCCCAGGATGAGCACAGGGCCGAAGTGGCGCTGCTCGAGGGGGGCGAATTTGCCGGTGGCTCCTATATCCACGTCCAGCGCTGGGTGCACGCCATGAGCGACTGGGAGAGGCTGGCCCTGAAGGAGCAGGAAGACATCATAGGTCGCACCAAGGCCGACAACATAGAGTATGAGTCGGCCGACAAGCCGCTGACCGCCCACATCAAGCGGGTCAACCTCAAGACCCCGAAGGGCGAGTCCATGGAGATACTGCGCCAGAGCATGCCCTGGGGCACCATGACAGAGCAGGGGCTCTACTTCATCTCCTGCTGCCGCACGCCGCAGCACTTCAATGCCATGCTGGCCAGCATGTACAAGGGGGAGGGCAGTCACTTCGACCACCTGCTGCGCTTCACCAGCGCCGTGACCGGGGCCGCCTTCTTCGCGCCTTCCGAGGATTATCTGGTGTCGCAGGGTAAATAAGCGCGGTTGAGATAACCAACAAAAATCCCGGCCTTGGCCGGGATTTTTCGTTCAGGGGGCGTCACCACAGCGGGACGGCCAAGCCTGATTAAGGGGTCTGTTCGAACAGCTCGAGGGCGGAGAGGTAGAGCTCCTCGATGTCGGTGTCGCTGGTCGGGGTGATGAAGATGGTGTCATCACCGGCTATGGTGCCGAGGATCCCTTCGGCCTTGCCGAGGGAGTCGAGCAGGCGGGCGATGAGCTGGGCCGCACCCGGGCTGGTGTGGATCACCACCAGGGCGCCGTTGTGGTCGACGTCCAGTACCAGGTTCTTGAGCGGGCTGGAGGTGGTGGGCACGCCCAGTTCCACCGGCAGGCAGTAGACCATCTCCATCTTGGCATTGCGGGTGCGAACGGCGCCGAAGCGGCTCAGCATGCGCGATACCTTGGACTGGTTGATGTTTTCGAAGCCCATCTCTTGCAGGGCAGTCACTATCTCTGCCTGGGAGCCAAATCGTTCTTCTTTCAGCAAGGCTTTAAAGGCCTTGGCCAGTTTTTCTTGCTTGTCGTTATGCTTCATCTTGGACTCACGAATGAGGAGGTGTGGCTGCCTGTCACGCTCAGGCGGCAGATATGAACAGCGTGCCCATTTTGCATTCATGTGCCTATTTTTGCAAGGAAGCGGCGCTTGTTCTGCATATTGATTCAAAATTAGCTTGCATCCACCCATGTTGGGGCTAAAATCGGGACGAAATTTTGAAAACTTATTCAATTGGGCTGTATGGGTATTGAATTAATCGGTATCGAAAAATCCTGGCACAAGGTGCCGGTACTGCAAGATGTCAGCTTTCGGACTGCACCCGGTGAGACCTTGGTGCTGCTGGGCCCGAGCGGTGCTGGCAAGAGTTCGCTGCTGCGCATGATGAACCTGCTGGACACCCCGGATGCCGGTGTATTGCGCATAGGTGAAAGTGAATTTTCTTTCCCGTCCAGCCTCTCTGCCGCCGAATTCAACCGTCAGGCACAGGCGCTGCGCCGCAAGGTGGGCATGGTGTTCCAGCAGTACAATCTGTGGCCACATCTGACCGTGATGGAGAACCTGATCGAGGCCCCCGTCAAGCTGCTCGGCATGAGCAAGGCGGCGGCCACCGAGAAGGGCGCCTACCTGCTGACCCAGCTGCAACTGGCCGACAAGCGCGATGCCTGGCCTGCCCGGCTCTCCGGCGGTCAGCAGCAGCGAGTGGCCATCGCCCGTACCCTGATGATGGATCCGCAGGTGCTGCTGTTTGACGAGCCGACGGCGGCCCTCGATCCCGAGATCACCAAAGAGGTGGCGGAGATCATCCGCAATCTGGGCCAGACCGGTATTACTCAGGTAGTGGTGACCCACGAGGTGGAGTTCGCCCGCAAGGTGGCCAGTCAGGTGATCTATCTGGAGAAGGGACGGATCATCGAATCTGGCTCCGCCGCCATTTTCACATCCCCGCAAACCAGCCGGTTTGCCGAGTTCTTGATGCATTGATATTCAAATCGATAAGGAAGCTGTCATGAAAAAGAGTCTGTTGCTGGTTGCTGCCATGGGCCTGTTGAGCACCTCTGTGCTGGCCAAGGAGATCAAGTTCGCCACCGAGGCCACTTATGCTCCGTTCGAATACCTGGATGACAAGAACGAGTTCCAGGGATTCGACATCGATCTGGCCCGTGCCATCTGCACCCAGGCCAAGCTGGAGTGCAGCTTCCACAACCAGGCCTTCGACAGCCTGATCCCCAGCCTCAAGTTCCGTCGCTATGACGCCGCCATCGCCGCCATGGACGTGACTCCGGAACGGGCCGCCCAGGTCGACTTCTCCGACATCTATTACGAGAACTCCGCCGTGTTCGTGGCCAAGAAGGGGGCCTTCAAGGGGCCGGAAGAGCTGGTGGACAAGACGGTCGGCGTGCAGAACGGCACCTCCCACCAGTCCTATCTGGTGGACAACTGGATCAGCAAGGGCCTGCTGACCGTGCCTTACGCCAGCTACCAGAGCGCCTTCCTCGACATGATGAACGGCCGTACCGACGGCGTGTTTGCCGATACCGCAGTCGCCGCCGACTGGCTCAAGCAGCACAAGGAGTATGCCGTGATCGGCACCCCTGTGACCGATGCCAAGTACTTCGGTACCGGCTTTGGCATCGCCGTGGCCAAGGGCAATCAGGAGCTGCTGACTCAGCTGAACAAGGGGCTGGCCGAGATCAAGGCCAACGGCACCTATCAGAAGATCTTCGACAAATACTTCGCGCACTAAGCCATGTTGAGCCTGTTGTTGGATGCAGCCTGGATGACCCTGGGGCTGGCCTTGGCATCACTGGTCGGGGGCATGGTGCTGGCGCTGGCGTTCAGCGCCGCCGAACTGAGCAAGCAGCGCGCGCTGGTGTGGCCTGTGGCCACACTCACCACGCTCATTCGTGGCCTGCCCGAGTTGCTGGTGGTGCTGTTCATCTACTTCGGCTCGACCCAGGTGCTGTTCCTCATCACCGGCGAGTATGTGGAGTTCAGCCCGTTCGCCTGCGGCGTGCTGGCGCTCTCCCTGCTGTTTGCCAGCTATGCCACCCAGACCCTGCGGGCCGCGCTCAATGCGGTGCCCGCCGGGCAGCGGCTGGCGGCGCTGGCGCTCGGCCTTGGCAAGGGGCACATCTTCTTTCGCATTGTGCTGCCCCAGGCCTGGCGTCATGCCCTGCCGGGGCTCGGCAACCAGTGGCTGGTGCTGCTCAAGGACACGGCGCTGGTCTCTCTGATTGGGGTGAACGAGATGATGCGTCAGGCCCAGATGGCCTCGGCCAGCACCTATGAACCCTTTACCTGGTATGCAGCCGCAGCCCTCATCTATCTGGCCATCAGTCTGGTGAGCGAGTTCGGGCTCAAGCAGGCAGCCCGCTATACCCGCCGCTACGGAGGTTGACCATGCAGGACTATCTCATGACTCTGCTGGGGGGATTGGTGATCACCCTGCAACCGACCGTCTTCAGTCAGCTGAGTGAATGCGATTTTAAGCAGACAGCCCGCTATACCCGCTGCTACGGAGGTTGACCATGCAGGACTATCTTATGACGCTGCTGGGGGGTCTGGCGATTACCCTGCAACTCACGGCATTCAGCCTGCTGCTCGGTGTGCTGCTGGCCGCCGCCATGACCTGGGTGCTGGAACGACGGATTCCGGTGGCGACCCAGCTGGTACAGCTGTGGGTGCTGATCTTCACCGGCACGCCGCTGCTCATCCAGATCTTCCTCATCTACTACGGGCCGGGCCAGTTCGAGTGGCTCAAGTCCGGACCACTCTGGCCGCTGCTCAAGCAGCCCTGGTTCTGCGCCGTGCTGGCCCTTGGCTTCAACACGGCGGCTTACTCCACCCGGTTGTTCAAGGGGGCGCTGGATGCCATTCCATCCGGCGAGGTGGAGGCGTGCCGTGCACTCGGCTTCTCGGCCGGGCAGACCCTGTGGATGAAGGTGCGCCACGCCGCACGGCGGCTGGTACCCGCCTATTCCAACGAGGTGATCCTGGTGCTCAAGGGGAGTTCGCTCGCCAGCACCATCACCATCATGGATGTGATGGGTCTGGCCCAGGGCCTCAACGCCCAGACGTATGACACTCTGGCGGTGTTCACCGTGGCCGGTGGCCTCTATCTGACCATGAACGGATTGTTAACAATTGGGTTTCGCTGGTGTGAACGGCGAGCCCTGGCATTCCAGGCCTGAGTTCGGTAGATCTACCTATTTATGGTAAGGGGAAGTGCAGGAAATCTGTGCTTCCCCTCTGATTTTCTGCATTTCCCCCCATTTTTATTCGCCGCCTGTTTCTTGGCTCACAGAACCCGTGATTGCAACTGTTATCAGATTGTTTTTTAGGGGGGGATCCATTAAGGTTGGGCCCACAACAAGAAACAACCTTAAACCTACGCTTAAACATGGAGTTGATCATGAAAGTTGCCGTTCTGGGTGCCGCCGGTGGCATAGGCCAAGCCCTCGCTCTGCTGTTGAAAAATCGCCTTCCTGCTGGTTCCGAACTGAGCCTGTATGACATAGCCCCGGTCACTCCGGGTGTGGCGGTCGATCTGAGCCATATCCCGACTGACGTGAAAGTAAAAGGTTTCTGCGGTGAAGATCCGAGCCCGGCTCTGGTCGGCGCCGATGTGGTGCTGATCTCCGCCGGTGTGGCGCGCAAGCCCGGCATGGATCGTTCCGATCTGTTCAATATCAACGCCGGTATCGTCAAGAATCTGGTGGAAAAATGTGCTGCTACCTGCCCGAAAGCGCTGATCGGCATCATCACCAACCCGGTCAACACCACGGTCGCCATCGCCGCCGAAGTGCTGAAGAAAGCCGGTGTCTATGACAAGCGCCGCCTGTTCGGTGTCACCACCCTGGACGTGATCCGTGCCGAGACCTTCGTGGCCGAGGCCAAGGGTCTGAACGTCGACAAGGTGCGTGTCAACGTGATCGGTGGCCACAGTGGCGTGACCATTTTGCCGCTGCTGTCCCAGATCGAAGGCGCCTCCTTCACTGCTGAAGAAGTGGCTGCCATGACCAAGCGTATCCAGAACGCCGGTACCGAAGTGGTGGAAGCCAAGGCCGGTGGCGGATCTGCCACCCTCTCCATGGGCCAGGCGGCCTGCCGTTTCGGTCTGTCGCTGATCAAGGGTCTGCAGGGCGAAGCCAACGTCATCGAGTGCGCCTATGTGGAAGGCGACGGCAAGCACGCCACCTTCTTCGCGCAACCCATACTGCTGGGCAAGAACGGCGTCGAAACCGTACTGGACTACGGCAAGCTGAGTGCCTTCGAGCAAGCGGCTATGGATGGCATGCTGGCCACCCTGAAAGCCGATATCCAGCTGGGTGTCGACTTCGTCAAGTAAGCCGTATGGCTGGCAAACAAGGGGAGCTTCGGCTCCCCTTTGTCATGGGTGACAGATGCAGATGGCGACGGGCTAAGGGGATGGGGCCGGCTGCCGATAACAGAGAGCAGCAGGAGAACCTTATGATGAAACCACTTACCCTTGTCGGCCTTGTCTGTTTGCTGACCACCCAGGTAGAGGGCGCTGAGCCTCAGGCATCCGCCGCCACCCCCACAGCGAGCAGCGCGGTTTCCGCTGCCGAGCAGGCGATGGCATCCCAGAGCGCAGTGTCTGCCGCCGAGTCGCCAGCGGTTGCAGCCCAGAGCGCAGTGTCTGCCGCCGAGTCGCCAGCGGTTGCAGCCCAGAGCGCAGTCTCTGCCGCCGAGTCGTCAGCGGTTGCAGTCCAGAGCGCTGTGTCTGCTGCCGCCCCCCAGCCTGCCGGATCCGGCGCTGTCCCCGCTGCCGCGCCCTTGCCTGTGGCGTCCGAGTCGACACCCGCAGCTGAGCCCGCTCCCGTCGCGACGGGATCTGCGCCCGCGACCCCATCCCCCGCCGCCACAGCGGAGAGCGGACTCTCTCCGACCAGCCGGCCCATGACCAGCACGCCATCGGGTGGCGGCGGTCTGGGTATCGACAGCAGCAATTTGCAGGCGGTCCCCCTCTATCGCCAGGACGAGCTGCTCAACTGGATTGAACAGGGTCGTCACTTGCAGCAGGTGAAGCAGGACAGGTGCCAGCTCACCCAGGATATAGAGGTGCGGGCCGAGGTGATGAAGGTGCCGGCCTATCAGTTCCTGTGGGGCGACATGCTGGCCTGGGGGGTCTGCATCAAGCCCGATGCCGAGCTCGGGGTCAAATTCATGTGGGAGGCGGCCAATCAAGGGCTGGCGCCGGCGCTGGAACAGCTGGGCCGCTACTACTGGAAGGGCACTCTGGTGCAGAAGGATCTGGTCAAGGCCGAGACCCTGATGCGTGAAGCCGCCAGTCTGGGGTTTCAACGGGCACAGGTCGAGTGGGTCGAGATGCTGCTACAGGGGATGGGCAGCCCGCTGGATTATGAAGAGGCCTACCACTGGCTGCACAGCACAGTCATTGGTGACAAGGCGCTGCACCAGAAGGCGACCAGCCTGCTGAGCCGCCTGGCCAACCGCATGCCGGCCAATGCCATCGCCCGTGCCAAGGCGATGCACTGAATAAAAAATGACCCACAGATCTGCATCTGTGGGTCCGGATCCGGCCGCCGTGCCATGACAGGCTGGATCCTCCTTGCTTTATAGGGGGCAGCCCCGTTTAAAGATCCTGATGGGGACCAAAAACTTCGTAGTGCAGCTGATCGGCCGGTATGCCCGCCGCGCTCAACTGCGCCTTGATAGCCTGCATGAAGCCAAGCGGACCGCAGAAGTAGTAGTGGGCCTGCGGCGCCAGCAACTCGGCCACCTGGCTCAAGTCCATGGTGCCGTGGAAGTCGTAGTCCTTCCCTTGCTCATCCTGAGCCTCCGGCTCCCGATACCAGACCCGGCTCTGCAGCTGGTCGTGCTGCTCGTGCTTGTGCCGGATATCCTCCTTGAAGGCGTGCAGTGAACCCTGTTCACAGGCATGCAGCCAGCAGATGTCGGCTGCATGGCCCTTGGCCAGCAGCTGGTTGAGCATGCTCAGCATGGGGGTGAGGCCCACGCCGGCGGAGAGCAGTACCACGGGCGTGCTGGCATCGGCCTGCAGGAAGAAGTCGCCGGTCGGTGGCATCAGTTCCACCTGATCGCCAGCATGCAGATGGTCGTGCAGCAGGTTGGAGACCTGGCCCTGGGGCTCGCGCTTGACGCTGATGCGGTAATCGCGACCGTTTGGCGCATCGGAGAGGGAGTATTGGCGGATCTCCTGATATTCGAGCTCGGGGTGGGCCAGCTTGATGCTGAGGTACTGGCCCGGCTTGAAGTCCAGTACCGGCTTGCCATCCACCGGCGCCAGCAGGAAGGAGGTGATGAGCTCGCTCTCTTTGCGCTTCTCCTTGATGATGAAGGGGCGGGGACCCTGCCAGCCACCGATCTCGCTCGCCTTCTCCTGATAGATCTCGCTCTCCCGGCCGATGAAGATGCTGGCCAGCACACCATACGCCTTGCCCCAGGCATCCAGCACCTCTTCGGTCACCGCACTTCCACCCAATTCTTTGAGCGTGGCCAAGAGATGACTACCTACAATGTGATATTGTTCCGGCTGGATCATGAAACCCGTGTGTTTGTGGGCGATGCGTTCCACCGCGCCGGCCAGGGCTCCCAGGTTGTCGATATTCCTGGCGTAAGCCGCCACCGCATTGAACAACGCCAGCGGTTGACCGCCGCTGCGCTGGTGCGCCAGGTTGAAAATATCCTTCAGTTCCGGGTTGTGGCTGAACATGCGCTGGTAGAAATGCTGGGTGAGGGCAGGCCCCGCCGATTCGAGCAAAGGGATGGTGCTTTTGATGACGGCGATGGTGGCTTGGTCTAACATAGGAGGTCCTTGCTAATTGAACATCTAAAATGTCACTTAATAAGCTGCATCCTAGATGTTTATTTGATCTGAATCAATAATCAATTTTCCGCGTTATGCGACACAGGCACTATGAGACTAACTAGCTATACCGATTTTGGATTGAGAGCCCTGCTCTATCTGGCGACCCTGCCACAGGGCGAACTGTCGAGCGTGGCCAAGGTCTCCGCCTTGTATGGCGTCTCCCGCAACCACATGGTCAAGGTGGTGAATCAACTGGTGAAGCTGGGTTATCTGCAATCCCAGCGCGGCAAGAATGGCGGGATCCGCATGGCCTGCGCGCCGGAGACAGTCAATATCGGCCAGGTGATCCGGGCGCTGGAGGGCAATCTGGACGGCATCGACTGCAACTCGCCCGCCTGCCATATAGTCTCTGTCTGCTTGCTGAAGAATGCCCTGAAGGAGGCGATGAATGCCTTTTTGGCGGTGATGGACAGCTATACGCTGCAAGACCTGCTGGCCAATCGCGAGGAGCTGCAGAAGGTGTTCGGCGACTTGATCCCGACCCTGGTGCTGGAGCCGGACGAGGAGAGCGAGTGAGATAAAAAAGGCTGCCATCGGCAGCCTTTTTTCAATCTTCGAATCCCGACTCGTTGCGGTATAAATCCGGCATGATCCGCGCCATCTTCACCATGTTGTTCTCCACTTCCAGGATCTCGATGGGATAGCCGGCCAGCCGCAGGCTGATGTTGGGCTGGGGGATCTCCTCCAGGTATTCCAGGATTACACCGTTCAGGGTTCTGGGCCCGTCGATGGGCAACCGCCAGCTCATCTCCTTGTTCAGCTCGCGGATGCTGGCCGAGCCCTCCACCAGAAACGAGCCATCCGGCTGGGGGTGGATCTCGTCGCTGGGCGCCGGTGTCATGGAGGTGGTGAAGTCGCCCACTATCTCTTCGAGTATGTCATCCAGGGTGATCAACCCCTGAATATCCCCGTACTCATCCACTATGAGGCCGATCCGCTCCTTGTTGCGCTGGAATTTGGCCAGTTGCACGTTGAGCGGCGTGCCTTCCGGGATGAAGTAGATCTCGTCCACTTCCCGCAGCAGGCTCGACTTGTTGAACTGATCCCTGGCCATCAGCCGCAGCGCATCGCGGGCGTGCAGGAAGCCCACCACATCGTCGATGTTGTCGCGGTAGAGCAGGATCTTGGTGTGGGCACAGTGGGCCAGCTGACGCAGTATGGTCTTCCAGTCATCGTTGATGTCGATGGCGTAGATATCGCTGCGCGGCACCATGATGTGTTCCACCGTCATCTTGTCCAGATCCAGAATGCTGAGCAGCATCTCCTGATGGCGCTGGGGGATCAGGCTGCCCGCCTCGTTGACTATGGTGCGCAGCTCCTCGGTATTGAGGGAGTCATCCTTGTTGGGATGGAGCCTGAGCAGCTTGAGCAGACCGCTGGTGATGCCGTTGATCAGCCAGACAAAGGGGTAGAGCGGCACCATCAGCCCCTTGAGGATCCAGGAGGCGGGATAGGCGATCTTCTCCGGGTACATGGCCGCCAGCGTCTTGGGAGTCACCTCGCCAAACACCAGCACTATCAGGGTCAGGCCGAAGGTGGCGATGGCTACCCCGAAGGCGCCAAACAGCCTGATGCAGACTATGGTGGCGATGGCCGAGGCGAGGATGTTGACCAGGTTGTTGCCGATCAGGATCAGCCCCAGCAGACGATCCGGGCGGGACAGCAGCTTCTCTACCCGACGGGCAGCCTTGTGCTTGGTTTGAGCCAGATGCCGCAGCTTGTAGCGGTTGAGCGACATCATGCCGGTTTCAGAACTTGAGAAAAAAGCAGACAAGAGGATCAAAATAACGAGAACAATCAATAATGTGCTCGTTGATATGCTGTCCAAGAAGGGCTCCTGTGGGGGCTGGATGAGTAAAGGGGGGTGAGTATCAGCTCAGCAGGACTTCTTTGACGAAGCGGCTGCCAAAGTAGGCCAGGGTCAGGATGAAGCTGCCGATCAGGCTCAGGGTGATGACCTTGCGACCGCGCCAGCCACGGGTGTGATGACCCCACAGCAGCAGCACGTAGACGCACCAGGCCAGGATCGAGAGGATCGCCTTGTGGGATTTGCCCTGGGCGAACATGTCTTCCAGGAAGAAGAGGCCGGAGGCGATGGAGAGGGTCAGCAGGAACAGGCCTGCCGAGATGAGCTGGAACAGCCGTTTCTCCACCGTCATCAAGGGCGGCATGGCTGGCAACTGACTGATCTTGCGGGACTTCAGCTGTCTGTCCAGACAGGCGAGCTGCAGCGCGAACAGGCAGGCGATCATCAGCACCGAATAGGCCATCAGCGCGAGCCCTATGTGCAGCAGCAGTTGGGGATGGGCCTCCAGATGGGTGATATAGCGACCCGGGATCAGGGCGCTGGCGGCCAGCAGCAGGGCGGAGAAGCTGTAGACCACGGGCAGCAGGATCCAGCCGTTGAAGCGGCGGGTGACGCAGGTCATGAAGCAGCTGATGATGAGGCTGACCAGGGACGCGACGTTGAGCATGCTCAGGTTCTGGCCTGAATGGGTCACCAGCACTTCGCCGGCCACGGCGGCGCCGTGCCCAATCAGGGCCAGTCCGATACAGGCAAACAGGGGAGCTTGCCCCACAGGTTTGGCACTGAGCAGCAGGTGCAGCGAGGCGATGATGGCCAGCAGATAGAACGCCAGGGCCAGAACAGAGATCACGATCATAACCAGGTCGTTGTTGAACAGGCAGTTGGGAATAGGAGAGGCAGTATACCTTGCACAAGATGTGCTCGCCAGTTGTGCTACCGCCGATCTGCCCATATATAGTGAGCAGGTCCCCATTGCTGCCGTGCGGTGAATAATCGTCCTCGCGTCCGCTCTGGGTTATAATGCCCCCAATTTATTACGCCAAGAACCGGAATCCGTCATGTTTGAGAATTTGACTGAACGACTCTCGCGCACCTTGCGCAATGTCAGTGGGCGCGGTCGCCTGACCGAAGAGAACATCAAGGATACCTTGCGCGAAGTCCGCATGGCGCTGCTCGAGGCGGACGTCGCCCTGCCGGTGGTGCGTGACTTCGTCGCTCGCGTCAAGGAGCGGGCGGTCGGCCAGGAAGTGGCCAAGTCCCTGAGTCCGGGCCAGGCCTTCATCAAGATAGTGCACGGTGAACTGGTCTCGGTGATGGGCGAGGCCAACGAGCAGCTCAACCTGGCCGCCCAGCCGCCGGCCATCATACTGATGGCGGGTCTGCAGGGTGCCGGTAAGACAACGACCGTAGGCAAACTGGCCAAGCTGCTCAAAGAGCGCAGCAAGAAGAAGGTGCTGGTGGTCAGTGCCGACGTCTATCGCCCCGCGGCTATCAAGCAGCTGGAGACGCTGGCGAGCGACATAGGCGTCGATTTCTTCCCGAGTGATGCCAGCCAGAAACCGGTCGACATCGCCACCGCCGCCATCGATCAGGCGCGCAAGAAGTTCTATGACGTTGTGATAGTGGATACCGCCGGTCGTCTGCACGTCGACAGCGACATGATGGACGAGATCATCCATCTCCACGCCACCATCAAGCCGATCGAGACCCTGTTCGTGGTGGACGCCATGACGGGTCAGGATGCCGCCAACACCGCCAAGGCGTTCAACGAGGCGCTGCCGCTCACCGGCGTGATCCTCACCAAGGCGGACGGCGACGCTCGCGGTGGTGCCGCCCTTTCCGTGCGCCACATCACCGGCAAGCCGGTCAAGTTCATCGGTATGGGCGAGAAGACAGATGCGCTGGAGCCGTTCCATCCGGATCGTCTCGCCTCCCGCATCCTCGGCATGGGCGACGTGCTGTCGCTTATCGAGGAAGTGGAGCGCAATGTCGACAAGGAAAAAGCCGCCAAGCTGGCCAACAAGGTCAAGAGTGGCAAGGGCTTCGATCTGGAAGATTTCCGCGAACAGCTGGCCCAGATGCGCAACATGGGCGGCATGATGGGCATGCTCGACAAGCTGCCGGGCATGTCTGGTCTGCCGGACAACGTCAAGGATCAGATGGATGACAAGCTGACCGTGCGGATGGAGGCCATCATCAGCTCCATGACGCCCAGGGAGCGTGCCCATCCCGATCTCATCAAGGGATCTCGCAAGCGCCGTATCGCCGCAGGTTCCGGCATGCAGGTGCAGGACGTGAACAAGCTGCTCAAGCAGTTCACCGAGATGCAGCGCATGATGAAGAAGATGTCCGGCAAGGGCGGCATGCGCAAGATGATGGGGCAGATGAAGAACATGTTGCCGCCAGGATTCGGTGGCGGTCGCGGTCCCTTCTGATCCCGACCGTTTCAGCCAGGCCAGGGGCTCACCAGAGGTGGGCCCTTTTCATTGTGAGCCTTGTGCAAAAAATGGCTGGCTTGGTTGCAATTATTACGAATCCAAGTAGAATTACGCGGCTTATTTTAAGCTAGGGTCCGCGTGTTTGCGGGCCTTGTTCATTAGATGTTAATGAGGACGATATGGTAACCATTCGTTTACAACGTGGTGGCGCGAAAAAGCGTCCGTTTTACCAGGTAGTAGTTTCTGACAGCCGTTGCGCCCGTGACGGTCGCTTCATCGAGCGCGTTGGTTTCTTCAACCCGGTTGCTTCTGGTTCTGCCGAAAAGCTGAACCTGGACCTGGCTCGTATCGAGCATTGGGTTGCTACTGGTGCCGCTGTTTCTGACCGCGTTGCCAAGCTGATCAAAGACGCTGCCAAAGCTGCTTAATCAGCCAAACGGTAAGGAGTTAAGGTGGAAAAACCTATAGTTCTGGGCACCCTGGGTACCGTTTATGGCATCAAGGGCTGGCTTAAAGTGAACTCCTTCACCGATGTTGCCGAAGCGATTTTCGATTACAACCCCTGGCTGATTAATCAGAACGGGGCGTGGCGTGAACTCAAGGTTTCGGCCTGGAAGCGTCACAACAAGGGTCTGATTTGCAAGATCGATGGTATCGATCTGCGTGAAGATGCCCTGGCATTGACCAATGTCGAGATTGGTGTTCCCGCCGATCTGTTGCCTGCGTTGCCTGAAGGTGAGTTCTACTGGCGTGACCTGATTGGTTGCTCGGTATCGACCACCAAGGGATACGACCTGGGCAAGGTGACCGAATTGATGGAAACCGGCTCCAACGATGTGTTGGTGGTTGAGGCCAATGTAAAAGATGCCTTTGGTGCAAAGGAGCGGTTGATTCCGTTCCTGGAAGAGCAGGTGATCAAGCATATTGATCTGACTGCTCGAACAATCGAAGTTGATTGGGATCCTGGTTTCTAGTTTCCCGCGGTAACACGAGTGCCGGAGGTTTCTTATGTGGATTGGGGTGATTAGCCTCTTCCCGGAAATGTTCCGAGCCATTACCGAGCACGGGGTAACGGGTCGGGCCGTCAAGAGTGGCCTGCTGCAGATTGAGTGCTGGAACCCCCGGGACTTTACCCACGACAAACACCGTACGGTCGACGATCGTCCTTATGGTGGTGGGCCCGGCATGTTGATGATGGTTCAGCCGCTGCGTGACGCGATTCATGCAGCCAAGCAAGCGGCGGGAGACGGGGCGAAAGTCATCTATCTCTCTCCTCAGGGACGCAAGCTGACTCAAGCTGGCGTAACCGAGTTGGCGACGAGTCAGAAACTGATTCTGGTAGCCGGTCGATACGAAGGTATCGATGAACGCGTGATACAAACCGAAGTCGACGAAGAGTGGTCTATCGGGGATTACGTGTTAAGTGGTGGCGAGTTGCCTGCCATGACCCTGATCGATGCGGTTTCGCGTCTGGTCCCAGGGGTTTTGGGCGATCAGGCCAGTGCCGAGCAGGACTCCTTCACGGATGGCTTGCTGGATCATCCCCACTACACTCGGCCGGAGTTGTTGGATGGATTGGCGGTGCCAGAGGCGCTGACAAGCGGCAATCACGAAGTGATTCGACGCTGGCGTCTCAAACAGTCGCTCGGACGAACCTGGCAAAGAAGGCCGGAACTTATTAACAACCTAGCTCTGACTGACGAGCAAGAATCACTTCTTGCCGAGTATGTCCGCGAAGTGCGTGACAGCGTTAAGTAGAGTTTTCAGTTTATCCTAGGTAAGGAAAGACAATGAGCAAAATTATTCAGCAGCTTGAACAAGAGCAACTGCGTACCGACATCCCGGCTTTTGCCCAGGGCGACACCGTACGTGTTCAAGTTCGTGTTAAAGAAGGTGGTAAAGAGCGTCTGCAGGCTTTCGAAGGCATCGTTATTGCCAAGCGTAACCGCGGTCTGCACTCTGCTTTCACCGTTCGCAAGATCTCCAACGGCGAAGGTGTTGAGCGTGTATTCCAGACTCACTCTCCGCTGATCCACAGTGTAGAACTGAAGCGTCGTGGTGATGTTCGCCGCGCCAAACTGTACTACCTGCGCAACCTGTCCGGCAAAGCTGCTCGTATCAAAGAGAAGCTCAACTAATTCGATTCGAATTGGTGTCGGTATGTCGGCGAAAAGCTCGACAGGTAGTGAAAAGGCTCGCCAATGGCGAGCCTTTTTTGTGTCTGCAATTCGGATGCCGGCCAGACGCGCCAGTGTTCTGCTCGTCGCCTACTGACTGACCCGCACCACTGAGTTGTCACGTCCGAAGGGGCCGGGCACATAGTCGTCCGCTTCCCAGTCGTTATCGTAGTGAGTCTCCCCGTTCGGTTGCACCAGTTGGTAGCAGTATTCGAAATGGCTGGGGCCATCGGTGGGCAGGTTGAGGGTGGTTCTGAACTCTCCGCTCTTCATCCGTTTGAGCTCTATGGGTTGCCACTGGCTGAATTCCCCCAGCAGCAGTACCTGTTCAGCCTCACCTGCGGCCACTTTTTCCACTGCGAAGGTCACCTTGACCTCGGGACGGGACTTGAGGAATTGCTTGTTGATCGGCATGACGCCTCCTTGTCATTGATTGCGAAGAAATGGCTTCTGGCTATTTTTATATCACTTTATGACAAGGATGTTTATAACGGAGATCAAAGGGGCAGGGCAAAGTGGCGTTGCAGCAGGCCGTGGGTGAAGCCTGTCTTGAGGTAAAAGCCCCGTGGCAGGGTCAGGATCGGCTGGCCATTGCGACCGATGGCACGGGTCAGCGCCTTGTTGTTGGCGGCCTTGGGGCGCAGTTGCATCACCTGGCCGTGGCGAGCGCTGATCTGCTCCACCTCGCCCAGCACTATCATGTCCATCAGCTCCTCCCAGTCCTGGCGCAGCAGCCGATCCTCCTCCTCACTCGGGCTCCACATCAGCGGCATGCCGACCCGCCGCTCGCCTATGGGAATGTCGCGGCTGCCCTCCACCGGGATCCAGAGCACCCGGGAGAGCTTGTTGCGCACGTTCGACTGCTCCCAGCGCTGGCCGCTGACGCCGATCAGCGGCGCCACGCAGACGAAGGTGGTCTCCAGTGGTTTGCCCTGAGGATCTATGGGGATCGTCTTGAGCTCTATGCCAAGTTCGGGGAAGTCCTGCTCCGGCTTGCTGCCGGCGCTGGCGCCCAGTTGCCATTCGATCAACTGGCCGACCCAGCCCTTGTCCCGCCTCAGATCCCGCGGGACTGCAAGGCCGGCATCGGCAGCCAGCTGTGCCAGCGTGAAGCCCGCCATGGCATGGGCTCGGCTCAATAACTCCTGCTCGGACTGGGGCTGGGTGGTCATGAATGACTCCTGTAAAGGGGGATTATTCTAGCAAGTCTGATCCCTGGTGAGGATCGTTGTTTTTATAACCGATCCTGCCGAGGGGTTGCACAGGGGGGGCAGTTTTGTGTGTAAGCACTTATCATAATGATTTTTAACGGATTTGTCTTTGTTGCGCCGATCTTTCCCACGCAGGATCCCGACTTGAAATAGTTGTCCAAGGGTTTGCTCATGCTGTTGCACACAGTTATCCACAGAAATCTTGGATAACTGGCTCAAAGTGGTGATAGTCGGGGTGTTGTTACAAAAAAATGTGAAACTGCACCGATTTTTGCTGTGATGACAGGGCAGATAGTGTGCCACTCCTGTGGATAAATTAGCCGTGGTGGATCTTTGAGCAGCCGAACTTGTTCACAATCGGGATCCCGGATCTCCGGCCGGGAAAGACATGGATCTTGATCCAGCACTCTGCATTTAACACTATGTATTTAAATACATATTTAGTTTTTATTGCCATGCTGTATGCTGATGCCCTGGGTAGAGCAGATAAATAAAACTACTGTATATACCCGCTTGCTCACAGGCTTATGCACAGTCTGGGTGGGCAACTTGCGGGGCTTGATCCTCGGGTTTGTTTATAAGTCGGCTTGAAATTGAAAGTTATTCATGAGTGGGGGATTGCAGTCCTTGTTTGCTGCCACGGGGTGAATGTGGAACAATCTCCTTATAGATTCAGCCTTTATAAGGTGATCACGTGATAGATGGCGACGGGTTTCGTCCCAATGTCGGAATCGTGATCTGTAACCGTGACGGGCAAGTATTGTGGGCTAAGCGCTATGGGCAGCACTCCTGGCAGTTTCCGCAGGGGGGGGTTGATGACGGTGAGACGCCTGAGCAGGCCATGTATCGTGAGCTGTATGAGGAGATAGGCCTCAAGCCCGAGGATGTGACCATCATGGCCACCAGTCGCAACTGGCTGAAGTACCGCTTGCCAAAACGCCTTGTTCGTTGGGACAGTTCACCGGTCTGTATTGGCCAAAAACAAAAATGGTTCTTGCTACAGCTGGATCCGGGCAGGGAGTCCAGGATCCAGTTCGGCTGTCATGGTCACCCCGAGTTTGATGATTGGCGTTGGGTCAGCTTCTGGTATCCGGTACGCCAGGTTGTCTCCTTCAAGCGAGAAGTCTATCGACGGGTGATGAAGGAGTTTGCTCCGCTGGCGATGCCAGTGCCTGTGGTGCAAGTTAATCGGAAAGATGGGCGGCGCAACCGCTCTCGCTAAGGAGCACACCTAGTTGCTGACGGAACTCAGACGCATCGTCGAAAGCATGGCCGAAGCCAACACCCTGGAGCTGGCCCTGCAGGCATTGGTCAGCCAGACCCGGCTGGCCATGATGGTGGACTGCTGTTCCGTTTATGTTTCTGAACCGGACATGCGCCGCTACCGGCTTGCCGCGACCGATGGTCTGGCCGAGTCGGCGGTGGGCAAGGCGACCCTGCCATTCGAGCAGGGCATAGTCGGTCTGGTGGGTCAGCGCGAAGAGCTGATCAACCTGGCCGATGCCCCCTCCCATCCCAGTTTCAAATTCCTGCCCGATGTCGCCGAAGAGGCGTTTCGCTCTTTCCTTGGCGCCCCCATCATGCATCAGCGCCAGGTGGTGGGCATTCTGGTGGTGCAGCAGAAGGACAGTCGCCTCTTCGATGAGGGGGAGGAGTCCTTCATGGTCACGCTGGCGGCCCAGCTGGCGGCCCGCATCGCCCAGGCGCAGGCCAAGGGCTGGTTGCAGAAGACCGACTGGAGCAAGCCGCTGCGCGGCATCGCCGGGGCCAGCGGCATTGCCATGGCCAAGGCCTGGGTGTGGCGGCCCCGCAAGGAGCTCAGCTCCATCACCCCGCGCAAGGACGAGGAGCACGCCAAGCAGCTGGAGCGGCTGAATGTGGCGGTGGAAGAGGTACGCCACGATCTGGAGAGTCTGGCGCTGCGGTTTCGCGAGAGCTACAGCCAGGATTCGGTCGCCATCTTCGACATCTATCTGCATCTGCTCAACGATCCCGGTTACATCAAGCCCATCCGCAACAAGGTGAGCAAGGAGCACTGGACGGCCGTGTCGGCGGTCAAGCTCATCAGCGACCGGCTGATCGATCAGTTCAAGGGGATGAAGGATCCCTACCTGCAGGAGCGCTCCACCGATGTGAAGGACATAGCCCAGCGGCTCATCAGCCGGCTGGTGCAGAATGAACCGGAGCACATCACGGTCGGCGAGCCCGTGGTGCTGGTCGCCGACGAGGTGACGGCCACCATACTCGCCGAGGTGCCGCGGGAATTCCTGACCGGGGTTGTCTCCCTCAAGGGGGGCACCAACTCCCACGCCGCCATTTTGGCCCGTGCCATGGGGGTGGCGGCCATCATGGGGGTGGATCTGCCGCTCGGCGACATAGGCGGTCGCATGCTGGTGGTCGACGGCTACAGCGGCGATCTATTCATCGAGCCCAATCAGGTGATCCTGACCGAGTATCGGCAACTGCTCAACGAGGAGCGGGCGCTCGATACCCTGGTGCGCAGCGTCGACAACCAGCCATCGGAAACTGCCGACGGTACTCCTGTCTCCTTGCTGCTCAACGCGGGACTGAGCGCCGACACCGAGATCTCCCTCAATCATCTGGCGGACGGGGTCGGGCTCTATCGCACCGAGATCCCCTTCATGCTGCAGGACAGCTTCCCCTCCGAGTGGGAGCAGACGGCGCGCTATCGCGGCATCCTGGAAACCTATCGCAATCGTCCTGTCTGCATGCGCACGCTGGACGTGGGGGGCGACAAGCAGCTGCCCTATTTCCCCATCGTCGAGGAAAATCCCTTCCTTGGCTGGCGGGGGATCCGGCTCACCCTGGATCACCCCGAACTGTTCCTGGTCCAGCTCAAGGCCATGCTGCGGGCCAGCGAGGGGCTGGACAACCTGGCCATCATGCTGCCGATGATCAGCAGCGTCAGCGAAATCAGGGCCTCCCGCCGGCTGCTGGATCAGGCCTGGCGAGAAGTGTCGGAAGAGGCGGCCAGTCGCGATGCGGTGATCCGCTACCCCAGCCTGGGAGTGATGATAGAGGTGCCGTCCGCTCTCTATATACTGCCCGAGATGGCGCCGCTCATCGACTTCTGGTCGGTGGGCAGCAATGACCTGACGCAGTACCTGCTGGCGGTGGATCGCAACAATGCCCGCGTCGCCAACATCTACGATGCCTTCCATCCCGCGGTGATCCGCGCCCTGCAACTGCTGGTCGATGCCTCCCATCGCTACCAGAAACCTGTCTCCGTGTGCGGCGAGCTGGCCGGTGATCCGGTCGGCGTGCTCTTGCTGCTGGCCATGGGCTATCGGCGCTTCAGCATGAACACCCACAACATTGCCAGGATCAAATACGTGCTGCGTCAATCCACCCTGAGCGAGCTGACCGCGCTGATGGCCGACGGCCTCAAGCACGACAATCCTCACGTGCTGCGCGGCCTGTTCGCCCGTTACCTGGAAGAGCACGGTCTGGGCGGTTTGCTGCGGGCCGGTCACAAAACGAAACAGACTGATTGATAATCATGCCTTGTCCCTGCTGACGAATGATCGGAAAATGCGGCTTTTCTTATGACTGGGGCCGCATATGCAGCACGATGGATATTGGGTTTTCTCGCAGGTTGATCCTGTAGCATTCAGTTTGGGGCCACTATCGGTACGCTGGTACGGTCTCATGTATCTGTTTGGTTTCGCCTTCGCCATGTGGTTGGCGGGGCGTCGCGCCGATACACCGAACAGCGGCTGGACCCGCAACGAGGTCTCCGATCTGCTGTTTTACGGCTTCCTCGGGGTGATCCTGGGTGGTCGGGTCGGTTACGTGCTGTTCTACAACTTCGACATGTTCCTGGCCGATCCCCTCTACCTGTTCAAGATCTGGACCGGCGGCATGTCGTTCCACGGTGGCCTGATCGGCGTCATCACCGCCATGATCTGGTTCGCTCACAAGACCAAGCGCCACTTCTTCACCGTGGCCGACTTCGTGGCACCGCTGATCCCGTTTGGCCTCGGCGTGGGTCGCATCGGCAACTTCCTGAACGGCGAGCTGTGGGGCCGGGTCACCGATGTGCCCTGGGCCATCATATTCCCCGAGGCTGGCCCTGAGCCGCGTCACCCTTCCCAGCTCTATCAGTTCGCGCTGGAAGGTGTGGTGCTGTTCATCATCCTCAATCTGTTCTGGCGCAAGAACCCGCCCCGTGGCGCCATCTCAGGCATGTTCCTGTTGTTCTACGGTCTGTTCCGCTTCCTGGTGGAGTTTGTGCGCCAGCCGGACAGCCAACTGGGCCTCTACTTCCAGGAGATCAGCATGGGCCAGATCCTCTCCATGCCGATGATCATCGTCGGTGCCATCATGATCTGGGTCGCCTACAAGCGTCCTCAGCTGTTCGGCAACGCCGCGAAGGAGGCCAAGCAATGAGAGCCTATCTTGGTCTTATACAGAAGATCCTGCCACAAGATACCTGCGGGAGTGTGAGGATGTTTGGTGATGCCGTGAAGGAGGCCAAGCAATGAGGGCTTATCTCGACCTGATGCAGAAGATCCTGGATGAGGGCACGGTCAAATCCGACCGCACCGGCACAGGTACCGTCTCCCTGTTCGGCCACCAGATGCGCTTCAACTTGGCGGACGGCTTTCCGCTGGTCACCACCAAGAAGTGCCACCTGCGCTCCATCATTCATGAGCTGCTCTGGTTCCTCAACGGCGATACCAACACCGCCTATCTGAAAGAGCACGGCGTCAGCATCTGGGATGAGTGGGCCGATGAGAATGGCGATCTGGGGCCTGTCTATGGCGCCCAGTGGCGCTCCTGGCCGGCGGCCGATGGCACCGTCATCGATCAGATCCAGCGGGCTGTGGATGACATCAAGCACAATCCGGATTCTCGCCGCATCATAGTCTCCGCCTGGAACGTGGGCGAACTGGACAAGATGGCGCTGGCTCCCTGCCACGCCTTCTTCCAGTTCTATGTGGCGGACGGCAAGCTCTCCTGCCAGCTCTACCAGCGCAGCTGTGATGTGTTCCTCGGCCTGCCGTTCAACATCGCCAGCTATGCCCTGCTGACCCACATGATGGCCCAGCAGTGCGATCTGGAAGTGGGCGATTTTGTCTGGACAGGCGGTGATGTGCACCTCTACTCCAATCACATGGAGCAGACCACGCTGCAGCTCTCCCGCGAGCCACGACCCTTGCCGCAGCTGGCGATCAAGCGCAAGCCGGACTCCCTCTTCGACTACAGGTTCGAGGATTTCGAGATCCTGGGGTACGACCCCCATCCCGGCATCAAGGCGCCCGTCGCCATCTAATGTAAAAGGCGCCTTGAGGCGCCTTTTTTATGCATAAAAATAACTGAAAATTCATTTTATTGATTGCGTCATCAAGGGGGCCTGAGTGCAGTAAAACCTGCTTATAGCAGGCACCTTCTATTTTGCCTTCGGTTTTCTCGTTGTATTCAGCAGCAAGAAACGATTTTCCATTAATTGTTATGGGATATAGACTCAAATCAAAGTAATACTGTGGATAATTTAACCATGAGCAACGTAATAAAGAAGTTTCTGCAGCTGGAGGCCGCCTCCGGAATAATTCTGATCATGGCAGCCATACTGGCGATGGTATTGGCCAACACGGGTCTGGCCGGTGGCTATCAGGCATTCCTCGATACGCCGGTGCAGGTGCGCATCGCCGCACTCGACATCAACAAGCCGTTGCTGCTCTGGATCAACGACGGTTTCATGGCGATCTTCTTCCTGCTGGTCGGGCTTGAGGTCAAGCGCGAGATGCTGGAAGGGGCCCTCTCTTCCCGGGTGCAGGCGACCTTCCCGGCCATAGCCGCGGTCGGCGGCATGCTGGCCCCCGCGCTCATCTACGCCTTCTTCAACTACTCGGATGAAGTGGCGCGCGCCGGCTGGGCTATCCCCGCCGCGACCGACATCGCCTTCGCCCTCGGGGTGATGGCGCTGCTGGGCAAGCGGGTGCCGGTCAGCCTCAAGGTGTTCCTGCTGGCGCTGGCCATCATGGACGACCTGGGTGTCATCATCATCATCGCGCTCTTCTATACCCAGCAGCTGTCGCTGACGGCGCTGGCGGTCGGCATACTGGCGACCCTGACCCTGCTGTGGATGAATCGCCGTGGGGAGGACAGGATCGGCCTCTACATGCTGGTGGGGCTGGTGCTCTGGGTGGCTGTGCTCAAGTCCGGCGTCCATGCGACCCTGGCTGGCGTCATAGTGGGCTTCATGATACCGCTCAACGGCAAGCGTTATGCCTCGCCGCTCAAGCATCTGGAGCACTCGCTGCATCCCTGGAGTGCCTACCTGATACTGCCGCTGTTCGCCTTTGCCAATGCGGGGGTTTCGCTGGACGGGATAGGCCTGTCGTCCCTGCTGAGCCCTGTTCCTCTTGGCATCATGCTGGGACTGTTCGTGGGCAAGCCGCTCGGGGTGTTCACCATCAGCTGGCTGGCGGTCAAGCTGGGCATCGCCCAGTTGCCGGGCGGGGTCAACTTCAAGCAGATTTTTGCGGTCAGCATACTGTGTGGCATCGGCTTTACCATGTCGATGTTCATCGCATCGCTGGCGTTCGAGCACGGCGGATTGGATTACGGCAGCTATTCGCGCCTCGGGATCCTGGTGGGATCCACCCTGGCGGCAGTGGTCGGTTATCTCGCCCTGCGGATGTCGCTCCCCAACCGGGAGGCGGATCAAAGCACGGAGGGGTTATGAGAAGAGTGATAGGCTTGGTCATGCTGGCGAGCCCGGGGCTCTGGGCGGCCAGTCTGGAAGATTGTCAGCAGGATGCGGCATCAAGCAGCTGCTCCGCCTATCTCAACGGGGTGGTCGACAGCGCCGTCATGCTGGGGGACAAGCAGGCCAAGGCCCAATTCGGTGAGACCTTCGCCGAGCGGGCCCTGAGCAGTCGGGCCGGTGAGCGGGTCAAGCAGTCCAACAAGCGCTACTGCGGCGAGCGGATGCCTGACAAGGTACGCCTCAAGGCCAACCTGCAGACGCAGTTCACCGCAAACAAGGTTGACTCGATCAGCGACATGTATGACATTCTGGCGGCTGAACTCAGCTGCTACCGGAGTCCGCGTACCGCGGGAACCCCATCGGATGTCACACCTTAACTACAATCATCTTTACTATTTTTGGATGACTCAGAAGAAGGGCTCCGTCACCCAGGCGGCGGAAGCCCTCTTCTTAACCCCGCAGACTGTCACCGGTCAGATCAAGCTGCTGGAGCAGCGCCTGGGCGGCAAGCTGCTGATGCGCAAGGGGCGCTCCCTCGAGGCCACCGAGCTGGGCCAGCTGGTATTCCGCTATGCCGACAAGATGTTCAGCCTCTCCTACGAGATGCTGGATATCGTCAACTACCGCAAGGAGAGCCAGATACTGTTCGACGTCGGCATCGCCGATGCACTCTCCAAACGCCTCGCCAGCCGGGTACTGCTCTCGGTCATTCCCAACGATGGCTCCATCCACCTGCGCTGCTTCGAATCGACCCACGAGCTGCTGCTGGAGCAGCTGAGCGAGCACAAGCTCGACATGATCCTCTCCGACTGCCCGGTGGACTCCAGCCAGCATGCGGGCCTGCTCTCCAAACGGCTCGGCGGTTGTGGCGTCAGCTTCTTCTGCAAGGCGCCGCTGCCCGAGAAGCCCTTTCCCGCCTGTCTGGAGGAGCGCAAGCTGCTGATCCCGGGACGCCGTACCGCCATGGGCCGCCAGCTGACCCAGTGGTTCGAGCAGCAGGGCATCTCCCCCAGCATCCTCGGGGAGTTCGACGATGCGGCCCTGATGAAGGCCTTCGGTTTCTTCAATCAGGGCATCTTCATGGCCCCCACCATCTATCGGGAGGAGATCCTGGAAGGGGAGGAGGTGATGCTGATCGGAGAGACCCAGGATCTGATGGAGGAGTATTACGTCATCTTCGCCGAGCGGATGATCCAGCATCCGGCGGTAAAACGGGTATGCGAGAGTGATTTCTCCTTCCTGTTCGCCGGGCGGGAGGACTTCACCATGATTCAACCGGCAACCCTGGCATTTTAAATCAGCGGGTCACAGAGTATGATTCTTGCCTCGGACGAGAGGGGATGAGATGCAACTGGAAGAGATGGAGGCGAATGCGAGCCGGGCTGTGGCGCTGCTCAAGGCTCTGGCCAATGAACGACGACTGTTTATTCTGTGCCAGCTGCAGGATCGGGAACTGTCGGTGGGGGAGCTCAACGAGGTGCTCGGATTGAGCCAGTCAGCCTTGTCGCAGCACTTGGCCGTGCTTCGGCGGGATGAGTTGGTGGAGACGCGAAAAGAGGCCCAGACGGTCTACTATTCGCTGCGCAGCCACGAGGTGCGCGAAATGATTGCCCTGCTGCACAAGCTTTACTGCAGCGCAGATAAATAAAAACCGGCACTGAGGCCGGTTTTTTTAGCTTTATACAGCCGAAGCTGATTAAGCCATAGCTTTGATCTGGGCAGACAGGCGGCTCTTGTGACGAGCAGCTTTGTTCTTGTGGATCAGGCCTTTGGTAGCCATGCGATCCATGATCGGCTGAGCGGTAGCAAAAGCAGCAACGGCAGCAGCTTTGTCGCCAGAAGCGATGGCAGCAATTACTTTCTTCAGATAGGTACGGGTCATTGAACGACGGCTGGCGTTGTGTTGACGACGTTTCTCTGACTGAATCGCGCGCTTCTTAGCAGATTTGATATTAGCCAAGGTAAAACTCCTAAAACTGTCTTAGCGAGTGTATTGAAAAGGCCCGGAAATATGCCTTCTCAACCACATATTGTCAAATGATTTGTGCAAATAAACACCGCCCCCCGGTGGTGTGTCTGTTGGGAGGCGGTTAAACTGTCGGCCGATTCTACCAGCATTCTTTCCATTCTGACAGTTCCAGAGGCTTTGTCTTGAGTAAGAAATTGATCAAATCCGGCATGATAGTGTCCGCAATGACGCTGGCGTCCCGTGTGATGGGCTTGGTTCGCGATGTGGTCATCGCCAATCTGCTCGGCGCCGGGGTGGCCGCAGACGTCTTCTTCTTTGCCAACCGCATTCCCAACTTCCTGCGCCGGCTGTTCGCCGAAGGAGCCTTCAACCAGGCGTTTGTTCCCGTGATGACGGAGTACAAGAAGAAAGGCGACGAGCGCGAGGTGCGCGAATTGCTGGCCGCCGTGGCGGGTACGCTCGGTGGCATAGTCACCGTCGTTACCCTGCTCGGGGTGCTGGGCTCGGGCGTGCTGACGGCCCTGTTTGGCTGGGGCTGGTTCTGGGACTGGCTGCATGGCGGGCCGGCGGCCGAGAAGTTCGAGCTGGCCAGCCTGATGCTCAAAATCACCTTCCCTTACCTCTGGTTCATCACCTTCACCGCCATGGCGGGGGCCATACTCAACACCTTTGGCCGCTTTGCGGTCTCCTCGTTTACGCCTGTGTTTCTCAACCTCACCATGATAGCGGCGGCCTGGTGGATAGCACCCTTGATGCAGCGGCCAGAGATAGCACTCGCCATCGGTGTCTTCCTCGGCGGTCTGGTGCAGTTCCTGTTCCAGTATCCCTTCCTGCGCCAGATCAACATGCTGGTGTGGCCCAAGTGGGGTTGGCATCATCCCGGGGTGATCAAGATCCGCACCCTGATGATCCCGGCGCTGTTTGGCGTCTCGGTCAGCCAGATCAACTTGCTGATCAACACCATGCTTGCCTCCTTCCTCGCCACCGGCGCCATCAGCTATCTCTATTACTCGGATCGGCTGCTGGAGTTTCCCCTCGGCCTGTTTGCGGTGGCCATCAGTACAGTGATCCTGCCTGCGCTGGCCAAGAAGCACGTGGATGAGGATCCGGCCGACTTCGCCCGTACCATGGACTGGGGGGTACGCATGGTGATGCTGCTCGGCCTGCCGGCCATGGTGGGGATAGCCGTGTTGCGCGAGCCCATACTGCGAGTGCTCTTCATGCGCGGCGAGTTCGGCATGCATGAGGTGAGCATGTCCAGTGCCAGCCTGCTGGCCTCCACCACGGGCCTGCTCTCCCTGATGCTGATCAAGGTGCTGGCGCCGGGCTACTACGCCCGCCAGGATACCAAGACGCCGGTGCGGATCGGGGTGATGTCCATGGTGGCCAACATGGTGTGCAACCTCATCTTCATCTTCCCGCTCGGCTATGTGGGGCTGGCGCTGTCGACCGCCTGCTCGGGCACCTTGAATGCGGCCTTGCTGTTCAAGGGCTTGTATCAGCAGTCGGTCTACCGTCCATCCCGCCATACCGGGATTTTCTGCCTCAAGCTGCTGGTGGCGACCGTGCTGATGGGGGGGCTGCTTGGCTACCTGTCGCCGGATCTCGCGCAATGGGGCGCCTGGGGCATGGGCAAGGCCAGCATGCAGCTGACCATGTTGCTCTGTCTGGGCGGGGCCCTGTATGGCGTCATACTGCTGGCGCTGGGCATTCGGCCAAGACACCTGAGATCGGGTCAGTAGCCGCAGTGACACTGCCGCCATGGGCGGGTGAAACTTGCAAGGGGTGGCTCTGATGGCGCTGGGCATTCGGAATTTGACCCGGATGCCTGAAATCGGGCCATGAGGGCTGACCCTGCCTGCTGGCTGATATATAATCCGCCGATTTCCATGGCAGCAACGCACAAGGCACTGATGGAGCTTATTCGCGGTATTCACAATATCAAGCCCCGTCACCGGGGGTGTGTATTGACCATAGGCAACTTTGATGGGGTCCATCAGGGTCACCATGCCGTGCTGGCACGCCTGCAGGAAAAAGCCGTCCAACTCGGCCTGCCCGCCTGCGTCATGCTGTTCGAACCCCAGCCCCTTGAGCTGTTTGCAGGTAGCGAAGCGCCTGCCCGCCTCAGTCGGCTGCGGGAGAAGTACGAGGCGCTCAGGGGCATGCAGCTCGATCGCATGCTCTGCGTGCGCTTCAACTATCGCTTCGCCGAACAGTCCGCCGCCACCTTCATCGAGCAGCTGCTGGTGGATAAGCTCGGCGTGCACTATCTGGTGGTCGGCGATGATTTTCGCTTCGGCAAGGGGCGGGAAGGGGACTTCCAGTTGCTGGAGGCTGCGGGGCAGCGCTTCGGTTTCGAGGTGATCAGCACCCAGAGCTTCCAGCTCGAACGCCAGCGGGTCAGCAGCACGCTAGTGCGCGAGGCCCTCAAAGCCGGCCGGATGGCGGAGGTGGAGCTGATGCTCGGTCGCCCCTATACCATCAGTGGCCGGGTGGCCCACGGTGACAAGCTGGGCCGCACCATAGGTTTTCCCACCGCCAATCTGGCGCTCAAACGCCAGGTGATCCCGGTCGGTGGCGTGTTCGCGGTGGAAGTGGTATGTTCCGGCAAGACCTTCCCCGGTGTCGCCAATGTGGGTGTACGGCCGACCTTGAGCGGTACACAAGCCAGATTGGAAGTACATCTATTTGATTTTTCTGGCGATCTATATGGTCAACAGGTCAAGGTGCTGCTTCGCCACAAGCTGCGCGAAGAGCAGAAGTTTGCCTCTTTCACCGCCTTGAAAGAGCAGATCGAACGAGATGCCCTGGCGGCCCGAGCCTGGTTCGGGCTGCCACCATTCAATTTACCCAGCACTCTTTTAGAAAAGAAGGGAACCCAGGACTGATGAGCGACTATAAACATACCCTGAATCTTCCGGAAACCGAGTTTCCGATGCGTGGCGATCTGGCCAAACGCGAACCCAACATGCTGAAACGTTGGTACGATCAGGATCTTTACGGCGCCATTCGCCGCGCCAAAGCGGGCAAGCCCTCCTTCATTCTGCATGATGGCCCTCCCTACGCGAACGGCAGCATTCACATCGGTCACTCGGTCAACAAGATCCTGAAAGATGTCATCATCAAGTCCAAGGGCCTCTCCGGCTTCGATTCTCCCTATGTGCCCGGCTGGGATTGCCACGGTCTGCCCATAGAGCTGAAAGTGGAAGGTATGGTCGGCAAGCCGGGCGAGAAGGTTTCCGCCGCCGAGTTCCGCGCCGAGTGCCGCAAATATGCCAAGACCCAGATCGAAGCGCAGAAGACCGACTTCATCCGTCTGGGCGTGCTGGGTGACTGGGAACATCCCTACCTGACCATGGATTTTGGCACCGAAGCCAACATCATCCGCTCCATGGCCAAGATCGTCGAAAACGGCCACCTGCACAAAGGTTCCAAGCCGGTGCACTGGTGTACCGACTGTGGCTCCGCCCTGGCTGAAGCCGAGGTTGAGTACTACGACAAGAACTCCCCCTCCATCGACGTGCGTTTCAAGGCCGTCGACGAGGCTGCTGTTGCCGCCAAGTTTGATTGCGCCGAAGGCCACACCGGCAAGGGCCCGCTCTCCGTGGTGATCTGGACCACCACCCCCTGGACCCTGCCGGCTAACCGTGGCGTCGCCATGCACGCCGATCTGGACTATGCCCTGGTGCAGGTGGATGGCGAGCATCCGGAGCGCCTGATCCTGGCGGCCGACCTGGTCAAGGACGTGATGGACCGCGCCGGTATCGAGCAGTTCCACAACCTGGGTTATGCCAAGGGTGCTGCGCTCGAGCTGCTGCGCTTCAACCACCCCTTCTACAGCTTCGACGTGCCTGTGGTGCTGGGTGATCACGTCACCCTGGATGCCGGTACCGGCGCCGTTCACACCGCCCCTGGCCACGGTCAGGAAGACTTTGTGGTCGGTCAGAAGTACGGTCTGGAAGTGGCCAACCCGGTTGGCAGCAACGGCGTTTACCTGCCGGATACCGAACTGTTTGCCGGCCAGCACGTGTTCAAGGCCAATGCGGCCGTGGTCGAGGTGCTGAACGAGCGTGGCGCCCTGCTGCACCACATGGTGTTCAACCACTCCTACCCGCACTGCTGGCGTCACAAGACCCCGATCATCTTCCGTGCCACCCCGCAGTGGTTCATCAGCATGGAACAGAAGGGTCTGCGCAAGCGCGCGCTGGAAGAGATCGAGCGCATCGAGAAAGACGGGATCACCCAGCACGGCCAGAGCGGCTGGGTACCGGCCTGGGGCAAGAACCGCATCCAGGCCATGGTCGAGAACCGTCCTGACTGGTGCATCTCCCGTCAGCGCACCTGGGGCGTGCCCATCTCCCTGTTCGTTCACAAGGAGACTCAGCAACTGCACCCGGAATCCGTGCGCCTGATGCATGAAGTGGCCAAGCGGGTCGAGCAGGCCGGCATCCAGGCCTGGTGGGATCTGGACAAGGCCGAGCTGCTGGGCAGCGACGCCGACCTGTACGACAAGGTGCCCGACACCCTGGACGTCTGGTTTGACTCAGGCTCGACCCACTCATCAGTGGTCGATGCCCGTCCCGAGTTCAACGGTCACTCCGCCGACCTCTATCTGGAAGGTTCCGACCAGCACCGTGGCTGGTTCATGTCCTCCCTGATGATCGGCGTGGCCATGAAAGACAAGGCGCCCTACAACCAGGTGCTGACTCACGGCTTCACCGTGGATGGTCAGGGTCGCAAGATGTCCAAGTCCATCGGCAACGTGGTCAGCCCGCAGGACGTGATGAACAAGCTGGGTGCCGACATCCTGCGTCTGTGGGTCGCCAGTACCGATTACACCGGCGAGATGACTGTCTCCGACGAGATCCTCAAGCGCTCTGCCGATGCCTATCGCCGCATCCGCAACACAGCCCGTTTCCTGCTGGCCAACCTGAACGGCTTCAATCCGGCAACCGACATGGTGGCTCCGGCTGACATGGTGGTGGTGGATCGCTGGGCCGTGGGTCGTGCCAAGGCGGTACAGGCCGAGATAGTGACGGCATTCGACGAGTACAACTTCCACGGCGTGACCCAGAAGCTGATGCAGTTCTGCTCCATCGAGATGGGTTCCTTCTACCTGGACGTCATCAAGGATCGTCAGTACACCGCCAAGGCAGATAGCCTGGCTCGTCGCTCCTGCCAGACAGCTCTGTATCACATAGTGGAAGCCATGGTGCGCTGGATGGCGCCTATCATGAGCTTCACCGCCGACGAGATCTGGGCCCTGTTGCCGGGTGAGCGCAGCGAGTTCGTGTTCACCGAGGAGTGGTATGACGGCCTGTTCGGGCTGGATGCCGGCGAGCAGATGGGCGATGCCTTCTGGGCCGAGATCCTGACCGTGCGCGGTGAAGTGAACAAGGCGCTGGAAGCGGCCCGTGGCGAGAAGCGCATCGGCGGCTCCCTGCAGGCCGAACTGACCCTGTTCGCCAAGCCTGCGCTGGCCGAGCGTCTGAATGCCCTGGCTGACGAGCTGCGCTTCGTGCTGCTCACCTCCAAGGCCAAGGTCGTGATCGCTGACAGTGCACCGGAAGGTTCCGTTGCGACCGAGCGCGATGACCTCTGGCTGAGCGTGGCCCAGTCCGCCGCCGCCAAGTGCGACCGCTGCTGGCACCATGTGGAAGACGTGGGCACCATAGCCGGTCACGAAGAGATCTGTGGCCGCTGCGTCACCAACGTCGAGGGTGACGGCGAAACACGTCAATTTGCCTGATGAACATGACTCATAACAAGAGCGGCCTGCGTTGGCTGTGGCTGGCGGTGCTGGCATTCGTACTGGACCAGGCGAGCAAGCTCGCCGTGGTCAAGCTGCTGCCGTTTGGCTATCCGGGGGTGGAGATCACCCCCTTCTTCAATCTGGTGCACGTCTACAACAAGGGTGCGGCGTTCAGCTTCCTGGCCGATCAGGGGGGCTGGCAGCGCTGGTTCTTCGCCGTGCTGGCGTTTGCCATCTGCGGGCTGCTGATCCACTGGCTGCGCAAGCAGTCGGTTACCCAGCGCTGGAGCGGCATCGCCTATTCGCTCATCATCGGCGGGGCCCTTGGCAACGTGTTTGATCGGCTGGTGCTTGGCCACGTGGTCGACTTCCTCGACTTCTACTGGCAGCGTTCCCATTGGCCGGCGTTCAACCTGGCCGACAGCTTCATCTTCATCGGCGCCGCCATGATAGTGCTGGAAGGCTTCCGTTCCGAGAAGAAGAGGGAGGTGGCATGAGTCAGCCTATCGCCGCCGAAATTACGGCCAACAGCAGCGTGCTGTTTCACTTCGCCATCAAGCTGGAAGACGGCTCGGTTGCTGACAGCACAGCGCTGCACGGCAAACCGGCCCGCCTGCGGATGGGAGATGGCAGCCTGACCAACACCTTCGAACAGTGCCTGCTGGGCCTGCAACAGGGCGACGCCAAGAGCTTTACCCTGGCGCCGGAGCAGGCGTTCGGCCTCGCCAATCCCGACAACATCTACCATCTGGATCGAGCCAAGTTCGGCGCCGAGGTGGAGCCCAAGGTCGGCACCATCATCCTCTTCGACCAGCCCAATGGCAGCGAGCTGCCCGGCATCATACGGGCGGTGGAAGGCATGTCGGTGACGGTCGATTTCAACCACCCCCTGGCCGGTCATACCGTCACCTTCGAGGTGGAGATCCTGGGCGTTGATGACGAGGAAGAGGTTCACTGATGGATATTCTGCTCGCGAATCCTCGCGGTTTCTGCGCCGGCGTTGATCGTGCCATCAGCATAGTCGAGAGCGCGCTGGAGAAGTTCGGTGCTCCCATCTATGTCCGTCACGAAGTGGTGCACAACCGCTATGTGGTGAACAAGCTGAAAGAGGCGGGGGCCGTGTTCGTCGAGGAGCTGGACGAGGTGCCGGACGACAGTATCGTCATCTTCTCCGCCCACGGCGTGGCCAAGACGGTGCGCGAGATGGCCAAGTCCCGTGCCCTCAAGGTGTTTGATGCCACCTGCCCGCTGGTGACCAAGGTACACATGGAAGTCCATCGCGCCAGTCGCAAGGGCTCCGAAGCCGTGCTCATCGGTCACGCGGGTCACCCCGAGGTGATCGGCACCATGGGCCAGTACGAGAACCGCGAAGGCGGCATGTATCTGGTGGAAACGCCGGACGATGTGGCCAAACTCCAGGTGAAGAATCCGGATGATCTCTGCTTCGTCACCCAGACTACCCTGAGTGTGGATGAAACCTCGGATGTGATCGACGCCCTGCGCAAGCAGTTCCCCAAGATCCAGGGGCCGCGCAAGGACGATATCTGTTACGCCACCCAGAACCGCCAGGATGCGGTGCGGGAGATGGCGGGGCTGGTAGATGCCATGCTGGTGGTCGGGTCACGCAACTCTTCCAACTCCAACCGTCTGCGCGAGCTGGCCGAGAAGGTGGGGGCTCGCGCCTACCTGATCGACGATGCCTCCATGATCGAAACCGGCTGGCTGGAGGGGGTCGAGCGCATCGGGGTGACGGCCGGCGCCTCGGCACCGGACGTGCTGGTGCAGAACGTTATCGCCCGCCTGCGCGAGCTGGGCGGCAATATGGTTGTCGAGCACCCGGGTCGCGAAGAGAACGTGGTGTTTGAAGTGCCGCTCGAGCTGCGGATCCTCTGATCCGCATCCTGTTGGTCGGGATGAGATGATGGGTCCCCGAGCCACCTCCTGCGAGGTGGCTTTTTTATGCACGATTCTTATGAATCTTGTTTACCCGGATGCCGCAGGAACCCAGCGAAAATTGATGATGTATGTCCAAGATTTGAGTAGATTGAATTGCAAGCGAAGAGCCGCAGTCTAGACTGCTGATGATCTTCTCATCTGGCTTGATGGCACATGGATATGCAGGCAAGCCCCCAACGAAATCAGAGCGAAACAGGATGTTTTTGCGTTCAGGTTTTAGCCTTATCGAGCTGATGGTCACCATAGCGATCGTGTCGATCCTGCTGACCCTGGGAGTCCCCTCCTTTAGCGCGGTATTGCGCAACATCACGTTGACCACCCAGGCCAACAATTTCGTGGCCGCCATCAACCTTGCCCGCTCCGAAGCCATTCGCCGCAATACGGCGGTGACCCTCTCCGCCACAGCCAGCAACATTACCCAGCATCACTGGGAGTCGGGCTGGCAGATCTGGGTCGACAGCAACGGCAATGGCACCCTGGATAACGGTGAGCTGCTGCGCCTCTTCCCCGACATGGGGTCAGGCACTCTGGTCAGCAACACCTCGCTCTTGCGTTTCAGTGGCAACGGCTTTCTCGATGGCCGCCAGCAGGTGACGCTGGTGTTTTCCCTGCAACCACCAGACTGTGCCGCCGAGCCGGCACGGGACATCATGATCACCCCCGCCGGCCGTCCCTCCATCCAGGAGACCAGCTGCATATGAAGCGTCAACAAGGGCTGTCACTGCTCGAAATCCTGATCTCCGTGCTGGTGCTGTCGATCGGCATCCTCGGCATGGCAACCTTGCAACTGCAGGCACTCAAGAGCAACCAGTCGGCGCTGACCCGCACCGAGGCGACCCAGTACGCCTACATGATCACCGACATGATGCGGGCCAATCGCAGCGCGGCCCTGCTCGGCCAGTACAATGTGGGGCTGGGGGAGGCCGTCTCCGGCAGCTCGATGGCCATGTTGGATCTGCAGTACTGGAAACAGGCGCTGACCGGTCTGCCGAGCGGCGATGGCGCCATTGTGATCAGCGCGGGGCAGGCCACCATCACCATCCAGTGGGATGCCAGCCGGCTGCCGACCGAGCCTTCGTTGCGCAGCATGACGCTGAGGACGGATCTATGAGCGGGCGCATGTCACTGCGACGGCAGGCCGGGGTCGGTCTGGTGGAGGTCATGATAGCCCTGGTGCTGTCTCTGCTGACGGTGGGCATCATCATTCAGGTTTTTCTCGGCAACCATAAGACCTATCTGACCGGCGAGGCCATAGCCCGGGTGCAGGAAGACAGCCGATTTGCCGTCAACCTGCTGCAAAAAGAGCTGCGAATGGTGGGTTATCAGGGCTGTCTGAGCAAGCAGGGGGTCAACATTACCAATACCCTCACCGGCGGGACTGCACTGCCCTACAACTTCACCGTCTATCTGCGCGGCTATGACAATGTCACCGCCACTCTGCCCGCCGCCTTGTCGGCCCTGTTCACCGCAGGCGAGCCCAAGCCCAGGCCGGGTAGCGACGTCTTGTTGATCCAGGGGCCAACCGGGGCCGGGGTGCCGGTGACGCGCAACAACAGCGCCGCCCAGCTGTTCGTGCAGCAGATCTCCAGCAAGGCGAACTACTGCGGCACCGGCAAGCAGGGCTACAGCGACTTGTGCGAAGGGGACATAGTCATGGTCTCCGATTGCCAGAAGGCCCGGATCTTCCAGATCACCCAGACCCAGGTGGTGGGGGCGGGGACCGAGGTCAACATAGGTCACTCCAATGACAACAAATACACCCCAGGCAATGCTATCAGTTCCTGGGGCGGGGCCAGCAGCCCGGTCGAGGAGCGTTTTGGTGCCGGTTCGATACTGAGCCGGATGGAGACCCGGATCTACTACATTGCCCGGGCCTCGGCCACCGCCCCCTACATCCTCTATCGCAAGAGTGGTCTCGCCGCCGGCATGCCGCTGGTCGAAGGGGTGACCGACATCCAGCTGACCTTCGGCGAGGATCAGAACCGGGATCGGGCGGCGGATCGTTACGTGAGCGCCGCCAGCAATCCGAACTGGGACAACGTGCTGGGGATTGGTGTCCAGCTCTTGATGCGCAGCGCTCAGGGCAATCTGGTCTCCGCGCCCCAGGCCTTGAGCTTTGCGGGCTCGACCTTCCAGGCTGGTGACAATCACTGGTACTGGGTGGCCGAGACCACGGTCGCCCTGCGCAACCGGCTGCCATGAGGATGGAATCCATGATGCCTCGACAACAGGGAATGGCACTGGTGATCAGCCTGATTTTTCTGGCCATGGTGAGCCTGCTGGCGATAACCAGCATGCAGGGCGCACTGTTGCAGGAGAAGATGGCGGGCAACCAGAAGGAGTCGCAGCAGGCGCTGCAGGCGGCGGAGGCCGGTTTGCGTGCCGCCGAGCGCTATCTGGAAGCCGGTAATTCAGGCCCCTATGACAACAGCGCCGGTTTGTACGAGTTCGTCAGCGTGGCGGTGGATCCCGCGTCTCCCTCCACGGCCTGGCGTACCTATGCCAACAGCGGTCTGGCGGGGCGCGCCCCCGAGTACTTCATCGAGCGACTGCCCTACACCCAGGCTGGCAATGAGAGTCTGGCGGTCGACGAACCCATAGGCGAGCGTCGCCTCTATCGCATCACGGCAAGGGGATTCGGTCTCTCGGATGAGAGCCGGGTGCTGTTGCAATCGACCTACAGCCGCTAGGAGGGCAACCCATGCGCACATCTGGCTACGGACTCTCGGTCCTGCTGCTCTGCTCGCCGGTGCAGGCCGCGCTCGATATTGCCCAGGTTCCCCTCTATCTCGGTACCCGGGCCGAGCCCAACATCATGTTCAGCCTCGATGACTCCGGCTCCATGCACTTCGAGCTGATGCCGGAGGGGCTGATCGAGAACAGCGCCCGCTACGTCTATCCCCGCGTCGACAACGTGTATGGCAGCGAGGACTATGACAACCGGACCGTCACCTTCACCAGCAACAACGACCGCAACGCCTATACCCGCTCTAGCAACAACAACAAGCTCTACTACAACCCGCTGCAGAGCTACCGCCCCTGGGTCAAGGCGGATGGCACCCTGATGGCGAATGCCAGCATCAGCTGTGCGCCGCACAATCCATTCAATACGGCCGCCGGTTGCCGTGACCTGACCAAGAACAACCGGTCTAGATCGCTGCGTTACTACACCGGATTCTCCTCCAGCGACTACAACGATGACGAGACGTTCTGGCCCGCCGTCTATTTTGCCTACAAGGGCAGTGGCGATGTGAAGAAGGTGGGCAGCTACACCCGGGTCGAGATCAAGTCGGGCAGCACCTATGGCGGACGCCCCAACCGCAGCGACTGCAAGAGCGCGCCCGTCTGCACCTATGACGAGGAGATCCAGAACTTCGCCAACTGGTATACCTACTATCGCTCCAGGATCCTGGCGGCCAGGGCCGGGGTTGGGCGGGCCTTTGCCAGTCAGGGGCAGGCCATCCGGGTCGGCTTTGCCACCATCAACGCCAGTGGCAGCGTGATCCGTGGCGTGGCCCCCTTCTCCGGCACCGATCGCAGCGCATTTTTCAGTGACCTCTACAGCCGCGACATTCTGGCGTCCGGCACACCGCTACGCACCAGTCTGAAGGATGTGGGGGAGTACTTCTCCCGCACGGACAACAATGGCCCCTGGGCCGCCAGTGCGGGCAGCACTCTGCCGCACCTCACCTGCCGTCAGAGTTACAACATACTGATGACGGACGGCTACTGGAACGGAGACACCCCTTCGGTGGGGGATCAGGACAAGGACGGTTACAGCAATACCCTGGCCGATGTGGCCTACCAGTATTGGAAGACGGATCTGCGCACCGATCTGGCCAACAAGGTGCCGACCAGCACGGCGGATCCCGCCAACTGGCAGCATCTGGTCAATTTCACCGTCGGGCTGGGGGTGAATGGCTCGCTCAATCCGGCCAACGGCATCCCGAGCAGCTGGCCCAATCCCCATGATCCGGATGACAAGGAGTACAAGAACCCGACCTACATTCCGGAGTACAAGATCGATGATCTCTGGCATGCGGCACTCAACAGCAAGGGCAGCTTCTTCAGTGCGGCCGACCCCGACACCTTTGCCGCGGCCCTGAGCAGCACCCTGGCCCAGATCGCGGCCCGCAACAGCTCAGCCAGTTCGGTGACCGCCAACGCGACCCGGCTGGACAGCAATACCCACATCTATCAGGCCCGTTACAACAGCGGGGACTGGTCGGGACAACTGGTTTCCATTCCGCTCAACAGCGATGGCTCATTGGGCTCCATGGCCTGGGATGCGGCGACCCTGATCCCGGCGCATTCGGCCCGCACTATTTTCACCCGGCAAAACGGGGTCGGCATCCCTTTTACCTGGACCGATCTCAATGCCACCAACCGCGCCCTGTTCAACATCGCCGGCGACAACCAGGGGGAGAACCGGGTCGCCTATCTGCGCGGTGATCGCAGCCGTGAACAGAGCAATGGCGGCCTGTTTCGCAGTCGCAGCGATCTGCTGGGGGACATCATCAACTCGGATCCCGTCTATGTCGGCAGCCGGGATTACGGCTACGGCAGCGCCACCGGTCTGACCCAGGCGGAGCGGGACGGTTATCAGAGTTTCCTCGGGTCGACGGCCATCCGCAGCCGCACTCCCATGCTCTACGTGGGGGCCAATGACGGCATGCTGCACGGTTTCAGGGTCGCCAACGGGGTGGAGACCCTGGCCTATATTCCTGCCAGCCTGCTGGGAGATCTGAGCCTGTTGACCAAGCCGGATTACAGTCATCGTTACTATGTCGATGGTACTGCCAAGGTGGGCGATGCCTATCTTGGCAGCAGCTGGAAGACGGTGCTGCTGGGGTCGACGGGGGCCGGTGGCAAGGCGGTATTCGCCATCGATGTGACGGCACCGGACAATTTCAGCGCCGACAAGATGCTGTGGGAATTCACCAATGCCGAGATGGGAGTGGCGCTGGCGGCACCGACCCTGGTTCGGGTCAAGTCCGGCAACAAATGGGTGGCGCTGGTGGCCAACGGTTACAACAGCACCAGCCAGACGGCGCGCCTGTTCGTACTGGATCTGGCGACCGGCGCCGTGATCAAGGAGATAGATACCCAGGTGGGCTCGGCCAGCGAACCGAACGGTCTCTCATCGCCCTTGCCGGTGGATGAGGATGGCGATCGGGTGGCTGATTATGTCTATGCCGGCGATCTGCAGGGCAACCTGTGGAAGTTCGATCTGACCGACAACAACAGCGCTCAGTGGGGCAGCGCCTTCAAGACCGGCAACAAGCCAAAGCCGCTGTTCCAGGCCTGCAATGGCACCTGCTCGGCCAGTACGCGCCAACCCATTACCATGCGGCCACTGGCGATCCGCCATCCCAAGGGGGGCATCATGGTGCTGATGGGGACGGGGAGCTATTTCACCAACGATGACAAGCTGTTGCCTGCAACTCCGAGGCTGGAGGCCGTCTATGGCATCTGGGACGCGGGGGCCGAGGTGAGCAGCAGCCAGTTGCTGCAACAGAGCATCACCCACGAGTATTCGGCCAATGGCACCAGCATCAAGTTCAACGTGCGGGTGGTGTCCAGCAAGGCAGTCAACTACACCAGCCAGAAGGGCTGGTACCTGGTCTTGAAGTCACCCGGACTGAGCAAAGGAGTGGGGGAGCGCGCCGTCTCCGAGATGCTGTTTCGGAACAAGCGGCTGATCTTCAACACCTTGATCCCCTCGGCAGATGCGTGTGATTTTGGCGGCCGTTCCTGGTTGATGGAGCTGGATCCCGTGTCGGGGGCCCGTTTGACCTACTCGGTGTTCGACGTCAATGGTGACGGTGCCGTCAACGATGATGACTATGTGGGGATCAAGGATGATGCCGGCAATGACGTCAAGGTGCCGGTCAGTGGCAAGCAATTTGACGAACTCACCACGACCCCAAGCGTGGTGGAGGATGCAGACATGGAGCGTAAATACATCAGCGGATCCAGTGGCAACATCTCGGTCACGCTGGAAGAGGGGGCGGGCGATCTGGGTGGTCGTCAATCCTGGTTGCAACTGGACTAGAGGCTGGCA
Organism: Aeromonas bestiarum; assembly: GCF_028751155.1. Taxonomy (NCBI): domain Bacteria; kingdom Pseudomonadati; phylum Pseudomonadota; class Gammaproteobacteria; order Aeromonadales; family Aeromonadaceae; genus Aeromonas; species Aeromonas bestiarum. Next base: position 3,995,560 of record NZ_CP064746.1, on the reverse strand, counting down.
TGGAGCGTGGATTTTCCCTGATGGAGTTGATGATTGCGGTGGCCGTGATGGCCATCCTGACCGTGATCGCCTACCCCAGTTACAACAACTACATCGCCTCGGCCAAGCGGGCCGAAGCCAAGGCGGCCTTGCTGGAGGCCGCGCAATATCTGGAGCGGCAGTTTACTGCGGAGGGCAATTATGATGGCGGGAATCTGGCCTCTGCCGGACTGGCGACCCTGCCAAAGGAGGGGGGAGAGGCTTATTACAACCTGGCGCTCAATGCCAGCGGGGGCCGTTATACCCTGACGGCGATTCCAACCGGAGCCATGAATGGTGACCCCTGCGGCCTGCTGACCCTGGATCAGGGCGGGCAGCAAGGGGTGTCAGGCGCCACCATGACGGCGGCGGAGTGCTGGTAGTACGTCGATACCGGTCGCCTGTTACCAGCAATCGGCTGGGGTCTTGGTGTCGGCCTTGTTGAGTGTCAGGGTATCGCAGGCAGTGCTGCCGGCCTTGTCTCCGACCTGAGCCCCTTTGGTGGTGGCGATCAGGGTATAGGTGGTCGCGGTCGCCCCCGATGCAACCCCGAAGGTGTAATAGTCACTGCTGGGATTACCGAGCAAAGAAGGAGTTGTTTCAAACCCTGATTTATTAACATATTCAGAGTTTGAAATTCGGTATTCCTCCTGCTTGAGCTGCATGCTGAGCAATCCCTTGAAGGCTTCAGCCCGGCGGGATTTGCGCAAACCATCGGTGAAGCTGGGGTAGGCGACAGAGGCAATGATGGCGACGATGGCGATCACGACCATCAACTCCAGCAGTGTGATACCTGATTGTTTGATTCTCATGGGCGGCATGGTTCGTGAAACAGGTTGATACTATAGGATAGTACTGACAGTACGCTCTACTGGCATGAGCAAAAAGAAAGGAGTCTTGAGCTAATGGAATGCACAGAGGGCAGATCCGCCGGTTTTACCCTGATCGAACTGATGGTTGCTCTGGCCCTGGTCGCCCTGCTGTTGACCGTGGCCATCCCCAGCTATCAATCATTGCGCCAGGACCAGATGGTCAAGGCGGCGACTCAGGCCGTCTATACGGATGTGATGTTGCTCAAGTCCGAAGCACTCAAGCGCAATCGCAACTTGCAGATGATCCTGTTCAACAGTGGCACCAACAACTGGTGCTATCGCATCAGCATCGACGCGACCTGCGGCAGTTGCAGCGATACTTGCTCCAGTATCGAGGGTCGCAAGGGGGCCGATGCCAGCGAGTTCCCGGGCATTGTCCTGACGGCGACCTATACCGAATCATCGAGCCAGGTGCGTCCCATCACGTTTTCCCCCCGTCGCGGCACCCTGCCCAGCGGCAGCATCACGGTTGCCTCGTCCGTTGCCAGCATGAAGGTGGTGACCAGCAACCTCGGGCGGGTACGCACCTGTGCCGTCAGCAACCTGGTCGGGGAGGTGACATGCGATTGAGGGCTCATGGCTTCAACCTGGTCGAACTGATGGTCGCCATGGTGGCCGGGCTGCTGCTGGTCGCGGCTGTGACCTCGCTGTTCGCCACCATCCTCAAGGCCAATCATACCGCCATGCAGACCAGTCGCCTGAATCAGGAGATCCAGCTGCTGACGGACATGATAGCGCGCGATATCCAGCGAACCGGGTATGACACCAATGCGACTCAATTTCTTGCCGCAACATCCGGCAGCCGCTCCAGTTTCTATTTTGATACGGCAACGGATCTGATGAATGAAACGGCGACGGGCTCCGGCCTCTATACCTGCATCAGGGTGCGCTATGACAATGATGAGAACGGTGTACTGAACACGGATGACACCCTGGTCTACAGCTACAGCAGTGCTGACAAGGGGATCAAGCAGGGGACTGGCGCTACGATATGTGGCAACGGCAGCCTTGTTTCTACCGATGACACCATAGAGATAACCGCCATGACCCTCAGGTTGCTGCCGAGCAGCCAGGTCAGCGGGGCGCGGGCACTGCAGTTGATGATGAGCGGTCGCTTCAAGTCTGCGCCCGCACTGACCCTGAATCTGCAGCGGGACATCAAACTGCGTAATGATGGGTACTGATATGAGCCGACAGTCGGGTTTTACCACCTTCACCATCACGTTGCTGCTGGTGCTGATCTTGTTGGGTATCTCACTGCTGGTCGGCAAGATGCTGGTGGCCGATCGACGGGTGACCCTCAATGAGGTGCTCTATCGTCAAGCCATGGCGATGGCAGAGCAGGGCATGGCGGATGGATTGGGGCGGCTGGCGCTGGACCCGGGTTGGCGCACCAGTTCGGCGACAACCATGCTGACCACGGGCAGCTACACACTCTCGTCAGTGGATGACACGGCCATTACCGTGGGGTCCGTGGTGGTGACTCCGATCCGGGTGCGCTCCCAGGCGACGCTGAGCAATGATCAGGCACAGGCAGCAGTAGAGACCAAGGTGGTTCGTTTCAACGTGTTGGCGGGATCGCCAGCGGCTCCCTTGACCGTGGCCGGCGGCATGGCGGTCGGCGGCAACTTCACCATAGTGGCCAATCCCAATGGCGGTGGGCTGGGGGTGCCCCTGTCGGTCTGGACCAGTGGCAACGTCGACCTCATTACGGGCACGGGGCAAACCTGTCATCAGGGGGATTACAGCGGCGGCTGTTCGGCCAATATCAGCCAGAAAGGGGACAAGCAGTCGGATATCAAGGACAACGATGCCGCCTTTCCGACCGATCTGGTCTGGTATCTGTTCAATGAAAAGGATGATGCTGCCGGTTGGACCAATCTGGAGGCCAGAGCCACCCAGCGGTTGACCGATTGCAGCTCCCTAGGCCCCACCTCGACCGGGCTCATCATAGTGGATGGCGACTGCAAGCCTTCTGCCAACGTCGGTTCAGAGGCCGCCCCCGTGATCCTGATAGTGCGCAACGGCAATTTGGCGGTGAATGGCAACACTGTGCTGTACGGTCTGGTCTTTGCCTACTCGTCCAACCCGGCCGCAGCCGGTACGGATGTGAAGCTGACCGGCGGGGCCATAGTGCATGGCGCCATGGTATCCAATTATCAGCTGGGAAATGCCAACGGCACCTACGATGCAAAGTTTGATGCCAATGTATTGAGCAACATCTCGAATGGCGCCGCTTTCCAGGTCGTCAATCAGGTGCCCGGCAGTTGGCGGGACTGGTAGAGGAAGATGAGGATGAATAGGCAAAAAGGATTTGGCCTGCTTGAGATTTTGATCACGCTGGTCGTGCTGGGGGTCGGGGTTGTCGGCCTGGTCGCCATGTCAAAGTCGGCGCTGACTGTTTCACAGGATGGCCGTCGCTATGAGACTGCGATGCGCCTGGCTGAGTCAAAACTCGATGAGTTCCGCAACTTCAATGGCGTGATGACGGCAACGGCGCCGCTCACGGCCTACAACCAGATCACCTCGGCCAGTGCCGCCGTTACCCTGTCGGGGGAACCCTATTCTCTGGCCTGGACCGTGACCAATCAGTATCTGAATGGCTCAACCTGGCAAGGCACTGCGCCAGCCGGCTATCGCCTCAGCTATCCGGGGAGAAAGGCGGTGGCAGTCAATGTCGGCTGGTCGGATAGTGAAGGGCAATTCCATACGCTGCAGCTTGTCGGGAATGTATCGCCGATAGAGTCCTTGAGCACAGATCAGTTGAACGGGGGCTTGAACACCGCAAGGCAGGGGCCCAAGGTCAACTATACGCCTGGGGTCGCCCCGGATGTCATCTCGGTTGAGCTGGGCGATGGCAACAAGCAGGAGACCAGCAAGCCCTTGCCCACAGTCACGTCCAAAGATGGTCAGGTCGGCAAGTTGGTACAGTTTGAAACCGTGACTTACAAGCCTGAGGCCGGAGGCAACACCCAGCAGGTGTTGCAGGACATGGCCTCAGTCTCCTGCTCATGCAGTTATGGCTCCAGCCTGACCGCCTATTTGCCGGGGCAGGTCTACAGTTCGGCGAGCAAGCAACTTTACTGGAAAGCTGGCGCCATGCTGAGCAAGCCGGCCGGGACGCTCGACAGCAGCGTCAATGGCCAGCCGACGCTGTGTACCAGCTGTTGCAAGGATCACTTCGATGGCAGTGGTTCCAGCTTTACTAACTTCTATGCTCCGCTCAACACCAGCCGGGTGCGCTACAACAGTGCCTTGAGCACTGTCACCAGTGGCAAATATGTGGACGCCTGTCGTTTTGTCCGGCTGGACGGTTTCTATCGCCCCTTGCCAGACTGGAACCTGGTCAAGGTAGTGGTGACCACGGCCGATTTTCTGGCCAAGCCGGCCAATCAGGCCAGCTATCAGAAATACATCAAGTACGTGGTCAAGACTTACATCGACTGGCAGAAGTCGACCCTGAACTGGACGCAAGGCGCCTCCGCCACGCTCCCGACGATCACCGACTTTTCGGCCTGGCTGGCCTCCAATGCAGAGACGGGGGGAGATACCACGACAGGCATCACAGTCAGTACCGGCACGGCGCAGCTCATCGCTCGCGGCATCTATGTGGACGTGCTCGACCCTGTCTATCTGGTTGGCATCGACACCAGCGCGACTGACTATCTGACCAAGGTACCGTTTCAGGATATCAACCTGACAATGCTGGCAGAGTGGACCATGGGACCACTGACCCTGTTGACCGGCAGCGCCACCGATTATGCGACCGTCACCAATGAAGCGGTGAAAACCGTGGTGGACCTCAATAACTACTATTTCGGCAGTTACAGTCGCGGCTACATGACGGCGAAAAAATCGACCAAAGACAGCGGCCAGATACTGCGGGACGTCATTATCCGGGTCGCCGCCTATCAGGGGAACTCGGGGATCACCGCCTCCCTGATCTCCCCGCAGGATCAATCATTGGCATTGAGCGCCGACATGCTGGTGAAAATTGATGCAAGCCAGCAGACGGTACCGACCATCAAAGTCGGTGGGCGGATCGAGTGTTTGACGCGGGGTAATGGTAAAAATGCCCCGCCAGAGGCCTGCAGCAAGAACACCTTCAACAACCTGAGCATCAGCACGCCAAACTCGGGGGCGACCTGCCGTATCGACAAACCGCAGGCGAACAACCAGCCCGCAGCCTATCTGTGCGAGGCCCCGGAAAATGCGACGCTGGCCATCAATCTTTCCTACACCAATCAGGGCAGCACAACCTACATGCTGCAGCCGCCCTCTTTCAGCGTGCAGATGACGCCACAGCCCAACAACCAGGTGTTGAGCGGGCCCTGTTCCCTGCTGGTGGACAATGGCGTCACCAACGCTGCCAACCTGACTTGCACCCCTTGAGCCTTGGGCGCTGGCACAGCCAGCGCCTTTTCTTTATCATTCCCCATCATTTTCGATTTTAAGATGTATCGCCATGGCAAAAGCCCTCTCTCTGATGCTTGCCCAGTTGAATCTGACGGTAGGCGCCATCGAAGATAACTGTGACAAGGTGCTGGCTGCGGCCGCCCAGGCCGAGCAGCAAGGTGCTGATCTGCTGGTGTGCTCCGAGCTGGCCCTGACCGGCTACCCGCCGGAGGATCTGCTGTTGCGTGCCGATCTGATGATCCGGGTCGACGCTGCGCTGGCTCGCATCGCGGCCTGGCAGGGCAAGTGTGCCATTCTGGTGGGTCACCCCTGGCGTGAGGGGGCTGCGCTCCATAATGCGGCCTCTCTCTATGAGCAGGGCAAACTTATCGCCCGTTACTTCAAGCAGGATCTGCCCAACTACGGAGTATTCGACGAGAAGCGCTACTTCACCGCAGGCACGGATAGCTGCGTGGTGCCCTTCCGTGGTCATCAGCTGGGGCTGCTCATCTGCGAAGATCTGTGGCAACCGGGCCCGGCGCTGGCCGCCAAGGCGGCGGGAGCCGAGCTGCTGCTCACCATCAATGCCTCGCCCTACGATCAGGAGAAACCCTGGATCCGCCATGAGCTGATGACGACCCGCTGTCATCAGACAGGTTTGCCGCTGGTCTATCTCAATCAGGTGTGTGGCCAGGACGAGCTGATCTTCGACGGTTGTTCCAAGGTGTTCAATGGTCGGGGCGAGCTGACCCATAAATTGGCTCCGTTTGCCGAAGAGCTGGCGCTGGTGCACTTTGCCGCCGGGCAGCCGCTGAAAGAACGGGAGCCTGCCGCGTCGCTCGACCCCTTGGCCGAGACCTATCAGGCACTGGTGCTGGCGGTGCGTGACTACATCACCAAAAACGGTTTCCAGGGGGCCGTGCTGGGTCTCTCCGGCGGTATCGATTCCGCCCTGACCCTGGCCATAGCGGCCGATGCCATAGGGGCGGACAAGGTGCAGGCTGTGATGATGCCGTTCCGCTACACAGCCCAGATGAGTGTGGAGGATGCCAAGGAGCAGGCCGAGCGGATGGGGGTCGAGTTCGACATCATCTCCATCGAGCCCATGTTCGAAGGTTTCATGACCCAGCTGGCACCGCTGTTTGCCGGCACAGCCCGGGATACCACGGAAGAGAACCTGCAGGCTCGCTGCCGCGGCGTGCTCTTGATGGCGCTCTCCAACAAGCGTCGGCGCATAGTGCTGACCACGGGCAACAAGAGCGAGATGGCCGTGGGCTATGCCACCCTGTATGGTGACATGGCGGGCGGTTTCGACGTGCTCAAGGACGTGCCCAAGACGCTGGTCTTCAAATTGTGCGAATATCGCAACTCGGTCGATTACGTGATCCCGCAGCGGGTCATCGACCGTCCCCCCTCGGCAGAGCTTGCGCCAGACCAGGTGGATCAGGACAGCCTGCCCCCCTACGACATCCTGGATGCCATCCTCAAGCGCTACGTGGAAGAGGATGCCTCGGTCGCCGATCTGGTGGCAGAGGGATTCGAGGAGGCAGTGGTGCGCAAGGTGATCCGGCTGGTGGATCTCAACGAATACAAGCGCCGTCAGGCCGCCGTCGGGCCCCGTATCACTGCCCGCAACTTTGGTAAGGATCGCCGTTACCCCATCACATCCGGGTTTGGCAAACAGAACTGGTAAGGAGTCACCATGAAGAAGATTGAAGCCATCATCAAACCGTTCAAGCTGGACGATGTGCGCGAGGCCCTGGCCGAGATCGGCATCAACGGCATGACGGTATCCGAAGTCAAAGGCTTCGGCCGCCAGAAAGGGCACACCGAGCTCTATCGCGGCGCCGAATACATGGTGGATTTCCTGCCGAAGGTAAAGGTGGAGCTGGTGGTGCAGGACGAGGATCTCGATGCCTGCCTGGAAGCCATCCAGAACACTGCCCGCACCGGCAAGATAGGTGACGGCAAGATTTTCGTCTGCGAGGTGGAACGGGTCATTCGCATTCGTACCGGCGAAGAGAACGAAGACGCGATTTGATGTGATGCATGTGCCTCGTAACGATCAAGAGAACGAAGATGCAACACGGCTGATGTCATGGATGCGCCTCGCTGCGGTGGCCGGCCTGCTGGCCGGCCTGACTGCCTGCAGTACTAGGCCGCCGGCTCAACCGGAGAACCTGTGCCAGATCTTTCGGGAGAAACCCGAGTGGCACAAGGCGGCACTCGAGATGAACGAGAAGTGGGGGACGCCGATCCAGGTGGTGATGGCCATGATGTACCAGGAGTCCTCCTTCGTACACGATGCCCAGCCGCCGATGGGATACTTCCTCTTCATCCCGACCGGGCGGGCCAGCTCCGCTTATGGTTATGCCCAGGTGAAAGACGAAACCTGGGACGATTACCAGCGGGAAACCGGCAACGGCTGGAGCAGTCGCGACGACTTTGCCGACGCCATCGATTTCATGGGCTGGTACACTAACAAGGCCCAGCGGCTGAATGGCACCTCCAAGTGGGATGCCTATGGCCAGTATCTCAACTATCACGAAGGGTGGGGTGGCTACCGGCGTGGCAGCTACCGCAGCAAGGGGTGGTTGATGAAGACCTCCCGCAAGGTAGAGGCTCGCGCCCAGCGCTACGGCGCCCAGTATCGACAATGCAAGGATCAGCTCTCCAGCGGGGGCTGGTTCTGGTAACCAAATCAGGAGTCAGAAATGCCGTTATTGGACAGTTTTACCGTTGACCACACCCGCATGGAAGCCCCTGCGGTACGCGTGGCCAAGACAATGCAGACCCCGAACAAGGACACCATTACCGTGTTCGATCTGCGTTTCTGCGTGCCGAACCAGGAGATCCTCTCCGAGCGCGGCATCCACACCCTCGAGCACCTGTTTGCCGGTTTCATGCGGGATCACCTGAACGGCAATGGGGTGGAAATCATCGACATTTCCCCCATGGGTTGCCGTACCGGCTTCTACATGAGCCTGATCGGCGCACCGGACGAGGCCCGTGTCGGCGCAGCCTGGCAAGCGGCCATGGCCGATGTGCTGACAGTGCAGGATCAGGCCAAGATACCGGAGTTGAACGAATACCAGTGTGGCACCTTCAGCATGCACTCGCTGGAAGAGGCCCATGCCATCGCCCGCCACGTGCTGGAGCGCGGCATCGGCGTCAACCACAACGACGAGCTGGCCCTGCCGGAAGAGAAGCTGAAAAGCCTCTAAGCCTGGTATTGCAAGCATGAAAAAGGCCGGTCATTGACCGGCCTTTTTGTTGTCTGGAAGGATCAGGAGGGCAGCGGCATCACCCGGTTGCGGCCCAGCTCCTTGGCCTTGTAGAGCAGCTTGTCGGTTCGTTCGACCAGGGCATCACCCGTCTCCTGGCCATTGTACTCACCCACCCCGAACGAAGCCGTGATGTGGTCGATGCGGCGGCCTGACTTGCGATCCAGAATGGACATTTTCTCGATGGCCCGGCGCAGGCTCTCGGCCATCTGGCGGCTCAGGGCCAGGCTGCGCATGGGCACCAGCAGGGCAAACTCTTCACCACCGAGCCGGTAGGCGGTGATGCCCTCCTTGCAGGTTTCCCGCAGCCGCTTGCTGAAGGCGCGTAATACCTGATCCCCCAGTAGATGGCCATATTCATCGTTGAAGTTCTTGAAGCGGTCTATGTCCGATAAAATGAGAGAGAAGGGGCGCTTGCTGCGGATCAGGCCGTCTATCTCCAGATCGAAGGCGCGTCGGTTGAGCAGGGAGGTGAGGGCATCTTCGTTGGCCAGCTTGCGAGTTTCATTCAGCGCCTCGCGCAGCTCCTTGATCTCCTTCTCGGCGCTGCTGAGCTGATTGCGAAAATGCATGGTCGACATGCGAACATCCCGCGACTCGCGTACCAGATCCCGCAAGATACCCATGGTATCCTCCAGGCTCAGCCCCTCATCGTCGATGAGGCTCAGCCGATCGAAGCTCTTGTCGAGCATCTCCTGGAACATGCCGGTGTCGGAGATGGCATCCTGCATGCTATGGCCGAGCTCGTTGGCCATGGCAGCCAGAGTGAGCTTCATCGCCTCCATCTGCTGCTCGTCCTCGGCGGCGAGATGCTGGTGATAGAGCCGTTCGCAGGTGGTGAGAGAGCAGGTGCCCTGCAGCTTGATGGCCTGATCGATGGCCTGATTGAGCTCGGGCATGCTGGCGGCCACATAGTTATACCAAAGGGTGTAATTATCCGGCGTCGTGGGAATTTGATACTTGATCATCAGGGGAACCGCCTGCTTCAGATAGGCGGCGGATTGGGCGAACGAGTCCTTGCTCATGAGTTCCGTGTCTCATCATGCCTGCAAACTTTGCATAGTATGACAGAGAGATTGGCCAAAAGGCAGCCGATGGATGCCATTAGCTCCCCCCTTCGATATAATGTCTGCGTTATTACCTACCCTAAGGCCTGCTTATGTCTCAAAAAGATCCTTTCCTCCAACGCGAGGCCGAAAAATACGAAAACCCCATCGCCAGTCGCGAGATGCTGCTGGAGCTCATCAAGGGCCATGAAAAACCCATGTCCCGGGAAGAGCTGGCCAAGGCTCTCAAACTGACCGACGAAGAGCCGTTGGAAGCCTTGCGCCGTCGTCTGCGCGCCATGGAGCGTGATGGGCAACTGGTATTCACTCGCAACCAATGTTATGCCCTGCCGGATCGTCTGAATCTGGTGAAAGGGTATGTACTCGGCCACAAAGATGGTTTCGGTTTTCTGCGCCCGGAAGGTGGTGGACCGGATCTCTATTTGAACAACCGCGAGATGCAGCGTCTGATGCATGGCGACTACGTGCTGGTACAGCCGACCGAGATTGACCGCAAGGGTCGTCAGGAAGCGCGTCTGGTGCGTCTGCTCAAGTCCCGCGAGGCGGATATCGTCGGCCGTTACTTCGTCGAGAATGGCGTCGGTTTCGTGGTGCCGGATGACAGCCGCATCGGCCAGGACATCATCATCCCCGAAGGGGAAAACAAGGGTGCCCGCCAGAGCCAGGTGGTAGTGGTGCGCATCAACCAGCGCGCCACCTCCCGCATCAATGCGGTCGGTACCGTGCTGGACGTGCTGGGCGAGAACATGGCGCCGGGCATGGAGATCGAGATCGCCCTGCGTACCCACGGCATCCCGCATACCTGGCCGGAAGAGGTGACCAAGGAGGTTGCCGGTCTGGGTGAACAGGTACCGGAGAAGGCCAAAGAGGGTCGTATCGACCTGCGTGCCCTGCCGTTGGTCACCATAGACGGGGAAGACGCCCGTGACTTCGATGACGCCGTCTTCTGTGAAGCCAAGCGTGGTGGCGGCTGGCGCTTGTGGGTGGCCATCGCGGATGTCTCCTCCTATGTGAAGCCCGGCACTGCGCTGGATGCCGAAGCGTATCAGCGTGGCAACTCCGTCTATTTCCCCGAGTTCGTGGTGCCCATGCTGCCGGAGGTACTCTCCAACGGCCTCTGCTCCCTGAACCCGCAGGTTGACCGTCTGTGCATGGTGTGCGAGATGACCATCTCAGCCGCCGGCCGCATGTCCGGTTACAAGTTCTACGAAGCCGTGATGAACTCCCACGCGCGCATGACCTACAGCAAGGTGGCGGCGATCCTGGATGGCGAGCCCAAGCTGCGTCAGCAGTACGAGCCGCTGGTGGGTCACATCGAGGAGCTCAACAACCTCTACAAGGCGCTCAAGCACGCCCGTCACCAGCGTGGCGCCGTGGAATTCGAGAGCGAAGAGACCCGCTTCATCTTCAACGCCCAGCGCAAGATCGACCAGATAGTGCCGCTGGTGCGCAACGATGCCCACAAGATCATCGAAGAGTGCATGATCCAGGCGAACGTGGCCGCGGCCCGTTACATCGAGAAGAACGAAGCCTTTGCCCTGTTCCGGGTGCACGACCGTCCGGGCGAAGAGCGCCTGACCGGTTTCCGTGACTTCTTGGCCGAACTGGGTCTGGAGCTCAAGGGCGGCCTCGAGCCCGAGCCGAAAGACTTTGCCGAGCTGGCCGCCAAGTTTGAAGGGCGTCCGGATGCGGAGCTGCTCTCCACCATGCTGCTGCGCTCCATGCGTCAGGCTGTCTATCAGGCTGACAACATAGGTCACTTCGGTCTGGCCCTGAAGTCTTATGCGCACTTCACCTCGCCGATCCGTCGTTACCCCGACCTGATACTGCACCGCGCCATCAAGTACCAGACGGCCAAGGAGCAGCAGGGCAATCTGCGCCACAAATGGACTCCGAGCGGTGGTTACCACTACCAGCTGGAAGAAGTGGATCCCATGGGCGAGCACTGCTCCATGACAGAGCGCCGTGCCGACGATGCGACCCGCGACGTGGCCGACTGGCTCAAGTGCGAGTACATGCTGGATCACGTGGGTGACGAGTTTGACGGCGTCATCGCCAGCGTCACCGGCTTTGGTTTCTTCGTCCGTCTGGCGGAGATCCACATCGACGGTCTGGTGCACGTCAGCACCCTCACCAACGACTACTACCAGTTTGATCCCCTGCACATGCAGCTGATCGGCGAGAACTTCCGCCGTCGCTACCGTCTGGGTGACAAGGTACGCGTCAAGGTGATGGGCGTGAACCTGGACGATCGCAAGATCGACTTCGTGATGGTGGAAGAGCCGCTCCAGGCCACCGGCAAGAACGCCAAAGAGATGGCGCGCAAGCAGGCCGAGATCAAGAAAGAGAAGGCCAAGAGCGCCCAGCGCCACGAAAAACGCAAAGAGGGCAAGGAGATCGGCAAATCCGACAAGGGTGGCCGCGCCAAGCCCAGCAACAGACGACCGAGCAAAAAGGCTCGTGATAAGGTCAAGAGCACGAAATGAGTACTGAACTGATCTACGGCATTCACGCTGTATCCGCGCTGCTTGAGCGCACCCCGGAGCGTTTCATCGAAGTGTGGGCCCTCAAGGGCCGGGATGACGACCGGCTGCAACCCCTGCTGACCGAGCTTGAATCTCTCGGTCTCAAGGTGCAGAGCGTGAACCGCAAGACGCTCGATGACAAAGCCGAGGGCAACAATCACCAGGGCATCATGGCCAAGGTGATAGAGGCACCCAAGCTGGCCGAGCACGATCTGGCCAGCCTGCTGGACGGCTTGGCGGTGCAAGAGACCGCCCCCTTCCTGCTGGTGCTGGACGGGGTAACCGATCCGCACAACCTGGGTGCCTGCCTGCGCAGCGCCGATGCGGCCGGGGTCCATGCGGTGATAGTGCCGCGGGACAAGGCCAGCGGCCTGACCTCTGTGGTGCGCAAGGTCGCCTGTGGCGCCGCCGAAGTGGTGCCGCTCATCCAGGTCACCAACCTGGCCCGCAGCCTGCGCGAGTTGCAGGAGCGCGGCGTCTGGCTGGTCGGCACCGCCGGTGAGGCGGATCACGACCTCTATCAGGCCAAGCTGACCGGCCCCATGGCGCTGGTCATGGGCGCCGAAGGCAAGGGCATGCGCCGCCTGACTCGCGAGCATTGCGACGAACTGGTGAGCATCCCCATGGCCGGGGCCGTCTCCAGCCTCAACGTCTCGGTGGCAACGGGTGTCTGCCTGTTCGAAGCCGTGCGTCAGCGTCGCGCCTGAGGCGAACGGGATGGACAGACCCCCGTTCAGCCGGGATCGGGTCATGAATGAGCAGGAGGCCACGCGCCTCCTCTCTTTTGCCCGCTCGTTGACCTTGAGCCCCCGCACCTGTCTCTGGCATGCGGGCGACAGACCCGATCTGCTGGTCAGGGTGGAGCAGGGGTTGCTGCGGGCCAAGGTGGTGCTGGCGGATGGCCGTGAGTACATCAAGGAGTTCTACTGGGAGGGGGACGAGTTTATCGACTTCCACCATCTGCTCAGTGGTGAACCTGCCCGCTATAGCGTGGAGGCGCTGGAGCCCTGCCGGCTGCAACTCTTCAACCTCGGCGACTTGCGTCAGCTCCCTTGCTGGTCCGCCTGGTATCACCACCTGCTGGCGGTGCAACTACGCATCAAGGAGGAGAAAGAGTTGCTCTTGCTGACCGAGAGCCCCCAGGCCCGTTATCAGCACTTCCTGCAATGTTTTCCCGAGCTGGACGCCAGGGTGCCGGATCACCAGATCGCCGCCTATCTGGGCATCACCCCCATCAGCCTGAGCCGCATTCGCAAACGGCTGAAGGATCTTAACAAAGGTTAATGCCAGCTCGTTGCTGGCTGGCTATGCTGCCCTTCTCATCATGAGCAAGGAATCCCCATGAACTGGTCCCTCAAGTCTTTTGAACAACTCGACGTCAACGAACTCTATGAACTGCTCACCCTGAGATCCCGCGTCTTCGTGGTGGAGCAGACCTGTGTCTTCCTCGATCTGGACGGGGTCGACAAGCGTCCCGACGTGCAGCACCTGCTCGGCTGGCAGGATGGCGCGCTGGTGGCCTACGCCAGACTGATGGCGCCCGGCGTCGCCAAGGCGAATCAGGTGGTGATCGGTCGGGTGGTGACTGCGCCCGAGGCCAGAGGCGATGGTCTGGGTCACCAGTTGATGCAACAGGCGCTGCTGGAATGCGAACAACTGTGGCCCGGGGTCAGCATCTATCTGGGCGCTCAGGCGCACCTGCAGGGTTTCTATGGTCGTCATGGCTTCACCGCCGTGGGCGAACCCTATCTGGAAGATGACATTCCCCACATCGGCATGACCTCCTTTTAATATCTTTTAGGCATAACAATGAAATTATTATGTCTTGAGGTAGTAAAGAAAACGGGTGCTCGCCGCCATGTTACTGGGTACCCTCTGAGTGATTAATCGGCAACCGTTGATGGATAGGTTTAAAAATGGTTTTTTACCCCATTAATACAGAACAAGATTCAGCGATTGAGCCGTTGAGCCATTTTATATGCGTTCGCCACACGAGTGGCTGTCGCTGATGGAGCTGTTGCGCAAGCGGTTCGCTCTGGACCTGCAAACCTTCGCCATCATCACCCTGGTGCTGGGCAATCTGGCCCAGGCCTTCTCCGATGTGCTGGTCAAGCTGATCGGCCCCGGTTTCAGCCCCTTTCAATACATGTTCCTGCGCCAGCTGCTGACCCTGCTGGTGTTGCTGCCCTTCATGCTGCGGGTGCCGAGAGCAGCCTGGGGACTGGGTGCCTGGAAATGGCACCTGCTGCGCGGTCACCTCTGCCTGCTCGGCGGGGGTGGCATGATGCTGGCCCTGACCCAGCTGCCGCTGGCCACGGCCAATGCCATCTTCTATGTCTCTCCGCTGCTGACCCTGCCGCTGGCGGCCTGGTTGCTCAAGGAGAAGATCAATTCCCGGGTCTGGTTGCTGGGAGGCATGGGGCTGCTCGGGGTCGTGTTCGTGCTCAAGCCGGGGGATTTTCATCTGGCGGGGCTGGGTGCCCTGGTGACCGCCTTCACCCTGGCGCTGTTCAACGTGACCGGCCGCAAGTTGCCAGCGGGTATCTCTGTGGTGGCGACCCTGTTCTGGGCCAACCTGCTGGCATTGCCACTGACGGCGGGCTTGGCGGTGAATCAATGGCAGCCGGTGGACTGGCGTCTGCTGGCGCTGATCGGTGGCAGCGGCGTGATGCAACTGCTCTACCATGCCAGTTGCATCTATGCCTATCGGCAGGTCGAGGCCAACCGCATCGCGACGACCGAGTATTCCGGCCTGATGTTCGTGGTGCTGCTGGGGGTCTGGCTGTTTGGCGAGATCCCGGCCTGGAACCTCTGGGTCGGGGTGGGCTTTATCCTGCTGGCCATCCATTGGCAGCGTCGCCTGCGCTAGCGCGCTCTCCTCCATATGACAAACCGGCTGCTTGCCGGTGTGTCATATGAGCAGCTTATGAAGCCGATCCCGGTTGTTGCACCGAAAATAGGTTAGCCTGTCCCGCTCTCAGTGACAGGAACCCCATCGTGACACCCACCCTCTTTGCGGCCATCCTGCTGGCCGCGCTGCTGCATGCGCTCTGGAATGCGCTGGCCAAGCGCCAGGCCGAGGGGCGCGTCAGCGTCTTGCTGGTCTCCCTCTGCTCCGGGCTGTTTGCCGCCCCCTTCTTGCCGCTGGTGGGGTTGCCTGTGGCTGCCGAATACCCCTGGCTGGCGCTCTCCATCCTGCTGCATTGCGGCTATTGCCTGTTTCTCGGTCGGGCCTATCGACTGGGGGAGTTCGGCCAGATCTATCCGCTGGCCCGTGGCAGTGCCCCCCTGGTGACCCTCTTGCTCGGGGCCCTGCTGCTGGGGGAGGTGCCCGGTGGGCTGGCGGTAGCGGGTGCCCTGGTGCTGGTGAGCGGGGTGCTGTTGATGGCCTGGCGCGGCGGTATCAGGCTGGCGCCTGCGGCCCTGCGGGCCGTGCTGATCACGGCGCTGTTCACCGCCGCCTATACCCTTTCCGACGGCGCTGGCGCCCGCTCGGCCGGTGAACCGATACGCTATACCCTCTGGCTGTTTGCCCTGACTGCGCTGATGATGCCGCTGCTGATGCGCTGGCAGAGCCGCACCGCCTGGCGCGCGCTCGATCTCGCGGCATGGCGTACCGGTGCCCTCGGCGGCGCCCTGTCACTGCTTGCCTACGGCATCGTCATCTGGGCCATGACCCAGGCGCCCATCGGGCTGGTGGCGGCCCTGCGCGAGAGCAGCGTGCTATTTGCCGTGCTGCTCTCCTGGGGCTGGCTGGGGGAGAAGCTGGGGCGGGTACGGCTGTGGGCCGCGCTGGTGATCCTCTGCGGTATCTTGCTGATCCGCCTCGGCTGATTGGTGACGAGGTCAGGCCGGGATAGCCCCGGCCTGACGGTTGGCTCAGGGAGTGACCCGGGTCGTCAGGGTGAAGCCCTCCTCGCAGGGGGCGAGCTGCACCCGAACCTGGCCCAGCTCGGCCAGGGTGCCGACATGGGTGCCGCCGCAGGGGATGGTGACCTCTTTACCTTCAAGCATGCAGTGCCAGTAGCGCGAATCTATGATGGCCTCGCCGGCCCGGCTGCGGCGGATCTCGCCGCCAGTCGCCAGCCAGTCAGCCAGCTGCTGGTTGATCCTCTCTTCTATCTGCGGCAGATCCGCCAGCAGCGCCTCGCTGTTGACTCCCTTCTTGCGCAGGCTCTTGCCGATGCGGTACTGCTCCTGGGAACCCATGGGCTCGACCCGCGAGGTCTGGATGGCGAGGCGGTCAAAGTCGGGCTGATCCAGCGCGTCGCGCTCGCTCACCTCTTTGCGCCAGTAGGGAACCAGCACCCGGTTGAGGGCCAGCGCCGCCAGATGGCAGCCGCTGTGGCCCAGGCTCAGGGCGTGGCGGACTGTGGCATCCACCTTCAGTTCAACCCGTGAGCCCACCGCCAGAGAGTGCCGGCCTGCCAGGGGATGCACCACCACGAAGGCCCAGCCTTCGGCGCCACGTTTGACCGGAATCTCTGTGTCCACGAACAGTTCGCCTTCCGGGCTGATGGCACCCATGCGGCAGGGGCCCAAGCTGGCGTCGCCGTCATCCCAGCAAACCGTGCCCACATCGCCTGGCTGATCGGGCCAGAGGTGGCTCTGGGGGTGGAAAGGAGTGAGGTCGGTGACCAGCAGGCTGGTGTCGCCGCTCTGGCAGAAGAGCACGCTGGCCTGTTCATGATGGTGGCCCAGCACGAAGCTGGCTCGGGTATGTTCCATGGATGGCTCCTGCTAATCGAAGAGGAAGAGAGAGCCGCAGCATACGCCAAAGTGCAGACCGGCTCATTAACCCAGGTTAATGAGCCGGCCTGAATCGCGGGTTGTGAGCGCTAGATCATGGCAACCAGCAGGTAGGCGTTGAGCCCGATCACCAGCGCGACGATAAGGCGACCGACTGCCTGGGTCACCGGATGGTTGCGATACTCGCCCATCAGCGCCCGATCGCCGGTCAGGATCAGCAGTGGAATGAGCGCCAGCGCGATACCGAAGCTCAGTACCACCTGGCTCAGCACCAATATTTCGGTGGTGTTGAGCCCCATGGCGATCACCACGAAGGCGGGGGCCATGGTGATGGCGCGGCGCAGCCAGAGCGGTATGGTGAAGCGCACGAAGCCTTGCATCACCACCTGACCGGCGAGTGTACCCACTACCGTGGAGGAGATGCCTGAGGCCACCAGTGACAGGCCGAACAGGGTGGCGGCAGCCTCCCCCAGCAAGGGAGTGAGCGTCTGGTAGGCGGTTTCGAGTTCGGCCACGGGCTGGTTGCCGGCGCCGTGGAAGGCGGCCGCCGCCATCGCCATCATGGCCAGGTTGACGAAGCCGGCTATGGTCATGGCGATCGCTACGTCCACCCGGGTGGTGTGCAGTCGCTGAGGCACTGTGCCCTGATCCTGGGTGTGCTGGGTCAGCGCCGAGTGCAGGTAGATGACGTGAGGCATGACAGTTGCACCGAGCAGGCCAGCGGCCAGATAGACGGCGTCGCTGTTGGGCAGACCGGGGAAGAGGGCGCCTTCCAGCAGGCTGGGCAGGTGGGGGCGGGAGAACACCAGCTCGACGATATAGGCCGCCGCCACGAACAGCAAGAGGCCGCCAACCACGAACTCCAGCGGCTTCTGACCGCGGGATTGCAGCATCAGAATGCCCCAGGTGACCACGGCCGTGATGCCGGCTCCTTCCAGCAGGGTGACGCCGAGCAGCAGCTTGAAGCCCACGGCCGCACCTATGAACTCCGCGAGATCCGTGGCCATGGCGATGATCTCCGCCTGTACCCAGTAGGCCCAGACCGCCGGTTTGGGCAGCCGATCTCGGATGTGCTCCGCCAGGTTCTTGCCGGTGACTATGCCGAGTTTGGCTGAGAGAGTCTGCACCAGCATGGCCATCAGATTGGCCCACACCACCACCCACAGCAGCTGATAGCCGAAGGTGGAGCCGGCCTGGATATTGGTGGCGAAGTTGCCCGGGTCTATATAGCCGATGGCTGCAATAAAGGCGGGGCCAAGCAGGGTCAGTTTGAATTTGCGGGCCGAGATGGCCGTGGTCAGCGCGGGTTGCATGGAATCACCCTCCATAAGATTATGGAGATAGAATAGATCTAAATGATAATTATTATCAATTGATGTTTTGTATCATGCCCATAGATAAAAACATCTGTGGCGGCCAGTTGCAGTGAGGGATGTGATTTCGTACAATACGCCGCCCTAGAAAGCAGTGTCTAAACACACCATACGTTCCTTGCCTCCGAGGTCTGGCTGCACCTGGGCGGAGGCTGAATTAATCCGTAAGGAGCTAAAATGCGTCATTACGAAATCGTCTTCATGGTTCATCCGGACCAGAGCGAGCAAGTACCCGGCATGATCGAGCGTTACACCGGCGCTATCACCACCGCGGGTGGTACTATCCATCGCATGGAAGATTGGGGCCGTCGTCAACTGGCTTACCCGATCGACAAGCTGCACAAGGCTCACTACGTTCTGATGAACGTGGAAGCAGAGCAAGCCGTTATCGATGAACTGGAAACCAACTTCCGTTTCAACGATGCCGTTATCCGCAACATGATCATGCGCACCAAGCACGCCGTGACTGAAGTTTCTCCGATGGCCAAGGCCAAGGAAGAGCGCTTCGTCCGTCGTGACGACGAGCGCCGCGAAGATACTGTTGAAGCAGCGTCTTCCGAAGAGTAATTCTGGATCACTGAATAGAGGATAAAGGCCATGGCACGTTATTTCCGTCGTCGTAAGTTCTGCCGCTTCACTGCCGAGAACGTTACCGAGATCGACTACAAAGATATCGTTACTCTGAAAAACTACGTCACTGAATCTGGCAAGATCGTACCGAGCCGTATCACCGGTACCCGCGCCAAGTATCAGCGTCAGCTGGCACGCGCCATCAAGCGTGCTCGTTACCTGGCTCTGCTGCCGTACACCGATCTGCACAACAAGTAAGAATCGGCCCGGCACTTAAGCCTAACTCAACTTTTATAGAGGAAAGGTAATGCAAGTTATCCTGCTCGACAAAATCGCCAAACTGGGCGGTCTGGGTGATCAAGTCGCTGTTAAAGCTGGCTACGCCCGTAACTATCTGATCCCGCAAGGCAAAGCCGTTATGGCTACCAAGGCCAACATCGAGACTTTCGATGCTCGCCGTGCTGAACTGGAAGCCAAACTGGCTGCCGGTAAAGCTGCCGCTGAAGAGCGCGCTGCCAAGCTGGGTGAACTGGCTGCTGTTGTCATCGCCTCCAAATCTGGCGACGAAGGCAAGCTGTTCGGTTCCATCGGTACCCGTGACGTGGCTGAAGCCATCACTGCTGCCGGCGTTGCTGTTGCCAAGAGCGAGGTCCGCATGGGCAACGTTCTGCGTAACACCGGCGAGTACGAAGTTGTTGTTCAGCTGCACGCTGACGTCAAAGCAACCGTACAAGTTCAGGTTGTTGCCCTGTAATAGCGTTTCGCTTTTGCAGAAAAACCCGCGCACTTGCGCGGGTTTTTTATTTTGGGATCAAAGGGTAAAGTGAGGTTCTGTTCCTCTGGAGGAGATCCTTATGGCAGCCTGGGTCGAAGGTAGGGTCATCGAGCGCATCGAATGGACCCCCACCCTGTTTTCCCTGCGTGTGGAGGCCGAACTCGTCCCCTACAAGGCAGGTCAATTTACCAAGCTGGCCCTCGAGCAGGGTGAGCGCCGCATCCAGCGGGCCTACTCTTTCGTCAATCCCCCCTCTGCGCCTTACCACGAGTTTTACTTCGTCGAGATCCAGGGCGGTGAGCTGACGCCTTCCCTCGGTTCCCTGCAAACGGGCGACACTCTGCTGGTGCAATCCCAGGCGACCGGCTTTCTGACCCTGGATGAGCTTCCGCCCGGCCGCGATCTCTGGTTGCTCTCCACAGGTACCGCCATAGGGCCCTTCCTCTCCATGCTGGCGGACGGCGAGGCATTTGAGCGCTTCGAGAACCTGGTACTGGTGCACGGGGTACGCAAGGGGGAGGAGCTGAGCTACCGAGCGCTTATCGATGGTTTTTCCGAACGCCACGGCGAGCGCTTTCGCTACGTGCCCTTCGTCAGCCGCGAGGCCTGGCCCGATGCGATGGAAGGGCGGATCCCGGCGGCCATCGCCGACGGGCGACTGCAGGAGCGAGTCGGGCTCGCATTTTCACCCGAGCTGAGCCAGGTGCTGATCTGTGGCAATCCGGCCATGGTGAAGGAGACGCAACAGACCTTGCTGGCATTGGGGCTGGCCAAGAACCTGCGGCGGGCGCCGGGCAACATCAGTGCGGAGAATTACTGGTAGTCCAATGAACACAGGGGCCATGGGCCCCTGTGTGATGTCTGCAGTGGTTCCGGCTAGTTCTTCTTGCCGTTCCCATTCCCGTTGCCGTTGCCCTTCTGCTTGTTGTGGCCCTGACCCGGATTGTTGCCGCTGTGGATGCTGCGGTTGTAGTGATCGCGATACTTGCCATCCACCTTGTCGCAGTTGAGCTGGATCCGGCTGTCGCCTATGCCGAGATCCAGGCAGTTGTTCTGCCACCAGTCGTACTCTTTCTGATCCCAGTTGATGTCCAGCTTGATGTCATCGGTGGAGAGCTTGACGCCATCGTTGTTCTTGAAGGAGGGCGCCGCAAAGGCCACGCCATGGGCCAGCAGGAGGGAGAGCAGCAGGGCGGTTTTATTCATGATGACCTCGGATTCAGGGTGATTGCTATCAGTCTAGAAGGTGCAGGCTTAACCTGAACGGAACCAGCATCATTGTGGCTGCGCCGGCTTTGCAGCTTGGCACGCCACCTTGCCAGAGAGGCTGCGCCGCTTCTTCGGTGCGACGGACCCGCTTGTCATTGCGTCGAGGCTGGCAGCTTGGGTTCGAGCCATCATCATGCCGGTGGCGGCTATTTGCCCAATCTGGTCGCAGCCTGTCCATCCAGGGCAGTATCTGATTGAATTCAAACGATTAGCCTTCATTCTGTCGATGGGGGGACTATAATCGGCAGCCAACTTTTCCTGCACAGTATCCCCACTTCATCATGAATACACAGGCTTCTGCCATATTGCGCTACCCCAAGGGGTGGTTCGCTCTGACCACGGTGTACAGTTTTACCGGGTTGGCCATTCTGGCCTCCATCGTCTTCTCCCTGTTGCTGTTTCTCTCCATCGACGACAACCCCCTGATGAAGTGGCTGTTCGGCGGTCTGGCCATCATTTTCGAACTGGGCAAGTTCTACGTCTGGTACGAGTACGGTGAGTGCAAGGCGCGCCGCGATCTCGGCGGCGCCTTCTGGTCGCTGCTGTTCTACAGCGTGCTGGCCGCCATCTCCATCGGCGGCAGCATCGGCGGCATCAACAGCGCCACCAACACCATACTGAGCCAGCAGGCGCGCCACGAGCGGGAGCTGGCCCGCTTCGATGAGCAGATCGCCAGCATAGAGCGGCAGATCCAGCTCAACGAGGAGGCTGCCCGCAAGTACATAGAGATGGCGCGTATCTCCAGCGGCGTCAGCGGCTTGCAGCAGGCCAATACCAAGCTCAGGTTGAAGCAGGATGAGTTGCGCCAGGAGCGGGATGCCAAGCCGGTCAATGAGCAGTCCTCCATGCTGGGGCTGATGAGCAGTCTGGCGGACGGGGTGGGCATGAGCATCAGCCAGGTGCAGTTTCTGCTGGTCTGCTTCCTCTCGGTGCTGCTGGATGTGTTTGGCGCCTTCTTCGTCAGTCTGATCGGCGAGGAGAACCGCTTCCGCCGCATGTGGCTGTGGCAGCAGGCGCGGGAGCAGGCAGCGGCGCGGCAGGCGGAGGCTGCGATCACTGCGCCCCCGGTGGTGAGCAAGCCGGAACCCGAGCCCGCTGTGGTGGCCCAGGTGCGCTCCGTGCTGGAGAGCGGCGAGCTCAAATGCAGCAAGCGCGGGGTAGCCGAGGCGTTGTCGCTGTCGCTGGAAGAGGTGGACAGGGTATTCCAGCATCTGCTGGCCCAGGGGGTGCTGGGGCAGGGCAGCAACCGCCACTATCACCTGCGTATTGAAAACAACGTGGCGTGATTCACTCGAACCAGGTCAGTCCCTCATAAGGCTTGCTTCTCAGCGAGGCAAGCCTGCTTTCTAGGTTGCCTGCGTGGATCTCGAGTCGATGGCCATCAGGATCCTTCAAATAGAGTGAATCCCCCTCGCTGCTATTATTTTTCCACTCTTCTATGCCCGCCTGGCGCAGGTTGGCACAGAAAGTGGTGAATGACTCAGGCGAAATAGTGAAGGCGATATGAGTGTAATCCTGTGCGGGGGAGGGGGCGTCGCAGGAGAGGCATAACCATAGATCCCCCAGCGTCAAATAGGCGCCACGCGCCCAGCGAACCCTGGGTCGACACCCAAGAAGGCCCACATAAAACACGAAGCTTTTCTCAAGATCAGCTGTCGCCAACGTCAGGTGGTTCAGTCCGGTCAGCATGATTTCTCCATTTATGTTCACTAGTGCGTGAGCACCATCATCAGGCTGAGGAAGGCGGCCAGCCCCCCACCTATGCCGATGATCCAGTAAAACCCCTTGGCCCCCTGTTTGAGCGGGATGCGGAAGTAGAGCAGAAACGCCCACCACCCCAGGGCCAGCAACAGAGGAATAAGAAACATTCGAGCCATGGTGTCCTCGCTGTTATTCTGTTGACCCTTGATCAGTCAACAGGATGGATTGTGCAATGACGCAGCTACAGATTACCGCATTCGGCGACCCCTCGGTACTCAAGCTCAACCCTTCGCAGGGCAAGGTGCCCGCCGAGGGGGAAGTCCGGGTGCGCATCTGCTTTGCGGGAGTCAATCCCATCGATGCCAAGACCCGGGCCGGCCTTGGCTGGGCGGCGGCCCAGAACAAGGACAAGCTGCCCTGGACGCCGGGTTATGATGTGGCTGGCGTGATTGAGAAGGTGGGCCCAGGCGTGACCTCGCTGGCAGAGGGAGATCAAGTGTGCGGCATGGTGGGCTTTCCGCTGGCGGGCGGCGCCTATGCCGACAGCACTGTGGTGAGCGCAGAGGCGCTGGTCAAGCTAGATGGCATCAGCCTCAAGCAGGGCGCCGCCCTGCCGCTGGCCGGTCTCACCGCCTGGCAGGGGCTGTTTGAACATGGTGCCCTCAAGGCCGGGCAGCGGGTGCTGATCCTGGCCGGTGCCGGCGGCGTTGGCCATCTGGCGGTGCAGTTTGCCAGCGCTTACGGCGCCGAGGTGGTCGCCACGGCCAGTCGTGACAATCACGGTTTTCTCCATGGCCTGGGGGCCGGTCATCTTGTGGATTATCACGACCCTGACTGGGTCGCGCAGATCCTGGCCCAGGGTGGGCAGGTCGATCTGGTGCTGGATCTGGTGGGCGGCGAGAGCGGCAAGGCGGCGCTGGCTTGCGTCAAGCCCGGTGGCCGTCTGGTGACTGTACCCACCATCACGGCCCAGCAGATCAAGGATGCGGCGGTCGATGCCGGCATAGAGGTGCTCGGCATGCTGGTGCACCCCGACAGCAAACAGCTGGCCCAGATGCTGATCCTGCTGCGCCAGGGGGATGTGCACATCACGGTCGGTGGCGAGTTTGCCCTGGCCGAGGGGGCGCTGGCCCATCAGGTCATCGAACAGGGCCATGTGCGTGGCAAGCTGGTGCTGCGCATGCCTGCCGCCGATGGCCAGCCCGGATGACTGGTATTGCCGAGATGGGGCTGGGCTGGCTGTTTCTGAGCGCCTTCACCTCCGCCACCCTGCTGCCCGGCAGCTCGGAAGTGCTGCTGGGGGCCATGGCGGCCAAGGGTGAGTGGAGCATGACCAGCCTGCTGCTGTGGGCGACGCTGGGCAATACCCTGGGCTCCATGACCACCTGGTGGCTCGGCTGGCTCGCCACCTTCAAGAAAAAACCGGAAGATTTTCAAGGCCGTGGGGAACAAAAAGCCCTCGGCTGGCTCAAACAACATGGTCACTGGTGTCTGCTGCTGGCCTGGACGCCAGTGGTCGGTGATGGCCTCTGTCTGCTGGCCGGTTGGCTGCGTCTCTCCTTCTGGCGCTCTCTCATCCTGATCGGGCTCGGCAAATTATTGCGTTATGCCCTGGTTTTTCTGTTGGCCAGTCACATTTTCTAGCCCCTTTCTTCACTCACGAGGTAACCGTGAACAAACTCATTCCATTAAGTCTTCTTCTGGGCTTCACCCTGCCCGTGCTGGCAGCCCCCACCCTGGTGTCGGAGCAGGTCAAGGAAGAGGGCAAGCTCGGCATCCCTTACCAGATGTACAAGCTGGACAACGGTCTGACCGTGATCCTGGCGTCCGACAAGTCAGATCCCCTGGTGCACCTCGACGTCACCTATCACGTGGGCTCGGCCCGCGAGCAGGTGGGCAAGTCCGGGTTTGCCCACTTCTTCGAACACATGATGTTCCAGGGCTCAAAACACGTTGGCGATCAGGAGCATATGAGGATCATCAACGAGGCGGGTGGCGACATGAACGGCACCACCAACAAGGATCGCACCAATTATTACGAGACTGTGCCGGCCAATCAGCTGGAGAAGGTGCTCTGGCTGGAAGCGGATCGCATGGGCTTCCTGCTCGATGCGGTGAGCCAGAAGAAGTTCGAGATCCAGCGCGCCACCGTCAAGAACGAGCGCGCCCAGCGCATCGACAACCAGCCCTATGGCCTGGTGAGCGAGAAGGTGGGGGAGGCGCTCTACCCGCGCACCCATCCCTACTCCTGGCAGCCCATCGGCTATGTGGAGGATCTGGACCGGGTCGGGGTGGATGACCTCAAGCAGTTCTTCCTGCGCTGGTACGGCCCGAACAACGCCACCCTGACCCTGGGTGGCGACTTCGATACCAAACAGGCGCTGGCCTGGATCGAGCAGTACTTCGGTTCCATCCCGCGCGGTCCTGACGTGGCCGAGCCGACCCCTGAGCCGGTGAGCCTGCCCGAGACCCGCTACGTGACGCTGGAGGACAAGGTCCATCTGCCGCTGCTCTACATCAGCTACCCGACCGTCGCCCTCGGCGATCCGCAGGAGCCGGCGCTGGACATGTTTGCCGACGTGCTCGGCGGCTCCGCCAGCTCCATGCTCTACCAGTCGCTGGTGAAAACCGGCAAGGCCATAGACGTGGGCGCCTCCCACTACTGCGAGGAGCTGGCCTGCACCCTGACTGTCTACGCCTACCCCAACCCGGCGGTGGATGGCAGCCTCAAGACCCTCAAGGGGGAAGTGGACAAGGTGATCGGCGAGTTTGCCGGTCGCGGCCTCAAGCCGGAGGATCTGGAAAAGGCCATCAGCAGCTATCGCGCCTCGGCCATCTGGGGTCTGGACAGCGTCTCCGGCAAGGTGAGCCAGCTCGCCATGGGCCAGGTGTTCGCCCAGGATCCCAACTATGTGTTCAAGAGCCTGGATGCCATCGGCAAGGTGACCCCTGAGCAGGTCAAGGCGGCCTATGACAAGTTCATCGTGGACAAGCCGGCGGTGGTGCTGAGCGTGGTGCCCAAGGGCAAGACGGATTGGCAGGTGACCAAGCCGAACTTCACCCCTGCCAAGCGCGAGCTGCCCGATTACAGCCAGCATGGGGAGCCGCTGGCACTGCGCCCGGTCAAGGACAACTTCGATCGCAGCGTGCAGCCCAAGGCGGCGGATGCGGTCAGCGTCAAGGTGCCCGCCATCTGGCACGGCAAGCTCGACAAGGGGATCGAGATCATCGGCACCCAGAGTGACGAGATCCCGGCCGTCTCCATCATGGTCGCCCTGCCGGGCGGCATGCGGGCCGAAGGCAAGGGAGAGCTGGGGCTCGCCAGCCTCACCGCCAGCATGATGGGACAGGGCTCGGTGCGCCTGACCGAGGCCCAGCTCAGCGACGAGCTGCAAAAGCTCGGCTCCAGCGTCAGCGTCTCCAGTGCCCAGTACAGCAACCTGGTCACCATCAGCAGCCTGACCGACAAGCTGCCCCAGACCCTGGCGCTGGTGCGCGAGGTGTTCGAGCGGCCCGGCATGCGGGAGGCGGACTTCGAGCGGGTCAAGGCGCAGATGCTGCAAGGCATGAAACAGAGCGAACAGCAGCCGGAGTGGCTGGCAGGCCAGGCGTTCCGCGAGCTGGTCTATGGCAAGCAGAACCGCCTCGGTCAACCGGGTGACGGTGTGCTGGCCGACGTCGAGAAACTGACCCTGGCGGACGTGAAGCGCTTCTATCAGAACTACTACAACCCGGCCAACGCCAAGGTGGTGGTAGTCGGGGATGTGGCTCAGCAACAGGTGGAGGATCAACTCGGCTTCCTGACCCAGTGGAAGGGCGCCACGCCGGTACTCGGCAGCCTCAAGCCCAAGGGTGAGCAGGCCAAGCCGGGTATCTATCTGGTGGACAAGCCGGGGGCGCCCCAGTCGGTGATCCGCATCGGTCGTCGCGCCATGGCGTTTGATACCACGGGGGATTACTTCACCGCCGGGCTGATGAACTTCAACCTGGGGGGCAACTTCAACAGCCGTATCAACCTCAACCTGCGCGAAGACAAGGGCTACACCTACGGGGCCAGCTCGGGCTTCTCCGCCAATCGCGAGGTGGGTACCTTTGCCACCGGCGCCAATGTGCGGGCCGATGCGACCGTGGATGCCATCCGTCAGTTCCTCAAGGAGATGGACAGCTACCGCGCGACCGGCCCGACCCCGGTGGAGCTGGCCTACATGCGCAGCGCCGTCTCTCAGCAGGATGCGCTCTCATACGAAACCCTTGGCCAGAAGGCAGGCTTCCTGCTGCAGATGATCATGTATGACCTGAAGCCGGACTATGTGCAGGCCCAGAATCAGCTGATCAAAACGGTGTCACCCGAGGCGCTCAAAGCCAGCGCCGCCCGCTGGCTCGATCCGGCCGACATGGTGATTGTGGTGGTGGGTGACAAGCAAAAGCTTGAAAAACCCCTGAAGGAGCTTCATCTTCCCATCTATCCGCTGCAGCTGCCCTGAGGGCGCTTCATAAAAATAGCGCCGCCCCCCTGTGGGGCGGCCACACATGAGCCGTGAATATGACTACTACTAGCTTGTCACTCACCGAGTTGTTGACCGCCCTGGGTTCGCCGGAACGGCTGACTGCCCTCAAGGGGATCCGGCGCGGGATCGAACGTGAATGTCTGCGCATCACGCCGGAAGGGACCCTCTCCCAGACGGATCACCCCAGGAGTCTGGGCTCGGCCCTGACCCATGCCAACATCACCACCGACTACTCGGAGAGCCTGCTGGAGTTCATCACCCCGGCCACCGACTCCATCGACAGCCTGATCGAACAGCTGGGCGACATCCATCGCCACGCCATCCATCATCTCGGTGACGAGCGCATCTGGCCGCTCTCCATGCCCTGCTTCGTCGGCGACGAGGAGAGCATACGGCTGGCCCAGTACGGCAGCTCCAACATAGGGCGGATGAAGACCCTCTACCGGCAGGGGCTGAAGAACCGCTATGGCAGCCTGATGCAGGTGATCGCCGGGGTGCACTTCAACTTCTCCATGCCGGACAGCTTCTGGAGCGAGTGGCAGGATCTGGTGTGCGAGGGCTGCTGCAGCCAGCGCTTCATCTCCGACAAGTACATGGGGCTTATTCGCAACGTCTACCGCTTCGGCTGGCTGGTGCCCTATCTGTTCGGCGCCTCCCCGGCCATCTGCGACTCCTTCCTCAAGGGGCGCAAGAGCAGCCTGCCGTTCCAGAAGACCGGCAAGGGCACCCTCTATCTGCCCTATGCCACCGCGCTGCGCCTGTCCGATCTCGGCTACACCAGCAGCTCCCAGAGCAAGCTCAACATCAGCCATGACAACCTGCCCGCCTATGTGGCCAGCCTGCGCCGCGCCATCAGCACCCATGATCCCGAGTTTGCCAAGATAGGGGTCAAGGTGAACGGCGAGTACCGTCAGCTCAACGACAACGTGCTGCAGCTGGAGAACGAGCTGTACGCCCCGATCCGGCCCAAGCGCACCCCGCGCAGCGGCGAGAAACCCTCGGATGCGCTGGAGCAGCGCGGCATCGAATACATAGAGCTGCGCACCGTGGATGTGAACCCCTTCACCCCGTTCGGCATAGATGTGGATCAGATCCGCTTCTTCGATCTGTTCCTGGTCTGGTGCCTGCTGCGCCCGTCTCCCGTGCTGGGTGACGAGGAGATTGCCCGCAATCGCCGCAACCAGAACAAGGTGGTGCTGGAGGGGCGTCGCCCCTGCCTGGAGCTTGAAGACGAGCAGGGCAATGCCATCGGCCTCAAGGAGTACGGGCTCCAGCTGTTTGACGAGCTGGCTCAGGTGGCCTCCCTGCTGGATCGCTGCTGTGGCCGCAACCGCTACCGCGAGACGCTGGCCATGCACCGCGAGAAGCTGCTCAACCCCGAGCTGACCTACTCGGCCCGCCTGCTCAAGCAGTTGTTGGAAAGCGGCCAGGACAACGGCTGCTTCGGCGACGAGCTGGCGAGCCGCTATCGGGAAGAGATGCTGGCCGGCGAGCTGCAGTATTGGGACCAGGCTTACTTCGCCGCCGAGGCGCGGGAATCCCTCGCCAAGCAGCGGGAGCGGGAGCGCAGCGACAGCCTGTCGTTCGACGACTTCCTGGCCGACTACTTCGGTACCCGCCAGACCACGACCTGATCCGTCCGCCTTTCGATCCGCAAGCCGCTCCTGGAGCGGCTTTTTTATTGCGTCTTTCCCGCCTCTCCCCGGCGTATTTCCGTGGCCAGAGCGTTCGAAAATGGCGCCCGAAAATAAGTGTGAGTCAGCCTTCACTTCAGCAGGGCGGGTGGGGCTTTTATTGTCAATCCGCTCACATTTCCCTCTTTTTCGGCTTGAGTCTTGCGCCGTGGACGCCTAACGTCACGACAACTGAAACGATTCAGCTTTCACAAAAACCATTCACAAGAACAAGAGACACGAGGATAAATCCATGTTGAAGAGACTCTCCATTGCCGTACTGCTCGCCCTGGGTGCGAGCTCGGGCCAGGCCGCCGAATTTCTGCTGACCGACTCCCAGCAGGGGCTGGATGTGGGGGACTGGAAGATCAGCAGCGACAAGCTGGGGATCAAGAGCCCTGTGCCCTTCTCCGTCGAGAAGAAGCGGCTGCACGGCGGGCGTCAGGAGGGGGTGGATCTGCTGATCGTCGACAACGGCGTGATGAAGATTACCCTGGTGCCGACCCGCGGCATGGGGATCAAGGAGGTCAAGGGGGCCGATGTGCGCCTAGGTTGGGATTCCCCCGTCAAGGAGGTGGTCAACCCGGCCTTCATCGATCTGGAGAGCCGCGCCGGTCTCGGCTGGCTCGATGGCTTCAACGAGATGCTGGTGCGTTGCGGCTACGAGTGGACCGGTCACCCCGGAGTCGACGACGACGGTCGCCTCAAGAGCCTGCACGGCCGGGTGCAGAACATACCGGCGTCCGTGGTCAGCGTGACCATAGACGAGGAGCTGCCCTATGCCATTCACGTGCTGGGCCGGGTGGACGAGCGCACCTTCAAGATGAGCGAGCTGGTCACCTGGACCCAGCTGAGCGTAGTGCCCGGTCAGGCGGAGTTTGCCCTGCAGGACAAGCTGACCAACCACGCCGACTACGAGAACGAGTACCAGATCATCTATCACAGCAACTTCGGGGCGCCGATCCTGGAGGAGGGGGCGCGCGTCAGCACCCCGGTGAAGCAGATCTCCCCGTTCAATGACTACGCCAAGGCGGGGCTGAAGAGCTGGCAAACCTATCTGGGGCCGACCAAGGGCTTCGATGAGATGGTGTTCAATCTGGTGCCCTACAGCGACGCCGAGGGCAATACCCTGGCGGTGCTGAACAACCGGCAGGGCAGCGCCGGCGTGGCTGTGGGTTACAACACGCACCAGTTGCCCGTGCTGACCCTGTGGAAGAACACCGATACCCGGGCCCAGGGCTATGTGACGGGTATCGAGCCCGGCACCAGCTATGCCTACAGCACCAAGTACCAGCGTCCGCTGGGGCTGGTACCCAAGATCCAGCCGGGGGAGACCAAGACCTTCGATCTGACCTATCGCCTGCTGCGCAATGGGGAGGAGGTGAAGCAGGCGCTGGCCCAGGTGGATAAGATCCAGGCCGGCCGTCCCACAGAGCTGCGCGAGCAGCCGCTGGTCAAGCTGCCCTGAGTGGCAAGCACACAGCAAAAAGCCGCTCTTGAAGCGGCTTTTTCATGTCAGGCGTGGGCACGCTCAGACATGGTTGTACATGGCCTCGATCTCGCTCTGGTACTTGGATTCGATGATCTTGCGGCGCAGCTTCATGGTGGGGGTGATCTCCCCCAGCTCCATGGAGAAGGCGCTCGGCAGCAGGGTGAACTTCTTCACCTGCTCGAACTTGGCCAGCTCCTTTTGCAGATCCTGGATGCGGGCATCGAAGAACTCCATCACCCGGGAGTTGCGCAGCAGCTCGGTCTTGCACTGGTATTGCAGGTTGATGGAGCGGGCGTACTCCTCCAGCGATTCGAAGCAGGGCACGATCAGCGCCGACACGAAGTGGCGGGCATCGGCGACGATGGCGATCTGCTCGATGAAGCGATCCTTGCCTATGGTCCCCTCCACCAGTTGCGGTGCCACGTACTTGCCGTTGGAGGTCTTCATCAGCTCCTTGAGGCGTTCGGTGAAGTAGATGTTGCCGTCGCCGTCGAGCTCGCCCGCATCGCCGGTGCGCAGGAAGCCGTCTTCGGTCATCACCTCGGCGGTGGCGTCTGGCTTGTTGTAGTAGCCGCGCATCACGGTCGGGGAGCGCACCAGCAGCTCGTTGCTCTCACCCAGCTTCACCTCTATGCCGCTGAGGGCAGTGCCGATGGAGCCCAGCTTGAACTGGTGGTCCTCGTAGCAGCAGACGGTGGCCGTGGTTTCTGTCATGCCGTAGCCGTACTTGAGGTTGAGCCCCATGGCCTGGAAGAAGAAGTTCACGTCGTCGGCGAGGCGGGCGCCCGCCACCGGCAGAAAGCGGGTGCGACCACCGAAGCGGGCGCGCAGCTTGCGAAACACCAGTCGCTCCGCCAGCCAGAGCTGGGCGTAGAGCAGCGGCGAGGTCGCCTTGCCGGCCTGACGGCTGGCGACCAGCTGCTTGCCGACGCCGGTGGCCCAGCCAAACAGGGCACGACGCAGGCGTGGCGCCTGAGCCACCTTGGCCTGGATCATGGCGTAGGCCTTCTCGTAGAGGCGCGGCACGGCGCACATCACGGTCGGCTGCACCTCGCCGATCACATCCATCACCTTCTGCGGATCGCGGATATAGACGTTCTCGGCACCGCAGTAGAGCACGTAGTAGGTCCAGGCGCGCTCGAACACGTGGCTGAGCGGCAGCATGCACAGCGACACATCCTGCTCGTTGAGGTCCAGGCGGCTGTTGTGCATCTCGAAGCAGGCGGCGATGTTGGCAAAATCGAGCATGACCCCCTTGGGTTCACCCGTGGTGCCCGAGGTGTAGATCAGGGTCAGCAGGTCGTCCATCCGGTACTGGGTTTCCCGTACCCGCAACTCCTGCTCGCTGGCCTGATGGTTGCCGGAGACCAGAAAAGCCTGGAAGTGGCTGGCCGCCGGGCAGTCACGCAGGTTGACCTTGCCATCGAGGGCGACGATCTGGCGGATCTCGCCATCCTTCAACAGGGTGAGCGCTTGATCGAACTGGGCCTGTTCGCCGACGAACAGCAGACCTATGTTGGCGTCGCGTACGATATAGCGCAGTTGCTCAAGGGTGCTGGTGGGGTAGATGGGCACGCTGACGCCGCGGGCGGCCAGGATGCCGAGATCGGCCTGGGTCCACTCCGGCATGTTGCGGGCATAGAGACCCACCATTTCGGTGGGCTGGTGGCCGGCACGGATCAGCGCCTGGGCACAGTAGTCCATGGCCTGTCCCAGGGTTCGCCAGCCGATGGCACGCCACTGGCCATCCTGTTGTACGCGCAGGGCGGCCTTGTTGCCAAGCCGGGCGATACGTTCACGCATCAGTTGAACCAGATGGAGTTTCGGCATCAGTCAAACATCCTCAAGTAACAGTTGTACGCCCGCAGGGGCACTAAAAATCGCGCTGGAGTTTAAACTCTAAGATTACAGCTTACAAGTGTGCGCTGTTTGTCCTGGATCACAAAGTCAGCAATCCGGGCGAGCTTGAGGCATGATGGTCGATGACCAAGAGGAGCCATTCAGGGAGGGTGAACAATGAGTGTCGGGATCAAGGGCGTGGTCACGGGGGCATTGCTGTTGCTGGCCGGGGCCGGCGGGCTCTGGTTTGCGCTGGGGGATATGGCCAGCGAGCAAGACAACCCCTGGCTGATAGGCGCTGACGGATACGCCAAAGCGCAGCAGCTGGCCCTGCACAAGGGGTATCCGCTGCTCTATGTGATCGAGCGCGCCAAGTGCCGACGCTGCAAAGGACTGGACGCCACATTGTGGCAGTCAGAGGAGATGGAGCCCGTGCTGGCCAGGCTGGTCAAGGTGCGGCTCAACCCGGATGCGGGGGATGGCAGCGAGCACATACTGCGCCGCTTCCCGCAGGTGGCGACCCCGCCCGGCATCTATGTGCAGCAGCCGGGGGAACCGCTCAAGCCCATCAAGATAGCGGTGGATCTCCAGCAGATCTGGATGCCGGGCGTCACCTGGCGGCGCGGCTTCTTCATGCCGTTGTCGGCGGCCGGCTTCGACGCCGTGCTGCACACCACCCAGAGCCTGCAGGATCCGGCCCTCGACAATGCGCCATTGCTGTAGGAGGCGGGCTAGCCGAAGTCGAACAGGCGGGACATGAGCACGGCGTCTTCCCGATCCTGGCCGGTGCCGTAGTAATCGGCGCGGCGGCAATACTCGGCAAAGCCTTCGCTCTCGTAGAGACCGATGGCTGCCTTGTTGCTGTCGCGCACCTCCAGGAACCAGGCCTCGGCCCCCTTCGCCTTGCTGCGGGCCAGATAGGCCTTCAGCAGCGCCCGTCCCAGCCCCTTGCCCTGACAGTCGGGGTGCACGCAGATGTTCATCAGCGAGCTGTCGCCCGCCACCAGATCCGAGATGTAGAAACCGGCGGGGCGGCCATCCAGCAGCATCAAGCCATTGAGATAGCGCGGCCCGAAGCAGGAGATCAGGTTGGCCTGGCTCCAGGGCTCCTTGTGGGCGGCCTGTTCTATGGGGTAAATCAGCTCGAAATCTGTCTCGAGCAGGGGACGAAACTCAGGCATGGTGGCTCCGGGTCGGGGCGGCGGAAGGAAAGGGGGCAGATCCGGGCGACAGGGTCGCTTAACCGAGGCGCGATCTGAGTTGCTGCCACAGTGCCCGTTTCTGGGCCGGTGTCGGCGTGAGCGGGCAGACCAGCGCATCGGGCCAGGCGGGGTCGGCCCGTTCCAGCCAGAGCTGGGGGGGCTTGTGCCCGGCGGGCAGCATGGTCAGCAGCGTCACCTCGTCGACGCCTATGCCGAGCAGCTGGCAGAGATCCGCCAGCAGGGTCGGGGCGGGCAGGCGAGGGGCCAGGATCCAGAGCTTGCCGGCCGGCGGCGTGTCGAGTTCAGGCTGGGCCAGTTCGACGGAGGGCAGATCCCGAGCAGGGGCTGGCTCGGCGGCCTCCTGGTGGCCTGGGGCGGCATGGGCCCTCAGCAGGGCCGGGCGGCGCAGTTGCCAGCTCTGTATGCCCATGCGGGCCAACAGGGTTTGACGCATCAGGTCGGGCGTGAGGCCGCTTTGCTCAAGGGATGGCGCCTGATGTGCGTTCTGACGCTCGGGATCTTGCATGGCTGTGGCTCTGTCTTGATCTGCATTGGTGAAAAAAGCTCTGCGCAGGGTACACTCGAACGCGTTTTGCTGCATCTTTTGCGGTATGTTTTAGCCAGGAGTGGTGGCCCAGCGCCCATGCGCCCGCCGGTTTTTCCCGCAGGTGGCCTCGACACAATACAATAAGCAGAACAGGGAACATTCGACCGAGTCGCGGGTGTGCCGGTTCCAGACAACCCCAGTATCGGAAGTGCGCTTATGCCACCTTTAGCACCACAGAATCTTCGCCTTGCCCCCATTCATGAACGCTTGCCACGCCTGCTGTCGGCCCTCGGCGAGGGATTGTATGAGCGCCAGGATGCCCTGCGGCTCGGTCTGCTGGCCGCCCTCAGCGGCGAGAGCGTCTTCCTGCTGGGCCCGCCCGGCATCGCCAAGAGCCTGATCGCCCGCCGCCTCAAGCTGGCCTTTCACGAGGCGCGGCACTTCGAATATCTGATGACCCGCTTCAGCACGCCGGAGGAGGTGTTCGGCCCCCTCTCCATTCAGGCGCTGAAGGAGGATGGCAAGTACCTGCGGTTGACCACGGGCTACCTGCCGGAGGCCGAGGTGGTGTTCCTCGACGAGATCTGGAAGGCGGGCCCCGCCATCCTCAACACCCTGCTCACCGCCATCAACGAGCGACAGTTTCGCAACGGCGACAGCCAGCACCCCATCCCCATGCGGCTGCTGGTGACCGCCTCCAACGAGCTGCCGGCGCCGGACAGCGGGCTGGAGGCGCTTTACGATCGCATGCTGGTGCGGATCTGGATGGACAGGGTGCAGGAGAAGGCCAACTTCCAGGCCATGCTGGCGAGCGACGGCCAGTCCCATCAGAACCTGCCGCCCTCGGTGCAGATCCACAGCGAAGAGTATGAGGCCTGGCAGGTGCAGATCGACCAGGTGCGGCTGCCCGACGACTGCTTCGAGCTCATCTATCAGCTGCGCCAGCAGCTCGACAGCCAGCTGGCCCACAGCTGCTACGTGTCGGATCGGCGCTGGAAGAAGGCGGTCAGGCTCATCAAGGCGAGCGCCTTCTTCAACGGCCGCGACGAGGTGGCCCCCCTGGATCTGCTGCTGTTCAAGGATTGCCTCTGGCACGACGATGCCTCCCGCACCGCCCTGCTGGAGATGATGACCGAATTTTCCCGCCTCTACGGCTACCAGCAACTGGCCATGACCCGCCAGCTGATGGGGCTGCGGGATCAGTTCAAGCAGCTCAGGAGCGCTG
Source organism: Aeromonas bestiarum (assembly GCF_028751155.1). Lineage (NCBI taxonomy): Bacteria > Pseudomonadati > Pseudomonadota > Gammaproteobacteria > Aeromonadales > Aeromonadaceae > Aeromonas > Aeromonas bestiarum. The sequence goes on along the minus strand of NZ_CP064746.1, from coordinate 3,960,476 downwards.
TGGCCCAGCGCCTGTGCTGCAAGGCGAAGCAGCGCCAGCAGTGGTTCGGACGCCGCGCCCGCGGCATCCAGATCCCGCTGGCCAACGCTCGTCCGTTTGGCAAGCTGGTGCACTTCAACCTGCTCACCCCGGCGGCGCTGGATGGCGACGATCCGGAGCGGCTGATCGAGACTCTGGTGTTCGATCGTACCCTGCTGTCGCACTGGCACCCCACCGGCGAGGCGCTGGTGGGCTGGCCGCTAGGCAACCCCAAGGAGGGGCACTACGAGCTGGTGCTGGACGACGAGCTGCGGCTGCAGGTGCTGGACCTGCAACGCCAGCAGATCCCGCTGGTGCTGGTGGAGCGCACTGCCATCCCCGAGGTGGTGATAGCCCCCTGGCAGGCGGCGCTCACCGGACTGCTGGCCGAGAGCGGCCTGCTGCAACAGGAGCTCAAGCGTCAGCGCGGCCTGTTCGAGCGCCATCAGCAGCACCTCTTCATCGGCCGTCACTGGCTGCAGCAGGTGGAAGACAGCTTCTTCGTGCTGAACCGGGATCTGGAGCAGCTGCGCAGCGACATCAGCCACTGGCACGATCGTCTGCCGAAGCTGGACGCCTGAGCCATGGGGAGCGTGAGTGGGGTAGCCATGAGCCATGTCGGCGGAGGTCGCCATGCTTGAGATCGGCATGATGGACTTGGGGCTGCTCATCGGCGAGGGGGAGCTGGCGGGGGAGATGGCGCTGCTGCTCGCCTCGGCACCCAAGATCTCCGAGTTCATCAAGCGCTCCCCGCTGCAGGGCAAGCTGCTGCAAAAGCGCATCCGGCGCTGGAGCGAGCAGCTCGGCGAGGAGATGCGCCACAAGCCGGTGCCGGTGGCGCTGGAGCAGGAGTACCGCTTGTATCAGGCGCACAAGGGCCTGTCGCTGGCCGAGCTGATGGGGCGGCTGCCGACCCTGCTGGACGGGCTGGAACAGTTCAGCCCCTTCGCCGGCGAGGCGCGCAGCCTGGTGCGCCAGATCATGGCCCACCCCACCGACAGTCAGCGGTTGTTGCTGATGGAGAAGTGGCGCACCAGCCTGGTGGGCAGCCTGCTGCAACTGCAGCAGCAGATCGCCGAGGCGGAGCGGGAGAAGCAGCGCCAGGAGATAGAAGATCAGCTGCTGGCGAGCCGCACCCTGGCCGATGCGCTGGATCCGAACCAGATCTCCGCCGGCGGCCTCTGGGATCTGGCCCAGGGCAGCTGGCACAAACGCAGCCTGGTGCTGATCAAGCAGTACGCCCGCATGCTGCAGCGCGAACCCCTGCTGGCCGAGATAGCCAACCTGCTGGGGCGCAGCGAGCAGGACAACCGGGCCAACGAATCCCCGGTGCCGCCGGTGCAGGTACACGAGCTGGAAGAGGTGCAGACCGACGACGTGCCGGACGATCTGGTGGGCATACACCCCGCCAGCGACCTGATGCGGCTGTTGCCGAGCGAGGCCGTGATGCTGGCCCTGCCGGAGCTGGAGCTGGAGTTCTATCGCCGCTATCTGGAGCGGCGCCTGCTCAGCTACCAGTCACGGGGCACCTTGCCGCGCCAGCGTCTCCTGCTGCGCACTCCCGAGCTGGGGGGCCATCAGCTGCAGCAGCGGGGCCCTTTCATCGTCTGCATCGATACCTCGGGCTCCATGGGCGGTTATCCGGAGGAGTGCGCCAAGGCGCTGTTTCTGGCCCTGCTCAAGGTGGCGATGGACGAGAAGCGGGGCTGCTATCTGATGCTGTTTTCTACCGAGGTGGCGACCCTGGAGATCACCGCAGACACGGGTCTGGACAAGGCGGAGCGCTTCCTCTCCATGAGTTTTCACGGCGGCACCGATCTGGTGCCCTGCCTCGAGAAGGCGTTGATCAAGCTCGATGATCCCGCCTTCGCCAGGGCCGACGTGCTGGTGGTCTCCGACTTCATCGCCCAGAGCCTGCCCCACGCCCTGCTGGATCGGATGAACCGCCAGCGCAAACAGCAGACCCGTTTCCACGCCGTCGCCATGTCCCGCCACGCCAAGCCGGCGCTGCTGCGGGTGTTCGACAACAGCTGGCTACTCGACTGCGGCCTGCGCGGTCGCCTGCTGCGCCGCTGGCAGCGCAGCTGAAACGCGCCGTGCCGGCAGACTGGCCAGCACAACCCCGATACACAAGAGGCCAAGCGCCAGCCACACCGGCGGCGTGACGGTTTCCCCCAGCAGCCACCAGGCCAGCATGGCCGCCATCACGGGCGTGAGCGAGCCGAGCGCCGAGCTGACTTCGGCGCCCAGGGTGCGGATGGCGTGGGCGTAACAGAGCGCCGCCAGCAGGCCGGCACCTATCCCTTGCAGCAGGCCCTGCCATAGCCAGACGCTGGCATGACTCACGGCGGGCAAGGGGCTCCACAGGAGCGTCGGCAGCAGCAACAGGGCCGACGGCACCGCCACCAGCGCGGCCGCATCCAGCGCCGCCAGTCCGCTGCGCCTGACCGCCAGGGTAAACAGGGCCCACAGCAGGGCCGCCCCCAGAAAGCAGACTTGTCCCTGCCACAATCCCGGCTTTCCGCCCAGCAACAGGGTAGCGGTTGCCAAGGCTATGAGGGCAAGCCCCCAGCGCCGCTGCGCGGGGCAGGGGGTGCGCCACAGCAGCAGGCCCAGCAGGCTGACCATGAGGGGCACAGTGCCCGGGATCAGGGCGCTGCCCTGGGCCACAGGGGCCAGCTGCATGCCGGTGGCGCCGAGCCAGAAGAAGGGCAGGCCGGCCCCCGCCAGCATGGCCAGCTGCCAGCGCAGGGGTGTGCGGCGCAGGCGGATGCGGTGACGCCAGTAATAGGGGAGCAGCAGCAGGGCAGGGATGCCAAAGCGCAGCAGCGCCAGCGCCTGTGGCGGGAGCTTCTCCTCGGCGCCGAGGCGCAGGGAGAGAAAGAAACCGGACCAGAGCAGCACGGTGGCAAGGGCGGCGGCCCAGCCGCTGCAACGGGGTGACAGTGTGAATGACATAGGGCTCCCTCCATGGCGTGTCCCGGGTCATTATCTCGCCAGGGGGGAGGGTGTTGCAGGGCAAACTGTTTGAGAAATTCCGGTGTAATTGCTAGTTTCAGCCAATCCAAAAGGGATTTTTACCGGATATCACCAAGATGCTCGACAGGATTGATTTACATCTGCTGCGGCTGCTGCAACAGGACGGGCGCCTCACGACAGTGGAGCTGGCGGAGCGGGTCGGGTTGTCTGCCTCCCCCTGTGCCCGGCGTCTGAAGCGGCTGGAAGGGGAGGGCCACATACGGGGGTATCGCGCCGTGCTGGCGCGGGAGAAGCTCGGCCTTGGCATCACCATCTTCGTCAACGTGCGGCTCAGCCAGCACAGGGAGCCGCTGGTGGAGGCCTTCGAGCAGGCGGTGGCGGCCATGGCGGAGGTGATCAGCTGTCACACAGTCTCCGGCAACTACGACTACCTGCTGGAGGTGGTGGTGCCCGACCTGCCCGCCTACGAGCAGTGGATCCGGCGGTTGCAGTCCCAGGACATGGTCAACGACATCAGCAGCCACTTCGCCATTCGCGCGGTCAAGGTGATGGGGCCGCTGCCCATTTGACTAGGTTCAGGTACAGGGCTGGTGGCCGAGCCCGCGCTCGTTCACCTGCTCCTGATCCAGCAGCGGCTGACCGCTCGGCTGGGAGACGTAAAAGCCCCGCTTGCCGCTGCGCTTGACCCGATACATGGCCTGATCGGCCCGGGCCAGCGCCGTGCTGAAGTCATCCTGTGGCCGGATCGCCGCTATCCCCATGCTCAGCCCCACGGCGGCGTCGCCGTTGGGCAGCTCGAACGGGGTCGAGATGGCATCTATGCAGCGGCGGGCCAGGTGGCTGGTGCGGGGATCCTCGCTGGCCCAGGGCAGCAGCAACACGAACTCGTCGCCGCCGAGGCGGCCGATCCTGACCCCCTCCTCGCAGCAGGCCTTGAGTCGCCGGGTGAGGGCGATCAGCAGCTCGTCTCCGGCCCTGTGCCCCAGGTTGTCGTTGACCTGCTTGAAGTCGTCGAGATCGATGAAGCAGATGGCCTCGAACGTCTGCGGGAACTGGCGTTGCAGCGCGGTGCGGTTGAGCAGGCCGGTGAGGGGATCCCGGTGGGCCAGCTGGGCCAGCTGCTGCTCATACTCCTTCTCGTGGGTGATGTCGATGTGGGTGCCCATCACCCGCAGCGGCTTGCCCTCTTCATCCCACTCCACCACCCGGCCCCGATCCAGCACCCAGGTGATCTTGCCATCCTTGGCGATCATGCGGTGCATCGCCTGATAAAACGGGCTCTTGCCGCTCAGGTGATCGAAGAAGGCCTGCAACACCCGCTCCCTGTCCTCCGGATGCAGGTGTTCGCGCCACACATCGAAGTGGGCCGACAGCTCCTTGGGCTGGTAGCCGAGCATGGCGCCCCAGCGCCGGTTGAAGATGATGAGCTTGCCGGTGGGCACGTGATTCTGCCAGATGCACAGGCCTGTGCCGTCCATGGCGGCCTCCAGCTTCTCCCGTGCATCCTCGGCCACCCGCTTCAGCCGCTCATTCTCCTGCAGCAGCCTGTCATAGGCGGCCTGCAGCTCCTCGTGTGTCATGAAGGCACTCTTCCCTGTGGTGAATGCCGCTATAGTCGATGCTGATTTTCCTCCTGTAAAGGGGATGAAAACGCCAGTGTGAGGGCCAGCCTGAACCTGTGGTGTTTCTCTCCCTCACTCTGGTTGCTGTGCCCATGGGCAAGGAGAGATATGATGGGGCATCCGAGTGCCAGCACCATCGAATGGGGAAACCGAACCGGCATGAAACGCATCATGACCTTGATCCTGCTGACCTGCCTGTGCGGTGCCCCCGCCTGGGCGGCCAGGGTGCCGCTCGTCGAGCCGCAACTGTCCCGAGAGTTGCAACTGCTGGAGGAGGGATTCCAGCCAGACCGCATGTTCCGTTTGCGCATCGCCGCCCTGGTGGCGAGCCGCGCCGCTTACCCGCCCGAGGTGCAGGGCCGCATAGTCCGGCTGCAGTGCTGGGCCATGTCTGCCGAGCGGGACAGCGAATATCGGGCCGTGGTGGCCTTTGCCGACCAGGAGCTGGCCCTTGCCCGTGAGCGCAAGGACAGGATCACCGAGAGCGGCCTGCTCACCTGTCGCGGTTTTCACCAGCAGATGCTGGGCAACATGGAGCAGGCCGGGGCCGATTACGAGCAGGCGCTGGCGCTGGCGCGCAGGCTGGGGGATAGGGTGCAGGAGGCCGACATCCTCAGCTACCGTGGCGACATGAAAGCCTATCAGGGGGAGCTGGCCGAGGGGCTGATGGAGCTTATCGAGGCACACAAGCGCTTCGAGGCGCTGGGGCAGGATGGCAAGGCGCGGGAGGTGTTGTCCCAGATCGCCAACGCCTACCGGCGCATGGGGCTCTATGCACGGGCCGAAGGCTACTTTCAGGAGCTGGAGCGCGACTACAGCGCCCTGGGGGATCAGGAGCGGCTGGTGGACATTCGCTCCCAGCAGGGGCTGCTCTATGCCGAGATGGGGGAGTTCAACCGCGCCCTGCCGTTGATGGCGCAGGCCGAGCAGCTCTATCGTTCGCAACACAAGGAGGGCTTGCTGGCCTGGATCCAGATCGAAATGGCCACCATCCTGATCAACCAGGGCAAGGTGGCCGAGGCCATGGCCAGACTGCAGCAGGCCGATGTCATACTGCGCAGCCGCGAGGATGTCGACAGCGTGACCCTGGCCCATTGGCAACTGGTGATGGGCATGGCGGAAGACGCACTGGGCCATCCGACCAAGGCGCTCTACTACCTGACGCACGCCGAACCCATCTTTGCCAGGGAGAAGAACCAGCGTTTCCTGGCACGGGTCTACGAGGTGCGGGCCCGCATTCTCGAACAGCAGGGCCAGGTCAATGCGGCCCTGGCCAGCCTCAAGCTGTACGTGCAGACCCGGCATGCCCTCGAGCTGGTGCTCAGGGAGCAGCGCTCCCTGCAGATGCGCTTCGAGTTCGATCTGGCCCGCAAGGAGCTGGAGAACCAGGCCCTCAAGACCAAGCAATTGTTGCAGGAGGCCAAGCTCAAGCAGTTGCAGGAGCGGCGGCAATGGCAATACCTGGTGGTGATCCTGCTGCTGCTGGTGATGGGCATGCTGGCGCTGTACCAGTTCAACCGCTCCCGCAAGCTGCGCCGGCTCGCCATGACAGATGACCTCACCGGCATCCACAACCGCCGCCAGATCCAGGCCCAGGGGCAGGCCTGGTTCAAGCAGGCGAGGGAGCAGGGCAAGTCCCTGTGCGTACTGATCCTGGACATAGACCACTTCAAGCAGGTCAATGACAGGCTGGGCCACCACATGGGGGATCAGGTGCTGGCGGCCGTCGCCAGGAGCATAGCCGCCCAGCTGCGCACCCTGGACAGGGTGGGGCGCAACGGCGGCGAGGAGTTTCTGGTGCTGTTGCCCGACACCTGCATGGCGGAGGCGGTCGAGGTGGCGGAGCGGATCCGCCATCGGGTCTCCCAGCTGCGCATCGAGGGGATGCCGGAGGGGCATCCGGTGCACGTCAGCATAGGCTGTGCCCAATACAGCCCCCTCGACGACAGCCTGGGGGATCTGATCCAGCGAGCCGACGAAGCCATGTACAGGGCCAAGCAGGCCGGCCGCAATCAGGTGATGCGGGCCGAGTAGGGCGCTCCGGCGCCCTTCGCGAACGGCCCTAAGCCGGGCTGGGTATTTTTCACTCGCGCGGGTATAATGTCGCGCAATTTTGCTTTGACTCAGGCGAGAAGACCCATGTAATGCAACCCGCTTCCCCTGTCCCACCCGGTTGGCCTCGGTGCCGGCCCGTGTGGCGTTAGTTGCATGCAGTCCTGTGTATGCCGGCGGACCCGAGGCCGCATACATGCAAATGTGCCGTGAGTCGAATGCGGCATCCCGGATTTATTCCCACGGTGGCCAAGGCCATCGCTCAATAGAAGAACGTTGAATTATGTCAGCTGAATTTCTGAGTGAAGTCTCCAAGAGACGCACTTTTGCGATCATCTCGCACCCGGATGCGGGTAAAACCACCATCACCGAAAAAGTCCTGCTGTTCGGACAGGCCATTCAGCGCGCCGGTACCGTCAAGGGCCGTGGCTCAGGCCAGCATGCCAAATCCGACTGGATGGAGATGGAGAAGCAGCGCGGTATCTCCATCACCACCTCTGTGATGCAGTTCCCCTATGCCAACTGCCTGGTCAACCTGCTCGATACCCCGGGTCACGAGGACTTCTCCGAAGATACCTACCGTACCCTCACCGCGGTCGACTGTTGCCTGATGGTCATCGACGCCGCCAAGGGTGTTGAAGACAGAACCCGCAAGCTGATGGAAGTCACCCGTCTGCGGGATACCCCCATACTCACCTTCATGAACAAGCTGGACCGCGAAGTGCGCGATCCCATGGAAGTGATGGACGAGGTGGAGCGCGAGCTGAAGATCATGTGCGCCCCCATCACCTGGCCCATCGGCTGCGGCAAGTCCTTCAAGGGTGTCTACCACCTCTACAAGGATGAGGTCTATCTGTACCAGACAGGTCAGGGCCACACCATCCAGGAGAAGCGGGTGGTCAAGGGCCTGCACAACCCGGATCTGGACGCCGCCATCGGCGAGGATCTGGCGGCCCAGCTGCGCGGTGAACTGGAGCTGGTGCAGGGCGCCTCTCCCGAGTTCGATCACGAGGCCTTCATCGCCGGCGAGATGACCCCTGTCTTCTTCGGTACCGCGCTCGGCAACTTCGGCGTCGACCACATGCTGGATGGCCTGACCGACTGGGCGCCGGCGCCCATGCCGCGCAAGGCCGAGAGCCGTCTGGTCGAGGCGACCGAGGAGAAATTCTCCGGCTTCGTGTTCAAGATCCAGGCGAACATGGATCCGAAACACCGCGACCGTATCGCCTTCATGCGCGTGGTGTCCGGCACTTACAGCAAGGGCATGAAGATGCGCCATGTGCGCATCGGCAAGGACGTGAACATCTCCGACGCCGTCACCTTCATGGCCGGTGATCGGGAGCAGGCCATCGAGGCCGTCGCGGGCGATATCATAGGTCTGCACAACCACGGCACCATACAGATAGGCGACACCTTCACCCAGGGTGAGGATCTCAAGTTCACCGGCATCCCGAACTTCGCCCCCGAGCTGTTCCGCCGCATCCGCCTGCGCGACCCGCTCAAGCAGAAGCAGCTGCTCAAGGGGCTGGTGCAGCTCTCCGAAGAGGGCGCCGTGCAGGTGTTCCGTCCGCTCATCAGCAACGACCTCATCGTCGGCGCCGTTGGTGTGCTGCAGTTCGATGTTGTGGTCTCGCGTCTGAAGAGCGAGTACAACGTCGAGGCGCTGTACGAGGCGGTCAACGTCTCCACCGCCCGCTGGGTGGAAGGAACCGACGTCAAGAAGTTCGAGGAGTTCAAGCGCAAGAACGAGTTGAACCTGGCGCTGGATGGCGGTGACAACCTCACCTACATAGCCCCGACCATGGTCAACCTGCGTCTGTCTCAGGAGCGTCACCCGGACGTTCACTTCCGTCAGACTCGCGAGCACTGATAAGCGCTTGCCCGATAGGCAGACAAGATAAAAGAAGACCCCGCCCAGGCGGGGTTTTTTTTTGCATGGCGATCAAGGTGCAGATAGGGGCGGAGCCGCCGTCACCCGTCGACAAGGGGCTCAATGCCCCCTATAAAGGGGGCTGTTACATGATTCAGGGAGTGATGCATGTCGGTCGAACTGCCCGTCGAGGCACAATTTCAAGCGTACAACGCCCACAATCTCGAGGCCTTCCTGGCCTGCTTTTCCGACGCGTTCAAGGGATACCGGATGCCGACGGAGAGCCCGAGTACAGTCGGCAAGGCGGCGCTCAGAGCCTTCTATGCCGAGCATCGTTTCAACAACCCGGCCCTGCGAGCCGAGCTGCTGTCGAGAACCGTCATCGGCAACAAGGTGTTTGATCACGAGAAGATCCACGGCCTCTCTCCCGAGCCGCTGGAGAGCATGGCCGTCTTCGAAGTGGAAGCCGGCCTGATCAAAACGGCCTGGTTCTACTTTCCCGCCTGAAAGGCGCCCAGCGCCCCTGTCCGCCTTGGCCTGACTGCAAACGCCGTCCTGTGATACCGGATGGTGTCAGGCCTCGTCCTCCATGCCGCTGGCGAGGCTCGCCAGCCAGCGTTTGACCAGCCGCAGCTCGGTTTCATCGAGGGGGGCCGCCAGCGCCTGTTCCAGCAGGGCGACCCTGGCCTTGGCCTGCGCCAGCAGTTCAGCCCCGGCGGGACTGAGGCTGAGCTGCTGGATGCGGCCATGGACCGCGTGAGGGGTGCGGGCCAGCAGGCCGCTGCGCTCCAGGCTGGTCACCATGGGGCTTATCGTCTGGGGGGTGAGCAGGGTCAGCCGGGCCAGCTCGGCGTTGGAGCTGCCGGGGTAGGCATCCAGCATGGTCAGCAGGGCAAACTGGGGGGCCGTGACGGGCAAGTCCGCCAGTGCCCGCTCCATGCGCAGGCGCTGGGCGGCGGCGGCCTGGCGCAGCAGGTAGCCGAGGTGGCCCGCCTCGCCACGCTTGCCTTCGCCGGGGGCGGGAGTCTTTGGTTTCAATCCAGTCTCAACAAGGGGCTTGTCTATCATGTCAGGGGGCTGATATGTTGTTCGTGTCCTGATATTAAGCCATGACGAAGGAGAACACCAGAATGAGCCCCCGCATCGATTACCCCCACTTTCGCCAGCTGCTGCCGGCAGCCCACGATGCCCTGATCGCCGCCGGCAAGGCGGTGGACGACGCCGGCCTCGACAAGGAGCTGAGCGAGCTGGTGAAGCTGCGCGCCTCCCAGCTCAACGGCTGCAGCTTCTGCCTGCAATATCATCTCAATATCGCCCGTCGCAGCGGAGTGGGGCAGGCCAGGCTGGATCAGCTGGCTGCCTGGCGCGATGCCACCGTCTTCACTGCATCTGAGCGGGCGGTCCTGGCCTGGACCGAGTGCCTGACCCGTTTGCCCGAGGCCGGGGTGCCCGATGCGCTCTATGGGGAGCTGCGCGAGCACTTCAGCGAAGCCGAGATAGTGCAGCTGTCGGTGACGGTTGCCACCATCAACAGCTGGAACCGGCTCGGGGTGGCGCTGCGCTTCGTGCCGCCCGCCGCTCAATTTTAAGCAGAAGCAAAATCAAAGGGCGGCACCAGTGCCGCCCTTTCCTCATCCTCGACCCCATGTCTCAGGCGATCGTCTGGCCATCGCCGGTGCCAAGCGCCAGCACCATGCAGATCTCGCAGGCATCGTGGCCGGTGCAGCCGAGCGGCCCCGGCAGGTGCTCGAAACCCAGCGACGCGTAGAGCGTGGTCGCCTCGCGCAACACCTCGGTGGTTTCCAGATAGCAGCGCTGGTAACCCAGGATTCTCGCCTCGTCCAGCGCCTGCAACACCAGTCGCCGCCCCAGTCCCAGCCCGCGCAGGGAGGGCATGAAGTACATCTTTTGCAGCTCGCAGACCCGTTCCTCTTCCCCTGCCAGCGGCGCTATGCCGCCGCCACCGAGGATGGTGCCATCGGGCCCTTCGATCACCCAGTAGCGGCTCTTCTCCCCTTGGTAGGTCTCGTGCAGCCGATCCAGGTTGGGGTCGGCCACGCCATAGCCCTTGTCGGCGGTGAGGCCGTATTCGGCGGAGACGGCGCGCACTACGGCGGCGATATGGGGGTTGTCGGCGGCTGTGATGGGACGGATGCGGTAGCCCTGCTGACGGCGGGCGCGGGAGAGGGCGCTGCGGTAGAGACGCAGACCGGCCCACAGTTGCTCGCGCTCGCTCAGGGTGAGCTGGGCCAGGGTCTCTTCCATGGCGTTGTCCATCTCCTGATGCAGATCCAGCAGCTGGGCCTGGCCGGCGATGGTGAGGCGCGCCTCCTTGCTGCGGCCATCGGACGGATGGGGGTGCCAGCTGATGAGTTCGCGCTCGGCGAGCCGCGCCAGCGGACGGCTGGCGTTGGATTTGTCGATGCGCAGCCGCTCTGCCAGCTGCTGGTTGGTGGCGGGGCCGTTCTCCAGCTCGATCAGCAGATGGGCTTCTAGCGGGGTGAGCGCGAGTTCGCCGCACTGCTGGGAGAGCATGCCGAGTTCGCGAACCAGATCGCGCGACAGGGCGCGCAGGGGACGGGGATCCATATCAGGGCTTCCTATTTGGTTGTCTTCAACAACCAATATAGTCAACAAGTTGTCACTAGCAACCTTTTTATGGGGCTTGAATGGTGGAGCATGAGGCGGGCAAGGAGAGGACGGACATAAAAAAGGGCCCGTAAGGGGCCCAAACATTGGAAACCCGCGCCCGGAGGCGCGGATCCCATCCTTGGTCGGTCATGAACCGGCGCGCTTACACCAGCTCTGCCAGCATGGCGTCGGCATAGGGAACCAGCGTCTCGCCCTTCTGCACCCTGGCGATGTAGTCCGGGTTGGCGATCAGCGGGCGGCCGATGGCGACGAGGTCGAAGCGGTTGGCCTTGATGGCATCCAGGGCCGTGTCGGCGCTGTAGTTGCCCACCCCCACCAGATGACCGTCGTAATGGGCGCGCAGGTAGTCGGAGGCGCGGCCATCCAGATAGTCGAAGGTGAGGCTGTCATCGAAGATGCCCAGATGCACATAGGCCAGGGCGCGTCGGTTCAGTTCGCTCAGCAGATGGTCGAACACGGCGCGATCCCGCTGGTCACCCTCAAGGTGCACATAGGCACCGGGGGAGAGGCGCAGGCCAACCCGCTCGGATCCGATGCGGGCGTTGACCGCATCCACCACTTCCAGTGCGAAGCGGCTCATGTTCTGCGGGCTGCCACCGTACTGATCGCTGCGCAGGTTGCTCGAATGGTGCAGGAACTGATCGATGAGGTAGCCGTTGGCGCCGTGGATCTCCACTCCGTCGAAGCCCGCCTCGATGGCGTTGGCGGCGGCCTGGGCGTAATCCTCGGCCAGCTGGGCGATTTCGCTCTCGGTCAGGGCGCGCGGCACCTGATAGACCAGCTCGCGCATGCGCGGTACCGTGCCCTCATGGGCGACGGCAGACGGTGCCAGCACCTCGCCATGGTGGAAGAAGGGGTGGGAGAGGCGACCCACGTGCCACAGCTGGGCGAAGATCTTGCCGCCATTGGCGTGCACGGCGCTGGTGACGTTTTTCCAGCCTGCGATCTGCTCCGGGCTGTAGATCCCGGGGGTGTTGGGATAGCCTTGGCCGTCCGGACGAATGATGGTGGCTTCGGAGATGATGAGGCCGATGTCGGCACGACGGGCGTAATAGGCGGCCATCTGCTCGGTGGGCACCAGGCCTGGGCCGGCCATGCAACGAGTAAGCGGTGCCATCATGAAGCGATTCGCGAGGGTTAGGGTGTCGTTGAGGCGATAGGGCTGAAACAGGGTATTCATGATCGTCTGTCCTGAGGGAGTGATTCTTGAACGTGCATTCAAGACGTTTTTTGTTTTGTGTGCAAGTCTTTTTTGAACGAGCATTCAAGATGGGTTGGTCTTGCCTGCCTGCTGGGGTAAACTTGCCGCCCTTTTTGTTCCCCCTCATCGGCTCTGCGCCGGTGATCGCTTTTTCAACGGAGAAACCATGCGCAGCGCCGAGTTCAACCGGGACGACGTCTTGCGAAATGCCATGGAGGCATTTCGGGCCAAGGGTTACGCCAAGACCACCATGCAGGAGCTGGTGGCGGCGACCGGGTTGCATCCGGGCAGCCTTTACGCGGCGTTTGGCAACAAACGCGGCCTGCTGCTGGCGGCGGTCGATCACTATGTGCAGGAAAAAAGCGCGCTGCGCCGTGGCTTCTTTGCCGGCCAGAGCCCGCTGGCGGGGGTGCAGGCCTACCTCAGCCAGATAGTGAACGATGCCCTGTGCGGCACCTGTCTGGTGACGCGCACCCTGATGGAGCTGGCGGAGCAGGACGAAGAGCTGCACCTGCGGCTCAAGGCCATTTATGCCGAGCTGGACGCCGATCTGGCGCAGATCCTGAGTCTCGCCCAGCAGCGCGGCGAGCTGATGGCCGACCGCGACATCCCGACCCTGACCGCCTTCCTGCTGATCAACATCCAGGGTCTGGTCACCTTCGCCCAGTGCCGCCCCGACCGCGCCCTGCTCGACGGTGTCGTTACCCAGCTGATGACGGCCCTGCGGGCATGATGACAGGCAGATAAACAACAGTGGCTCCCGCGGGAGCCACTGTTGTTTCTGGGGATGTTACACGCAGCTGGGTTGTTTGCTCCCTTCTCCCCTCACGGGAGAAGGGTTGGGGATGAGGGGCAGTCTCTGCTCAGCGCAATGAGAGCAAAAGAAGTCCCAGTACGGCCTCCATCCGACTCAATACATCGTTATTCCACACCCTGATCACCTGAAAGCCCTGCTCATTGAGGTAGGCCGTTCTTGTTTCATCATGATGCCGCCCTGCCGGTTCGTTGTGCTGCGACCCATCTACCTCTATGATCAGCTTCTGTTCAAGAGAGATGAAATCGACAATGTAGGGCCCGATGGGCATCTGGCGACGGAATTTCACCCCTGCCAGACGGCGGTCGCGCAATTGCTGCCACAGCTTCTGTTCGGCAAGGGTGGCTTCTCGCCTCATGCGCTTGGCAAACGGATGGGTCTTCATGGCGCATATCCAGTGCTATTCGACCCTATTAGATATAGCCATTCCCTCGTCTGGTGGCTGAGTGGGTTCCTTCCCCTCACCCTGGCCCTCTCCCAGAGGGAGAGGGGACAGCTCGAGGCATAGTTGCGAGCCGGGGACAAGAGCCCCGCTTTGGAGCCATGGAGAGCGAAACCAAACTAGCGGGCAGAACAGCAAAGCTAACGATGACTCAAGGTTATCTGCGGGCACGGTGTGCTCCCTTCTCCCCTTGCGGGAGAAGGGTTGGGGATGAGGGGGGGGGGGAATTTACAGCGGAAGAGAAGGGGCTCGAGAGAGCTTTATTCGGACCGCACCAGCTCCTTCATCAGACCCTTTAGCCATACCAATGCGGGCTGTTGCGCATGGTACGTGAGATGCCAGACGCAGCGGGCTTACCTCGGGCCAACCAGCTCCTTCATCAGCCCTTTTAACCACACCAGAGCCGGTTGCTGCGCATGCACCGGGTGCCAGACGCAGTTGAGATGGTAGTCGGGCACGTCCGCCGGCAATGGCAGGCTTTTCAGCGGCCAGTGGCTGGCGAGCAGTTCGGCCACCATGCTGGGCAGCACCAGCAGGTGGTCGCTCTGGCTGACGATGGCGGCGGCGGACATATAGCTTTGACTGTTGACCGAGATGGTGCGACTAAAGCCCAGCGTCTTCAGATAGCGGTCGAGGCTCGCCTCCGAGGTGCCGAGCGGCGAGTGGAACACATGGGGCATGGCGATCAGCTGTTGCAAGGTGATGCGCTCCTGCCATTGGGAGGGATCGCTCTCGGCCCCGGTGGTCGCCGATTTGGCAATGGGCAGATCGGCGCGCACCAGCCCGGCCAGCGGCTCGGTGAGCCAGGTCTCCTTGCCCAGATACCCAGGCACCTGCATGTACTCGTCAAAGCCCAGCACCAGATCGATTTCGCCGCTCGCCAGCTCGGCTTCGGGCAGGGTGTCGCGCAGTATGCGGATCTCTATGGTGACCCCGGGCGCCAGCGTCTTGAGGCGTTGGATAAGCGGCGGGATCAGCACGCACTCCACATAATCCGTGGTGCAGAGCACGAAGCGGCGCTTCGACTGGCTCGGCTCGAATACCTCCTCGTCGGAGAGCTGTTGCTCCAGCAGCCGCAGCGCCTGCTGTACGCCAAGATGCAGCCGCTGGGCGCGCGGGGTGGGCAGCATCCCCTGTGGGGTGCGCACCAGCAGCGGATCGCCAAAGAAGGTGCGCAACCGACCTAGGGCGTGGCTCATGGCGGGCTGGCTGATAAAGAGCGTCTCGGCGGCGCGGGTGACGCTGCCTTGCGTCATCAGGGCGTCAAAGGCGAGCAACAGATTGAGGTCGAGCTGGTGCAGTTTCATGGTGGGATCATTTGCCGTGCTTATGGGACAATCCATCCTATTCATTTGATGGATAGGTGCGCAACTTCTTACACTGCGGGCCACGCTTATTTTTTTCAGGGGGCGCCCGTCCGGCACGCTGTCGGGGCGGGGGCCCGCCCGTTTCCCCCATTACCGGCCCCGTGAGGCGTGCATCGCCATCACAGGCCCGCAAGGATATTGCGATGAGCATCAAGACGATCAACTCCACCCCAGTCGCCGACGGCTTCACCATGCCCGCCGAGTGGGCGCATCAGCAGGCCGTCTGGATGATCTGGCCGTTCCGTCCGGACAACTGGCGTGAGGCCGGTCGTTTCGCTCAACAGACTTTTGCCAAGGTGGCCGATGCCATCGGTGGCGCTACTCCGGTCTTTATGGGGGTGCCAGCCGAGTTTATGGAGCAGGCCCGCGCCATCATGCCCGCCCACGTTACCCTGGTAGAAATGGCCAGCGATGACTGCTGGGCACGCGACACAGGCCCGACCGTGGTCACCAACGCCGCAGGCGAGTGCCGTGGGGTGGACTGGGGCTTCAATGCCTGGGGCGGCCACAAGGGCGGTCTCTACTACCCCTGGGATCAGGATGAAAAAGTGGCGGCCCAGATGCTGGCCCAGCACGGCATGGATCGTTACGCTGCGCCGCTCATTCTGGAAGGGGGCTCCATCCACGTCGATGGCGAAGGCACCTGCATGACCACAGCCGAGTGCCTGCTCAACGAAAACCGCAACCCGCACCTGAGCAAGGAGCAGATCGAAGCTTATCTGCGTGACTATCTGGGCGTGAACAGCTTTATCTGGCTGGGCGAGGGCGTCTACATGGACGAGACCGACGGCCATATCGACAACATCTGCTGCTTCGTGCGTCCGGGTGAAGTGGCCCTGCACTGGACTGACGACCAGACAGATCCCCAGTACGCTCGCTCCCTGGCCGCCCTCAAGGTGCTGGACGCGGCGGTGGACGCCAAGGGTCGCAAGCTGAAGGTGTGGAAGCTGCCCCAGCCGGGCCCGCTCTACTGCACCCAGGAAGAGTCCGCCGGTGTCGAGAGCGGTACCGGTGTGCCGCGCGAGGCCGAAGGTCGTCTGGCCGGTTCCTACGTGAACTTCCTCATCACCAACGATCGCATCGTCTACCCGCTGCTGGATGCCGCCACCGATGGCGAAGCCCAGCGCATTCTGGAAGAGATCTTCCCGGAGCATAAGGTCGTCGGCGTGCCGGCCCGCGAGATCCTGCTGGGCGGTGGCAATATCCACTGCATCACCCAGCAGATCCCCTCCGGCAAATAAGAACCGGATGACGATCCTGCTGTGAGGCCGTCATTAAAGGCTTATGTGCAGCTCGCTTATGTGGAACAAACGGCTCACGTATGTTTATACGCTCCGGTTCCTGTGCTGCTCTTCACTGAGCTTCCGGCCTCTCGCGACGGGTCGTAAACCGGTTCCAAGCCAGCCGAGGTTGGTATTCAAAACTCCACGCTGGTGGGGTTTTATCTCTTGATGATGTGATGGTCGCAAGCGCTGATGCGGCGACCACCATCACAAACAGTCACCCTTTTACAGGAGATCCCCATGATCGAAGTGACCGAGGTTTCCATTGCCGAGCTGCGTGCCGCACTCGAAGCAGGCCGCACCACTGCGGTCGAACTGGTCAAGGCCTATCTGGCCCGTATCGCGGCCTACAACGGCCCCGAGACTGCCACCAAGCTCAACGCCCTGGTGGTCGCCAACCCCGATGCGCTGAAAGAGGCGCAAGCCTCAGATGCCCGCCGTGCCCGTGGCGAGACCTTGAGCCCGCTGGACGGCATCCCCTACACCGCCAAAGACAGCTACCTGGTCAAGGGGCTGACTGCCGCCTCCGGCAGCCCGGCCTTCAAGGATCTGGTCGCCCAGCGCGATGCCTTTACCGTCGAGCGGCTGCGCGCCGCCGGTGCCATCTGCCTTGGCAAGACCAATATGCCGCCCATGGCCAATGGCGGCATGCAGCGCGGCGTCTACGGCCGTGCCGAGAGCCCCTACAACGCCGACTACCTGACTGCGCCCTTTGCTTCCGGCTCCTCCAACGGTGCCGGTACCGGCACAGCCGCCAGCTTCTCTGCCTTCGGTCTGGCGGAAGAGACCTGGTCGAGCGGCCGTGGCCCGGCCTCCAACAACGGCCTGTGTGCCTACACACCGTCCCGTGGCGTCATCTCGGTGCGCGGCAACTGGCCGCTGACCCCGACCATGGATGTGGTGGTGCCCTACGCCCGGACCATGGCAGACCTATTGGAAGTGCTGGATGTGGTGGTGGCGGACGATGCGGATACCCGCGGCGATCTGTGGCGCCTGCAGCCCTGGGTCAAGATCCCCAAGGCCTCCGAGGTGCGCCCAGCCTCCTATCTTGAGCTGGCCGCCAAGCCCGATGCCCTCAAGGGCAAGCGCCTCGGCGTGCCGAGCATGTTTATCAACAAGGATGAACTGGCCGGCACCAGCGAAAACCCCGGTATCGGCGGCCCGACCGGCCAGCGTATCCATACCCGTCCGTCGGTGATAGCCCTGTGGGAACAGGCCCGTCAGGCGCTGGAAGCCGCAGGCGCGATCGTTGTCGAAGTGGACTTCCCGCTGGTCTCCAACTGCGAAGGGGACAGACCCGGCGCGCCGACCGTGTTCAATCGCGGCATAGTCACCCCCGAGTTCCTCAATGACGAGCTGTGGGAGCTATCCGGCTGGGCGTTCGACGACTTCCTGCGCGCCAACGGCGATCCCAAGCTCAATAAGCTTGAGGACGTGGACGGGCCCAAGATCTTCCCCCACGATCCGGGCACGCTGCCGAACCGCGAGGGCGATCTGGCGGCGGGCATGGACGAGTACGTCAATATGGCCAAGCGCGGCCTCAAACGCTTTGACGAGATAGCCTCTGTGCCGGACGGCCTGCGCGGCCTTGAAAAGACCCGCAAGCTGGACCTGGAGGACTGGATGGACGGGCTCAAGCTCGACGCCGTGCTGTTCCCCACTGTTGCCGACGTCGCCCCGGCTGATGCGGATGTGAATCCGGCCTCCGCCGATATCGCCTGGAGCAACGGCATCTGGGTTGCCAACGGCAACCTCGCCATTCGCCACCTCGGCGTGCCGACCGTCACTGTCCCCATGGGCATCATGGCCGATATCGGTATGCCGGTGGGGCTGACCTTCGCCGGTCGCGCCTATGACGACAACAAACTGCTGCGCGTCGCCTCAGCCTTCGAGTCCACCGGCAGCAAGCGGATGGTGCCGCCACGTACGCCGCCGTTGGGGTGATTGGTGTTAGTTCCTGATAGCAGAGCCAGCCAAGGAGTGGCTGGCTCTGAAAAATGTGTTTCAAGAGGCGTTAATGGGAGGGGCGACCATCCTATTAACGCCGTACAACTCTACAAAACAGCGGAAAGGTTAGAAATATAATATGTCATTGTTTTTAATGCTTTCAATTATTATCTTTAGGTCGATATTATTACAATGAACCATACATGTAGTATCTTCTTTCTTTTGGAGAGGATCTGGTAAAGGTTCGAATCCTGATATCTTGTAGTAGTCAGGGTTAATATCGGAAAAAAGAATGAATGCTCTTGTTTGAAATCGGTTGTAGTACTCTGTTGTTACTGCGTTTAATAGGCTTCTGGCAAAGCCATTTCGTCTTTTATCTGGGGGGGTAGAGAGAGAACCTATTCCTATAGTTGACACTCCAGAAATAGAAGGTAGCGCATAGCATATGACGGAACTCAATAAATAGCCATCTTGTTCAAGTATGTACCAAGTTCCTTTTTTATATTTTTCAGAACGATTACAAGAAAGTAGATATGTGCTGAGTTCTAATCCGTCTCCCCAAGCATCAAAACCCATGCTATAGACACTATTCATATCGTTTAATGTAGCTGTTCTAATTATGAGATTATCAAATATAAAAAATGGTAGTTTTTTTGCTGGTGTTAAAAATGACATAAACCACCTTAAATAAGTGAGACATTACAGCTAACTGCAAGAATGTGAAAAATGTGTTATCTATGCTTTCAACATTATTTGCGGGCTGCCTTTGAGTCAATGTATATCTTTGTTTTTTGTTAAAAAAGGGTGCAGTGTTGTGTTTTTTAATCTTTCTCGGATTTTCTGCGATAGGGGGGGGATGATGACTTTTTAGGACTGTATGTTCGAATAGCGAAGCGTATTCTGACGATCGCGAACAGGTTGTGGCCGAGAGGTTGCTGATATTCAGAGTTTCCTTGCTGGGCTTGTCATGACTTGGTGCGTGGCGGTAAACGGACGATTACGCTGCGCTAATCGTCCCTACATCAAGGCGGTGACTGCGTGTTTTGAGCCTTTACCTCTATCCACTCCCCTCACACATCCCCCGTATCTTCTGCTTACTGCGTAAAAGGCCCGGTTTGCCACTGGGGGCAAGGGGCTGGATCTGTCGAGGGAGCAAGAGGATGAAAGGTTACTTCAAGGAGACGCTGGGCAATCTGGGCTTTACCGATATGAAGGCCTATCCCCGGTCGCTGGCGCGGCTTAAAGGGATGCCGCTGCCGCTCAAGGGCCGTAGGTTCGAATAGCGCAGCGTATTCGGACGGTCGCGAACAGGTAGTGGCCGAGAAGCCGCTGACATCCAGAGTTTCCTGTCTGTCTTGTCATAACTCGGTGCGTGGCGGTATGCGGACGATTACGCTGCGCTAATCGTCCCTACATCATTGGGTTTATTGTGTTACCTCCCCCTCATCCCCAACCCTTCTCCCGCAAGGGGAGAAGGGAGCAAATTCGCTCTGCTGATTGTGTGTTGGCTCTGTGGTGCGGGTGAATATGAGTGGCTTGGAATTGGCATGAACCATCCCCTCTCCCTCGGGAGAGGGTTAGGGTGAGGGGTCGCTATCTGTGTTGTAGGTTCGAATAGCGAAGCGTATTCGGACGTTCGCGAACAGGAGGTTGCAGCCGATTTTTCCTGACGTCCCCCGACTTCACCTTCTCTTCACAGAAGCCCATTTCCCCTTCACAAATCTCCCGTATTTTCTGCCCACTGCTAAAAAGGCCGGGCTTGCCACAGGGGTGGCGAGGGGCCGGTCGTATCGAGGGAGCAAGATGATGAAAGGTTGGATAAAGTGCGGGCTGGCCGGTGCCCTGGTGCTGATGGCGAGCGTCTGGGACGGCAGCGTGTATGCGGCGGCGATATCGCTCACGCAGGTGAGCGGCCCCGTCTACGTGGTAGAGGACAACTACTACGTCAAGGAGAACTCCATGGTCTATTTCGGGGCCAAGGGGGTGACGGTAGTGGGGGCGACCTGGACGCCGGATACCGCCCGCGAGCTGCACAAGCTGATAAAAAGAGTCAGCAGCAAGCCTGTGCTGGAGGTGATCAACACCAACTACCACACCGATAGGGCAGGCGGTAACGCCTACTGGAAGTCCATCGGTGCCAGGGTGGTATCGACCCGCCAGACCCGGGATCTGATGAAGAGCGACTGGGCCGAGATTGTCGCCTTTACCCGCAAGGGGCTGCCGGAATACCCGGATCTGCCGCTGGTGCTGCCGAACGTGGTGCACGATGGCGACTTCACCCTGCAAGGGGGCAAGCTGCGCGCCTTCTACGCGGGCCCGGCTCACACCCCGGATGGCATCTTTGTCTACTTCCCCGAGGAGCAGGTGCTCTATGGCAACTGCATCCTCAAGGAGAAGCTGGGCAACCTGAGCTTTGCCGATGTGAAGGCCTATCCGCAGACGCTGGCGCGGCTGAAAGCGATGAAGCTGCCCATCAAGACGGTGGTGGGTGGTCACGACTCACCGCTGCACGGCCCCGAGCTTATCGATCACTACGAGGCGCTGATCAAGGCAGCCCCGCAGGCATAGAGAGCCAGGCCGCAGGGATAACAAGAGGCGCCGCACACTTGAAAGGTGCTGGCCAGAGAAAACGCCCGAACGGGCGTTTTCCTGTTTCAGCGCACCGGATTTCCTGTGGCCGATCTCCTAGTCTTGCCGATCGGCAGCCGGTCCCCGGCATTAAGGCTGTTCAAGCCGGGTGCGCTTTCATAAGATGGATTCCTCTCTGGCCAGCCATTAACAAGCAATTGATATGCAATATAAATCCCTCGAGCGGCTGAAGCAGGCCTTTATCACCGGCATGTGGGCCTCGCTTGCCAGCATAGTTATCGGCTTCGCCTTCAAGGTGTGGCTGGCGCAGTGGGTGGCCAAGGGGGATCTGGCGCTGTTCAACAGCGTGGTGGATTTGATCTCCCTGTCGCTGATCCTGATGACCGGCTTTCGCTCCTCCATGGTGGTGAGCTACTCCCAGACCAAAAACGACAGAGACATCATCAATATCTTCCGCTACTTCCTCATAGGCATGGTGCTGCTCACCTGGGGGCTGGTGATCCCCTATATCAAGCACGGGCTCCATATCCGGGTGGAGTATCTGCAACTGGTGGGGGTCATCTTCGGGCTGGGGCTCAAGGTCTATTTCACCAATCTGGTGGCCATGTACCGCATGTACGATATCTCCAACAGGGTCACCTGGCTGGAGCCGCTCGCCAATGCCCTGCTGTTTATGGCCTGTTACTTCGGGCTGGGGATGGATGCGCTCTCGTCGCTCTTCTACGGGCTGACCTCCTCTTCGCTGGTCATCGCCGGTTATATGTATCTCTATCGGCGCAGGGCCATCGCTACCCGGCCGCTGGCCAAAGTCGAGCTCGGCCCCGAGATGCGCAGCTATGTGAAGAAGAGCTTCACCGCCTCGCTGGAGGCGGGGGCTAGTATCCTGATGATCTACATTACCGTGCTGCTCACCATACGCCACTTCAGCATCGACGAGCTGGGGGATTTCCAGGTGGTGGTGCGCCCCATCTTCACCTATATGACGCTGCTGTTTGTCTTCCCCATCTACCGCTTCGTGCTGCCTGAGCTGGCGGTCAATCTGCGCAACGGCGATCACCGCCAGATCAGGATGATCCGCCGCTGGATCTTCCGCCTCTCGGCCATCGTCAGTCTGGTGTTCTTTGTGCTGATGCTGCTGGCGGGCAAGCCGCTGGTGTTGCTGCTGTTCCCCGTCGACTATGTGGGCGCCGTGCCCGTGCTGTTCCACTTCTCCATCTTCTTCATCTTCATGATGCTCAACGGCTATCAGCTTGCCTATATCAAGGCCCACGGCCACTTTACCCAGAGTCTGCTGATCCGCCTGGTCGGCATAGTGGCGCTGGTGGCGGCCTACTATCTGGTGGCCGAGTTCACTACCAATGTGGTAGCCATTATCGTGGCGCTGGGGCTTGGCTATATGGTGATGTTTATCCTCTCGACCCTGGCGGAGCGGCGGATCCTGAAATCCCTGCCACTGGTGCTGGCGACCCGCTAGGTGTTCAGTCGCCAAGGGTGGCGCTGGCCATTGTCGGATAACAAAAAACGCCCATGCGGGCGTTTTTTGTGGGCGGCGTTGAGCGGCTTAACGCTTGCCCTTGCCACTCTTGTTGCCGCCGAGGGCCTGCTTTCTGGCTCGCTGCTTCTGGGCCGCCTTGCCGTTGCGGCGTGGCTCGGGCCCAAAGCGGGTGAGGTCGGGCTCAAAGCCCGGGAACCACTGTTGGGGCAATCGGGTGTCGAGCACGGTTTCCACCTTTTCCAGCAGGGGCGCATCTTCCGGGCTGAACAAGGTGATGGCCAGCCCCTTGTTGCCAGCGCGGCCGGTGCGACCGATGCGGTGCACGTAATCCTCTGCGACAAAGGGGAACTCGAGGTTGATCACGTAGTTGAGATCGCTGATATCGAGGCCGCGGGCGGCCACGTCGGTGGCGACCAGCGCCTGCAGGGTGCCGGCGCGAAACTCCAGCAGCACCTTCTCCCGCGCCCCTTGCGACAGATCGCCGTGGAAGGCCAGCGCATTGATGCCCGCCTTGCCCAACTGTTGGGCCAGCTTGTCGGCCCCCTGACGCGTGCGGCTGAAGATAAGCACAGGCGCCCAGCCCTTCACCTTGATCAGGTGCTCCACTAGTGCCAGCTTGCGCTCGCCATCCACCGCATAGACCCGCTGCTCCACCTCGGCCGCCGTGGTGTTGCGCGGTGCCACCTCGATCAGTTCGGGGTCGCGCAGCAGCACGCGGCTCAAGGCAAACAGGTTGTCATCGCAGGTGGCGGAGAAGAGCAGGGTCTGGCGATCCGCCGGTATCTGTTTGAGCAGCGCCTTGATCTCGTCCATAAAGCCCATGTCGAGCATGCGATCCGCCTCGTCAAACACCAGATGGCTGAGGCGCTCAAGGCTCAAGGCCCCCTGGCGCAGATGGTCGAGCAATCGGCCCGGGGTGGCGATCAGCAGATCCACCCCGGCTTTCAGCGCCTCGACCTGCGCGGCTATGCTGACCCCGCCGTAGACCAAAGCGCTGGTGAGACCCGTACCTTGCCCGTAGCGCGTCACGCTCTCGTGTACCTGCACCGCCAGTTCGCGGGTCGGCACCAGCACCAGGGCGCGGATCGGGCGGGATGCATCGCTCGCCGGGTGCTGCATCAGTTGCTCCAGCAGCGGCAGCACGAAGGCGGCTGTCTTGCCTGTGCCTGTCTGGGCGCCCGCCATCAGATCGCGCCCCGCCAGAATGACGGGGATGGCGCTGGCCTGGATCGGGGTGGGCGCGGCATAGCCGAGTTCGGTCAGGGTCTGCTGCAGACGGGGGGAGAGGGCCAGTTCGGCAAAGGAGGCAATGGACATAGGGCACCAGTGTGGGGTTATCGCGGCCAGGGCCACGACAGAAACAATTGTAGTGGCCGGCATGGTAACAGAAGCGGGGGCATGGGCAGAAGGCGGGCGAGGGGAGTGGGCCTCTATCCCGCGCTTCGCTCTGCTGGTCGGGCTCGGGAGCTGCGCCATGGCGAGCAGCGCCCTGTAATGGTCAGCGGCAGTGAAACACCTCTTCCAGCGCATCCACCACGGCGCGTACCCGGCTGGCCTTCTGCAGGTCGGGGTGGAGCACCAGCCAGATGTCGACCGGATCGCTGAGGGCGGGCAGCACGCGCACCAGCTCAGTTTCTTTGTCTGCCAGAAAGGTGGAGAGCAGGGCTATTCCCAGCCCCTGGCGGGCCGCCGCCAGCAACAGCAGCTGGGCATTGCACTGCAGCACCACGTTCGGTTCGTGCAGCGGCTCCCCGCACAGGCTGTGCCAGTGGCGGGAGACCAGCTCCTTGGCAAACAGCAGCAGGGCGTGCTGACTCAGGCCGTGGCCGCTCTTGGGCGTGCCGTGGCGAGCCAGATAGTCGCGAGAGGCGTAGAGCCCCATCTCTATGGTGGTGAGCCGCTTGATCACCAGCTCGTCGTTGTCGGGACGCAGCCCGCGGATGGCGAGATCGGCCTCCCGGTAGGCGATGTCGCTGACGCTGACCGCTGTCTGCAGGCTGAGGCGGATACCTGGGTGGCGTTCGCGCAGCAGGGTGAGGGCGGGCAGCACGAAGGCCTGGGCCAGGGTGTCCGTGGTGGCGATGCGCACCTCGCCGCACAGGCTCTGATCCCCGGCGCTCGCCTTGCGCTCTATGGCCTTGATGGCCTGTTCCATGGCGCTGGCATCCGCCAGCATGGTTTCGCCTAGGGGGCTCAGATCATAGAGTTTGGGGGTACGGATAAAGAGCTTGGAGCCCAGATTCTGTTCCAGTGCCGTGATGCGTCGCCCGACGGTGGCCTGATCGACCCCCAGCACCCCGGCCGCGCCACGCAGTGTGCCCTGTCTTGCCAATGCGAGAAAAAAACGTGCGTCATCCCAGTTGATCATCGAGCCTCCCACTCAAAGTGCCCCCTCGGGGCGAGCCCATTAGAAGCCAGCGCAGGCGGGATCACAAGGCGAGTGTGGCCTTGTTGGCATGCAAATAGATGTCATCGGCATGCATTATTGAAGCAGCATGATGCATTTGTGCCGCTGTCGGGAGGGATGGTCGGGCGCTATCATGGCCGACTCTCGTCAGCGGGGCTCGGCCTCGCGTTCATCGGAGTTGTGCATGTCATCATCCCTGTCCACCGCCCGGCCCTGCGAGGCGCAGGCTTCCCATGGCGCCATTCTGCTGTTTCTGCCGCTGGCCCTGATGTCGGCGTTGCTCAACAGCAGCGTGCCCACCCCCCTCTATCCCCACTACCAGCAGGCACTGGCGCTGAGCGATGTCAGCCTCACCCTGATCTATGGCGGCTACGCGGCCGGGGTGCTCATCTCCCTGTTCGGGGTGGGCAATCTGGCGGGGCGGGTGGCGGACTTGCGCGCCATGATATTGCCGGCGCTGCTGGCGGTCGCGGGGGGCGCCCTGCTCTTTTCCCTGGCCGATTCGTTCTGGTCGCTGCTGCTGGCACGGGTGCTGGCCGGGATTGGCACGGGAGCCCTGACCGGCGCCGCCAACGTGGCCCTGCTGCGTTTCGGCCCCCGCGACGGCGGCAAGCGGGCGGCGCTCAGTGCGACCCTCTCCTTCACCGCCGGACTGGCGCTCGGCCCGGTATTCAGCGGGTTGGCGTTGCAGCTGGACTTCTATCCGACTCAGCTGCCCTTTCTGCTCATCATGGGGCTGGCGGCCTGCGCCATGACAGGTGTTGTGCTGAGCTGGCCCGCCAGCGCGCAAGGGGCGCCGGCCGCGGCGCACGGGCAGGGCAAGGGATCTCTGGGGGAGGGGCTCAAGGCCACTGGCGTTGCATTCTTTCTTTGCGCGGCGGCCCTGTTTACCGCCTGGGCGGTGGCGGCCAGCCTGCTGGCAATCGGCCCCAAGGTGGTGAGCCAGTTGCTGGGGCTGCGGGATCTCGGCCTGTTCGGCTATCTGATCGCGGCTTATATGGTGCTCTCCGGCCTGTGCCAGCTCTGGGCCCGCCGCCTCGATGCCCGCCATACCCTGCAGAGCGGTTGCCTGGCGCTGGCACTCTGCGTGCTGCTGTTTACCGGCGCCGTGCACGTCCAGTCGCTCTGGCTGGCGGGGCTTGGGCTGCTGGTGGCCGGTTATGCCCAGGGCGCCGTGTTTGTCGGCAGTGCGACCCTAGTCAACCGCATCTCCCCCGGCGCCAGCCACGCCCGGCTGGTGTCGCTCTTCTATGTGATCGCCTATGTGGCGAACTGGGTGCCTGTGCTGCTGGGCTGGGTGAGTGACGGTGTCGGCCTGCGGGCGGCGGTGGATCTGCTCGCCATCGGCAGCGTGCTGATCAGCCTTGGGCTGGCCTGGGGGGTATGGCGCAGCCGCTTCGAGCGGGCTTCGGCTTGACCAGCTTACCTATCAATCCGCCAGCAACACGCGTTTGGCGTCCAGATGGTGCATCCATTCCCGCAGGATCAGCAGCACGGCGGCAAAGCGTCGCCCCTTGGGCAGATGGGCCGCCGCCAGCGGATCCCCTTCCACCATGGCGGCAAACTGGCCGAACAGCTGCTCTATGCTCTCCCGGCTCAGCTCATGGCTGCCGAGCTCGCCAGCCAGCGGGAGCGGGCTGTGCAGCGTCACCAGCTCGTGGGCCGGAATGCGTGCCGCCAGCGGCATCAGCACATCCTCCACCACCATGATGGCTCGCTCCAGTTCGAGTGCGCTCGGCGGATCCTGGCGAAACGGGGCCGGTGTCATGGCCTCGAGACCAAATGCCAGCTTGTAGGTGATGGTTATGCCGTCTGCCTGGGTGATCTGCACCTTGCTGGTCTGCTCCCCCAGCTTCAGCATGATGGCGGGGTGGCTGCTTGTCATGGGATCTCCTTGCCATGTTGATGACCAGACCTATCCATACACCCGCCCATGCTCGCTGGCGAGGGCTTTCAGCTCCCCCATCCGGGTGATACGGCTTGCAAACTTGGTTATTGATGGCATTCTAGATGTCTAAATGGCTATTTCATTTCTACGCTTCAGGAGTTCTGATATGGATATTCGCACCGCTCCCCGCGCTCTCGCGCTCGCCCTCCTGCTGACCAGCAGTCTCGCCTGTGCCAACGAGGCTCTGGTGATCCAGACCGATTTTGGTCTCAAGGATGGCGCAGTGTCGGCCATGAAGGGGGTCGCCTTCGGGGTGGACCGCACCCTGCCGCTCTATGATCTGACCCACGAGATCCCGGCCTACAGCATCTGGGAAGCCTCCTACCGCCTCTATCAGACCATCAACTACTGGCCCAAGGGCACAGTCTTCGTCAGCGTGGTGGATCCGGGCGTGGGCACGGCGCGCCACTCAGTGGTGCTCAAGACCAGGAGCGGTCACTACATAGTCTCGCCGGACAACGGCACCCTGACCCTGGTGGCCGAGCACTTCGGCATCGAGGCGGTGCGCCAGATCGACGAGAAGCGCAATCGCCTCAAGGGCTCCGAGAAGTCCTACACCTTCCACGGCCGCGACGTTTACGCCTACACCGGCGCCCGGTTGGCCTCCGGTGCCATCAGCTATGAGCAGGTGGGCCCGCTGCTGCCGGCCGAGGTGGTGAAGATCCCTTATCAGCCTGCTGTGGCCGAGCAAGACGGCACCGTCAAGGGCACAATCCCGATCCTGGATGTGCAGTACGGCAACGTCTGGACCAACATAGACGAGACACTGCTCACCAAGGCGGGCGTCAACAAGGGGGATCAGGCCTGCCTCAAGATCAGCGAAGGGGACGTGCTCAAGTACGAGGGCAAGGCCCCCTACGTCAGCAGCTTTGGTGACGTGCCGGAAGGCCAGGCGCTGGTCTACCTCAACAGCCTGCTGCAGGTCTCGGTGGCGCTGAACATGGACAGCTTCGCCGTCAAACATCAGGTGCAGTCCGGTGCCAACTGGCATATCAGCCTGAAGAAGTGCTCATGATCATCAGCTGACACCACTCACAGCGGGCGCCACGGCGCCCGTTTTGTTGCTGCTTACCGCAGCGCGGCGGGGGGCGGTACTTCTATATAGCGCCCGTCCAGCTCCCGCTGGTAGTAGTGGCCGGCTCTGACGTAGTAGCGACGGCCATCCAGATCCAGCGGGGTGAGACTCGCGTCCGTCTGCACCTCGACAACCTGGGTTGGCGGCGTGACCACCACATAGTGACTCTCCTGCTGCTGGTAATAGATGTCGCCGAGCACATAGTAGGTGAGCCCGGCCAGCAAGACTGTCTCCACTCCGCCGGGCAACAGATCGATGCGATGGCCCGGCGCGGGGGCGGACCAGGGGCCTGCATAGTGGCCATGGCGGGTCGCGGGAGGCGACATCTCCCGTCCCGGCGGGCCGCCAGCTCCACCCCCGCCAGCGCTCGCGGGGAGGGTGATGAGCAGCGCCAGTGCCCAGGGCCAGGAGCTATCCCTGTTCATCCTATTGGCCCTTGAGCGGGGCTGTGGCGGACTGGAGCCTGATTGGCTGGGGTGGCAGCTCCCGCACGCTGACCATCACCTCGTAACCTTTGTTGGCCTCGGCGGCGGGGATGTTCTTGAACAGCTCCTGGGCCGTGGCCCGGGGATCCTTGCTCTGCTTGCTGGCCTGATAGAGAACCGAGGGGGGCACCGGCATCTGAGCGCCGGGGTGGCCTGGCATGGGGGGCGGCATATCGCTGGCGTGCACAGACAGGCTGCCGAGCAGCAGGGGCAACAGGAGGGCTTTGCATGACATGGGATGACTCCGTCCGGGTGAATATGGCCCATCAAACGCCAGCCAGGCTCTGCGCTCAATCGCTTTTACACCCTCTTTTCACCCCCTTTACAGTTGTGACAACGGGCGCCTGGGCGCCCGTTGCGTGTCATGGGAGGAGGTCGGCCTCAAAACTCGTTGGAGAGCGCCTTGTAACCCTTGACCAGATCTATGTTGGTGTGGGCCACGTCCTCGGAGAACTCGGTGGCATCCACTGTGACCCTGGGGATCTCGGCCAGATCGCTCTGCTGGTTGATGCGAGTGGTGGAGGGCACATAGAAGCCGGGCGGCAGATCGCAGCCATCCACCACAGAGTTGTGGCGCACCACCGAACCTTCACCTATGTGGCAGTTGAACAGCACGCTGTTGAAGCCGATGAAGACCCGGTTTCCCACTTCGCAGGGCCCGTGCACTATGCTGCGGTGGGCGATGGATGTGTACTCGCCTATGGTGACGGCGGCGCCGGACTTGGAGTGGATCACCACACCGTCCTGAATGTTGGAGTTGGCGCCTATGATGATGGGCTCCATGTCGCCACTGGCATCCACCTCGTCGGCGCGGATCACCGCATAGGGGCCGACAAACACGTTTTCCTTGATGATCACCTTGCCACAGATGATGGCAGTCTTGTCGATATAGGCTGATTCGTCGATGACCGGCAGGTGGCCGGAAGGATTCTTGCGGATCATGTTACATCCTGTTGAAGATGAAATCGGGACGGGGAAAAGGCGAGACCACTGGCCTGCCGGTGGGTCAGCTTACGCCTGTGGGCCGGGAGGGGGAACCCTTTACTGGTCTGACCCTTGGGGTGGTGCGCTCATCTTCTCGGGGTGTTCCCGACGCGCAAATTATGGGAGCATGATTTCTGCCGAACGGGCCGCGTGGCCCGCCTGGTACTCTTTTGATATAAGGCTGGATACCCAAGATGAAGAAGATTGTTGTGCTGCTCGGCACCCTGCTGCTCTCCCCCTTGTTCTCTTCTGCCGTGCAGGCCAAGGGGGAGGCGGGCGAGTTTGACTATTACGCCCTGGCGCTCTCCTGGTCGCCGGAGCATTGCGCCGTCAAGCCGGCCGATCGGGACCAATGTTCCCGCCTGCTGGGATTCGTGCTGCACGGCCTCTGGCCCCAGTACCAGCGCGGCTACCCGAGCAGCTGCTCCCGCGAGCGGCTGGATCCTGCCATGGAGCAGCAGTTTGCCGGGCTCTATCCCAGCCGTTTTCTCTATCGCCATGAGTGGGAGAAGCACGGTACCTGCTCCGGCCTCGACCAGCCGCAGTTCCATCAGCTGGCCAGCGACCTGCATCTGAAGGTGAAGATCCCGGCCGCGTACCAGTCGCCTGCCGAGCCCCTGCGCAAGAGCCGTTTCCAGCTCAAGGCGGATCTGGCCAGTGCCAACGACTGGCTGGCGCCAGACAACATCACGGTTGCCTGCGCCGACGGGGGCCGCTTCCTGCGGGAAGTCTACATCTGCATCAACAAGGAAGGGACGGATGCCGTCACCTGCTCCGACGAGATGCAAAAGCGTGAACTGCGCTCCTGCGGTCAGCCGGACTTCCTGCTGCGCAGCGTGCGCTGACCCCTCCTTATCTTCATCGGGCCCCTTGCGGGCCCGATGTGCAAATACCTCCATCGGAAAGGAGTCTGGCAATGACCGACATGAAACAGTTCTCGGCGCGAGAGCGAAGCCTGCTGCTCGGGGTGAAAGGAGTGGGCCCCACCGTCATCGGCCGGCTCGAACAGCTGGGTTATCACACACTGAGCGAGCTGGCCGGGGCGGACACGAGTCACATAGTCCAGCTGGTGGCCAGCATGCTGGGCTCGACCTGCTGGCAGAACAGCCCGCAGGCCCGCGGCGCCATCGATAGTGCCATAGGGTTGGCGCGCAGCCAGGTTGCAGCCGACGCCGTTTCGGACTGTGAGCAGGGAACATAGCCATGAGCCTGTTCGCCGAACTGGGGATGCGTTATCCCATCATTC
>NZ_CP064746.1:3812500-3925000 GCF_028751155.1 Aeromonas bestiarum | reverse complement strand
AGGTTAATATTCCTGCACGACTTGTAATTGCGATGGGGGGACGGAGAAGGCTAGGTGGGCCAGGCGACGGTTGTCCTGGTGAAAGTGCGTAGGTGGTGTTTCTAGGCAAATCCGGAGACACAACACTGAGACACGAGACGAAGCCACTACGGTGGTGAAGCCATTGATGCCCTGCTTCCAGGAAAAGCCTCTAAGCTTCAGATTACAAGTCATCGTACCCCAAACCGACACAGGTGGTCGGGTAGAGAATACCAAGGCGCTTGAGAGAACTCGGGTGAAGGAACTAGGCAAAATAGAACCGTAACTTCGGGAGAAGGTTCGCTCTTGACAGTGAAGTCCCTTGCGGATGGAGCAGTTGGGAGTCGCAGTGACCAGATGGCTGGGACTGTTTATCAAAAACACAGCACTCTGCAAACACGAAAGTGGACGTATAGGGTGTGACACCTGCCCGGTGCCGGAAGGTTAATTGATGGGGTTAGCGCAAGCGAAGCTCTTGATCGAAGCCCCGGTAAACGGCGGCCGTAACTATAACGGTCCTAAGGTAGCGAAATTCCTTGTCGGGTAAGTTCCGACCTGCACGAATGGTGTAACCATGGCCATGCTGTCTCCACCCGAGACTCAGTGAAATCGAATTCGCCGTGAAGATGCGGTGTACCCGCGGCTAGACGGAAAGACCCCGTGAACCTTTACTACAGCTTGGCACTGAACATTGAACCTACATGTGTAGGATAGGTGGGAGGCTTTGAAGGCGTGACGCCAGTTGCGCTGGAGCCGTCCTTGAAATACCACCCTTGTATGTTTGATGTTCTAACGCAGGTCCCTGAATCGGGATCGCGGACAGTGCCTGGTGGGTAGTTTGACTGGGGCGGTCTCCTCCCAAAGAGTAACGGAGGAGCACGAAGGTTGGCTAATCCTGGTCGGACATCAGGAGGTTAGTGCAATGGCATAAGCCAGCTTAACTGCGAGACGGACAGGTCGAGCAGGTACGAAAGTAGGTCATAGTGATCCGGTGGTTCTGAATGGAAGGGCCATCGCTCAACGGATAAAAGGTACTCCGGGGATAACAGGCTGATACCGCCCAAGAGTTCATATCGACGGCGGTGTTTGGCACCTCGATGTCGGCTCATCACATCCTGGGGCTGAAGTCGGTCCCAAGGGTATGGCTGTTCGCCATTTAAAGTGGTACGCGAGCTGGGTTCAGAACGTCGTGAGACAGTTCGGTCCCTATCTGCCGTGGGCGTTGGATGATTGAAGGGAGTTGCTCCTAGTACGAGAGGACCGGAGTGAACGAACCTCTGGTGTTCGGGTTGTCACGCCAGTGGCACTGCCCGGTAGCTAAGTTCGGAATCGATAACCGCTGAAAGCATCTAAGCGGGAAGCGAGCCCTGAGATGAGTCATCCCTGACCCCTTGAGGGTCCTAAAGGGCCGTTGGAGACCACAACGTTGATAGGTGGGGTGTGTAAGCGCGGCGACGTGTTGAGCTAACCCATACTAATTACCCGTGAGGCTTAACCATACAACACCCAAGAAGTGTTCTGAGACTTGTAGCAAGTGCATGAACTACTTACCTAATTCAGTGATAGCGACGAAGCCCAAGGCATCAGTCGTTATTCACGTCAGCTTTCTGGATTGAAGATTTTGCCTGGCGGCCATAGCGCCGTGGAACCACCTGATCCCATGCCGAACTCAGAAGTGAAACGCGGTAGCGCCGATGGTAGTGTGGCATTCGCCATGCGAGAGTAGGACACTGCCAGGCACCCAATTAAACGGTGATGTGAAAACACATAGCCGGCTGCGAGGATGACACCTCAATGAAGCGGCAGACAATTTAGCAAAAAGCTAACCAGACAGCGGAGCGGTAGTTCAGTCGGTTAGAATACCGGCCTGTCACGCCGGGGGTCGCGGGTTCGAGTCCCGTCCGCTCCGCCAAAAACAAGAAGCCCAGTCGAAAGACTGGGCTTTTTTTCGTTTCACTTCTCCTGAATTGCCCTTTCCCTCTTTTATACCCTGCGGATTTATCACGTCATGGGGGTTGTGCCTCAAGGCTTTCCATCAGGGATGGGGTTCGGCATACAATGCACCTTTGGTGTCAGATGGGAGTCACCCTATGCTTTGTCCGCGTTGTGGTTCCGGATCGCTGCAACAGCGCAGCGAGAAAGAGTTTGCCTGTGGCTGTGGTTTTCACTATTTCCAGAATGTGGCGTCGGCCGTGATGGTGGCGCTGTGCTGGCAGGACGAGCTGCTGGTCGCGGTGCGGGCCCGTGATCCCGGCCGGGGCTTGCTGGATCTGCCGGGCGGCTTCGTCGATCCCGGCGAATCGCTGGAGGAAGCCTTGGTGAGGGAGCTCAAGGAGGAACTGGGGCTGGATCTGACGGGGGAGACGCCGCACTACCTGGGCTCTTATGCCAACGTCTATCCCTATGACGATGTGACCTATCACACCTGCGACACCGTCTTTCTGCTGGAGTTGGCAGACAAGCCTGCTGTGGTGGCGGCCGACGATGTGGCTGCCTGCGAGTGGCGCAAGCTGGCCGGCCTTGCCCCTACCGAGTTTGCTTTCCGCTCTACCGGCGCCGCCATCAGTCAATTGCAGCGGCTGCGGGGCTAACCGATAGCAGTGATGACAGGGCGGAGCAGCTAGCCCGGCAGGTGGAGGCTGACGATGAGGCCACCCTCTTCACCGTTTCTGGCCTCGACCCGCCCGCCCTGGGCCTGGATCGCCTTGCGGGTGATGGCAAGGCCCAGCCCATAACCCTTGCCTGCCGCAGGGGAGCCGATCCGCACGAAGGGATCGAAGATGCTGGAGAGCTTGCTCTCATCCACCCCCATCCCCTGATCCGCCACCTCGACGATGAACTCGTCGCCCTGCCGCATCAGGGTCAGGCGGATGGTCTGGCCCGCTTGCGAGAAGCGCAGAGCATTGCGCAGCACGTTGTCGAGGGCCCGGCGGATCAGCTCCGCCTGCCCACAGACCGTGTATTCCTGGGTCTCATCCACCCAGGTTTTGATCTCGACGCCCATGTGCTGCGCCTCGTAGCGGGCATCGCTCACCACGGCGTCGACCAGTCCCTGCAGATCGTAATACTCCTCACTGTCCCGCTCGCCATGGCCGGCGCGGGTGAGGGTCAGAAGCTCGCCGATCATCTTGTCCATGCGCTGGGTCTCGAGCTGGATCCGCGCGAGGGATCCCGCGATCCTGGCCGGATCCTGCTGAGCGAGGCCGATGGCCAGCTGCAACCTGGCAAGGGGGGAGCGCAGCTCGTGAGAGACGTCGTGCAGCAGCTGCTCACGGCTCTCCACCAGCAGTTGCAGCCGCTCGGCCATGGCATCGAAGTCGCGGGCCGCATCGCTGATCTCGTCGTGGCGCCGCCGCATGGCGGGGTAGAGGCGCACTGCCAGATCCCCCTGGGCGAGGCGCTCGAATCCCTGCCGGAAGCGGTTCATGGGGCGGGTCAGGTGCCAGGCGAGCAGGGCGCTGAAGAAGAGGCCGCCAAGCCCGCCGATCCACCACATGGGCGGTGGCATGTTGAGCCAGTTGCGGCGGGGCTGGGGTGGTGCCAGCAACTGCTGCAGGCCGGCACTGTCGTAGTCGAGCCGGTAGTGCTGGCCATCGGCTCCCAGCAGGATGCGGCCGCCCTGTGTTGTGGATTGCTCTGCTGTGACCGGTTCAAGCTGCAGCAGCCTTCGTTCCCGTGCCGGCCAGCTGGCCTGCAGGGCCGCAACCGCAGCCGGTCCCTGCCGCTGCAACAGGCTGGCGGCGGTTGCCAGATGACGCTCGGCCAGCTGACTTGCCATCCGCTGCTCTGGCGGCCCTTCGTGGCGATAGAGGCTGAACGCCACCCACAGCAGCTGGCTCATCATGATGATGGTGAACCAGAAGCCGAACAGGATCTTCCAGAACAGGCGCCCCTTGAGGATCATGCCAGCCGGTATCCTATGCTGCGCACCGTCTCGATGCCGATGGCTTCACCCGCCAGAGCCTGCAGCTTCTGGCGGATATTGCAGATGTGCACGTCGACGCTGCGATCATAGGGCTCGCGCGGGCGGCCGAGCCCGTGCAGGGAGAGCTCATCCTTGCTGACCACTCGCTCCGGCGAGCGCAGCAGCAGTTCCAGCAGGTTGAACTCGGTGGCGGTCAACTCCAGCGGCTGCGCCTGCCAGTGACACTGACGGGTGGCGGGGGAGAGCACCAGCTCGCCAAGGCGCAGGCCCTGCTCTTTGCCCGGATGGGCGGGGGCAGGCTCGACCCGGCGCAGCACGGCCCTCAGCCTGGCCACCAGTTCCCGCGGGTAGCAGGGCTTGGGCACATAGTCATCGGCCCCCATCTCCAGCCCGATCACTCGATCGATGTTGTCCCCCTTGGCGGTGAGCATGATGACGGGGATCCGGCTGTCGCGGCGAATGTGGCGCAGCACCTCGCTGCCATTCAGATCAGGCAGCATGATGTCTAGCACCACGGCGGCATAGTTGCCGGAGAGGGCGTGTTGTACGCCGCTCTTGCCGGTCAGCACATGGGTGGTGGCAAAGCCTTCGCCAGCCAGGTATTCGCTCAGCATGATGCCAAGCTCCAGATCATCGTCCACCAGCAGGATCTTCATCGCTCTTCTCCGTCTCGGGCTGGCGCCATTTTCCCGTGTCCGTCTCCGCCTGACAGCTGCTTTTACGCAATCCTTACACTGCCCTGCAAGAGGCTTAACCGGACATTGGAGTAGATTGCCCGGGTCTGTTTCACCCTCTGTTTTAGCCAAGGATATCCGCGATGGCCCGTGTCCGTCTCCCCGTTGTTCGCCTGCTGCTGCCCGCCCTGGTGCTGGTCGGTGCCGGCTGGCTGTTGCTGCCTTCCACTGCGGCACCAACTGCCTCTTACATCACGGCCCCGGTCGAGCGGCGGGATCTGGAGCAGAGCGTGCTGGCCGACGGCACTCTGCAGGCCCAGAAGCTGGTGAGCGTGGGGGCGCAGGTGTCGGGGCAGATCAAGGCGCTGCACGTGGCGCTGGGGGACGAGGTGAAGCAGGGTGATCTGCTGGTCGAGATCGACGATCTCACCCAGCAGAACGCCCTCAAGGATGCCGAAGCCGCCCTCGACAACGTGCAGGCCCAGCTGGCCTCGCGCCAAGCAACTTTGCGCAACAACCAGCTGGCCTTCGAGCGCCAGCGCAAGGTGCTGGCCCGGGGATTGGGCAGTCAGGCCGACTACGACAGCGCGGAGGCGACCCTGACGGCGACGCGTGCCGACATCCGGGCGCTGACGGCGCAGGCGGTGCAGGCCCACATCGCGGTGGACACCGCCAGAGTGAATCTGGGTTATACCCGCATTGTCTCCCCCATGGCGGGCACCATAGTGGCGATCCCGGTGGAGCAGGGGCAGACGGTCAACGCGGTGCAGAGTACTCCGACCATGGTCAAGGTGGCGCGGCTCGATACCATGACGGTGGAGGCGCAGATCTCGGAGGCGGACGTGATCAGGGTGAAGGCCGGCCTGCCCAGCTATTTCACCGTGCTGGGGGCGCCCGAGCAGCGCTACCAGGCCCGTCTGCGCGCCATCGAGCCCGCCCCCGACACCATCAACGACGACACGACCAGCAGCAGTTCGACCAGCACGGCCGTCTACTACCACGGTCTGTTCGAGGTGGAGAACCCTGAAGGGGCTCTGCGCATCGGCATGACGGCCCAGGTGCACATAGTGCTGGCGACCGAGCGCAACGCCCTGGTGATCCCGGCCATCGCCCTGAGCGGTGACAGGGTGCAGGTAGTGGATGGTGCGGGCCAGCCCCAATGGCGGCAGGTGAAGGTGGGCCTCAACAACAAGGTGGATGCCCAGATCCTGGCGGGGTTGGCCGCCGGGGAGGCCGTGGTGGTGAGCCAGCTGACGGCCCAGCACCAGCAGAGCGGGCGGATGGGCCCGCCGATGGGGATGTGACCATGAGGGAACCACTGCTGCAACTGAGCGGGATCCGCCGCCATTTTGGTGACGGAGAGCGGCGCGTCGAGGTGCTCAAGGGGATCGATCTGACCATAGCACGGGGCGAGATGGTGGCCATCGTCGGCGCCTCCGGCTCCGGCAAATCGACCCTGCTCAATATTCTGGGCTGCCTGGATCAGCCGAGTGAGGGTAGCTATCGGGTGGCCGGACGGGAGGCGGGCCGGCTGACGGCCGATGCGCTGGCGACCCTGCGCCGCGAGCACTTCGGTTTCATCTTTCAGCGCTACCACCTGCTGGGTGATCTCAGTGCCCGCGACAACGTGGCGCTGCCCGCCCTCTATGCCGGGTTGGCCGGCGATGCACGCAAGGCGCGGGCCGAGAGTCTGCTGCAGCGGCTTGGGCTCGGCAGCCGGCTCGACTACAAGCCGAGCCAGCTCTCCGGCGGCCAGCAGCAGCGGGTCAGCATTGCCCGCGCCCTCATCAACGGCGGTCAGGTCATCCTGGCGGACGAACCGACCGGTGCCCTCGACAGCCAGAGCGGCGCCGAGGTGCTCGCCATCCTGGGCGCGCTGCATCGGCAGGGCCACACGCTGGTGCTGGTGACCCACGACATGGCGATCGCCGAACAGGCCGAGCGGATCATAGAGCTCAAAGACGGGGCGGTGGTGGCCGACCGTCGTCGCGAGCCGGCACCGCCGTCCCCTGCGCCAACCACTCCCCGTGCCGACACCGAGGGACGCAGCGCTCTGGCCGGGCGGCTCGGCGCCGCCTTCAAGATGGCGCTGCTGGCCATGCAGGCCCAGCGGATGCGCACCTTCCTCACCATGCTCGGCATCATCATCGGCATCGCCTCCGTGGTTTCCGTGGTGGCGCTGGGGCGCGGCTCCCAGCAGCAGGTGCTGGCCAACATCAGCGCCATGGGCACCAGCACCCTGGAGATCTTCCCCGGCAGCGGCTTCGGTGATCGGCGGGCCGAGGCGATCCAGACCCTGAGAGCCGAGGATGCCGACGCCCTGACCAGGCTCGACTACGTGCACAGCGTGACCCCCAGCCTGACCACCAGCGCTACCCTGCGCCGGGGCAGTCAGGCGGTCTCAGGCACGGTAAACGGGGTGGGGGAGCAGTTCTTCCAGGTGCGCGGCTATCGGCTGCTGCAGGGCATGTTGTTCGATGCCGCCAGCGTGGCCAGCCTGGCGCAGGAGGTGGTGATAGACGCGAGCAGCCGGGATCGGCTGTTCGCGGCGGGGGAGTCGCCGCTCGGGCAGGTGATCCTGCTGGGCACACTGCCGTGCCGGGTGATAGGTGTGGTGGCCCGCAATCAGAGCGGGTTTGGCAGCGATGAGAACCTCAACGTCTGGATCCCCCACACCACGGCCATGAAGCGGATGCTGGGCCAGAGCCATCTGCGCAGCATCAGCGTGCGGGTACGGGATGAGGTGGCGCTGGCCGCCGCCGAGGACGGCCTCACCCGGCTGCTGCGCCAGCGCCACGGCACTCAGGATTTCTTCGTGCTCAATACCGACAGCATCCGCCAGACCATCACCAGCACCAATGCCACCCTGACCCTGCTGATCGCCATGATAGCGCTCATCTCCCTGGTGGTGGGAGGCATAGGGGTGATGAACATCATGCTGGTGTCGGTGACCGAGCGTACCCGCGAGATCGGCGTGCGGATGGCGGTGGGGGCCAGTGCCGGCGACATCATGCAGCAGTTTCTGATCGAGGCGGTACTGGTCTGCCTGCTGGGCGGGGTGGCCGGTGTGCTGCTCGCCCTGCTGGTTGGCGTCTTGTTCGCGCACTTCAGCAGCCAGTTTGCCATGAGCTACTCCCTGGGCGCCGTGCTGGCGGCCTTCCTCTGCTCCAGCCTTATTGGCGTGTTGTTCGGCTTCTTCCCGGCGCGGCGGGCGGCGCGGATGGACCCTATCCACGCGCTGGAGCGGGAGTAAGCACACTCTTAGGCGCCTTGGCGCGCCACCCCATTCGCCTGCGGGGGCGGGAGTTCATCCCTCTTCTGCACCCGGGGCGGATTGGCCAGACGGCACCCTGTGCCAGTCCGGCAGCCTGAACAGTGTCATCGACGTGACACAGCCTGCTCTGCGCGGGTTTTCAACCGGGCCCCGTGGCCCGGTTCTTTTTCCCATGCGAAAAAAAGGCGCCACCCGAGGGGGACGCCTGAAAGGTCAAACCTTGCGGTTTGCGGACCAACGGAACCAAGACTTCACACACTTCACACTCTCAGCACTTCTGGCAGGCTCAGCCCTGCCACTTGCCTCCTTCCACTATCACGTCGTTGGGATTTGTATCGGCGCTCAACTTGTCGCGCACATACTGGTCATACAGCTTGAGCAGGTACTTCTCTTCCCCCAGCTTGGCGAGACGGTCGTTGACCCAGTCACGCAGCTCGATATTGCCCTTCTTCACCGCCGGTGCGATCGGATCTTCCGAGCCCAGCTTCTGGGGCAGAACGCGATAGCCCGGGTTCTCCTTGGCCCAGCTGAACAGCACCAGGTTGTCCTGGGCGTAGGCATCGCCACGACCCTGGGCCAGGGCCTGCAGGGATTCGGTGTTCTTCTCGAACTTGAGTACCTTCCAGTCCGGGTGGTTGCGGGTCAGCCAGATGTCGGCCGTGGTGCCAGTGGTGACGATCAGGGTCTTGTCCGCGAGATCGTCCAGCCCCTTGGCGGCACTCTTCTCCGGCACCAGCACCTGTACCGCCACTCGCAGGTTCGGGTTGGTGAAATCCACCACCTGACGCCGCTCCGGGGTCACCGTCATGTTGGCGAGGATCAGATCCACCTTGTCGCTCTGCAGGAAGGGGATGCGGCTGGCGGGCTCGACCGCCACGAATTCGATCTTGTTTTCATCCCCCAGCAGATCCTTGGCGAAGCGGCGGCCGAGATCCGTGTCAAAGCCCACGTAGTTCCCCTTCTCATCCACGTAGCCAAACGGCGGCTTGTCGGTGAAGACGCCGACGATGAGCTTGTCGCGGGCCTTGATCTTGGCGAGGGAACCGTCCGCCGCCTGGGCGGCGCCGCTGGCGATACCCAGCCCTATCAGGGCACTGAACAGAACCGAGGTGATTTTTTTCATGCTGACTCCTTTCGTTTGATGACATTTGTATAAGAAAACTTGGCGAGGAACTGGCGTGCACGCTGGCTCCTCGGGTTATCGAAGAACTGGTGGGGGGCGCCCAGCTCCAGAATGTGGCCGCCATCCATGAAGACGATGCGATCCGCCACCGCCTGGGCAAACGCCAGCTCGTGGGTGACGATGAGCAGGGTCATGCCGCTGCCGGCGAGATCCCGGATCACCTCCAGCACCTCCTGTACCATCTCGGGATCCAGGGCGGCGGTCACCTCGTCAAACAGCATCACCTGGGGGTTCATGCACAGGGCCCGCACTATGGCGATGCGCTGCTGCTGGCCGCCGGAGAGCTGGCGCGGATAGTCGTGACGCCGCTCCCACAGGCCGATGCGGGTCAGCAGCTGCTCCGCTTGCAGCAGGGCCTCCTGCCGCTCCCGTTTTTGCACCTGAAGGGGGCCGAGCAGCACGTTCTCCAGCACCGTCAGGTTGGGGAAGAGGTGATAGCTCTGGAACACCATGCCGATGCGCTGGCGTACCCGTTGCCAGTCGGTGGCACCATCCAGCAGCACGCCGTCGAAGCGGATCTCGCCCCCCTGAATCGGCTCGAGCCCGTTGAGGGTGCGCAGCAGGGTGCTCTTGCCGCAGCCACTCGGCCCCAGGATGACGATCACTTCCCCTGGGTTCACCGTGAGGCTGACCTCGTCCAGTACTCGGTTTTGGCCGAATTGTTTGCTGACAGCATTGAGTTCAAGCAGAGGTGTCATACCGCATTACCCCATTTTTGCTCCAGCCGGCGCGAGGCGAGCGAGAGCGGATAGCAGACCGATAAGAAGAACAGAAACAGCAGGCCGTAGATGAGCACGGAGGCATAGGTGCGCTCTATGATCTGCTGGCCCACCTTGATCACCTCCACCACCCCGATCAGCACCGCCAGCGAGCTGGTCTTGATGATGCGGGTATAGATGTTGATGGTCGGCGGCGTCAGCCGCTGCAACGCCTGGGGCAGCAGCACGTGGCGATAGAGCTGCCAGGTCGAGAGCCCGAGCGCCAGCCCGGCCTCCTGTTGACCACGGGCCAGGGATCCCAGGCCGCCGCGCACCACCTCCCCCACCTCGCTGGCGCCCCAGAGGGCGAGCACCAGCACGGCGCACCAGAAGGCCGGAATATCGAGGCCGAAGAAGATCGGCAACCCGAAGAAGAAGAGGTAGAGCCACACCAGCACGGGCACCACCCGAAACAGCTCCAGATAAACCCGCAGCAGCCCTCGAACCAACCGGCCTCCCTGTTGCGCCAGCACGCCGTAAGCGACGCCGCCCAGGGTGGCGAACAGGATGGCGAGCAGCGAGATGGCGAGGGTCTGGCCTGCGCCAATGGCCAGCAGAGGCAGCGCCTGCGTCAACAACTCAGTAACCGAACCGGCCATATTGAACCCTCCTTTTCGAGGCTCGCGGGGCGAGTGATGACGATGATGGGGCGATCTGCTCCCTCATCGAAGACAGCCTCAGTCCAGATAACTCAGTGACCGAACTGACCATGTTGCAGCCTCCTTTCAACGACCCGCAGGGCGAGGGACAGCGGCAGGAAGATCAGCACGCACATCAGGGTCAGCACAGCCAGCATCTCGTAGGTCTTGTAGTAGAGGGCTATGTAGTTCTTGGTGGTGTAGAGCAGCTCGGGCACGGCCACCGCCGAGGCCACTGTCGTCTCTTTGAGCAGAAAGATGAAATTGGCAAACAGCGCCGGCAGGCTGGCGAGCCAGGCCTGGGGCAGCTGCACGTGGCGCAGCAACTGCCAGCGGGAGAGACCTATGGCCCGGCCCGCCTCCAGCTGGCTGTGGGGCACCGCCTGCACCCCGGCCCGCAGCGCCTCTGTCAGATAGCCGCCGCCGAGGAAGGTCATGGCGATCACCGCAGTGGCAAAGCCGGACAGCGACAACCCCAGCGCCGGCAGCCCAAAGTAGAGAAAGAACAGCTGGATCAAGAGCGGCGTGTTGCGGGCCAGCTCCACATAGGTGCGGATCACCCTGTTCAGCCAGGGCCTGTGCAGGCTCAGCAGGGTCACGTTGAGCAGAGCCACAGCGAGCGAAGTGAGGATCACTATGGCGCCGAGCTGCAGCGTGACCCAGATCGACTTGCCAAATGCCGGCAGCGTGGTGAGGACAAAGGACCAGTCGAAGCTCATGCCGGTATCCTCCCGTCACGGCGCAGCCGCTGGGACAGCACTGTGATGGCGTCCGGGTACTTGATGCCGGCACCCGTGTTGAGCACCACCACCCGCTCGCCCTCCCGGATCCAGCCCGTTTCGCGCAGCTGACGGGCGGCGGCGAAGGCGGCCGCCCCCTCCGGGCAGACGAAGCTGCCCTCCCGGGAGGCGAGCTGGCGGATCTCGGCGCTAATCGCCCGCTCATCCACGGCGATGGCGCAACCCTCGGTGCGATAGAGGGCGTCCAGCACCAGAAAATCCCCCAGCGCCTTGGGCACATTGATGCCGAAGGCCAGGGTCTGGGAGTCGGGCCAGAAGCGCGACTCGCGCTCCCCCTGCTGCCAGGCCTGCACTATGGGCGCGCAGCCGCTCGCCTGCACCGCCACCAGCCGGGGCAGGTCGCCCTTGATCCAGCCCAGTTCCTGCAACTCCAGCAGCGCCTTGTAGATGCCGATGAGGCCGACGCCGCCACCGGTTGGGTAGAGGATCACGTCCGGCAGGGTCCAGCCGAATTGCTCGGCTATCTCCAGTCCCATGGTCTTCTTGCCCTCGATCCGATAGGGCTCCTTCAGGGTGGATGCATCGAACAGGGACTGCTCCGCCACCGCCTGGGCGACCTGGCGACCGGCGTCGCTGATGAGGCCATCCACCAGATAGAGGCGGGCACCGGCCAATGAGGTTTCCAGCCGGGTGATGGCGGGGGCCGCCTGTGGCATGACTATGGTGCTGCGCAACCCGGCGCGGGCACCGTAGAGCGCCCAGGCCGCACCGGCATTGCCGTTGGTGGGCATGGCGAAATGCGCGATGCCGAGTTCGCGGGCACGGGAGATGCCGACCGCGGCGCCGCGGGCCTTGAAGGATCCTGTGGGTATGATGCTCTCGTCTTTCATCCAGAGATCCGGTATGCCGATCTGCTTGCCCAGGGTGGGCAGGGGCAAGAGCGGGGTGAGCCCTTCCCCCAGGGTGACGACGTGAGCGGGATCGCGTACCGGCAGCAGCTCGTGATAGCGCCACAGGCTGGCGGGACGGCCCAACAGGTCGGTGGGGCGCCAGGCCTGCTTCAGAGCCTCGAGATCATAGCTTGCCAGCAAAGGCGCCCCTGCCTGGCTCAGTTGCTGGGGCTGGTCGGCATCATGGATCTCGCCTGTCTTGCTGCAACGCAGATGTGATAGGTAGCTGTACGGCATGCTTTATCCTGAATGAGTCGTCTGAGTCAGTTGCTTATTCCATCCTGTGACCCAAGTGCCGGATAACAAACAAAATAAAGTGGCAAACTTAAGCGAAAAAATTCATATGACTCCGTTCAGCCATGCCAGTGTCGGCTCAGAGGGAAGTGGCATCCGCCAGCCAAGCCTGTGGGGGGTTGGGCCATCCGGCACTCTTTGCTACCCTGCCTGTTTCACCGACACCGCAGGGAGCCGCATCGATGCGAGCCATTGTCAGCCTGCTGGCCCTGTCACTGCTGAGTGCCTGCAGCGGCCAGTCAACCAAAGAGGATGCCATGTCAGGGAAAGCGCGCCTTCACTACCCCGTTACCCGCCAGAGCGAGCAGCTGGACCACTACTTCGGCCAGGCCGTGGCCGATCCCTACCGCTGGCTGGAGGATGATCGCAGCCCGGAGACCGAAGCCTGGGTCAGGGCCCAGAACCGGGTGACTCAGGGTTATCTGGCTGAGATCCCGTTTCGCGATGCCATCAAGGGCAAGCTGGCCGCCTCCTGGAACTACGCCAAGGAGGGGGCGCCGTTTCGCGAGGGGCGCTACCACTACTTCTTCAAGAACGACGGCCTGCAGAACCAGAACGTGCTGTGGCGCCAGCTGGCGGGCAAGCCGGCCGAGGTGTTCCTCGATCCCAACCTGCTCAGCCCCGATGGCACCACGGCGCTGGATCAGCTGAGCTTCTCCCGTGACGGCAAGACGCTGGCCTACTCCCTGTCGCTGGCCGGCAGCGACTGGCGCGAGATCCACCTGATGGACGTGGAGAGCAAACAGCCGCTGGAAGTGCCCCTCAAGGACGTGAAGTTCAGCGGCATCAGCTGGCTTGGCAACGAGGGCTTCTTCTACTCGAGCTACGACAAGCCGGACGGCAGCGAGCTGTCGGCCAGGACAGATCAGCACAAGCTCTACTTCCACCGGCTCGGCACGGCGCAGGAGGAGGACCGCCTGGTGTTCGGCGCCATCCCGGCCCAGCAACACCGCTACGTGGGGGCGACCGTGACCGAGGATGATCGCTACCTTCTCATCTCGGCGGCGGACTCCACCTCGGGCAACCGCCTCTATGTGAAGGACCTGACCCGGGAGGGAGCCCCGCTGCTGACGGTGCAGGGGGATCTGGCTGCAGACGTGAACCTGGTGGACAACAAGGGCAGCAGGCTTTACCTGCTGACCAACCGGGATGCCCCCAACCGCCGGCTGGTGACTGTGGAGGCGGACAATCCTGGCCCCGAGCAGTGGCGCGATCTCATCCCGGAGCGTCAGCAGGTGCTGACGGTGCACAGCGGCAGCGGCTACCTGTTCGCCGAGTACATGGTGGACGCCACCGCCCGGGTCGAACAGTTCGACCATGACGGCAAGCGGGTGCGCGAGGTGGCGCTGCCGGGACTTGGCAGCGTGAGCGGCTTCAACGGCAAGCAGGATGATCCCGCCCTCTACTTCGGCTTCGAGAACTACGCCCAGCCGCCGACTC
Organism: Aeromonas bestiarum; assembly: GCF_028751155.1. Taxonomy (NCBI): domain Bacteria; kingdom Pseudomonadati; phylum Pseudomonadota; class Gammaproteobacteria; order Aeromonadales; family Aeromonadaceae; genus Aeromonas; species Aeromonas bestiarum. The sequence continues at coordinate 3,911,106 of NZ_CP064746.1, read as the reverse complement.
TCTACAAGTTCGAGCCCAACAGCGGGGCCATCAGCCTCTATCGCGCCTCGGCTGCCCCGTTCAAACCGGAGGATTATGTCTCTGAGCAGCGTTTCTACCGGAGCAAGGACGGCACCAGGGTGCCGCTCATCGTCAGCTACCGCAAGGGGCTGAAACTCGATGGCAGCAACCCGACCATCCTCTACGGCTATGGCGGCTTCGACGTGAGCCTGACCCCGAGCTTCAGCGTCTCGGTCGCCAACTGGCTGGATCTGGGGGGCGTCTATGCGGTGGCCAACCTGCGTGGCGGTGGCGAGTACGGCCAGGCCTGGCACCTGGCGGGCACCAGGATGAACAAGCAGAACGTGTTCGACGACTTTATCGCCGCGGCCGAGTACCTCAAGGCCGAGGGTTACACCCGCACCGACCGGCTGGCCATCAGAGGCGGCTCCAACGGCGGTCTGCTGGTGGGAGCCGTCATGACCCAGCGCCCGGATCTGATGCGGGTCGCCCTGCCGGCAGTGGGGGTGCTCGACATGCTGCGCTACCACACCTTCACTGCCGGGGCTGGCTGGGCCTACGACTATGGCACCAGCGCCGACAGCGAGGCCATGTTCGACTACCTGAAGGGCTACTCGCCGCTACACAGCGTCCGGGGCGGGGTCAGCTACCCCTCGACCCTGGTGACCACGGCGGATCACGACGACCGTGTGGTGCCGGCCCACTCCTTCAAGTTTGCCGCCACCCTGCAGGCTGACGACGCAGGCCCCCATCCCCAGCTCATCCGCATCGAGACCAACGCCGGGCACGGGGCGGGCACGCCGGTGGCCAAGCTGATCGAGCAGAGTGCGGACATCTATGCCTTCACCTTGTACGAGATGGGTTACCGGCAACTGCCGCGCCAACCATGACCCAGGCGAGATGGGTTACCGGTAGTTGCCGGTCATCCCCTGAGATCAGGGCCCTGCGGGGCCCTTTTTGTTGTCAGCCCCCGGCTGCGACCATCCCTGTCTCGCCGCCATCCGGTTTCGGGCGGCGGGGGCCATCCGCCGCGCCCCCGGTGGTATAGTCAGTCACAGGATCAGCATTCAAGGAGTCCATCGTGAAGAAGATCATCTACATACTGCTGGGGCTTGCGCTGGCCGCCCTGGTATCCATAGTCGCTCTGGTGAGCCTGATCGACCCCAATCAGTTCAAGCCCCAGCTGGTGGAGCAGGTGCGCAAGAGCACGGGCCGCGAACTGGTGATGCAAGGGGATATCGGCTGGCGTTTCTGGCCAAGCCTGGGTCTCTCCCTCGAGCAGGTGGCGCTGCGCAACCCGGCCGGTTTTGCCGAGCCGGATCTGGTGCGCTTCGAGCTGGGCCAGGCCTCGGTGGCCCTGCTGCCGCTGCTCTCCCACCGGCTGGAGATTGGCGAGGTGACGCTGAACGGGGCACACCTCTTCATCCAGACCAAGGCCGATGGCAGCTCCAACCTGAGCGATCTCATCAAGGCGTCCGAGGCTGCCAAGGGCAGCGAGCCCGCGCCAGGTGGCCAGAGCCAGCCCCCTGCGGGTAATGGCCAGACCTGGCAGATCAGCTTGCAGGGTGTGGTGCTGGAGCAGGCCAGCGCCCTGCTGCAGGACGATCGCGACGGCACAGTCTCCCGCCTCGAACAGCTCGACCTCAACCTGGGTCAGCTGGTGGTGGATCAGTGGGTGCCTGTGACCCTGGCCGCCAGGGGCGCGCGCGGGGATCTTGCCTTCGATATCAAGGGACAGACTCAGCTCAAGCTGGCCCGGGAGGAGACAGCCAGCGAACTCAAGGATCTCAGCCTGAGCGGCAGCCTGAGTGCGCCGACGCAGCGGCTCGATGCCTTCTCCCTCAAGGCCGACCGGCTGGCACTGGGGCAGTGGAGCAGCCTCACGCTCAGTCTGCAGGGCGCTCAGGGAGCGGCAGACCAGCCGACTCTGGCCGGTTCCCTGGAGGGGACCCTCAAGGCGCGGCTCGATCAGGGACAGCAACTGCTGGAAGTGTCGGATGCGGTGCTGGCCGCCAAGCTGCAAGGCTCGGCTTTGCCGCGCCCGCAACTGGATCTCAAGCTGGCCGGCTTTGCCCGCGCCGAGCTCGACAAGCAGACCATCACCCTGAGCAAGCTGGTGCTGGATGCCGACAAGACACTGCTGAGCGGGGAGGGAGTTGTGCGGCTCGGCGACGTGCCCAGGGTCGACTTCGATCTCAAGGGCGACAAGCTGGATCTCGACGCCTGGCTCGGCAAACCGGCAGCGACCCAGGCCGCAGCGTCAGCGCCTTCGGCTCCCGCGAAGGCGACAGACAAGGGGGCCGCCCCCAAGCTGGCCCAGGCACTCTCGGCGGTGGAGCCGGATCTGAGCGCCCTCAAGGCGTTTGATCTGGCCGGTCGGCTGCAACTGGGCAGCCTGCGGCTGAAGGGACTGGACTTGAGCGCCGTCGATCTGCAGCTGGCGCTGGCGGGTGGCCAGCTCAGCCTCAAGCAGTTCAGCGCCGGCGTGGCCGGCGGTCAGGTGACGGCGAACGGCGTGCTCGATGCCCGTCAGCAACCTGCCCGCTACCAGGTACACAAGCGGGTGCAGGGGGTGAATGTGCGCCCGTTGCTGCAGACCCTGGCCCAGAGCGATCTGCTGGAGGGCAAGGGAGATCTCGAGGTGCAGGTACAAGGTAGTGGCCTCTCCGAGCAGGCGCTGCGCAGCCGGATGCAGGGCAAGGTGAGCCTCAAGCTGAGCGATGGTGCCCTGCACGGCATCAACCTGGCGGAGATGATCCGCGAGGCGCGGGCCACCCTGACCGGCAAGGGGGCCGAGCAGGTCAAGGAGGCCCGCAAGACCGACTTCAGCGCCCTTACCGCCAGCTTCCAGATTGCCAACGGCGTGGCCCGCACCGACGACATCCAGCTGTTTGCCCCGGCCCTGCGGGTGAAAGGCGAGGGCCAGACAGCTCTGGTGCCGGAAACCCTGGATTTCCTGTTCCTCACCTCCATCGTCGAGAGCAGCAAGGGCCAGGGCGGCAAGGATGTGGATGAGCTCAAAGAGATCACCATACCGGTGCGCATCGGCGGTCACTGGCAGGCTCCCAGCTACCGGCTCGACGTGAAAGCCTTGCTCGGCAACAACAAGCTGCTGGAGGAGAAGGCCCGCAAGGAGGCCGAGCGTGGCCTGAAAAAATTGCTGGGGGACAAGGCCGACAGCGAAGGCGTCAAGGGGGTGGCGGATCAGCTGCTCAAGGGGCTGTTCAAGTAGTTATCCCCCTCTTCATTGCCATTCAGAGCCCGCCCCGAGCGGGCTCTTTGCTGCCGCTCGTCCATGTGTCTGGGCCTGGCTGTTCACTGTCAGATGGGGCTGGCAGCAAGAAAGCCCGGTTGCTTCTGGTTAAAAATAGGGAGGTAGCCTTGGCCCAAAGGTGATATCACTGTTGGTTTACCAAGGAGTAGATGAATGAGCCGAAGTGAAGTCGTGAGAGAGATATCCCATCCGGACTGGCCTCTGGTCTGGCAGATCTATGGCAGCAGCTTCCCGCGCTACGAGCAACGCCAGCCGCAGCATCAGCAGGTCAAGATGGCGGATCCTCACTTTCACTGTCAGCTCTTTTATCAAGGCGATGTGCTGCTCGGCTTCATCTTCTGGTGGGCCTGCGGCGAGCAGATCTATATCGAGCATCTGGCCATCAATCCGGCCCTGCGCGGCCAGAATCATGGCTCCCGCCTGCTCGCCGCCTTCTGCGAGACGGCGGGGTGCACCGTCATCCTGGAGATAGACCCGCCAGAGGATGAGATTGCCATCCGGCGGCTGCGCTTCTACCAGTCGCTGGGCTTTTGCCTCAACGACCATGACCATGTGCACCCGCCCTATCATCCCGACTATCAGGGGCACGGGCTGCGGGTGCTGAGCTACCCAAATCCCATCAACCCCGCTGAGTACCAGCAGTTCAACCGGATGCTGGTGACGCGGGTGATGGATCATGGCTTGACTGCCTGACCGGTAGCCAGGGTGAAGAACAAGGAGGTTCAATGAACAGGAATGTGCTGATCACGGGTGGCAGCCGGGGGATTGGAGCCGCCACAGCCCGCCATCTGGCGGGGCAGGGTTATCACCTCTGCATCAACTATCGGCGTGACCGGCAGGCTGCCGAGGCGCTGGTGGCCGAGATCCGGGCGCAACATCCGGTCGACTGCATAGCGGTGCAGGCGGATATCAGCGTCGAGGCCGAGGTGGTGCACCTGTTCGAGGAGATGGACGCGCGGCTCGGGGTGATCACCCATCTGGTCAACAACGCCGGCATCTTGCAGCCCCAGATGAAGGTGCTGGAGATGAGCGCCGAGCGCATCAACAAGACCCTGACCACCAATGTGACCGGCTATTTTCTCTGCTGCCGGGAGGCGGTGCGGCGCATGACCCGTGGCGGCGCCATCGTCAACGTCTCCTCGGCCGCCGCTCGCCTCGGCGCGGCGGGTGAATACGTGGACTATGCCGCCTCCAAGGGGGCCATAGACGTGCTGACCAGAGGCTTGTCGCTGGAGGTGGCGGCGCAGGGGATCCGGGTCAACGGGGTGCGTCCGGGTTTTATCTACACTGAGATGCATGCCGACGGCGGCGAAGCCGATCGGGTGGAGAGGGTGAAAAGTCAGATCCCGCTGCAGCGGGGTGGTGAGCCGGCCGAGGTGGCCGCCGCCATCGCCTGGCTGTTGTCGGATGAAGCCTCCTACGCCACCGGCACCTTTATCGACCTTGCCGGAGGGCGATAGGCATCTGGCGCAGACTTGGTTGAAAGGGGGCGGAATTAATCCGCCCCCAAACCAAGATTATTCGTAGACGGCAGTGGCTGTCAGTAACTGGTCGGCAAAGGTGAATATTTCATCGATTGAGCCGATGGGATGCCGGGTTTCTTTTTTATCGGCATCAAATAATCCAAGATATTTCTGCTTCGAATTGAAATGTAACCGGCAAAGCGGCTTGCGGTTATTATCGTCGAGCAGGATGCCAAAATAACTCTGGGTGTCTCTTGCCGCGATCCTGGTTACATCAAATTGTTGTCTCAGGATAGCTTTGACGACGTTGAAGCCTTCTACTTCCTCAATGCTGGTATCTATCTTAGATTTTTCTTCATTATTGGTCTCAGGCTCATTGTTATCGCTTGATGTGGCACTATCAAATGCAGGTGGAATGGCCGAGGCGCTGACACTGCTACCAATCGCAGATTTCAATCTGGCATTGATGCTGTCATTGAGGAATTGGCTGAGAGCCTTCTTGGTAATATCGGTAAATGACTGTTTTACCCTTGCGGTAAGTACGCCGTCATAGATCCGGGATGCAAAGAACTTAACAAAATCCTCTTCTGGCGAGCCAAACTGCTCGGCTAGCAGTTTCTTGATCTGGCTGAGGTATTTTAGCTCTCCTGCTGCATCGACCACAGATTCAACATCGAAGGAGGTCTTGGTCAGCTTCAATACCTCAGGCACTATGTGTTCATCGATATCTTCCAGATCCAGCGTTAAAAATGGTTTTTCATCCATTTTGTTTGGCGCATCAAGATCTGTATAGAACTCATATTGTGCACCATTGGTCAGAATGCCGATCCGAGCATTGGTGACTGAAAAATAGCGAAAGAGTTGACCCGAGTGCTTGGCTGACAGCTTTTCACTGTATTTTTTGCACTCAACCAGGATTTGTACCTGTCCATCTTTGAGAATGGCGTAGTCAACTTTCTCTCCTTTTTTGATTCCCGTATCTGCGGTGAATTCCGGAATCACCTCCGTGGGATCAAACACATCATAACCGAGTACACGGTTGAGAAATGGCATGACAAACGCGTTCTTGGTTGCTTCTTCAGTGGTGATCATCGATGACTGTTGAGCAATCTTTTTGGCGAGACTCTGTAGCTGTTCTGAAAAATCCATTTTTTCCTCTCTGCATGGAGACTGGGGCTGGCACTATTGAGTCGATATTCATCCCCGTCATATCGGGGCAGAAACAGGGTGATGACATAGACACAGGTTATCTCTGCTTATATTCAGCAAAGTGCCATACGATGCCAAGGTTGGCATGCCTGAAACAGGATCCAGCTCACCGCTATTGAGTGTTATATGAAAGAAAACTGGGCCAGGGGCTGACATTCATATTGAAAAGGGGCGCTGTAGCGCCCCTTTTCATTGCTCCAGCAGAGCCTTGTTTCACTCTCCCAACAGCAGTTGCCAGACTGCCAGCACATGGCCGCGCTCGGGCTGCAACTGGTCGTCGCCCACCTTGCGGGAGATCTCCGAGAGGTTGAGGCGATGGCCCCGGTTGCGGATCTCCAGATAGGCCTGTTTCAGCCCCTCCGCCTGCTCTAGGGTGAGCACCCCCACCATGACGCACTCATCGAAGATGCGCACGTTATCGGACCAGCGGGTGAGGGGCTCTGGCTCGCCACTGGCGTGGGCCAGCACCAGATATTGGGCGATGAATTCGATATCCACCATGCCGCCGGGGGACTGCTTGAGGTCGAACTCCCCGGCGCCCGCCTTGAGCAGATGATCCCGCATCTTGTGGCGCATCTCGCGCACCTCTTTGGCCAGGGTCGGCAGATCCCGTTCTTTGGCCAGCACGGCGCGGCGGATGCGGGCAAAGTCGGCGATGACCGCTTCGTCCCCGTAGATGGGGCGGGCCCGCACCAGCGCCTGATGCTCCCAGGTCCAGGCCTCGTGCTGTTGATACTGCTCATAGGCCGACAGCGACGAGACCAGCAGGCCGGAATCGCCGGAGGGGCGCAGCCGCATGTCGATCTCGTAGAGGATCCCGGACGGAGTGCGGGTGCTGAACAGGTGCAGGATCCGCTGGGCGAGGCGCAGGTAGAACTGGCGGCTGTCGATGGGTTTGCGCCCGTCTGTATAGCTGTTGGGATCGCCGCCGTGCAGGAAGACGAGATCCAGATCCGAGCCGTAGCCCAGTTCTATGCCGCCGAGCTTGCCGTAGGCCACCACGGCGAAGCCGCGCTGGCCGCTCACCGCCACTTCGGGTGGCACCCCGTAGCGTTCGCTCATCTGGGCCCAGGCCTGATTGACCACCTCCTCGGTGATCGCCTCCGCCAGCCAGGTGAGGTGGTCGCTCACCTTCATCAGCGGCAGGGCGCCGGCGATGTCGGCCGCCACGATGCGCAGCAACTGCACCTGCTTGAACTGGCGCAGCGCCTCCATCTGCTGCTCCACGTCCTCCTCGGGGATGCGCAGCAGGAACTGGCGCAGCTGGGGCTTGTACTGATCGAGCGGGGTCGGGTGGTAGAGGTGCTGGGGATCCAGCAGCTCATCCAGCAAGATGGGGTAGCGGGCGAGCTGCTCGCTCACCAGGTGGCTGGCGTCGCACAGCCGCACCAGCTGGCGCAGGGCGGCGGGATTCTCCGCCAGCAGCTGCAGATAGGCGCTGCGGGTGAAGATGCGGGTCAGCAGCTCGCACACCCGCTCGAACAGGCGGGCGGGCTGTTCGCTGGCGACCACCAGTCGCAGCAGCTCCGGCATCAGCCAGTCCAGGGCGATGCGTCCCTGCGGGCCGACCTGACGGCGCTTGTACTCCTCCTTGAAGCGCAGCAGGGCACCGCAGAGCGGAACCGGATCCTTGACGCCCTGCGCTATGAGCAATTTCTCCAGCTCGGCGGCATCGAGTTCGGTGCGCCAGAGATCGAGCCAGAGCTGTTCCAGATGGGCGGGGGCCTCCTTCTCTTCGCCAACAACGGCGGCAAACTCCTGATGGACGGCGGCCATCTCCTCATCCAGATGAGCCATAAAGGCGCCCCAGTCCGTAAAGCCGAGGGAGGCGATGAGCCGCTGGCGATCCCGCTCCTCGGTGGGCAGGGTCTGGGTCTGCTGATCGCCGATCTCCTGCAGAATATTCTCGACCCGGCGCAGGAAGCGATACGCCACCAGCAAGCGGTCGCAATGCTCAGCCTCAAGGGCGCCGCACAGGGCGATGGCGGCGAGGGCCTCGGGCAGGTGGCGCACCCGCAGGGCGGGTTCGCGGCCGCCGCGAATGAGTTGCAGCGCCTGGGCGATAAACTCCACCTCGCGAATGCCGCCAGCCCCCAGCTTGATGTTGCCCTCCAGCCCCTTGCGACGCACCTCGGCGGCTATCATCGCCTTCATCTGGCGCAGGCCGTCGATGACGCCGAAGTCGATGTAGCGGCGAAACACGAAGGGGCGCAGCATCTCGGCGAGTGCAACGGCGTGCTCGCACTGGGGCCCCAGTACCCGCGCCTTGACCATGGCGTAGCGCTCCCAGTTGCGGCCGTGGTGCTGGTAGTAATCCTCCATGGCGGCAAAGGAGATGGCGAGCGGGCCCGCGTCGCCGAAGGGGCGCAGCCGCATGTCGACCCGGAACACCTGACCATCCTGGGTGGGCTGGTGGAGGGCGTTGATCAGCCGCTGCCCCAGCTTGATGAAGAAGGGCTGGTTGGCCAGCTCGCGCCGTCCGCCGACCGTGTAGCCGTTCTCGGGGAAGGTGAAGATGAGATCGATATCCGAGGAAAAATTCAGCTCGCCGCCGCCGAGCTTGCCCATGCCGAGGATGAGCAGCGGCTGCGGGTTGCCATCCCCGTCCATGGGGGTGCCCAGCTCGCCGCACTGCTTCTGGTAGAGCCAGTCGCGGGCGGAGCAGATGAGGGCATCCGCCAGCTTGGTGAGGTGGATAAAGCTCTCCTCCACCACGGCGTGGCCCAGCAGCTCGCGCCAGGCGATCACCAGCATGCGGCTACGACGGAATTGGCGCAGGGTGCGCTTGAGCGCCTCTTCATCGCTCACCTCGGCGAGCAGGGCAGTCAGATCGCTCTGATAGGCAGGCCAGCGTTCGGACTGTTCGAGATCCCCGGAGGCGAGGATCTGCGCCAGCAGCTCGGGCTGCTTGATGAGCGAATCGGAGACGAAGTCGGAGAGGCCGAGCAGGGTCAGCAGGGTCTGGCGAATCGCATCGGGCAGGGCATCATAGTCGGGCGCCAGCTCGACCAGCCGCTGCCACTGGCGTTGGGCCTGATCCTGCAGCAAGGGTGGAAGAGAGGAGGGGAGGAAGAGAGAAGCTGAATGCTGGGCCACGGTTGCCGTCCTTGTGGTTAACGGATCTGCAGGGTGAATGAAAATGCTGGCAGCCAATCTAGCACTGTCGAGCGGCTCGGCACAGTGCGACGGGCGAGTCGCTCGCAGGTACTCTCATCAGGCTCAGTCTCGCCCCTGCGTCACAGCGCAGGGGCGAGCTGCATGAACCGGCGAGTGCTGTGTGGCCCTGTTCAGGGGCGCAGATAGATCTCGGGATCGTATTTTTCCATCAGGCTGGCCGGTTTGCGCGGCGGCGCGAAGCCAAAGTCGGCGTAGAGGCCGTGGGCATCCGAGGTCGCCAGGCTGAGGCGGCGCAGCCCCTGCAACTGAGGGTGAGCCAGGATAGCCGCCACCAGCGCCTTGCTGTGACCCCGGCCGCGATGGGCGGGCAGCACGAACACATCGGCCAGGTAGCCGAAAGTCGCTCTGTCCGTGATGACCCGGGCGAAGGCCACCTGCTGACCGGCGACATAGCCGCCGAAACAGAGGGAGTGGTTGATGGCTCTCTGTACCGTCGCCAGCGGAATGCCGAGGCACCAGTAGGCCTCCTCGGACAAAAATCGGTGGATCAAGGGCACGTCGAGTCGCCCCTTGTCGTCGCTTATCTCAAGTTGGGAGTGATCTTGTGGGTGCTGCATCCTGGCTCCTTGCCGTGACATGAATAAGAAAGGCCCCTCGCAGGGCCTTCCAGTTTACTCAAATCGCGGTCTCAGGCCAGTTTGAAAGCCTGGATGATGAACGCTGTCCAGGGTCTGGCTGTGGTGCACTATCCGCTCCTGTGTCCTGTCTGCGAGGTAACGCCTGTCAGGCCAGTTTGAAAGCCTGGATGATGAACGCTGTCCAGGGTCTGGCTGTGGTGCGCCATCCGCTCCTGTGTCCTGTCTGCGAGGTAACGCCCGTCAGGCCAGCTTGAAAGCCTGGATATGGGTATCCAGGGTCTGGCTGTGGTGCTCCACCAGCTCGGAGGCTTCCTGCAGCTCCCGCAGCACGACCACGGATCCTTCCACCACCTGCTTGACCTGCTCCAGGTTGCCGCTCATCTCCTCGGCCACCGAGCTCTGCTGTTCGGAGGCGGCGGCGATCTGGCGGTTCATGTCAGCCACCCCCTGTACCCGCTGCACTATGGTGGCGAGCTGATCTCCGGCCTGGGTCACCTGCTCCACCCCCTTGTCGGCCTGTTGCACGCTCTTGGCCATCAGTTCGGCGGCCTGGCGGGCATTGCCCTGCAACTGTTCGATCATCTTCTGGATCTCGACTGTGGCGGCCTGGGCCCGGTTGGCCAGCTCGCGCACCTCGGACGCCACCACGGCAAAGCCGCGACCCGCCTCACCGGCGCGGGCGGCCTCGATGGCGGCGTTAAGCGCCAGCAGGTTGGTCTGCTCCGAGATGCCGCGAATGGTATCCACGACGGATCCAATCTGCTCGACCCCCTGTTCCACCTGATTGACCACTGTGGAGGAGCGCTGGATGTTGCCGGAGAGGGTATCTATGGTGTTGACGGTGGCCGCCACGCAGCGGCTGCCCTCTTCGGCCAGCAGGCTGGTTTCGGCGGTGGCGTGGGAGGCTTGCTCCGCATGGGCGGCCACCTCGCGAATGGCGCCCACCATCTGGCTCATGGCGCTGGCCAGCTGCTCTATCTGGGTGAACTCCTCGCTGATGGCCTCGTTGGCCTCTTCCATGCAAAGGGTGACCTGGGAGGCGATGTCGTTGAGCTCCTTGCAGGCGACGCGCTGGGTGCCGAACACCTGCTTGAGATTCTCCTGGGAGTGGGCCACCGCCTTGGCGATGTCGCCGAACTCGTCGCGGGACTTGAGCAGCACCTTGTGGCTCAGATCCTTGCGGGCGAAGCGTTCAAGCAAGCCCACCAGGTAGTGCACCTGCTTGACCATGAGGCGGGAGCCGGTCAGCAGCAGCACCACGAAGATGACCCCCATCACGGCGGTTTCCATCACCCCGGTCCAGAGCAGGCGATCGGCAATGGCATTGGCCTTGTCGGCATCTATGCCCTCGCTCAGCAGGGTGGTTTCCAGATTGCTGGCGTCGAACCAGAGTTTGATTAGCAACAAAACAGTACTGAACACCATGAGCAGTACCACTTTGGGTACCAGCCGGATATTGCTCATTCGCCGCTCCAGCGGGTTTAACTGCATAATATTTCTCCTTTTAATGGCCGGTTTTCCTTTGTCCTCAGGACTATCGGCATTATCTTCTTTTTTATTAATTCGCACCGTGCCTAAAGTAGGAAAATGTATGCGACATCACTTAACTCACCTGCGCGCCATGGATCTGCTGATGGCGTTTCTGTCGGTGATCTCCGTTGCGCTGGTCTGCGCCCGCTGGTGGGGCCACTCGGACTGGACCCCCCAGACACTGCAGCTCTTCTATGACGTCGACAGTCTGATCTGCTACTTCTTCCTCGCCCACTTCGCCTATGGCTGGGTACGCGCCCGCGACAAGCGGGCCTTCTTCAAGGCGAACTGGTTCTATCTGCCGGGCAGCCTGCCGATGGTGGAACAGCTGCGCTGGGCGCGCCTGATCCAGCTGTGGCGTGTCTATCAGTTGCTGCGGGATCAGCCGGATCTGCTCGGCATGTTCCGCCGCGAGCGCAACGAGACCACCCTCTCGGGGATACTGTTTCTGTTCTTCCTGCTGCTGGGGGTGGGCTCGGGCGTCATGTATCTGATCGAATCGGGCCAGCCCGGCAGCCAGATCCAGACCCCTTACGATGCCTTCTGGTGGACGCTGGTGACCTTGTCGACCGTGGGTTACGGCGATCTGGTGCCCAAGACGGAGGAGGGGCGCTTCGTCGCCAGCCTGCTGATCCTGTTCGGAGTCGGTCTGTTCGGTGCCATCAGCGGCTTCATGGCCAGCCTGTTTCTGCAGCCGGGGCGGGGGGATGGCGAACAGGAGAAGTGGCGGCATCACCAGAGTGCCCAGCAGGATCTGCTGCTGCAGGAGCTGCGAGCCCTGCGTGCCGAGGTGAAGGCGCTGAAACAGAAGTAGCCTGCGGCGTCTGGAATGGTCGCGTGGGGGAGGGGACAAGTTGCGAGCCAGCTCTCAGCTCGGGGGGAGGCGCTTTTCTTTGCTTGTCCTTTGACCCGCTGGCGGCTTAACATTCGGCCAGTCACCTAACCAAATGAAGAGAATCGATCGACCATGCGCGCCCTTCTCGGGATCCTGATCTGCTTGTGTGCCCAACAGGCACTGGCCGATACCCGTTATGTCTCAGACAACATCTTTACCTTTATCCACAATGGTCCGGGTACCCAGTACCGGATCCTCGGCAGCGTCAAGGCTGGTGAACCGCTGGAAGTAAAGGCGGTGAACAACGAGGCCGGCTTCACCCAGGTGGTGGACGGTCGTGGCCGCGATGGCTGGATCAAGAACAGCGAGCTGCAGGGCGAGATCAGCCTGCGCGAGCGGCTGCCTCAGGTCCAGAAAGAGCTGGAGGAGCTCAAGGCTCGCCTGCAGAACCTCAACGGTGACAACGAAAAACGCTTCACCGAGAAGGATGGCAAGATCGCCGAGCAGAGCAAGGAGATCGCCAGCCTGAAGGCCCAGCTCGCCAGCCAGAGCGAGGAGATGGGGAACCTCAAGGAGCAGAACGACGCCCTGACCCAGAGCTATGACAACCAGGAGCACGACATGCAGATGGACTGGTTCATCCGCGGTGGTGCCATGGTGGGCGGCGGCATACTGCTCGGTATCCTGCTCCCCATGCTGCCCCGTCGTCGCAGCCGCGGCGAGCGCTGGATGAACTGATGTGCATGCTGCTATCCATGTTCAGCCCCGTCGTCGCAGCCGTGGCGAGCGCTGGATGAATTGAGCGGCATCTTGCCATCAGCGTGGTAAATGCAGGACCAACGGACCGTTTCTGTCGGTCGGATGAAGAAGGGTCGCAATAGCGACCCTTCTTTTTTGCTCCGCATAAAATTGTATACAAAATAAGGCGATGAAATTGCCCACCTCGCCAGCTCCCGGCTTTAACGCGCGCCAAATGAGCCAATCAGCGATATTTGTTAATATCAGGCAACAATTTCATTTCATCTATGGGGCGATATTGTATACATTGTCGGCGTTTCGGCGGCACGGCCGCCTTCGTCGATATAGCCTGCGGGCGTACAGGAAGACCCCATATGTTCAAAGCCACTCAAGTTCTTGCAGCTGACTACCTTCCCTCCGATCTGGCCGCCCTGCGCGAAGCCATCACCCAGAATTACGTGGTGGATGAAAACGCCTATCTGGCGGAGCTCTCTGCCATGTTGCCGGGGGATGGCGCCTCGCTGGAGCGGGTGACCCAGCGTGCCCGTACCCTGGTGACCAAGGTACGCAAGGAGAGTGGCTCCGGCGACGGCATAGACGCCTTCCTGCAGGAGTACAGCCTGGACACCCAGGAGGGGATCATACTGATGTGCCTGGCCGAGGCACTGCTGCGCATTCCCGATGCCGAGACCGCCGACGCCCTGATCAAAGACAAGCTCTCCGGCGCCAACTGGTCGTCCCATTTTCGCAAGAGCGACTCCACCCTGGTCAACGCCTCCACCTGGGGCCTGATGCTGACCGGCAAGATCATCAAGCTGGACAAGAAGCTGGACGGCAATCCGGCCAACATGCTGGGCCGCATGGTCAACAAGCTGGGCGAGCCCGTGGTGCGCTCCGCCATGTACGCCGCCATGAAGATCATGGGCAAGCAGTTCGTGCTGGGGCGCGACATGAAGGAGGCGCTGAAGGCGAGCCGCAAGTCCCGGGAGAAGGGTTACACCCACACCTATGACATGCTGGGGGAGTCCGCCCTGACCCTGGCCGATGCGGACAAGTATTTCGGCGACTACCAGCGCGCCATCGAGGCGGTCGGCAATGAGCGCATCAGCGACGGCGGCCCGGCCCCCTCCATCTCCATCAAGCTGTCGGCGCTGCATCCGCGCTATGACGTGGCGAACCGCGAGCGGGTGCTCGGCGAGATGAGCGAGCGACTGGTGGGGCTGGTGCGTCTGGCCCGTGACAAGGACGTGGCCATCAGCATAGATGCCGAGGAGATGGACCGACTCGAACTGTCGCTGGACCTGTTCGAGCAACTCTATCGCTCCGAGGCCAACCGTGGCTGGGGCAAGCTCGGCATGGTGGTGCAGGCCTACTCCAAGCGTGCCCTGCCGGTGCTCTGCTGGTTGACGGGGCTGGCCCGCGAGCAGGGGGATCTGATCCCGGTGCGGCTGGTGAAAGGAGCTTACTGGGACAGCGAGCTGAAATATGCCCAGCAGGCCGGTCTGCCCGGCTACCCGCTGTTTACCCGCAAGGCGGGTACCGACATCTCCTACCTCGCCTGCGCCCGCTACCTGCTGAGCGAGCCGACCCGCGGCTTCATCTCGCCCCAGTTTGCCACCCACAACGCCAATACAGTGGTCAGCATCCTGGAGATGGCCGGCGATCGTCAGTTCGAGTTCCAGCGCCTGCACGGCATGGGGGAGGAGCTGCACAACGCCGTGCTCAGCGAATGTCCCGGCCTGCACTGCCGCATCTATGCGCCGGTGGGTGCCCACAAGGATCTGCTGCCCTACCTGGTGCGCCGCCTGCTGGAGAACGGAGCCAACACCTCCTTCGTCCACAAGCTGGTGGATCCCAACACCCCGGTGGACAGCCTGGCCGAGCACCCGCTGCGCACCCTGAAGCGCTATGGCAGCCTGGCCAACGACCGCATTCCGCAGCCGGTGAACCTGTTCAGCGACCGCAAGAACTCCAGCGGCGTCAACATGAACATAGTCTCCATCCAGCGCCCCTTCTTCGCCAAGCTGAAGGAGCTGGAGAGCAAGCAGTGGCTGGCCGGCCCCATAGTCGATGGGGAGACCCTCAAGCGCAGCGAGGCCCGTACCGTGCTGAGCCCGCAGGACGTGAGCCAGCTAGTGGGCAAGATCCACTGGGCCGACGAGCAGGCGGTGGAGCAGGCGCTGGCCTCGGCCCATGCCGCCTTCCCGCGCTGGCGCGAGACGCCGGTGAGCGAGCGCGCCGCCGCGCTGGAGAAGCTGGCGGATCTGCTGGAAGCGAACCGCGAGCAGTTCATCTCCTTGTGTACCCGTGAGGCGGGCAAGCTGCTGCAGGATGGTATCGACGAGGTGCGCGAGGCGGTGGACTTCTGCCGCTACTACGCGGTGCAGGCCCGTGGCCTGATGGGGCAGGCGACTCTGCTGCCCGGCTACACGGGTGAGCAGAACGAGCTGTTCCTGCAGGGCCGTGGCGTGTTCGTCTGCATCAGCCCGTGGAACTTCCCGCTGGCCATCTTCCTCGGTCAAATCGCGGCAGCGCTGGCCACCGGCAACACAGTCATCGCCAAACCGGCGGAGCAGACCGGTCTCATCGCCCATCTGGCTGTGACCCTGGCCCATCAGGCCGGCATTCCGGGCGACGTGCTGCAACTGCTGCCGGGCGATGGCGCCACAGTGGGTGCCAAACTGACGGCGGATGCCCGCATCGGCGGCGTCTGCTTCACCGGCTCCACCGAGACTGCCAAGCTCATCAACATGACCCTGGCCCAGCGTGATGGCGCCATACTGCCGCTCATCGCCGAGACCGGTGGTCAGAACGCCATGATTGTCGACTCCACCGCCCTGCCTGAGCAGGTGGTGCGCGACGTGGTGAGCGCCGCCTTCCAGAGCGCCGGCCAGCGCTGCTCCGCCCTGCGGGTGCTCTACCTGCAGGAAGAGATAGCGCCGCGGGTGCTGGAGATCCTGACCGGTGCCCTGCAGGAGCTGAAAGTGGGCAACCCGGCCGAACACAATACCGACGTGGGCCCGGTCATCGATGCCGAGGCCAAGGCCGGGCTGGATGCGCACCTGGTGCACATGATCCCGCGTGCCCGCCTGATCGCCCAGGCCCCCATGCCAGCCGTGACCCTGGGGGGCCACTTCGTGCAGCCGACCGCGCTGGAGATCGGCTCCATCCGCGAGCTGGTGAAGGAGCAATTCGGCCCCATCCTGCACGTGGTGCGCTACGCCGCCAAGGAGCTGGACACTGTGATCGCGGATATCAACGGCACCGGCTACGGCCTGACGCTGGGGATCCACAGCCGCAACGAATCCCATGCCGAGGAGCTGGCCAGCCGCATCAGCGTGGGCAACGTCTACATCAACCGCAACCAGATAGGCGCCATGGTCGGGGTGCAGCCGTTCGGTGGGCAGGGCCTCTCCGGCACAGGCCCCAAGGCGGGCGGCCCCCATTACCTGAGCCGCTTTGTGACCGAGAAGACCCGCACCATCAACACCACTGCGGTGGGCGGCAACGCCTCCCTGCTGGCGATGGGCGATGCCTGAGCGGCATTGAGATTCCCAAAACCAAGGCCGCCTGCGGGCGGCCTTTCTATTGGTACTACCTTGCCCTTTGGGCTGCCATCTTGGGGTCGCCAGCGGGCCCATGCGGTCGTAATATGGTCGCGACTCGTCACTTTTCACCGAGCCGCGTCCGGTGCATCATGCCGGACAAGCCATTCTCATCTGACGTCGCAACAAGAGTGTTCATCTGATGCCATTAACCGAACAGGCCCGCTGGTTCGTGCTGGGGGGCGATCACCTCGTCCTGCTGGATGAACAGGGGCGCATTCCACAAGGCCCCCGCGCCAGCTTGCCAGCCCATCTGCAATTCGCCACCTTTGAGCATTTTGATGAGTGGGGCGATCTGCCCTGTTATCTGCTGGATCTGGGGGTCGAAGCCGACCCAGGCCGGCTCATGCCGCTGCGCCAGCTGATGGTGGCCGGCGATGAAGAGGGTTTTCGCCTTGGGGGCCGTGCCTGGCAACTGGCCACCTTCCGCCGCAGCCATCGCTTCTGCGGCGAGTGTGGCGCTCCCATGGCGCCCAAGAGCGGGGAGTGGGCACAGATGTGCCGGCAGGGTCATGTCGTCTACCCGCGCATCTCCCCCTGCATCATAGTGGCGGTGCGCAAGGGACCGGCGATCCTGCTGGCGGCCCATCGCCGTCACTATCAGGCGGACGATCCCATGTATACCGTGCTGGCCGGCTTCGTGGAGGCGGGTGAGAATCTGGAGCAGTGTGTGGCGCGGGAGGTGTTCGAGGAGAGCGGCATCCGGGTGCGCAACGTGCGCTACGTGGCGAGCCAGCCCTGGCCCTTCCCCCACAGCCTGATGATGGGCTTCACCGCCGACTACGAGAGCGGCGAGATCCGGGTGCAGGATGAAGAGCTGGTGGCCGCCGACTTCTTCGAGGCAGACCGGCTGCCAAGGCTGCCCCCCCACGGCACCATAGCGCGGCGCCTGATCGCGCTCAGCCTGGGCGAGGCTGGCTGAGGTCGGGTTGAGCCTGGCAAAAAACGGGGCGCTTGTTTGCGCCCCTTCACATCTTTGCACTCCGGCGGCCCTGCGGCGCGTTTGGGCCGCCCGCCGCCGCGCACAAAGTGGTATCATATCCGCCATTTTATGCTGGATATGAACTCAGGAACTGGGATGAAAGAGCTGAAGAACGATCGATACCTGCGTGCCCTGCTGCGCCAGGAAGTGGACATGACCCCGGTATGGATGATGCGCCAGGCTGGCCGCTACCTGCCGGAATACAAGGCGACCCGCGCCGTCGCGGGGGACTTCATGTCCCTGTGCCGCAACGCCGAGCTGGCCTGTGAAGTCACCCTGCAGCCGCTGCGCCGCTATCCCCTCGATGCCGCCATCCTCTTCTCCGACATCCTGACAGTGCCCGACGCCATGGGGCTGGGCCTATACTTCGAACACGGCGAAGGCCCGCGCTTCGAGCGCCCCATCAAATCCATGGCCGACGTGCAGGCGCTGCCCATCCCGGATCCGGAAGACGAGCTCGGCTACGTGATGAACGCGGTGCGCACCATACGCCGCGAGCTCAAGGGCGAGGTGCCGCTCATCGGCTTCTCCGGCAGCCCCTGGACCCTGGCCACCTACATGGTGGAGGGGGGCAGCTCCAAGGCCTTCACCAAGATCAAGCAGATGATGTATGCAGAGCCCATGACACTGCACCTGCTGCTGGACAAGCTGGCGGACAGCGTGATCAGTTATCTGAATGCCCAGATCAAGGCCGGCGCCCAGTCTGTCATGGTGTTCGACACCTGGGGCGGCGTGCTGACCCCGCGGGATTATCGCGACTTCTCCCTGCAGTACATGCACAAGATCGTCGATGGCCTGATCCGTGAAAATGAGGGCCGCCGCGTGCCGGTCACCCTGTTCACCAAGAACGGCGGCCAGTGGCTTGAGCAGATCGCCGCCACAGGTTGCGATGCGCTGGGACTGGACTGGACCATAGACATAGCGGATGCCAAGCGCCGGGTCGGTGACAAGGTGGCACTGCAGGGCAACATGGATCCCTCCATGCTCTATGCCGCGCCAGCGCGCATTCGCGAAGAGGTCGCCACCATTTTGGCGGGCTTTGGCAGCGGCAACGGCCACGTCTTCAACCTGGGCCACGGCATCCATCAGGATGTGGACCCGGAGCACGCCGGCGTCTTCGTCAATGCGGTGCACGAGCTGTCGGCTCAGTATCACGGCCGCTGAGACCGGTGAAAAGCACAGTGAGAACGGGGCCTGCGGGCCCCGTTTTGTTATCCGGCCCGCCCTGGTTTGGGGCTGCATCCCGGCCCCGGCTCGGGTTACACTGCGCCACACTCGCGGATAAATGAAGAGCAAGATGGGCGGTCGCAGCTGAGGCGGAAACGTAGCGTCCTCGCGGCAGCATCCTTGGTCATGGCAGGAGGCAAGATGAGCAAGAAGTCACTGGATTGGGGCATAGATCTCGGTGGTACCAAGTGTGAATGCGTGGTGCTCGATGGCGACGAGGTGCTGCTGCGCCATCGCATCCCCACCGAGCGCCAGGGCGGCTATCAGCACATGATCGGCCAGATCGCCAAACTGGTGGACGAGTGCGCCGCCAGGCTGGGCCAGCGGCCGAGCGTGCTGGGCATGGGCACGCCGGGGGCGCGGGATCCGCAGACCGGGCTGATGAAGAACTGCAACACCACCGAGCTCAACGGCAAGCCGTTCAAGGAAGACCTGGAGCGCAAGTTGGGCGTGCCCGTGCTGATTGCCAACGACGCCAACTGCTTCGCCCTGGCGGAGACCCACCTGGGGGCGGTGCGCCAGCACCATCCCTCTGCACGCGTGGTATTCGGCATCATAATGGGTACCGGGGTCGGTTCCGGCATCGTCATCAATGGCCAGATCCTCAACGGCCACCACGGCATCGCCGGGGAGTGGGGCCACAACGTGCTCTCCCCCGACGGGCCCGAGTGCTACTGCGGCAAGCGCGGCTGCGTTGAGACCTTCATCAGCGGCCCAGCGCTGGAAGCCTGGTATCAGGCCAAGGCCAAGCGTCATCTGTCGCTGGCCCAGATTGCGGCGGCCAGCGCCCACGATCACGTGGCCAAGCTCACCATAGACAGACTGCACCTGCTGTTTGGTCAGGCGCTGGCCAACGTGGTCAACATTCTGGATCCGGATGTCATCGTCATCGGCGGCGGGGTCGGCAACGTGCAGAGTCTCTACAGTGCCGGGCGGCAGACAATTTTGCCCTTCCTCTTTAATCCCCGCTTCGCGACCCCCATTATTGCTCCAGCCCTGGGGGATAGCGCCGGGGTGTTCGGGGCCGCCTTGCTGGCCCGTGGCGTATTCCAGGATGCCCTGCTGTCGTGAGCCATCCATCTGCCCTCTTTGCCGTCGCTAAGGACACACTTTTTCCATGATCAAGATTGCCATCAATGGTTACGGGCGGATCGGCCGCAACGTGTTGCGCGCCCTCTATGAAAGCGGGCGCGATCAGACCATCAAGATAGTTGCCATCAACGAACTGGCGGCGCCCGAAGCCATGGTGCACCTCACCCGTTTCGACACCAGCCACGGCCGCTTCCGGTATCCGGTGCAGCTGGCCGGCAGCAGCATGCTGGTGGGGGAGGATCTCATCTCCCTGTTCGCCGAGCGGGATCCCGCCAACCTGCCGTGGCGGGCGCTGGGGGTGGATGTGGTGCTGGACTGCACCGGGGTATTTGGCTCGCGGGCCGATGCCGAGCGCCACCTGGGAGCGGGTGCGGGCAAGGTCTTGTTCTCCCATCCGGCGGATGCGGACGTGGATGCGACCATAGTCTACGGGGTGAACCATCAGGTGCTGACAGGAAGGGAGCGGATCGTCTCCAACGCCTCCTGTACCACCAACTGCGTGGTGCCCGTCATAGAAACATTGCATCGAGAATTCGAGATAAATTGTGGTACTATTACGACAATTCATTCGGCCATGCATGATCAGCAAGTCATCGATGCCTACCACAGTGACTTGCGTCGAACCCGTGCTGCCAGCCAGTCCATCATCCCGGTGGATACCAAGCTGGCAAAGGGGTTGGAGCGAATCCTCCCCCACTTCGCCGGCAAGTTCGAGGCGATCGCGGTACGGGTACCGACCATCAACGTAACCGCAATGGATCTCAGTATTACTGTTCGTAAAAAAGTGACGGTTACTGACGTAAATCAAGCCCTGCAACGGGCATCCAGAGGTACATTAAGCGGTATTCTGGATTACACGGAAGAGCCATTGGTCTCCGTAGACTTTAATCATGATGCACACTCCTGCATCATTGATGGTACCCAGACCCGGGTCAGCGATGCCAACCTCGTCAAGATGTTGATGTGGTGCGATAACGAATGGGGCTTCGCCAACCGTATGCTGGATACCACCCGGGCCATGATGGCCGCAGGCTGAAAGCCTGCACCGGGCGCAAGGTTACTGTTTTTAACATTACCTGAAAATATAGAGGACTGAATATGTCTGTTATCAAGATGACCGACCTGGATCTGGCGGGTAAACGCGTACTGATCCGTGCTGACCTGAACGTGCCGGTAAAAGACGGCAAGGTCACTTCCGACGCACGTATCGTGGCGACGCTGCCGACCATCAAGCTGGCTCTGGAAAAGGGCGCCAAGCTGATGATCACCTCCCACCTGGGTCGCCCGACCGAGGGTGAATACAACGAAGAGTTCTCCCTGGCTCCGGTTGTCAACTATCTGAAAGACGCTCTGTCCTGCCCGGTCCGCCTGGCCAAGGATTACCTGGATGGCGTAGATGTCGCCGCCGGTGAGCTGGTTGTGCTGGAAAACTGCCGTTTCAACAAAGGCGAGAAGAAAAACACCGAAGAGCTGGCCAAAAAATACGCCGCCCTGTGTGACGTCTTTGTAATGGATGCATTCGGTACTGCTCACCGCGCCGAAGGTTCTACCTACGGTGTGGCTCAATTTGCCCCGATCGCCTGTGCAGGCCCCCTGTTGGCCGGTGAACTGGAAGCCCTGGGCAAAGCCATGCTCAAGCCCGAGCGCCCCATGGTTGCCATCGTGGGCGGCTCCAAGGTCTCCACCAAGCTGACCGTGCTGGAATCCCTCTCCAAGATCGCTGACCAGCTGGTGGTCGGTGGTGGCATCGCCAACACCTTCATCGCGGCTGCCGGTCACAACGTCGGCAAGTCCCTGTGTGAACACGACCTGCTCGACACCGCCAAGAAACTGGCCGCCGAGACCAACATTCCGGTCACCACAGACGTGGTCGTGGGTACCGAGTTCTCCGAGTCCACTCCGGCCACCATCAAGTCCGTCTCCGACGTGACCGACGGCGACATGATCTTCGACATCGGCCCTGACTCTGCCAAGGCCCTGGCCGACATCATCATGAACGCCAAGACCATTCTGTGGAACGGCCCGGTCGGCGTGTTCGAGTTCGACCAGTTCTCTGCAGGCACCAAGGTGATCGCCGAAGCCATTGCTGCTTCCCCGGCCTTCTCCATCGCTGGCGGTGGTGACACCCTGGCCGCCATCGACAAGTTCGGCATCGCCGACAAAGTCTCCTACATCTCCACCGGCGGCGGCGCCTTCCTGGAGTTCGTAGAAGGCAAGGTACTGCCGGCTGTTGCGATGCTGGAACAGCGCGCCAAAGCCTAATTGACCCGAGACGGGGGGCAAAAGCCTCCCGTTTCGTTTATCATGTGGCCGCTGTGCCGGTTCATGATGAACCCCCCATTTTTTATTAACGGCATACGAGAACAGGACGATTAAACATGTCTAAGAAAATTTTCGACTTCGTAAAACCCGGCGTGATCACTGGTGATGACGTTCAGAAAGTATTCGCCATCGCCAAAGAAAACGGCTTTGCTCTGCCGGCCGTCAACTGCGTAGGTACCGACTCCGTTAACGCCGTGCTGGAAGCTGCCGCCAAGGTCAAAGCGCCGGTTATCGTTCAGTTCTCCAACGGTGGTGCCGTATTCACCGCCGGCAAGGGTCTGAAGCTGGAAGGCCAGAAAGCCGCCATCCTGGGTGCCATCTCCGGCGCCAAGCACGTTCACGCCGTTGCCGAAGCCTATGGCATCCCGGTTATCCTGCACACCGACCACGCTGCCAAGAAGCTGCTGCCGTGGATCGACGGTCTGCTGGAAGCGGGCGAGAAGCACTTTGCCGAAACCGGCAAGCCGCTGTTCTCCTCCCACATGCTGGATCTGTCCGAAGAGTCTCTGGAAGAGAACATCGACATCTGCTGCGAGTACCTGACCCGCATGGCCAAGATGAACATGACTCTGGAGCTGGAACTGGGTTGCACCGGTGGCGAAGAAGACGGTGTGGACAACAGCCACATGGATCAATCTGCCCTGTACACCCAGCCGGAAGACGTGGCTTACGCCTACGAGCGTCTGTCCAAGATCAGCCCGCGTTTCACCATCGCTGCCTCCTTCGGCAACGTGCACGGTGTTTACAAGCCGGGTAACGTCAAGCTGACCCCGTCCATCCTGGACGCTTCCCAGAAGTTCGTTTCCGAGAAGTTCGGTCTGCCTGCCAAGTCCCTGGACTTCGTGTTCCACGGTGGTTCAGGTTCTACACTGGAAGAGATCCGCGAGTCCATCTCCTACGGCGTCGTGAAGATGAACATCGACACCGATACCCAGTGGGCTACCTGGGAAGGTCTGTTGCACTTCTACAAGACCAACGAAGCTTACCTGCAAGGTCAGCTGGGCAACCCGGAAGGCGCTGACAAGCCGAACAAGAAGTTCTACGATCCGCGCGTATGGCTGCGTGCCGGTCAGACTTCCATGATCGCCCGTCTGGAGAAAGCCTTCTCCGACCTGAACGCCATCAACGTACTGTAATTCGTTACCGTATCTTGATTGCTGCAAAGGCGCCCCTCGGGGCGCCTTTCGTGTTGGTGGGGGCCAGTGCCAGACCCTGATCGCAGCAAAGACCTCCTGCTGTATCCGGGGAAATGGGTCTGTCGATGGCCGGCCTCAAGCCACAAAAACAACAAAAGGTGTCCTTTGGGACGCCTTTTGCATTTCTGTGATCCACGGAGGCTGGATTGGTGGCGGGGGGCTGGGTATTATCGATGACAGGTTGTTTATTTTAGTAAACGCATGGCTACCAAGGCAGGACGCTGAGTATGCAGGCAGGAAAGCACAACGGACATCAGGAACACGTGGCCTCCTATTACGCGGCCACCCGCAACGACAATCAGCAGTGGCCCGAGCTCAGCGGTGAGCTCAATGCCGACGTCTGCATCATAGGTGGCGGTTTCACCGGCCTTAACACCGCCATCAACCTGGCACAGGCGGGCTACAAGGTGGCCCTGCTGGAGGCGAACCGCATCGGCTGGGGGGCGTCCGGCCGCAACGGCGGCCAGCTCATTCGCGGCATAGGCCACGACACCGGCCAGTTTGCCCGCTGGATCGGCGAGCAGGGGGTACGCGAGCTGGATCTGATGGGGCTGGAGGCGGTACAGCTGGTGCGAGAGCGCATCGAGTACTTCAACATCGACTGCGACCTCACCTGGGGCTATTGCGATCTGGCGACCCGCCAGCGTCATCTGGCCGGGTTTGAAGAGGAGGCGGCGCATCTGGCCAGCCTGGGCTATCAGCACGAGATCAAGCTGGTACCACGGGAGGAGATCCACTCTGTGGTGGGGTCTGATCGCTATATCGGCGGCATGATCGACATGGGGTCGGGCCACCTGCATCCCCTCAACCTGGCGCTTGGCGAGGCGCGTGCCGCCGCCAGCCTGGGGGTCGCCCTGTTCGAACAGTCCAGGGTGGCGCATATCGATTATGGCGATCGGGTGCAGATCACCACGGCCCACGGCCGGGTCTGCAGCGATTATCTGGTGATCGGCTGCAACGCCTATCTCAACGATCTCAATCCCGAACTGGGGGGGAGGGTGCTGCCGGCCGGCTCCTATATTCTCGCCACCGAAGTGCTGGAGAAGCGGCTGCGCCAGCGTCTGCTGCCGCAAAACATGGCGGTGTGCGATCAGAACGTGGCGCTCGACTACTACCGCCTCTCCGCCGACGGACGCCTGCTGTTTGGCGGCGCCTGCAACTATTCAGGAAGAGATCCGAGGGATATCAAGGCCTTTATGCAGCCCAAGCTGCAGCGGGTGTTTCCCGAGCTGGCGGACGTGGCCATCGAGTTCCAGTGGGGCGGCATGATAGGGATAGGGGCCAACCGCCTGCCACAGATTGGCCGCTTGCAGGATCATCCCAACGTCTTCTATGCCCAGGCCTATTCCGGTCACGGCCTCAACGCCACGCACATGGCGGCCAAGCTGGTGGCAGAGGCGATCAAGGGGGAGAGCCGGGGTTTCGATCTGTTCAGCAGCGTGCCCCACATGACCTTCCCCGGTGGCCCAGCGCTGCGCTCGCCCCTGCTGGCGCTCGGCATGCTGTGGCACCGGATGAAGGATCTGCTGTAAGGGGCGAGAAAAACAGCCGAAGGGGTGCGGCTTTGGCCGGCGGGGAGGCGTTTACTGAGGGGGCTCGGCCAGGCGCCAGCCTTGCTCGGTTTTCATCATCCAGACGTCGGCCTGTTGCGGCAGCACCTGGCCCGCCTCGAACTCGCCGTATTTGCGCTCCAGCTCCATCAGTCCCATCTCCTGCTGGAAGGGGCCTACCCTGTCATAGACCAGGTCCTCGTCGTGCTGCACCCGCAACTGATCCAGCCCCTGCTTGAAATGGAGTTGGTAGCTCACCTTGATCAGATAGACCCCCTCCATCCGTTCCTCCTTGTCGATAAGGGTGAAGTCGCTGATCTCGAACAGATGGGTATCTGTCTCTGCCTGCAGCTTGGCGGTTACCTGGGTCTGGATCGCCTCTTCACCGGGACCTGCGTAACAGCCATATAGCCAGAGGGCCAGCAGGGGGATGAACCACTTTTTCATCAAAACTCCGGACAAGTGCGAAACAGGAGGGCAGATTGTGCCATGCGAACGAGCGGTGGCAAACCTCGGCTCACGGCTCCAGAGTGCGTTCTAGCACTATGGCCTCGGCCCGATAGCCAGCCAGCTCGCGGCGATAGCTCTCGGTGAACCCTCTGCGCAGCCAAAAGGAGAGCGCTGTCTCGTTGCTGGCAATGACCGACAGGCGCAGCCTAGTTGCTCCCCAGGAGCGCGCCATCATGCAGGCGTGGAGATAAAGTGCTTGACCCCGGCCGGCACCTTGCCAGGGTTCGCCTACCAGTAACAGACCCAGATAGGCGGTAGCCGGGTCGGGATAGCCGTGCAGCAGGTCGACCACGGCGGTGAGCTCCCCCTCCTCCCAGAGGCCGATGAGATGCTTGTCAGAGAGCGGCAGGTCGGGCGGGCAAGCGAACAGCTCTTCTTCTCCTGCCAGCTCGGAGAGAGGGTCATGGCTCACCGCAGCTTGATAGGCCGGGGCCAGTTCGAACAGACGCTGCAAGGCCGGACCATCGGTTGCCTGCAGCCGACGCAACTCAGTTTGCATCGTTCACCCTATCGAGGTGGTCAGCAAATGCTTCCGGCCCCATAAAGCCGGTCACCCGCTGGCCGCTCACCTCGTTGCCGGCGCGGTCGAAGAAGATCAGGGTCGGCAGCCCCAGCACGTTGAGGCCGTTGAGCAGCTCCACATCGGCATCGTCGTTGGCGGTGACGTCCGCCTGCAGCAGCACCATCTGGCCGAAGCGCTCGCGCACGGCGGGATCGCTGAAGGTCTTGTGCTCGAACTCCTTGCAGGCCACGCACCAGTCGGCATAGAGATCCAGCAGCACCGGCTTGCCGCGGGCGGCGGCCAGCCGCATCTTGAGATCATCCAGCGTCTTGATGCGGATAAACTGCGGCGACTCGCGCTGAGTGCTCGCGGTGGTATCCTGGCTTGGCAGCAGCAGATCCTTGCCCACCACCACGGCACTGATCATCGCCAGCAGCAGCACGAAGCCGCGCAGGCTGCGAGCCACCGAGTGGCTCTGATGCTGGTTGTGATGGTAGAGGTAGCCGCACAGCACCAATCCCCAACCCAGCCAGGCCAGGGTGGCCATCTGATCGCTCCACAGTCGTGACAGCAGCAGTATGGGCACCGCCAGCAGCGCAAAACCAAAGAGTTGCTTGATCACGTCCATCCAGGCGCCGGCCCTGGGCAGCAGCTTGCCGCCCGAGGTGCCGAGCAGCAGCAGCGGCAACCCCATCCCCAGCGACAGGGCATAGAGGGCCGCGCCGCCGAGCCAGAGGTCGCCGCTCTGGGCCACGTAGATCAGTGCGCCGGAGAGCGGGGCCGTGGTGCAGGGGGAGCAGACCAGGCCGGAGATCATCCCCATGATACCGACTCCGAGCACAGAGCCGCCCTGCTGGCGGTTGGAGAGGACGGACAGCCGGGTCTGCAGGCTGCTCGGCAGTTGCAGGGTGTAGAGCCCGAACATGGAGAGTGCCAGCAGCACGAACATGACGGAGAGCCCGATCAGCACATAGGGGTGCTGCAGCGCCGCCTGGAATTTCAAACCCGCCGACGCCACCACCAGCCCGAGCAGGGTATAGGTGACCGCCATCCCCTGCACATAGACGAAGGAGAGCAGGAAGGCGCGGCGGGTGGAGAGGCTATGACCCGCCCCGGCTATGATGCCGGTCAGTATGGGATACATGGGGAAGACGCAGGGGGTGAAGGCGAGGCCGAGCCCCAGCGCGAAGAAGGCGGCTATGCTGAGCCAGAATCCCTGGCTACCGAGGGCGGCGGCCAGCTGATCCTGCTGGCTGCTGGCCGGGGCACCTGCGGCTTCCTCCATGCTGGCCTGCGCGACATCGCTGGTGCTGGCCACCATGGGCTGTACCGCAATCTGCTTGTCGGTGGGCGGGTAGCAGAGGCCGTCGGTACAGCCCTGATAGCTGACGGTGAGGCTGGCCTGCTGGCCCGCCTCGGTCAGGGTGACGGGGATCTGCACCTCCCGGTAGTAGACCCGGGTCTTGCCGAAGAAGTCATCCTGATGCTCGTCACCTGCGGGCAAGACGGGTTCGCTGAAGGCGAGGTTCTCGCCCTTGAAACGGAAGCTGTGGCGATAGAGGTAGTAGTCATCGGCGATGCGCAGGGTCAGCAGCAACTGCTTGCCCTGCTGTTCACTCTCGAGCACGAAGGCGTCGTCGACTTTCAGAAACTTGGGCTGGGCGTTTGCCTCGATACCGAGAGCGCTCAGCAGACTGTCACTGCCGGCCTGAACCGGCGTCGCACTCAGGGTGGACAGCAGCAGGGCGGAGAGCACAAGCAGGGGGGATAGCAGGCGAGACAGCGTCATGAGGTTTCCTGTGTTAACCAGTCGAGATAGGGCTGATGGCCCTGGCTTGTCGGGAGTGCCAGGATCTCCGGCACCTCATAGGGGTGATGGCTGAGGATGCATTGGCGCAAGAGTTCGAACAGGGAGGCCCGCGACTTGATGATGAGCTGGATCTCCCGTGCCCGCTCGAGCTTCCCCTGCCAGCGATAGACGGAGGTGAGACCGGGCACTTGATTGATGCAGGCCGCCAGCCGCTGGTTCAGCAGTTGTTCGCTGATGAGGTCGGCACTGGCCTCATCCGGGCAGGTGCAGAGCACCAGAATGGCATCTGTCATGGTGAAATTTCTCGTCCGTGCGGGGCGGCCAGGCGCCCGTAAACCAGTGGCTACTATACCTAGCGACGGGGCAAATAGCATCTGGCGGCCTTTATCGGCTCGACATGAAAATAAGTGGGGGGCATGAGATAGACGCTGTCAAAGGGACAGGGCAGAATGAGCGGGCTTGTTCCCATTCGACGTAAGGAAATGTATGACCCAACAGAATGAGCAGCAGAGAAACCGCATGTTGAGCCTGTTGCGCGAAGGTGAGCGCCGTATGTTGGTACAACTGGCCGGTCTGCTGCGTACCAGTGCCGATGAAATCAATGCCGAACTGGAAAAAGAGGAGCTGCTGGCTGCCCTGGAGCAACCCGTCACGGTGGAGTATCTCAACGGCGTGGTGCAACACCATCTGTTCGAGCGTCTGCACAAGGGTGACATGGTGGCGGCCCAGCGCCTGCTGAACCAGTACCAGAGCGACCTTGAGGCCATGCTGACCCAGGAGTCGGCCGAGGCGGATGCCCCGACCGAAGAGCTGAAGGCGCAAGCCTGAAGGCTGCGGCAGGCCCGACTGGCTTGCCCTCCTCCAGCACCATCATGCCAGTCGCATGATGGTGCCTCCTTGTTCCTGCCCTGTTTTCCTGTCGTTTAACCCAGAGCGTTCTGCTGCACCTGACCCGGTATCGGGAACACCTTGTCATAGCTCCAGTTGTAGATGAAGGCGTAGACCAGGTAGAACAGCACGAAGCCCAGATCCAGCACCAGCGCCTCCAGCATACTGATCTCGAGCCACCAGGCCATTACCGGCAGGGCGACAAACAGCAGGCCTCCTTCAAAGCCCATGGCATGCCATACCCGCTGCCACATCGTCTTGTGGGTGTGGCCCTGATACTTGAGCAGCAGTTTGTCCACGCCGATGTTGTAGACGTAGTTCCAGACGGTGGCGAGCACCGAGAAGAACAACGCCAGCGGCCCCATATGGTTGAGTCCTACGCCAGTGATCCAGCTTGCCAGGGGGGCGGCGATCAGCAGGCCAATCAGTTCGAAGCCAATGGCGTGGCGCAGGCGGTCACGGGTATTACGCATGGTCTGTCTCTCTCTATCTATCTGTGTCTGAGTGTTTATGGCGGCCAATTTACCGCGAATTTCTGATAGGTTCACGTTGGTATCTATCGCTAAAATAGATAGATTGGCGTGCTGCCAGGTCATGACAGGAGCAATCGAATGAACCCTTCGCTGGAACAACTCAAGGCGCTGCTGGCGGCGGCAGAGACCGGCTCCTTCTCGGCGGCGGCCCGCAAGCTGGGCAAGGCGCAGTCGGTGGTCAGCACCGCCATCGCCAACCTGGAGATAGATCTCGGGCTGGAGCTGTTTGATCGCTCGGCCCGCTATCCCGTGCTGACGGAGGCGGGTACTCGTATCCACCAGGAAGCCTGCATCTTGCTGGCCCAAAGCGAGCGATTGCAGGCGATCGCCGGGGAGCTGGCCGCAGGCATAGAGTCGCGGCTCACCCTGGCCATCGACGATGATTCCCACCTGCCCTGGCTCGGCTCTTTGCTGGAGGAGTTCGCCACTCGTTACCCGGGTGTCGAACTGGAGCTGCTGTTTCCCCTGATGGAGGATGTGACCGAGCTGCTCAAGAGCGGTCGGGCCCAGCTTGGCATCAGCTACCAGAAGGAGCAGCCGGAGCGGGAGATAGCCTCTCGTTCGCTGGGCTCCGTCGGCATGCCGCTGGTGGTCTCCCCCGATCATCCGCTGGCCCACAGGATGCCGCTGCGAGAGATCGATCTGCAAGGGGCCCGCCAGCTGATGGTGACGGGACGGCGGGAGGGCACGGAGCGCCACCGCTTCCGCCTCTCGCCCCAGGTGTGGTGGATCGAGGGGGATCTCGGCATTCTGGAGCTGGTCAAATTGGGACTGGGGTGGGCGGCGATCCCCGATTTTCTGCTGCATCGGCCGCTGGCGCGGGGAGAGGTGGTGGTGCTCAAGCCGGATTTCATCGCCAAGGCAGCGCTGGAGCTGGAGCTGGAATTGCAGTGGCATCGCGCCCGCCCGCTCGGGCAGGCGGGGCGCTGGCTCAAGGAGGCTCTGCTGGCGCGGGTGCCTCGTTAGTGCCTCTTATTGCCGTTCGGGTCAGTCGATCAGAGGGTAGGGCAGGGCTTGCAGAGCGAGGCTGGAGGCCTCCTCCTGCTTGAAACGAAAACGGGCATCGGCCTCTGTATCCTTGGGCAGCACGGCCGTGATCCACACCTGACCAGCCTGTTGCCAGACGTTGAGCACCATGCCGCTGCGCCGCCAGTTGTCACCGAGCTGGATCTCCAGGGCATCGCCACAGGCGACGGGCTCGCTGGCGGTGCCGGCCAGCACGAACAGGGCGCGATTGTTGGCGCCGCGATACTTGGCGCGGGCGACTGTCTCCTGCCCCATGTAGCAGCCCTTGGTGAAGCTGATGCCATCCAGTGCCTGCAGGTTCAACATCTGGGGTATGTACTCCCCCTGATGCACGGCTTCCATATGCGGCATACCGGCCTTGATATCCAGCCCCCACCAGAGTGACTCGCTGCCGGCGGGCAGGTCCAGCTCCAGTGGTTGCTCGCTCACCAGCAGCCAGCGATCCGCTTCGATCCGTACCGCCATGCCCCCCTCGATGAGCCCGCTCTCGGTCAGGCCGAAGCGGGTGGCGATCCAGCCATCCGACCCCTGACCGGCCACGCCGACCGCCTGACCATGGTTCTCGCCTATCTCGACCTTGGCAAATACCGCAAACTTCTTGAGCTCGGGCAACTGACGCGTCAGCACTGAGGGCTTGGTCAGCAACAGCAGGCGATCGTTCAGGCAGAGCAGACGGAAGTCGCTCCACAGCTTGCCCTTGGCATCGCAGTGGCCGCCCAGCGTGCTTTGACCCGGTTGCAGGGCAGTGACGTCACAGGTGACCTGGCCTTGCAGATACTTGACGCGATCCGCACCGGTCAGGCTGGTGATGGCCAGGTCGGTCAGGGAGAAAAGGGTTGGCTCGGCAGGAAAAACAGGCGTTTGCAGGCTCACGATGGTATTCCAGAGACAGAAAGTATGTGAGCTGCATGGTAAAGACGTAAGGAATGTTTGTCAGCCGGAAAATCCAGCTGTTACCATCCCCGGGTCTTTGTAAGGAGAGTTCCATGTTGAGCCCAATTGAAAAATCCCGCCTGAAGTGGGCCTGCCGTCGTGGCATGCTCGAGCTGGATGTGATCTTTATGCCGTTCTTTGAACACGAGTTCGACAGCCTGAGCGATGAGCAGCAGCAGACCTTCATCCGTTTGCTGGAGAGCGATGACCCTGACCTGTTCAAGTGGTGCATGGGCCACGGCGTTCCGGCTGACCCCGCCTTTGCCGCCATGATCCCGCTGATCCTGGAGCGCAATCAGGCGCGCCACGACAGCCTGAGCTGATCCCGGATGCGGGTGGTCATGCCCGTCATTCCCTCCCGGCAGCAGCGCGTCCTGCTGCTGATCCTGTTTCTGCTGTTGTGGTGGCCGGTTGCCAGTCTGATCCATGGCTGGCAGTGGGCTCTGTGGTTGCCCTGCTGGCTGATAGGGGGCTGGCTGGCCTGGTGCAGCACCCGTCACAGTGCCGGTTCACTGGCGTGGGATGGGCAATGGCTGGAATGGCAGGGCCGTCGCTACCAACTGGGCGCGCGCAGCCGCATCCTGCCAGGGGCACTCTGGTTGCAACTGGTAACAGGGGATGGGCTCTATGCTCGTCTCTGGCTCTTCTCCGACGCGCTCGCGCCGGAACACTACAGGGCGCTGGCCCGCGCCATCCGGCTCGCTCCGCCCGCCCGTTAATCGTTTCGCCTGTTTCTCCCCTTCTCCCTCATAACAAATGACCCCGCCGGGGCGAGGTCATCTGGGGGACGGCTAGCGGGCCATTACTCCCGTTCCGGCGTCAGTACCTTGGGCTTGGAGTCCGGCTGCATGTCCGGGTAGTCCGGGATATGGGGTGCAGGATCACTCCCGCTCCGGGGTCAGTACCGTCGGCTTGGAGTCCGGCTGCATGTCCGGATAATCCAGGTTGTAGTGCAGACCGCGGGACTCCTTGCGCTGCAGTGCGCAGTTGACGATGAGCTCGGCCACCTGCAGCAGGTTGCGCAGCTCCAGCAAGTTGTTGGAGACGCGGAAGTGGGCGTAGTACTCCTGCACCTCCTGCTTGAGCAGATCGATGCGGCGCTTGGCGCGGGCCAGGCGTTTGTTGGTACGCACTATCCCCACATAGTCCCACATCATCAGCCGCAGCTCGTGCCAGTTGTGCTGGATCACGACCTGTTCGTCCGAGTCGTCCACCTTGCTCTCATCCCAGGCGGGCAGATGGGGCGGTTCCACGCTCATGGGCAGCTTGGCCATGATGTCGGCTCCCGCCTGATGGGCATAGACCACGCACTCGAGCAGGGAGTTGGAGGCCATGCGGTTGGCGCCGTGCAGCCCCGTATAGGTCACTTCACCTATGGCGTAGAGACCGGGTATGTCGGTCTGGCCGTTGTTGTCTATCATCACGCCGCCACAGGTGTAGTGGGCCGCCGGGACTATGGGCATCGGCTCCTTGGTGATGTCGATGCCGACCGCGAGGCAGCGCTCGTGGATGGTCGGGAAGTGTTTGATGATGAAGTCGGCGGGTTTGTGGCTGATGTCCAGATACATGCAGTCGGCACCGAGGCGTTTCATCTCGTGGTCGATGGCGCGGGCGACTATGTCCCGCGGGGCCAGCTCGGCCCGCTCGTCGAACTCCAGCATGAAGCGGCTGCCGTCGGGGCGGCGCAGATAGGCCCCTTCCCCGCGCAGGGCTTCGGTCAGCAGGAAGTTGGGGTCATCGGGGTGGAACAGGCTGGTGGGGTGGAACTGGTTGAACTCCAGGTTCGCCACCCGGCAGCCGGCGCGCCATGCCATGGCGATGCCGTCGCCCGAACTCACGTCCGGGTTGGAGGTGTACTGATACACCTTGGAGGCACCGCCGGTGGCCAGCGCCACGAAGCGGGCGCGGATCACCTCGACCTGCTCGGCGTTGCGGTTCCAGACGTAGGCGCCCAGCACCTTGTTGCCCGGCAGATTCAGCTTGCGGGTGGTGATGAGGTCGACCGCGTTGAAGCGCTCCATCAGCTGGATATTGGGGTGGGAGCGCACCTGATCGATCAGGGTGAGCTGCACCGCCTTGCCGGTGGCATCGGCCGCGTGGAAGATGCGGCGATGGCTGTGGCCCCCTTCGCGGGTCAGGTGATAGTGGGATTCGCCCTCGGCGTCCTCCTCCTGATCGAAGGGAACTCCCTGCTGGATCAGCCACTGGATGGATTCACGGGCGTTGCGGGCGGTGAACTCCACCACGGCCGGGTCACACAACCCGGCCCCGGCGTTGAGCGTGTCGCTCACGTGGGATTCGATGCTGTCGGTTTCGTCGAAAACGGCAGCGATGCCTCCTTGCGCATAGAGAGTGGCCC
Source organism: Aeromonas bestiarum (assembly GCF_028751155.1). Taxonomy (NCBI): domain Bacteria; kingdom Pseudomonadati; phylum Pseudomonadota; class Gammaproteobacteria; order Aeromonadales; family Aeromonadaceae; genus Aeromonas; species Aeromonas bestiarum. The sequence goes on along the minus strand of NZ_CP064746.1, from coordinate 3,877,767 downwards.
CCTCACTGATGGGCCCCTTGCTCAGAACCAGGACTTTGGCCTGGTCTGCCAACCGCAACGCGAGGGACAGACCAGCGGCACCGCTGCCAATGATCAGTACATCGCAAAGGTATTCAACACTTGCTTTCATAAGTATCATTGGCCTGGATTAAGAACTGGCACCATGGTAGCCCAAGCGAGGGCGGTGATGCAGCCTGCGTCACATTTTTTTCAATGCAACCGAACTTTCCCTGATTCCTCCTGTCTGAACTTGTGCGCTTAGGAAGGGCCGGAAAAGAAAAACGATAACCTGATGGGGGTTTTACGGCTCTGATGAGCGACCAGAATCTACTGGACGAACAGCTGGTTGAACGGGTCCAGCGTGGCGATAAAAATGCATTCAACCTGTTGGTAAAAAAATACCAGCATAAAGTGGTCAACCTGGTTGCCAGGTATGTCAACAATCCGGGCGATGTGCCGGATGTGGCGCAGGAGGCATTTATCAAAGCCTACCGGGCGTTGCCGACATTCCGTGGCGAGAGCGCGTTTTACACCTGGTTGTACCGAATCGCCGTGAATACGGCCAAAAATTATCTGACCTCTCAGGGGCGCAGGCCGCCCAGCAGTGATGTAGAGGCGGACGAGGCAGAATACTATGGTGGTGGCGAAGCCTTGCAAGAGGTCGCAACACCGGAAAACCTGGCGCTGACCGACGAGATCAAGCGCACCGTGTTTTCCGCCATAGAAGCTTTGCCTGAAGACTTGAGGACAGCCATCACCCTTCGTGAACTGGAAGGGCTGAGCTATGAAGAGATTGCCGAAATCATGGATTGCCCTGTGGGTACGGTGAGATCCCGTATTTTCCGGGCGAGGGAAGCAATCGATAAAAAGCTGAAACCTCTGATCGAGAATTAACTGGGGAAAGACAGGTTAACTTATGGCAACTAAAGAGCAACTCTCGGCCCTGATGGATGGTGACTTGAGCGATGTTGAGGTTCTGAGCGAGCTGGGAATGGATCCGGCGCTGCAAGATACCTGGTCTCGTTACCACCTGATCGGTGATGCCATGCGGGGGGACCTGCCGGTCAATCTGCAGCTGGATCTCAGTGACAGCATAATGGCTGCGCTGGAAGACGAGCCCACCATACTGGCGCCCAAGCCGGTGGAGAGCAAGCCAGCTGCACCACAGGTTCATACCGGCGCCAAGGTGGTTCCGCTGTTCCGTCGGGTCGGTCAACAGGTGGGGCAATACGCCATCGCCGCGTCGGTCGCCGCCGCCGTCATCTTCGGGGTGCAGCAGTATCAGGGTCATGACGGTATACCGACCAACCCTGTGCTCAACACCATTCCTGTCGGTGGCAGTGCCTCGCCGGTGAGCGTGCACTACCCGCAGGATGGCAACCGGGCGACCGCCCGCCAGCAAGGGTTGAGTGAGCAACAGATGCAGGAGCAGCGTGAGCGCATCAATGCCTTCCTGCGTGACCATCAGTTGCAACAGCGTCTGCTGCAAGACAAGCAGATTCAGGAATAACGCATTTTTAGGGATCAGATCGTGCGCCAGTCCAGCCGTATTTTGCTGGCCTCTCTCCTGCTGATTTGTGCCAAGGCCTCGGCCGACGATAAGTCGGCCGAGGCCTTGTTGCAGCAGATGCAGAGTGCCGTCTCGCAACAGAATTTCGAATTATCCATGGTCAAGGCCCGTCAGGGGCGCCTCGAACCCATGCGTTTCAGTCATGGGGTGATCGATGGCAAGGAGGTGGCCCACCTGAGCTACCTGGACGGCAAGACCATAGAGTACCTGCAGCGCCAGGACGAGTTCACCTTCTTCGAAAATACCCATGAACCCTACACCCTCAAGGGCGCCCGTTTCCCCGGTGTCTGGGCCACTCTGGTGAAGATGCCGCTGCCCCGGGTGCTGGAAAGCTATGACCCCGTGCTGGCCGGCCGCAGCCGGGTAGCCGGTCTGGTGGCGCAGGTGGTCAGGCTGGTGCCCAAAGAGGCGGACAAGTATGGCTTCGTGCTCTGGGTCGATGAGCAGAGCCAGCTGTTGCTGCGGGTGGACATGGTGGATCGGGAAGGCAACCTGGTCGAGCAGGTGCTGGGCGTGGATCTGGACAGGCAGAATGCCCCCGCGCCCTGGCTGGTGAAATTGGCCGGCAGCAAGCTGCCCCAGGCACTGGCGCTGGAGGATGCCTACCCGGCGCCGCAGCAGACGCTGAACTGGCATCTCACCTGGTTGCCGGATGGTTTCAAGGTATTGTCTCAGGACAGGCACCAGCTGGTGACCACCAGCCTGCCGGTGGATTACATGATGCTCTCCGATGGTCTGGTGGATCTCTCCGTCTATGTGGCCAGGGTCGATCCCAAGCAGGCGGTGCGCCAGCAGTTGATCCGCCAGGGGGCGACCTCGCTGGTGAGCTACGTCAACGACGTGGGGGTCGAGATTACCGTGGTGGGCGAAGTGCCGGCCGAAACGGCAAAACGCATCGCCGAGTCGGTGCAGCCTCTGGCCCGCAATGAGACTGTACAGTAGTCGTATTTGCACTCCCGCTTGCTCAAGCGGGGCAGTCATGTTCAGATTGGGTCAATCTGTCCCTCGTTATTGTGGAAACGTCTTGTGAGTGAAATGAGCGAAGAGCTGGCGACCGTGGTGGCCATTGATGGACAACATGCCTGGGTGGAGTGCGAACGGCGCTCCGCCTGCAGCGGTTGTCATCAACAGTCCAACTGCGGTACCGGCACGGTTGCCAAGGCGTTTCCGATGAAGCAGCAACGGCTGCGGGTTGCCCTTACCGCCGAGGTGAGCGTCGGTCAGCAGATCCGGCTCGGCATTCCCCAGGCGAGCATACTGCGGGGCGCCGCCCTGGTTTATGTGTTGCCACTGTTCTGTCTGCTGGCGGGCGCCCTGCTTGGTCAGCTCTGGTTGGCGCCCTTGTTGGCGGGCGGGGAGGGGATCACCATCCTCAGCTGCCTGCTGGGTGGCCTAGTCGGATTTTCACTGGTTCGTTACTTTTCCACTCGACTCGATCAGGGGGCATATGGCCCTCGCATGCTGGGTGTGGTACTCCATACCCGCAACCTCTCCTGACCGTGCAGGCCTGTATTTCTGGTGCTCCGTCGACTAAAGATTGGCCGTCGACCGGGTTATCCAGTAAAATCCTGCCTCCATATCCGGCCCTAACCTAATTTTGAGTGATTCTTGCTCGATGAAACACATTCGTAACTTTTCGATTATTGCGCACATCGACCACGGTAAATCGACCCTGTCGGACCGTCTGATCCAGACTTGCGGCGGGCTGTCCTCCCGCGAGATGCAGGCTCAGGTGCTTGACTCCATGGACCTGGAGCGCGAGCGCGGCATTACCATCAAAGCACAGAGTGTGACCCTGAACTACCAGGCACAAGACGGTAACACCTACCAGCTGAACTTTATCGACACCCCGGGCCACGTAGATTTCTCCTACGAAGTCTCCCGCTCATTGGCGGCCTGTGAAGGGGCGCTGCTGGTGGTAGATGCCGGCCAGGGGGTTGAGGCACAGACTCTGGCCAACTGCTACACCGCCATGGAAATGGAGCTGGAAGTGGTGCCGGTGCTGAACAAGATTGACCTGCCGGCCGCAGAACCCGAGCGGGTTGCCGAGGAGATCGAAGACATAGTCGGCATCGACGCCATCGATGCGGTGCGCTGCTCCGCCAAGACTGGCCTGGGTGTCGATCTCGTGCTGGAAGAGATAGTGGCTCGCATCCCGGCGCCGGTCGGTGATCCCGATGCACCGCTGCAGGCGCTGATCATCGACTCCTGGTTCGACTCCTATCTGGGCGTCGTCTCTCTGGTGCGGATCAAAAACGGTTCGCTCAAGAAGAACGACAAGATCAAGGTAATGAGCACCGGTCAGGTGTGGGGTGTCGATCGTATCGGTATCTTCACGCCCAAGCAGGTGGATACTCAGGGCCTGGGTTGTGGCGAGGTAGGTTGGGTCGTCTGCGGCATCAAGGACATCCACGGCGCCCCTGTGGGCGATACCCTGACGCAAGCCAAGAACGGCGCCGAAAAAGCGCTGGCGGGTTTCAAGAAGGTGAAGCCGCAGGTGTATGCGGGTCTGTTCCCCATCTCCAGCGATGACTACGAGTCGTTCCGTGATGCCCTCGACAAACTGTCCCTGAACGATGCCTCCCTGTTCTTCGAACCTGAGAGCTCCACCGCGCTGGGCTTCGGCTTCCGTTGTGGCTTCCTCGGCATGCTGCACATGGAGATCATCCAGGAGCGTCTGGAGCGGGAATACGATCTGGATCTCATCACCACGGCGCCGACCGTGGTCTATGAAATCGAGCTGAACAATGGCGACACCATCCATATCGACAGCCCGTCCGCCATGCCTCCGGTGAACAACATCAAGGAGATGCGTGAGCCCATCGCCGAGTGCAACATTCTGTTGCCGCAGGAGTACATGGGCAACGTCATCACCCTCTGCATCGAGAAGCGTGGCGTGCAGACCAACATGGTCTATCACGGCAACCAGGTCGCACTGACCTATGAAATCCCGATGGCGGAAGTGGTGCTCGACTTCTTCGATCGCCTCAAATCCACCAGCCGTGGTTACGCCTCGCTGGATTATGGTTTCAAGCGCTTTGAAACCTCCGAAATGGTGCGTCTGGACATCATGATCAACGGTGAGCGCGTCGATGCGCTGGCCATCATCACCCACAAGGAGAACGCCCAGTATCGCGGTCGCCAGGTGGTGGAGAAGATGCGTGAGCTGATCCCGCGCCAGATGTTTGATATCGCCATTCAGGCTTCTATCGGCAACCAGATTATCGCCCGCAGCACCGTCAAGGCGCTGCGCAAGGACGTGACCGCCAAGTGCTACGGTGGTGACGTGAGCCGGAAGAAGAAGCTGCTGAACAAGCAGAAAGAAGGCAAGAAGCGGATGAAGTCCCTGGGCCGTGTCGACGTGCCGCAGGAGGCGTTCCTCGCAATTCTTCATGTAGGAAAGGATTAATCGATGGCAAGCACGTTTTCCCTGATCCTGGTGGTGGTCTGCGCGATCACCGGTGTTATCTGGTGTCTGGACAAGATGATCTGGTCCAAGCAGCGGGCCGCCAAGATTGCCGTGGCCCGTGCCCATGGCGGCGCCCATCTGGATGAGAAAACCCTGGCCAAGGTTGCCCCCATGCCGGTCTGGATCGAACAGACCGCTGGTGTCTTCCCGGTCATCACGCTCGTGCTGATCTTGCGTTCGTTCATCTTCGAACCGTTCCAGATCCCGTCTGGCTCCATGATGCCCACCCTGCTGGTGGGCGATTTCATCCTGGTGCAGAAGTTTGCCTATGGCCTCAAGGATCCGGTGACCAACACCAAGTTCCTCGAGACTGGCGAACCCAAGCGCGGGGATGTGGTGGTGTTCAAGTATCCGCTGGATACCCGGGTGGACTACATCAAGCGGGTGGTCGGCATGCCGGGTGACAGGGTCATCTATCGCAACAAGGAGCTGATGATCCGGCCCAAGTGCGAGGAGCAGGAAGGGAAAACGTGCCCGGGCTTCCAGAAGCTCGACGTCAAGTTTGAACAAAGGGGTGAATTTACCCAGATGGGGATCCCGCTTGACCGCTATACCGAGCAGCTGGGTGAGGTGTCTCACGAGACCCTTCGCAACCCGCTGATGCCCGATATGGTCGGCCGTTATTATCGCCAGCCCGGCACTTACCCCGACGAGTGGGTGGTGCCGGAAGGTCAGTACTTCGTGATGGGTGATAACCGTGACAACAGTACCGACAGCCGTTTCTGGGGCTTTGTGCCCGAACAGAACCTGGTCGGCAAGGCGGTCGCCATCTGGATAAGTTTTGAATTCGAGCGCGAAGAAGGCTCCCTGCTGCCAAGTTGGGTACCGACAGGTGTGCGCTTCAACCGCATTGGCGGAATCAAGTAAATGAATATCAAAATGAACAGACTGCAGTCCCGTCTCGGGCATGTCTTTCGCGATCAGGAATTGTTGACCCGGGCGCTGACTCACCGTAGCGCCGGTTCCCGTCACAATGAGCGACTGGAATTTTTGGGAGACTCCATTTTGAGTCTGGTGATTGCCGATGCTCTGTTCCACCGCTTCCCGCAAGCGGCGGAAGGGGATCTCAGCCGGATGCGCGCCACCCTGGTGCGCGAGAAGACCCTGGCCGAACTGGGCCGGGAGTTTGACCTCGGGGATCACCTGATCCTCGGGCCAGGCGAACTCAAGAGCGGCGGTTTCCGCCGCGAATCCATTCTGGCCGATACGGTCGAGGCGGTGATCGGCGCCGTCTATCTGGATACTGATCTTGAGGCGGTGCGGGTGCTGCTGCTGAGCTGGTATGCCAGCCGTCTGGACGAAATCAAACCAGGCATAGAGCAGAAGGATCCCAAGACCCGCCTGCAAGAAATTTTGCAGGGAAGCCGCAAATCCCTGCCGACCTACACTGTGACCAACGTCAAGGGCGAGGCCCACAACCAGGAATTCACAGTCCAGTGCGACGTGGAAGGCCTGGATGGTCCGCTGGTCGGGGTCGGTACCAGTCGTCGCAAGGCCGAACAGGCGGCGGCGCAGCAAGCATTGGAAAGACTGTCATGACTGCTATTGATGCAAGAGGCCGCGGTCTTTCAACACAACAGGCATTGGAAAAACTGTCATGACAGATACAGATACCACCTATTGCGGCTTTGTCGCCATCGTGGGCCGCCCCAACGTGGGCAAGTCCACCCTGCTCAACAAGCTGCTCGGCCAGAAGGTCAGCATCACCTCGAAGAAACCCCAGACCACCCGTCACCGGATTTTGGGGATCGACACCGAGGAGAACCATCAGACCATCTATGTGGATACCCCGGGCCTGCACATCGAAGAGAAGCGGGCCATCAACCGCCTGATGAACCGCGCCGCCACCAGTTCGCTGGGGGATGTGGCCATGGTGGTGTTCGTGGTCGACGGCACTCACTGGACCAAGGATGACGAGATGGTGCTCGGCAAGTTGCGCCATCTGCCCTGTCCCGTGGTGCTGGCGGTCAACAAGATCGACAACGTCAAGGACAAGGAAGACCTGCTGCCCCACCTGGAGTGGCTGGGCCAGCAGATGAAGTTCTCCCATATCCTGCCCATCAGCGCCGAGAAGGGCACCAACGTGGAGAAGATCCGCGAGTGGTCCAAGGATCTGCTGCCGGAGAACAACTTCTTCTTCCCGGAAGATTACGTGACCGACCGCTCTTCCCGCTTCATGGCCTCCGAGATCATCCGCGAGAAGCTGATGCGTTTCACCGGTGAGGAGCTGCCTTACTCCGTGACCGTGGAGATCGAGCGCTTCAAGGTGGAAGAGAGCGGCATCTATCACATCAACGCCCTGATCCTGGTGGAGCGCGATGGCCAGAAGAAGATGGTCATCGGCAACAAGGGTGAGAAGATCAAGACCATAGGCACAGAGGCACGCATCGACATGGAACGCCTGTTCCAGAACAAGGTGTTCCTTGAGCTGTGGGTCAAGGTCAAGGCGGGCTGGGCCGACGATGAGCGCGCCCTGCGCAGTCTCGGCTATGGCGATGACTGATTGCTGAGTCCAGCCTTCGTCATCCACAGTCGGCCCTATCGGGAGACCAGTCAGCTGGTCGAGGTGTTTACCCAGGATAGTGGCCGATTTACCCTGGTGGCTCGCGGTTCTCGCGGGCCACGCTCCCCTCTGAAGGGGCTGCTTCAACCTTTTTCCCTGCTCACCATCAGCTGGCGCGGCAAGGGGGACCTCAAGAATCTCGTCCAGGTCGAATGTCCGGATCACTCCTTGCGACTCGGGGGCGATCGCCTCTTCTACGGCCTCTACCTCAACGAGCTGGTCTACTACCTGCTGGAAGCCCATACCCCCTTTCCCGAGGTGTTCGACGCCTATGCCCGTGCCCTGATGGCGCTGGCGGATGGCGAGACGCCCGAGCTGCCGCTGCGCCGCTTCGAGTTCCTGCTGTTGCAGGCGCTTGGCTATGCGGTGGACTTCGAGTACGCCGCCGATGACGAGTCCGCGATCCAGCCCGAGCAGCTCTACGGCTTCGAGCGCGAATTGGGCTTTGTCGCTTGCGAGCGGGCGCCGGATCCCCGTACCCTGTTCCTCGGTGCCCACCTGCTGGCCTTCGCCGAGGGGCGATTCGATACCCCTCCCTTGCTGCAGGCGGCCAAGCGTTTCAGCCGGCTGGCGCTCCAGCCCTATCTGGGAAAACGCCAGTTAAAGAGCCGGGAGCTGTTCTTGAAGCGCAAAGCCAGCACACAGTGACATATGGATATCCGCGCTGACGCCAAGGCGGCAGCCGCACAGTTAACAGATGAAGTGTTTCAAGGAGTCATCAATGAGCGAAATCTATCTGGGTGTGAACATCGATCATATCGCCACCCTGCGCAATGCCCGCGGCACCCAGTATCCGGATCCGGTGCAGGCCGCCTTCGTGGCCGAGCAGGCCGGTGCCGATGGCATCACTGTGCACCTGCGGGAAGACCGTCGCCACATCACGGATCGCGATGTCGAGGTACTGCGCCAGACCATACAGACCAGAATGAACCTGGAGATGGCGGTAACCGAGGAGATGATCGGCATCGCCCAGCGCATCCAGCCCCAGTTCGTCTGCTTGGTGCCGGAGAAGCGCACCGAGGTGACCACAGAGGGTGGCCTGGACGTGGCCGGTCAGCTCGACAAGATCACCGATGCGGTGACCCGCCTCGCCGCCGTCGGCGCCCAGGTGTCGCTGTTCATCGATGCCGATCCGCTGCAGATCGACGCGGCTGCCGCGAGTGGCGCCCCCTTCATCGAGATCCACACCGGCCGTTACGCCGATGCCACCACGGATGCCGAGCGCAACGCCGAGTTCAAGCGCATCGCCGCCGGTGCCTCCTATGCCGCCGGCAAGGGGCTCAAGGTCAATGCCGGCCACGGCCTGCACTATCACAACGTCAAGGCCATCGCCGCCATCCCCGAGCTCTATGAGCTCAACATCGGCCACGCCATCATAGGGCGCGCCGCCTTCGACGGCCTGACCAAGGCGGTCAGCGACATGCGCCTGCTGATGCAGGAAGCCCGTCAGGGGATCTGATCCCGCTTCGACGATAAGCCGATCAGCAACAACAAGGGACGCCACGGCGTCCCTTGTTGTTTTTCAGCACTGAGATTCAGGGGGCCGGAAAGTAACGTTCGAGTAACGCCGTGAGTATGGCCTGGCTCTGTTCATCGGGCTCGCCGCTGACCAGGGCGGGACGGAAATGGAGCTGGAAGGCGCGCAGGGCGGCGCGGCTCTGCTCATCCCAGGCGCCGCTTGAGGCGACCCCATAGCCGTAACGGGCGAGTTGCTGTTGCCAGGTGAGGGCATCCCAGGCGGGGGCTGGCTGTTGGCGCAGGGCCGTGACTCTGGCCTCGTCTGGCCAGGCGCCGACCCCGTAGTGCAGGGCGAGCTCGCGCCAGGGGAAGTGGGGGCCGGGATCCTGCTTGCGCTCGGGGGCGACATCGCTGTGGGCCAGCACCTGGGTTGGCGGTATTTGATAGCGCTGCACCAGATCCTGAGTGAGGGCGCCGATGGCGGCGATCTGCGCCCGGGTGTAAGGCTGCCAGCGTCGCTGGTGGGCGGGTAGCAACTCATCTTCCGGCGGATAGCCCAGGTTGACGATTTCGATGCCGAGGGAGCTGGCGTTGAGCCCCGCATACTGGTGCCAGCGACTGCGGCCCGCATGCCAGGCGCGCTGGCTGTCGGGCACCAGCTGGTAGACGGGCAGCGGCGTCTGGTCGGTGTCGCGGGGGATCAGGTAGTGGGCGCTCACCTGGTGGGCCGGTTCGGTCAGCAGGCGCAGAGAGTGAGCATCGTCCTCATCCGTGTAGTGCAGGATCAGGAAGGCGATGCGTTCATTCTGGTTGGCGCTGGGGTAACGGGACGAGAGCTGATAGGGGGCTGGCTGGCAGGCGCTCAGCAGCAGTATGAGGCAGAGTGGCCATAGCCATAGCCGCAGCCACCTGGCCCTGTTTGCGCCCGGATCGGGAAGGCGCGACGGCCAGCGCCGCCCACTGACCAGCGAGAGGCGGGCTGACAGTGAGCGGAGACGCTGGCCCATGACTCAGGCGCGGTACTTGGCGGTGAGGCCGATGAGGAAGTTGCGCAGGATCTGATCCCCGCAATCCTGATAGTGCTTGTGATCCTTGGAGCGGAACAGGGCACTCAGTTCGGACTTGGAGAGGTTGAAGTCGGCGAGCTTGAGGGTGCCGAGCATGTCCTCTTCTTTGTAGTTCAGGCCGATGCGCAGCTTGCGCAGTATCATGTTGTTGTTGATCCGGTTCGGGATCACCTGGGCCGGGGCATCTTCCCGCACACCGCGGCGCGCTATGATGAAGCCGTCGAGGAACTGGCTCAGGGCCGCATCGGGGCAGGCGACATAGCCAGCCTCCTGCTCTTCACCTTCGGCGGCTTCTTTCATCAGCCAGCTGTGCAGCTGGGCGTGAGTGACCGTCAGGTTGCCCTTGGCAAACATCTCGACCATCTGGTCATTGCTGATGGTGAGGGCGTAGCGCAGACGGCGCAGAATATCGTTGTTGGTCATGTTGACTCCTGTAGAAACGGCGCAACTTTACCATCTGGCGCGCCCCGCGTCAGAAAAAGCGGGGCTGGCCCTGTCAGGAAAAGGGGGCAAGGGACTGTTGCCAATGGCGGGCAGCCCTGCATCCCGCTCATTCAGACGAGATAGCGCGGCGCCTCCTGACGCACCTGCTCCATCGCATCCTGCAATTCCAGCAATTCGGGCTCCAGCTCGCTGACCGACACCCCGTCGCGCAGCTGCTGCTCCAGCTGGGAGAGCAGCCGTTGCAGGCCGGGCACCCCGGAATAGGCGCAGCCGCCGTTGAGGCGATGCAGCTGGGCCAGCACCTCGGCATCCTCCACCTGACCGGCGAGGGCCGCCTCCAGCACGGGATCCACCTCGTCGAAACTGGCCATCAACATGGTCAGCATCTCCTTGGCGAGATCCTGCTTGCCGGCGGCCTGACGTACAGCGAGAGACCAGTCTATCTGCTGATCCGCGCGGTTCTGGTGGCGACGGTGGGCGAAGTCGGTGATCAGCTGGGCCAGCATGCTCTCGTCGATGGGCTTGGCCAGATAGTCATCCATCCCCTGCCGGATCAGCCGCTCCCGCTCACCGGGAATGGCGTGGGCGGTCACCGCCACGATCGGCGTCTCTGTGTTGAGGGACTGGCTGCGGATCGCCTGGGTGGCGCTGATGCCATCCATGATCGGCATCTGTATATCCATGAAGATGATGTCGAATGGCTGGCTCTGGGCCAGTCTGACCGCCTCCTTGCCGTTCTTGCACACCACCACCTGGCTCACCATCTCCTTGAGCATGGCGGCGATCAGCTTGAGGTTGGCCGCATTGTCGTCCACCGCCAGCACCTTGACTTGCTGCACCTGGCGCTGGGTCGGGGCGGGCAGTGGCGCGCTCTTGGCTGCCTCGGGGGAGAGCAGGGCGTGCAGCAGCTTGCGGTGGTTGGTGGGCTTGGAGAGACAGTGCTGGGCGCCGTGGGCCAGCATGGCGTCATAGAGCGCGGGCTCGTGGCTGCTGAGCAGCACTATGGTGTTCTGCTGGCCGTCCAGCCCGTCGAGGCGGGCGATCACCTGCTGAGGTGTGTGCAGTGTGCTGCTGCCGATGATCACCATGTCCTGGTTGCTCATCTCGGGCCAGATGGTGTCGATGGCGAGCGACTGCACATCCAGCTGCCACTCCGCCAGCAGGGCGCAGAGGGAGGAGTGGCTGAAGGGATCCGGCTCCAGCAGCCAGACCCGTTTGCCCTGGATGCGATCCAGCGGCAGCTTGTCGGTCTGGGGCAGGGGAGAGACGTCCATGTCCAGGCTGAAGGAGAAGATGGAGCCCTTGCCCAGTTCGGATTCGAAACGGATCTGGCCCCCCATCTGCTGCACCAGCTTCTGGGTGATGACGAGGCCGAGACCAGTGCCGCCATAGCGGCGCGAGATGGAGGAGTCGGCCTGGTTGAAGGCCTGGAACAGCTGGCGCTGCTGCTCTTCCGAGATGCCGATGCCGGTATCGCGGATCAGCACATTGAGCCGCACCTTGTTGCCGTTGCTGCCGCCGGTCTGCTCGATGCGCACATCCACGTTGCCGCGCTCGGTGAACTTGATGGCGTTGCCGGTGAGGTTGGTCAGCACCTGCTGCAGGCGCATGGGGTCACCGGTGAGGTAGTCCGGCACCTCGGCATCTACCTGCAGGGAGAGTTCGAGCTGCTTGTCGTGGGCGCTGGGGCCGAGCAGGTGCATGGTCTCGTTGAGGGTGTCGCGCAGGCTGAATGGTATGTGTTCCAGCTGCAGCTTGCCCGCCTCCAGCTTGGAGAAGTCGAGGATGTCGTTGATGATGCCGAGCAGGTTGCGGGCCGACTTCTCTATGGTCTGCATGTAGTCGGTCTGGCTCGGGGTCAGCGCCGTCTTGAGCAGCTGGCGGGTGAAGCCGATGACGCCGTTGAGCGGGGTGCGCAGCTCGTGGGACATGTTGGCGAGGAACTCGGATTTGACCCGCGCCGCCTCCTGCGCCCGCTTCTTGGCCATGTCGAGCTCGACGTTCTGGATCTCTATCTGTTCAAGTGTCTCCCGCAGATCCGAGGTCGCCTGATCGATGTTCTGCTGCATCTCCTCGTGATATTCCGAGAGCGCCTTGGCCATGGCGTTGATGCCGTTTTTCAGCATGTCCAGCTCGCCGGTGAGCTGGCCGCTGACCCGGGTGTCGAGTCGCCCCTCCCTGATCTTGTGCACCGCCTGCACCATGTCGGTGATGGGCTGGGTCACGCTCTTGACCAGCCTGAAGCCAAACAGGGTACTGACGGCCAGACCGATGAGCACCATGATCACCGCGAAGAAGGTGTCGCGATACTGCAGGATCATGGCCCTGTCTGTGGTCATCTGCATGGAGATGTAGCCGATCATGGGCGGCTCCACGTCGCTGGGCAGCGGGAAGCCATCCATGCTGGTCTCGGCCTGGATCGGGGTGCGCAATATGATGTCGTCACCGTACAGGGTGACGCTGGTCAGCTCGGGGATCTGGCTGCCATCGGGCAGCCGCAGCCGGGTGAAGTCCCTGTGGTAGTTGGACGTCACGAACAGCTGGTTGTCCTGGGTGAAGACGGCGATGGACTTGATGAGCGGCGAATTCTTGCGGTGAGTCAGGCCAATCAGCCGCTTGAGCGACTCCCGGCTGTGCTGGGTCATGCCGTATTCACTGGCGATGGCCAGCGGCTCTATGATGTTGATGCCCTGATCGATCAGGTTGTTTTCCAGCTGCTGGTAGCGGTGGAAGGTGAAATAGCCGGCCATCAGGCCGCCAATGATCAGGGTCGGCAATATGGTAAAGGCCAGCACCCGGGCTCGCAGGCCGTACTTGGTCATGCGAATGGTCCCCCGATGAGCAGGGTGGGCAAGATGGTCAATGGCACGACATGAGCGCGCAGGCCGGATTGGGTCATGCGGATAGTCCCCCGAAGAGCAGGGTTGGCAAGAAGGCAAACGACAGTGGGCGGGCCCGCAGGCCGGATTTGGTCATACTATTATTCTTGTGGGACAATAGCCTGCTGCAGATTCCACAATCATGACATAGCCACCTATAGGCACCAAGTTTTATGGCCCAGTTTTTCAAGCCCCAAAAGAAATCCACCCAGCCCCAACGTATTGAATTTACGGTAGACAGTCTGGATCACCACTGCGTCGGTATCGGCCGTCATCAGGGCAAGGCGATCTTCATTGAAGGGGCGCTGCCCGGCGAGCAGGTCAAGGCCCGCATCCTCGAAGACAAGAAGCAGTATGCCCACGCCGCCTTGCAACAGGTGGTGACCCCGGCAGCCAATCGCATCGCCCCCTTCTGCAGCCACTACCGCGAGTGCGGCGGTTGCAATGCCCAGCATCTCGGTGAGGCGGATCAGCAGGCCGCCAAGGAGGCCGGTTTGGTCAGCCTGTTCGAGCGGCTGGGGCAGATCAAGGCGCCAGCGCTGGAGCCCGTGCTGACAGGGGAGTCTCGCGCCTACCGCCGGGTCTGCCGGCTGGCCATAAAGTTTGACAAGAATGGCCGCTGCACCCGGGTCGGTTTTCGTCGTCGCCAATCCAACGACCTGGTGGAGATCGAGGGCTGCCCCGTGCTGGCCGAGCCGCTCTCTGCCCTCATAGCGCCGCTGCGCGAATGCCTCAATCGCCTCAAGAGCCAGCGTGAGCTGGGCCATGCCGAACTCATTCAGGCCGAGCAGGGGATCATGATGCTGCTGCGCCATACGGGTCGTCCCAACGAGGGGGATCGCGCCCTGCTGGTGGCCTTTGCGCAGGCGCAGGGGATAGACCTCTATCTGCAGGCCGCCGATGAACGCATCGAGCCGTTGCATCAGGTATTCCAGCCATCCTACTCACTGGATGGCCTGTCTCTTGCATTTGCTCCTGGTGACTTCATTCAGGTCAATGGCCCCATCAACCAGAGCATGGTGGCTCAGGCGCTGGCGTGGCTCGGGGCGAGCAAGGATGACAAGGTGCTGGATCTGTTCTGCGGCATAGGCAACTTCACCCTGCCACTGGCCCGTCAGGCCCGGGAAGTGGTGGGCGTGGAAGGGGAGCTGGCCATGGTGGCCCGCGCGGAGGAGAACGCCCGTCGCAACGGCATCGACAATGCCCGTTTCTACAAGGCGGACTTGAGCGGTGACATAGTTGGCATGTCCTGGGCGCGGGAAGGGTTCGATCTGGTGCTGCTGGATCCGGCCCGCCCCGGTGCGCTGGAGGTGATGGGTCACGTCGTGAAACTTTCACCCAAGCGAGTGGTCTACGTTTCCTGTAACCCGGTCACCCTGGCCCGTGACAGCCAGGTGCTGGTGAAAGGGGGCTACCGACTGGTACGTCTGGGGATGCTCGACATGTTCCCCCACACCGGCCATCTGGAGTCCATGGCCCTGTTTGAGCGGTAATGAACGGAGTAATCCAGCTCCTTGGTCTTATGTGTTTGGGGGCCGGATATGTTCTTTTATTCTGGTGTATCTGGCGTCCATCAGGCTGTTTGAGCGGGAGTGATTGGGGTAATCTAGCCCCTCGTAAATCGGCTGGGCCTGTTGGAGAACTCTATTGTCTTTATTGACAATATGCCTTGAAAAGTTCTCCAGATATCCCCATCTGAGGCAGTCTCATCAGGTGAGGGGGAGGAAGCGGCAGCTTTCGGCCCAATAATTTAAAGGATTGATACCATGGTTGCGGTTCGCGATATTCATTTGAAAGACAACTTCACCCTGGAAGAGTGGGTCAGCTCGCTCTCCTTGAGTGACAGTGACAAGGATCAGTTGCGAACCGTCTACCAGTATTGTCTGACGCTCGGTGACGAGGCGCTCACCAACCGCCTGCTGGTGCGTGGTGTCGAGATGGCGGGCATTCTGCTGATGCTCAGCATGGATCTCGGCACCCTCAAGGCCGCCATCATCTACCCCTTCGTCGAAGCCGGCCTCATCAGCCAGGAGCGGATGGACGAAGACTTCGGTCCCAAGATCGCCAAGCTGGTGGAAGGGGTGCTGGAGATGGAAGCCATCCGCTCCCTGCAGACCCTGCACCGCAGCGAGACCTCGCCGGAACAGGTCGACAACGTGCGCCGCATGCTGCTCGCCATGGTCGAGGATGTGCGTGCCGTGGTCATCAAGCTGGCGGAGCGGATCGCCTGCCTGCGGGAAGCGAAGAAGGCGGATGAAGAGACCCGGGTGCTGATGGCCCAGGAGATCACCAACATCTATGCCCCGCTGGCCAACCGGCTCGGCATAGGTCAGCTCAAATGGGAGCTGGAAGATCTTGCCTTCCGTTACCTGCACCCGGACACCTACAAGCAGATCGCCAAGCAGCTCGACGAGAAGCGCCTCGACCGGGAGCGCTACATCCGCGAGTTCGTGCAGTCCCTGCGCGATGCCCTCAAGGAAGCGGATGTGGAGGCCGAAGTCTATGGCCGTCCGAAACACATCTACAGCATCTGGCGCAAGATGCAGAAGAAGCACCTCGAGTTCAACGAGCTGTTCGACGTGCGCGCTGTGCGGGTGGTGACCAAGCGGCTGCAGGATTGCTACGCGGCGCTCGGCATAGTCCATACCCATTTCCACCATATTCCCCGCGAGTTTGACGACTATGTCGCCAACCCCAAACCCAACGGCTATCAGTCGATCCACACAGTGGTGGTGGGGCCGGAAGGCAAGACGGTGGAGATCCAGATCCGCACCGACCAGATGCATCAGGATGCCGAGCTGGGGGTGGCCGCTCACTGGCGCTACAAGGAAGGGGCCCAGGCCGCCAACAAGGCCAACAACTTCGAAGACAAGATCGAGTGGCTGCGCAAGCTGCTCGCCTGGCAGGAGGATCTCTCCGAGAGCGGGTCCCTGCTCGAGGATCTGCGCAGTCAGGTGTTCGAGGACAGGGTCTATGTGTTCACCCCGAAAGGGGATGTCATCGATCTGCCGGCGGGGGCTACCCCGCTCGATTTTGCCTATCACGTACACAGCATGATCGGCCACCGTTGCATCGGCGCCAAGATTGACGGTCGTATTGTGCCCTTCACCTATGCGCTGCAAACCGGCGACCAGGTGGAGGTGATCACCCAGAAGGAGCCGAACCCGAGCCGCGACTGGATGAACCCCAACTCGGGTTTCCTGCGCTCCAGCCGGGCGCGGGCCAAGGTGGCCACCTGGTTCAGAAAGCTGGATCGGGACAAGAACATAGCCGCCGGCAAGGAGCTGCTGGAGAAGGAGCTGGACAGACACAACCTGACCCTCTCCAAGGTGGACAAGGTGGTGCTCGAGCGTTTCCACGCCGAGGAGCTGGAAGACCTGCTGGCCGGTATCGGCAGCGGCGACATCCGCATCAACCAGCTGCTCAACTACCTGGACACCCGTTACAACAAGCCGACGGCGGAAGAAGAAGATCGCCGTGTGCTGGAAAAACTGGAGCAGAAGGCCAATACCCCGTTCCGGCCCAAGCCCAAGGATCACATAGTGGTGGAAGGGGTCGGCAATCTGATGACCCACATCGCCCGCTGCTGCCAGCCCATCCCGGGCGACACCATTCAGGGCTTCATCACCATGGGGCGCGGGGTATCCATCCACAGGGATGATTGCGAGCAGCTCAAGGAGCTCTCCCGTCGCAACCCGGAACGACTGATCGATGCGGTGTGGGGGGAGAACTACTCGGGTGGTTATGGCCTCACCATTCGCATCCTCTCCAACGATCGCTCGGGTCTGCTGCGGGACATCACTACAGTGCTGGCCAACGAGAAGATCAACGTGATGGGGGTGCGTTCGCGCTCCAACGTGCGCGAGCAGACCGCCGAGATCGACATGGAGCTGGAGATTTACAACATCAACGCCTTCAACCGGGCGTTGGCCAAGCTCAGCCAGCTCAACGACGTGATCAGCGCCAAGCGCCTCTGATACCTAACGACCGGCCCAGGGTGGCCGGTCGCTTTTCCCCTGTTTGAACGACCTGAAAGCGGATCTCCCATGTCCCAACGTTACGACCTGCCCCAACGGATCGACATGAGATTGATCGGCTGCGCGGCTTGATGTCGCTTCATCCCCATTTAACGAATCGAAAGTGAGTAGCTCATGTCTCAACGTTACGACCTCTCTCAATTGCTCGATATCATGTCTCGCCTGCGTGACCCGCAAGAGGGTTGCCCCTGGGATCTCAAGCAGAGCTTCCAGACCATAGTGCCGCACACTCTGGAAGAGGCCTATGAGGTTGCCGATGCCATCGAAACCCGCGATTGGCAGGGATTGAAGGGGGAACTCGGCGATTTGCTGTTCCAGGTAGTGTTCTACGCCCAGCTGGGCAAGGAGCAGGGGCTGTTCGATTTCGCCGATATCGTGGATACGGTGAGCGAGAAGCTCATTCGTCGCCATCCCCACGTGTTTTCCGATGCGGATCTTGGTGACGAGCAGGCGGTGAAGGTGAACTGGGAGGCCGAGAAGGCCAAAGAGCGGGCCGCGCTCGACAAGGAGAGCGTGCTGGATGACATACCGCTCGCGCTGCCGGCCCTGACCCGCGCCGCCAAGATCCAGAAGCGCTGTGCCACGGTGGGCTTCGACTGGAAGACGCTGGGCCCTGTGGTGGACAAGATCCACGAAGAGATCGACGAGGTGATGGAAGAGGCGTTGATGGCCGACGTGGACGAGGCGCGGGTGAGTGATGAGCTCGGCGACCTGCTGTTTGCCACCGTCAACCTGGTTCGTCATCTTGGCAAGGATCCTGAGCAGGTGCTGCGGGGCGCCAACAGCAAGTTCGAACGTCGCTTTCGTCAGGTTGAGCAGTTTATCGCCGCGGAAGGGCTGAAAATGACCGATTGCTCGCTGGAAAAGCTGGACGCAGCCTGGGACAAGGCCAAGGAAACCGAACAAAGTTGATTTGGCGCAAGATGAGGGGGCGGTGAGCCTGATAGATTTTTGTTCATTGTTTGGGAGAGGGGGTTTTGGTATACTGTTTCCCCGTCCTGCTTCATCCCCGAAGCACCCCTTAAAATTCCCTAAACTTCTTTCAGGTTCAGCATGACGACAAAATATATTTTTGTAACTGGTGGCGTTGTTTCATCCCTCGGCAAAGGCATTGCCGCAGCTTCTCTGGCAGCCATTCTGGAAGCCCGTGGTCTGGATGTGACCATCATGAAACTGGACCCCTATATCAACGTGGATCCGGGCACCATGAGCCCGACCCAGCACGGTGAAGTATTCGTAACCGAGGACGGGGCCGAAACCGATCTGGATCTGGGCCACTACGAGCGTTTCATCCGCACCAAGATGACTCGCCGCAACAACTTTACCACTGGCCGCATCTACGCCGACGTGCTGCGCAAAGAGCGCCGTGGCGACTATCTGGGCGCCACCATTCAGGTCATCCCGCACATCACCAACGCCATCAAGGAGCGGGTGATTGCCGGTGCCGAAGGCCATCAGGTTGCCATCGTCGAAGTGGGCGGTACCGTGGGCGACATCGAGTCCCTGCCGTTCCTCGAGGCCATTCGTCAGCTGGCTGCCGAAGTGGGCCGCAACAGCGCCATGTTCATGCACCTGACCCTGGTACCTTACCTGGCCGCCGCCGGCGAGGTGAAGACCAAGCCGACCCAGCACTCGGTGAAAGAGCTGCTCTCCATCGGGATCCAGCCGGATGTGCTGATCTGCCGCTCCGACCGTGCCATTCCGGCCAATGAGCGTGCCAAGATTGCCCTGTTCTGCAACGTGCCTGAGCGCGCCGTCATCTCCATGAAAGACGTCGACTCCATCTACAAGATCCCGGCCCTGCTCAAGTCCCAGAATCTGGACTCCTACTTCACCGAGCGTTTCGGTCTGGAGTGCAAGGAGGCCGACCTGTCCGAGTGGGAACAGGTGGTCTTCGAAGAGGCCAACCCGACTGCGGAAGTGACCATCGGAATGGTCGGCAAGTATGTCTCCCTGCCGGATGCCTACAAGTCCGTCAACGAGGCGCTCAAGCACGGTGGCCTCAAGACCCGTCTCTCCGTCACCATCAAGTACATCGACTCCCAGGACATCGAGACCCGTGGCTCCGAGCTGCTGGAGGGCCTGGACGCGATCCTGGTGCCGGGTGGCTTCGGTGAGCGCGGCGTGGAAGGCAAGATCCAGGCGGCCCAGTATGCCCGTGAGAACAAGATCCCTTATCTGGGTATCTGCCTCGGCATGCAGGTTGCCATGATCGAATTTGCACGCAACGTGGCGGGCATGACAGGGGCTCACTCCTCCGAATTCAAGAAAGATTGCGCCTATCCGGTCGTCGGTCTCATCACCGAGTGGGTGGATGACGAAGGCAACGTCGAGACTCGTACCGAGAAGTCTGATCTGGGCGGCACCATGCGTCTGGGCTCCCAGCTCTGCCACCTGGTCGAAGGTTCCAAGGTGCGTCAGATGTACGGCAGCCCGACCATTTACGAGCGCCACCGTCACCGTTACGAAGTGAACAACAAGCTGCTGCCGCAGATTGAAGCGGCAGGTCTGAAAGTGACCGGTCTCTCCGCCGACAAAAAATTGGTGGAAATTATCGAGATCCCGGATCACCCTTGGTTCGTGGCGGCGCAGTTCCACCCGGAGTTCACCTCGACTCCCCGTGATGGCCACGCCCTGTTCGCCGGTTTTGTGAAGGCGGCAGGCGAGTATCAGAAGCGTAATCTGAAGTAATTGAAAATAAATGCGGTTGAGGCTCTGTGCCACAGCCGCTTTTTTTGGCATATTTTTGTTGTTTTTTTACGAAACCTGAGGAAATACACATGTCCAAGATCGTTAAAGTGATCGGTCGTGAAATCATCGACTCCCGTGGTAACCCGACCGTTGAGGCCGAAGTTCACCTGGAAGGTGGTTTTGTTGGTATGGCAGCCGCTCCGTCTGGCGCGTCCACCGGTTCCCGCGAAGCGCTGGAACTGCGTGACGGCGACAAGAGCCGTTTCCTGGGTAAAGGCGTTCTGAAAGCCCTCGAAGCCGTCAACGGCCCGATCGCTCAAGCTCTGCTGGGTAAAGATGCCAAGGACCAGGCCGCTATCGACCAGATCATGATCGACCTCGACGGCACCGAGAACAAATCCAAGTTTGGCGCCAACGCCATCCTGGCTGTTTCCCTGGCTAACGCCAAAGCCGCCGCTGCCGCCAAAGGCATGCCGCTGTACGCTCACATCGCCGAGCTGAACGGCACTGCCGGTGTTTACTCCATGCCGCTGCCGATGATGAACATCATCAACGGTGGTGAGCACGCCGACAACAACGTCGACATCCAGGAGTTCATGATCCAGCCGGTTGGCGCCAAGACCCTGAAAGAAGCCGTTCGCATGGGCGCCGAAGTGTTCCACAACCTGGCCAAAGTGCTGAAGTCCAAGGGCTACAACACTGCTGTTGGTGACGAAGGTGGTTTCGCTCCGAACCTGAAATCCAACGCCGAAGCGCTGGAAGTGATCGCAGAAGCCGTTGCTGCTGCTGGCTATGTCCTGGGTAAAGACATCACCCTGGCCATGGACTGTGCTGCTTCCGAGTTCTACGACGCAGAGAAGAAAGAGTACAACCTGAAAGGCGAAGGTCGTATCTTCACCTCCAACGGTTTCTCTGACTACCTGGCTGACCTGACCACCAAGTTCCCGATCGTTTCCATCGAAGATGGCCTGGACGAATCTGACTGGGACGGTTTTGCTTACCAGACTGCTGAACTGGGCAAGAAAATCCAGATCGTTGGTGACGACCTGTTCGTAACCAACACCAAGATCCTGAAGCGCGGTATCGACAACGGCGTTGCCAACTCCATCCTGATCAAGTTCAACCAGATCGGTTCCCTGACCGAAACTCTGGCTGCCATCAAGATGGCCAAAGACGCTGGCTACACTGCCGTCATCTCCCACCGCTCCGGTGAGACCGAAGACGCGACCATCGCCGACCTGGCTGTTGGTACCGCTGCTGGCCAGATCAAGACAGGTTCCATGAGCCGTTCTGACCGTGTTGCCAAGTACAACCAGCTGATCCGTATCGAAGAAGCTCTGGGTGCCAAAGCTCCTTTCCGCGGTCTGAAAGAAGTTAAAAACCAGGCTTAATTCCAGCCCGCCCTTAATCTGCTCAAAGCCCCGCCAATCTGGCGGGGCTTTTTCGTTTCCGTCATCGCCGGGTGAGGTTTCTGCATTTTTTATTCCGGCCCAGCCCATCCGGGACACAGGCTTCCTTTTGTCTTGCCTGCGAATATGGGAAACTAGGCCGCTTGAAGGAGACTCAGTGCATGCGGCTACTCACTCTTATCCTGCTCTTCCTGTTGGGAGGGCTTCAATATGACCTCTGGCTGGGGAAGAATGGCCTGTCCGATTATCACGAATTGTCCGACGCCATCTCCCGGCAGCAGCAGGACAATCTGGTACTCAAGGATCGCAACAACCTGATTTATCGCGAGATTGACGATCTGACCTCGGGCCTTGAGGCCATAGAGGAGCTGTCGCGCAACGATCTCGGCTACATCAAGCAGGGCGAGACCTTCTACCGGATCATCCCCAAGGATAAGGACAAGGGCTCCAGCTCGGGAGACGCAGCCTACGATGACTGATCGCCAGACCGGGCTGACCGCCATAGTCCCCGCCGCCGGGATTGGCAGCCGGATGGGCGCCGATTGTCCGAAACAGTATCTGCAGCTGGCGGGACAGACCATTCTCGAGCATACCCTCGGCGCCCTGCTGTCACACCCGGCCATTGCCCGGGTGATAGTGGCGCTGGCGCCCCACGATCGCTGGTTTGATGCCCTGCCCGTTGCGACCGACCCGCGTGTCCTGCGGGTAGAGGGGGGCGCCGAGCGCGCCTTTTCCGTTCTCAATGCGCTGCATGTGGCAGAGGGGGAGTGGGTGCTGGTGCACGATGCCGCCCGTCCCTGTCTGACCCACGGCGATCTCGACCGGCTCATCGCCACCGCCATCCAGTGTGGTGGTGCCATTCTCGGCAGCCGGGTGCGCGACACCATGAAGCGTTCAGACGCCATGGGCAACATACTCGGCACCGTCGATCGCGAGCAGCTCTGGCATGCCCTGACGCCGCAGATGTTCCCCGCCCGCACTCTGCTGCGGGCGCTGGAGGAGGGGCTGGCGCTGGGGGCCACCATCACCGACGAGGCCTCCGCCATGGAGCGTGCCGGTTTCACCGTCCGGATGGTGGAAGGACGAGCCGACAACATCAAGGTGACCCGGCCGGAGGATCTCTCTCTGGCGGGGCTGTTTTTAAGCCAGCAGGCATAAGTCGATACACCCAGACAAGGAGCGAGCATGATCCGGATGGGACATGCGGTTGAGGTGCTCAGGGTTTGGGTGGATGAGTCTCCTGCCTGTTTGGAGGATGTCAGGCCGATCTTGAGGTGAACAAGGTTTAGGCAGAGAAGTTTCCTGCGTGTTTGGAGGATGTCAGGCGTGATACGAATTGGACATGGTTTTGATGTACACAAATTTGGTGGGGTTGGTCCCTGCATGCTGGGTGGCGTCGCCGTGCCGTATGAACAGGGCCTGCTGGCCCATTCCGACGGTGATGTGGTACTGCACGCGGTGAGCGATGCCCTGCTTGGCGCCATAGGCGCCGGTGACATAGGCCGCCACTTTCCCGATACCGCCGCGCAATTCAAGGGGATCGACAGCCGGATCCTGCTGCGGGACGTGTTTGCCCGAGTAAAAAAGGCGGGTTATGCCATCGGCAATCTGGACGTGACCATCATAGCCCAGGCCCCCAAGATGGCACCCCATATCGACGCCATGTGCGCCGTGCTGGCCGCCGACCTGATGTGTGATTTGAACCGGGTGAATGTCAAGGCGACTACCACAGAACAACTCGGGTTTACGGGGCGCAAGGAAGGGATCGCCACCGAAGCTGTCGTCTTACTGGTGAAACAATAATGTTGGAACAACTCAGTTATCTGCACGGAGCGCCCGCCGCCCGTGGCATCCTCAAGGCCGAGGCCAGTGATTTCGTGGTGGTTGAGGATCTCGGCTTCGAGCCCTGCGGCGAGGGTGAACACATTTTCGTGCGGGTGCGCAAAACTGGCGAGAACACCGCCTGGGTGGCGGGCCTGCTGGCCGATGCGGCCGGGGTCAATCGCAACGCTGTGACCTGGGCTGGCCTCAAGGATCGCCACGCCGTGACCGAGCAGTGGTTCGGCATTCACCTGCCGGGCAAGGCAGAGCCGAACCTTTCGGTGATCGAGAGTGACAGCATCCAGATCCTGCAGGTGAAGCGCCACAACAAGAAGCTGCGGGTTGGCTATCTCAAGGGCAACCACTTCACCCTGCGTCTGACCGGGCTGGAACAGACCGAGGGACTGGCGTCCCGCCTGCAGGCCATCGCCAGTCAGGGGGTGCCGAACTACTACGGCGAGCAGCGTTTTGGCCGGGGTGGCAACAATCTGGAAGCGGCCAAAGCGATGTTTGCCGGCAAGCGGATCAATGATCGCAACAAGCGCTCCCTCTACCTCTCCGCCGCTCGCAGCATGCTGTTCAATGCCATCGTCAGTGCCCGTATCGAGCAGGGGCTGGCTCATCAGCTGCTGGCCGGTGATTGCGTGATGCTAAAGGGCAGCCACTCCATCTTCAGCGAAGAGTTGCTGACCCCGGAGCTGGAGGCGCGTCTCGCCTCCGGTGACGTGCAGCTGACCGCTCCCCAGTGGGGCCGTGGCCGGCTGGCCAGCCAGGGGGCGGCGGCCGAGTTCGAGCAGGGAGTGCTGGCCGCTTACCCCGAATGGTGCGCAGGTCTGGAGAAGGCCGGGCTGGATCAGGACCGCCGCCCGCTCCTGCTCAAGCCGGAACAGATGAGCTGGCAGCTGGACGGCGAGGCCTTGACCCTGTCGTTCTTCCTGCCGGCCGGTGCCTTTGCCACCAGCGTGGTACGCGAATTAATGCAGGCCGAAGAGGCCGATCATGGTTTCAGGAATCAGTCCGATGCGAATTCTGGTCAGTAATGACGATGGCGTGCATGCCGAGGGGATCCTAGCCCTCAGCGCTGCGCTGACGGCCTGTGGCGAAGTCATAGTGGTGGCGCCGGATCGCAACCGCAGCGGCGCGAGTCACTCCCTGACGCTGGAGGTGCCGTTGCGGGTTACCCGTCTCAGCGAAACCGGTTTTAATGGGATCGAGAGCTATGCGGTGAAGGGGACGCCGACCGACTGCGTGCATCTGGCGGTCAACGAACTGGTGCGCCCTGAACCCGACATGGTGGTGGCTGGCATCAACCACGGTGCCAACCTGGGGGATGATGTCATCTACTCGGGCACGGTCGCGGCGGCGACCGAAGGGCGTCACCTCGGCTTTCCCTCGCTGGCCATCTCGCTGGTAGGCAAGACCCATTTCGCCAGCGCGGCCCACTATGCGGCCCTGCTGGTGAAGGGCATGATGGTGCACCCGCTGCCTGCCGATCAGATCCTCAACGTCAACGTGCCGGACCTGCCCCTCGATCAGATCAAGGGGATCAGGGTGACTCGCCTTGGCAACCGTCATCGGGCGGAATCTGTGATCTGCAGCGAGGATCCCCGTGGTCAGCCCATCTACTGGATCGGCCCCCCCGGCAGCCAGCAGGATGCGGGAGAAGGCACGGATTTCGCCGCCATCGAGCAGGGCTACGTCTCGATCACCCCCCTGACCATCGATATGACTGCCTACAGCAGTCTGGCGGGTCTGGGGGCTTGGTTAGACCTGCAGGGATGAAGGTGTGATAGTACAGCGCCTGTTAAACCAGCTGATCGCACAGGACATTCGTGATTTCCGCGTACTCGCGGCGATTGCGAAAGTGCCGCGCCAGCTGTTTGTGGATGAAGCCATGGCCCACAAGGCCTGGGACAACACGGCGTTGCCCATAGGCCACGGTCAGACCATCTCCCAGCCTTATATGGTGGCGCGGATGACAGAGTTGCTGATCCAGAATGATCCAGCCCACGTGCTGGAGATCGGCACTGGTTCCGGTTATCAGACGGCGGTGCTGGCCCATCTGGTGGAGCATGTCTACACGGTGGAGCGGATCAAGTCGCTGCAGTTCCAGGCCAGACGCCGGCTGCGGCAGCTCGATCTGCACAATGTCTCCGCCAAGCATGGCAACGGCTGGTTGGGCTGGCCCAACAAGGGGCCGTTTGATGCGATCCTGGTGACGGCGGCGGCCAGCGAGGTGCCCACAGCCCTCACCGATCAACTGGCCGATGGCGGCCGTCTGGTACTGCCGGTGGGGGATAGCCAGCAGACGCTGCAGCTGATCGAGCGATCCGGCTCCCAGCTGACCAGCAAGATCCTGGAGCCGGTGCGGTTTGTTCCCCTGATCGACGGAGATGTTGAGTGACCTTGTTTTCTCGTCTGTACGTGCTGGTGATGCAGTGGGCCCGCCACAGGTACGCCCCTTATTATCTGGCGATCACCGCCTTTGTCGAGTCTGTGTTCTGGCCGATCCCGGTGGACGTCATGCTGGCACCCATGGCGCTGGCCAGGCCGCACAAGGCGTGGCACTACGCCGGGTTGGCGACAACCTTCTCCGTATTGGGGGCGTTGTTTGGCTATGCACTCGGCTATGCCCTGTGGGAGCCAGTGGTGCAGCCGTTGGTTGCCTCGGTGGGATATGAAGAAAAAATTAGCCTGGCCCGGCAGTGGTTCGAGCAGTGGGGCATCTGGGTGATTTTTATTGCCAGCTTCACGCCGATCCCCTACAAGGTGTTTACCGTCACGGCAGGCCTGCTGCAAATGGCGCTGTTGCCCTTCATCGTGACCTCGTTGATCGGTCGTGGCATGCGCTTTTTCCTGGTGGCAGGCCTGATGCGCTGGGGCGGTGAGAAGATGGAGCGCAAGCTGATGCACTATGTGGATGTGCTGGGCTGGCTCTGTATTGGTTTGGCCGTTATGGCCTATTTCTGGTTTAGTCGTTAAGGATCCACTATGCGTTCGCGTGTTTGGCAAGGAAGCAGTATCGTCGTGTTGTCATGGCTGCTGCTCGCTTGCTCTTCC
Source organism: Aeromonas bestiarum (assembly GCF_028751155.1). Taxonomy (NCBI): domain Bacteria; kingdom Pseudomonadati; phylum Pseudomonadota; class Gammaproteobacteria; order Aeromonadales; family Aeromonadaceae; genus Aeromonas; species Aeromonas bestiarum. The sequence continues at coordinate 3,851,299 of NZ_CP064746.1, read as the reverse complement.
AGCAAGACTGCTGCTCCGGTACAGGGATTGGGCAATGATCGCCTCGTCTCCACAGTACCGACTCGTCAGGGGTCGGCTCAGCCGGCCATTCAGGGCAACAGCTACACGGTGAAAAAAGGGGATACCCTCTACTCCATCGCCTTCAACTCGGGCAATGATGTGCCGTCTCTGGCCAGCCTCAACGGCATCAGCCCTCCCTATAACATCTATCCAGGGCAACAGATCCGGTTCGATTCATCCGCTGGCAGTCAGACTGTTGCCCGCAGTGCCGGCACTTACCAGGTGCGGCGCGGTGATACCCTGAGCAGCATAGGCCGTCAGTTTGGCATGTCGAATCAGACGCTGGCACAGAGCAACAGTCTGCAGGCTCCCTATGCACTCCACGTTGGCCAGGTGCTGAACGTGCAGTCTGCCAGCACGGGCGACAGCCAGATGGTTGCCGCGACTCGTCCGGTCACGCCACAAAGTACCGGCCCCAAACCTCTGGCGACAGCGCCATCAGGTACGACCACCCCATTTATCAAACAGAAAACGATTGCTCAGCCATCTTCAAAAGAATACGCTCAGATCAAAGAACAAAAAACAGACAATAAGCCTCAGTCGAGACTTTCTTGGCACTGGCCGACACAAGGCCGGATCGTCGAGGGTTTCTCCGTTGCAGAACAGGGAAACAAGGGCATAGATATCGCTGGTCAGAAGGGACAACCCGTCTACGCAGCGAGTGGCGGCAAGGTCGTCTATGCGGGTAGCGCACTAAGGGGTTATGGCAAGCTGATCATCCTCAAGCATGATGATGACTACCTCTCTGCCTACGCTCACAACGATGAGTTGCGGGTCAGGGAAGGGGACAGCGTCAAGGGCGGAGCAGTCATTGCCAACATGGGTAGCACGGACGCACCGGATGTGCGATTGCACTTTGAAATCCGGTATCGAGGCAAATCGATAAACCCGATGAGCCATTTGCCAAAGCGTTAACCCCAGAGAGTTAAGTCTTACTCTGGTTCAGGTCAGGGAGACACGCCATGAGCCAAGAACAACTGGTTATGCAGGATGCAGAGTTAGAGTTCGATGAGGAGCTGGAGACCCACGAGGAGGAAGAGGTTCGGGAAGTAGCGGCCGAGGTCGAAGAGACTATTTCCGACGAACTGATGGCACCGGAACTGAACAAGGTGATGGATGCCACCCAGCTCTATCTGGGGGAGATAGGTTTTTCCCCCCTGCTCACCGCCGAAGAAGAAGTTTATTACGCTCGTCGTGCCTTGCGAGGCGATAAAGCCGCTCGCAAGCGCATGATTGAGTCCAATCTGCGACTGGTGGTCAAGATCGCCCGTCGCTACAACAACCGCGGCCTGGTGCTGCTGGATCTCATCGAAGAGGGCAACCTCGGTCTCATCCGTGCGGTAGAGAAATTCGACCCGGAGCGCGGCTTCCGTTTCTCGACCTATGCCACCTGGTGGATCCGCCAGACCATAGAGCGGGCCATCATGAACCAGACTCGCACCATTCGTCTGCCCATCCATGTGGTCAAGGAGCTGAACGTCTATCTGCGCACCGCTCGTGAACTCTCTCATCGCCTCGATCATGAACCAACCGCAGAAGACATCGCCTTTGCGCTGGATCGCTCGGTAGACGACGTGAATCGCATGCTCAAGCTCAACGAGAAGATCACCTCTGTGGATACCCCCATCGGCGGCGATCGTGACAAGGCGCTGCTGGATGTGCTCTCTGACGAACGTGGCATGGGGCCCGAGCTGGAGTCCCAAGATGACGACATGCGTGCCAGCATAGTGCACTGGCTGGAGGAGCTTAATCCCAAGCAGCGTGAGGTGCTGGCTCGTCGTTTCGGTCTGCTCGGTTATGAACCGGCCACGCTGGAAGACGTGGGGTCCGAGATCGGCTTGACCCGGGAGCGGGTACGCCAGATCCAGGTGGAAGGACTGCGCCGCCTGCGGGAGATCCTGCTGGGGCAGGGACTCTCCATCGAGGCGCTGTTTCGTACCAATTAGCGAGTACCAATCAGGCCGCATTGGCGCGGCTGACAACAACAAAAAAGGGGCCATGAGCCCCTTTTTCATTGCAACCGGATCCGCAGGATCACACCGGATCCAAGGTGTCCAGCGGCCAGCGCGGCACCGCCTTGACCGCCAGTGGCTCGAATACACCGGCTTTGAGGCGCTGCATGCCGGCATAGGCGATCATGGCACCGTTATCGGTGCAATATTCGGTGCGCGGATAGAACACCTCGCCTTTGAGGCTCTCCATCAGCTCGGCCAGCTGGGCACGCAGGTGACGGTTGGCGCTGACGCCACCGGCGACCACCAGCCGTGTGAGGCCGGTCTCCTTCAAGGCACGGCGACACTTGATAGCCAGGGTATCGACCACTGCATCTTCAAACGCACGGGCGATATCGGCGCGGGTCTGCTCATCGTCGCCGTTGGCGGCAATGGTGTTGGCAGCAAAGGTCTTGAGGCCGGAGAAACTCATGTCGAGTCCGGGCCTGTCCGTCATGGGGCGGGGAAAGTGGAAGCGACCGCTGGCGCCCTTCTCGGCCAGCCGGGAGAGCAGGGGGCCACCCGGGTAGTCCAGCCCCATCAACTTGGCGGTCTTGTCAAACGCCTCACCGGCGGCATCATCGATCGACTCACCCAGCAGCTGATAACTGCCGATACCGTCGACCCGCACCAGCATGGAGTGACCGCCGGAGACCAGTAGCGCCACGAAGGGGAACTCGGGTGCTCTCTCTTCCAGCATGGGAGCCAGCAGGTGGCCTTCCATATGATGCACGGCGATGGCCGGTTTGTTCCACGCCATGGCCAGCGAGCGGCCTATGGTGGCCCCTACCAGAATGGCGCCAACCAGCCCTGGACCCGCGGTATAGGCGATGCCGTCTATGTCATCTTTATCCAGTCCCGCCTCTTGCAATGCGGCCTGGATCAAGGGGATCGTCTTGCGAACATGATCCCGGCTGGCGAGCTCGGGGACGACGCCACCGTAGTCCGCATGCAGCTTGACCTGGCTGTATAACTGATGGGAAAGGATCCCTTTTTGATCGTCGAAGATCGCGATCCCGGTTTCGTCACAGGATGTCTCTATGCCCAATACACGCATTGCTAAAAAATTTCACTGCTAAAATGAGACGGCTATGGTAACCTTCGCGGGTTTTTTAAACCAGAGCGATCTCTGCGGGTTTACTTTCATTCCCTGTCCAGAGTATAATTTCGCACCATTTTAAGACATGCTGATCGACTGATGGTCAGCTAACAATATATCACTGAGGTGAAAGGCACATGCCAGTAATCAAAGTCCGTGAAAATGAGCCGTTTGACGTTGCTCTGCGTCGCTTCAAGCGTTCTTGCGAAAAGGCCGGTATCCTGTCTGAAGTTCGTAGCCGTGAGTTCTACGAGAAGCCGACTACCATTCGTAAGCGCGCCAAAGCGTCTGCTGTAAAGCGTCACGCCAAGAAGCTGTCTCGCGAAAACGCACGTCGTATCCGCCTGTACTAATCGGGAGATAATGCCGTGTCTCTGAAGGATCAACTCAAGGATCAACAAAAACTCGCCATGCTTGCCAGAGATAAGGCTCGCTTGGGAGCGATCCGTTTGTTGATGGCAGAAATCAAGCAACGTGAAGTTGATTCCCGTATCGAGCTCAATGATGAGGATATCCTCGCTGTCGTGACCAAAATGGTCAAACAGCGCCGCGATTCCATCAGCCAATTTGAAGCTGCCGGTCGCCAGGATCTCGCCGACAAAGAGTCCGCAGAGATCGTTGTGCTGCAGGAATTCCTGCCACAACAGCTGACCGCAGACGAAATTGCCGCACTGATTGAGCAAGCCATCGCTGAAAGTGGTGCTGCCGTCATGGCTGATATGGGCAAGGTCATGGCTGTCTTGAAGCCGAAAATTCAGGGGCGTGCCGATGTCGGCGCCGTCAGTGCTCAGGTGAAAACCCGCTTGGCGTAACAGGCAACTCTCTTGTTTGGTCGAAGAAGCCGTGCTTCCCTGGGAATGCGCGGCTTTTTTATTTTCTACGCAGTGAAACAGGACGGTTATGGCAGGCAGGATCCCACAATCCTTTATCGATGATCTGCTCGTACGCACAGACATAGTCGAGCTGATCGACTCGCGAGTGCGGCTGAAAAAAGCCGGTAAGAACTACCAGGCTTGCTGCCCTTTTCATAACGAAAAAAGTCCTTCTTTTACCGTCAGCCAGGAGAAACAGTTCTATCACTGCTTCGGTTGTGGCGCTCACGGCAATGCCATCGGCTTTGTCATGGAGTACGACGGTCTCGAATTCCCCGATGCCATCGAAGAGCTCGCCAGCATGCAGGGCATGCAGGTGCCTCGCGAGCAGAGCATTGGCGGCTCGACCAATAGCCAACCGGCCGTCAGCAAGGATCTCTATGAGCTGATGAACCAGATCGCACGCTTCTACGAGAGCAATCTCAAGAGTGCACCCCAGGCGGTGGAATACTTGAAGGGGCGCGGTCTGACTGGTGAAGTGGTCAAGCGTTTCAATATCGGTTATGCCCCCGCGGACTGGGATCAGGTGAGACGCCGCTTTGGCGCCAGCCGGGATCACGAGCAACTGCTCATCTCGGGCGGCATGCTGATCACGCGTGACAGCGGTCCCGGCAGCTATGATCGCTTTCGCGATCGCATCATGTTCCCGATCCGGGACAAGCGAGGCCGGGTCATAGGTTTCGGTGGCCGGGTGCTGGGAGAGGGGACGCCCAAGTACCTCAACTCGCCGGAAACCCCCATCTTCCACAAGGGGCGGGAGCTGTTCGGCCTCTACGAGGTGAAGCAGGCCCACAAGGATCCTCGCCGGATCCTGGTGGTGGAGGGCTACATGGACGTGGTGGCGCTCGGTCAGTACGACATCGATTATGCGGTGGCTGCACTGGGTACTGCCACCACCACTGACCATATTCACACCCTGTTTCGTACCACGGCTGAGGTGGTCTGCTGCTATGACGGTGACAAGGCCGGCCGTGAGGCGGCCTGGCGGGCGCTGGATAATGCCCTCTCTCATCTGCAGGATGGGCGTGAACTCAAGTTCGTATTCCTGCCCGATGGTGAGGATCCCGATTCGCTGGTCCGCCAGATTGGCAGGGAGGGTTTCGAGGCCCTGCTTGATCAGGCACAGCCTTTCGCCGACTTCATGTTCGAGCGTCTGGGGCGGGATGCGGCACTGTCCGGTGAGGCGGGCAAGTTCGAGGTGGCCAACAAGGCTGCCGAACTGATCCGCCGGGTACCGGAGGGGTTTACCCGTGAGGGGCTGATCACCCGTCTCTCCAGCATGATGCGCTGGGGTGAGAACAAGCAGCGTATTGCCGAATTGTTCGCCCGCAATAGCCAGCCCAAGGCCGAACTCACCAAACCCAAAGCTGCCAAGCTGACGCCGTTGCGTCGGGCACTGGCTCTGATGGTGCAATATCCGGCGGTGACGGCCGAGCTGCCGGCCATGCCTGAGCTGGCCGGGCTGCGGGTACAAGGAATCAAGTTCCTGTTGCAGCTGCATCAGCAGATCCTGGCCCAGCCCGGGATCACCACTGGCATCTTGCTGGAGCACTGGCGCGGCACCAAAGAGGGCGAGATCCTCGCCCAGCTGGCGATGCACGACTTGTTTGAAGAGATCAAGCTCGACCAAGAGCCGGATATTCTGGGAGAGCTGCAGGATACCTTTGTCGGTTTCATCAACCAGTTTCTGAAGCAACGAATTGAAGAACTGCAGGCCAAGGTGGCTCAGGAAGGGCTAAGCTCTGAGGAAACGCAGGAGCTGATGATGCTGATCAGAGAGGTACAGATTGAGAAAAGAAATGAGAGTGGGGCTTGATATTTGAGTGATTAGTCCCAATATGAATACCGTTGCCCGAATCGACGGGATTAAAAGCAAAAATTTTATAACCGCCTGGCCCCGACAATACTGCGGGCAGGGGTTTCTCATGACCGACGCCGCAACCAGACATAGCATGTCTGGCGGTTTTCTATTAGAATTGGCTATTTGCGCAGCAGCGCACTGTACGCGCAACCTAGCAACACCAACCGGATGAGTTCTATGGAGCAAACCCCGCAGTCTCAGCTTAAACTCCTCGTTGCCAAAGGTAAAGAACAGGGCTACCTGACCTATGCCGAGGTGAACGATCACCTCCCGCAAGACATTGTCGACTCTGACCAGATCGAAGACATCATCCAGATGATCAACGATATGGGTATTCAGGTGGTTGAAAACGCCCCGGATGCCGATGACCTTATCATGGCTGAAGGTGGCACCGCCGATGAGGACGCTGCCGAAGCAGCTGCCCAGGCACTGGCATCTGTTGAATCTGAGATTGGTCGTACGACCGATCCCGTCCGCATGTACATGCGGGAAATGGGTACCGTCGAACTGCTGACCCGCGAAGGCGAAATCGACATCGCCAAGCGAATCGAAGACGGTATCAACCAGGTACAAAGCTCCGTTGCCGAGTACCCGGAAGCGATTACCTATCTGCTTGAGCAGTATGATAAATACGAAGCCGAACAGCTTCGTCTGTCCGACATCATCTCGGGTTTCATCGATCCCAACGAGACCGATGACGTCGCGCCGACCGCGACTCACATCGGTTCTGAACTCGGCGAAGACGATCTGGCCGACGAAGACGAAGATGAAGACGAAGATGAAGACGAAGACGGCGAAAGCTCGGACGACGATGGTGACGGTGGTCCGGACCCGGAAGTCGCTCGCGAAAAGTTTGGCGAGCTGCGTGCCCAGTATGAGGTAACGCGCCTCTCCATCCAGAAGAATGGCCGCGCGCACGAAGATACCCAGGCTGCGATTGCCCTGCTGGCCGATGTGTTCCGTCAATTCCGCCTGATGCCCAAGCAGTTCGATCGCCTGGTCAACAACATGCGCGAGATGATGGAGCGGGTCCGCGTACAGGAACGCATCATCATGAAACTCTGCGTTGAGCAGGCCAAGATGCCGAAGAAAACCTTCGTCGCGGCCTTCACCAACAACGAGTGTGAAACTGCCTGGTTTGAATACCAGAAACAGGCTGGCAAAGCCTGGTCTCCGCGTCTGGTCGAGATGGACGAAGAAGTGCTGCGTTCCATCGGCAAGTTGCAGCAGATCGAAGAAGAGACTGGTCTCTCCATTGCCCAGATCAAGGATATCAACCGCCGCATGAGCATAGGTGAGGCCAAGGCCCGCCGTGCGAAGAAAGAGATGGTTGAGGCCAACTTGCGTCTGGTTATCTCTATCGCGAAGAAGTACACCAACCGTGGTCTGCAATTCCTGGATCTGATCCAGGAGGGCAACATAGGTCTGATGAAGGCGGTAGACAAGTTTGAATACCGTCGTGGTTACAAGTTCTCGACTTACGCTACCTGGTGGATCCGTCAGGCCATAACCCGCTCCATCGCGGATCAGGCCCGTACCATCCGTATCCCGGTACACATGATCGAGACCATCAACAAGCTCAACCGTATCTCCCGTCAAATGCTGCAGGAGATGGGTCGTGAACCGAACCCGGAAGAGCTGGCCATGCGCATGGGCATGCCGGAAGACAAGATCCGCAAGGTATTGAAGATCGCCAAGGAGCCCATCTCTATGGAGACGCCCATCGGCGATGATGAAGACTCCCACTTGGGCGACTTCATCGAAGATACCACGCTCGCTTTGCCGGCGGATGCGGCGACCAGTGAAAGCCTGCGCAACGCGACCCGCGAAGTGCTGGCCGGTCTGACCGCCCGCGAAGCCAAGGTGCTGCGGATGCGTTTCGGGATCGACATGAACACTGACCACACCCTCGAGGAAGTGGGCAAGCAGTTCGACGTCACCCGTGAGCGTATTCGTCAGATCGAAGCCAAGGCACTGCGCAAATTGCGCCACCCGAGCCGCTCGGAAGTGCTGCGCAGCTTCCTGGACGAATAGTCCCGGGTATGTGCCAGAGCCGTCGTCTCAAAAGCCCCGCCATGCGGGGCTTTGTTTTATCCGGACTTTACGGGACGTGAGCGGGTTGGCAGGAATATTGGCAGGAAAGTGGACAAAATGTCGCCAAGTGGTTGATCTACCTATAGACTGGCTTCTCTACATCCCCTATAATCCACGCCGCAAAACCAACAATCTGGCCCCTTAGCTCAGTTGGTTAGAGCAGTCGACTCATAATCGATTGGTCGCCCGTTCAAGTCGGGCAGGGGCCACCAAATTCCGTAAAAAGGCCGCTCATCATGAGCGGCCTTTTTGTTTCTGGCTATTTACCAGCATCGATCCAGATCGGCGGAATAGAGGGCAATGGCGAGTCGACAAGGGACAGACCCGGCCAGGGGCGCGCGGGTCTGTCTGACTGACATGTCAGGAGTGCTGGTCCTGACGCGCCGGCGCTTGCTGCGGGCGTGCGCCGCGCACCGCAGGCAACATGCGCGCCACCAGATTGCTACGCTGGCGCCAGGAGGTGAATGCGAGGGCCGTCAGGTGCAGCGCGATCAGCCCTTGCAGCACCCAGGTACACCAGAGGTGCCAGTCGTCGGCCCCCAGTTCGAAACCCAGCTCTGTGTTCTGGAACCAGCCGCTACCGGCGGTGGCCAGTACGGTCAGCCAGAGCGCCCATACCGCCAGCTTGCCGCTGCCGTGATGGCCTGGGGTCGCCGGGGTGCGTTCACGCAACTCCACGGCCTGCTGGCTAAAATCTGCCCGGCTCGGGATCAGGGCTCGCAGCCGGGCATGGCCCCTGGCGAAAGAGAGCCCCCACACCAGGCGCAGGCTGATCAGTGCCATGGCGGCATACCCCAGCCATTCGTGCCACTCTTCCCCGGCCTCGTTGAGCCAGAGGTTGCCGATACAGGCGGCCGCCACACCCCAGTGGGTGAGGCGGACCAGACTATCCCAGTGAAAGGGCTCAGCCTTTTTGCTTGGCATATTTGTGGTACTCCTTCTTCAGGTCATTGACCTTGGCCAGGTGCTCGCGCGCCTTGGCTTCGTCACCCGCCTTGAGGGCTGCCAGGCTGGCATCCAGCTCGGTCTGCACCTCGTTCATGCCTTCCAGAAACTTCTCTTTCTTGGCGGCCGGCATGTTCTTCTGCTTGGCGACGTCGAGCTGAGCCTTCATCTCGTTGATGTGTTTCTCCATGGAGGCTGCGTCGCCGGCCTTGACGGCCTGCTTGTAGTTGAAGCCGATCTTCTTCATCGGTTGTTCCAGCTCGCCGGCCATGGCGGGCAGGGTCATCAGGCCAAACATCAGGGGCAGCAACAGGGGGCGAACAGTTTTCAACATGGGATTTCCTTATTTAACGACATGCTTATCAATTTAGATTGGTTTCTTATGAACCCTTGTTTGGCGTTCATGTCAGGCATGATGCCATGAGCCACCGTGAACTGTTTGTGAAAATTGCTGTTTTTTGTCACAAATGGTAACGCCAGAGGGGAAAATATGAGGGCGGTGGCGAGGGAGCCCCCTGGGGCAAGGGTGAGAGCCGTTAACAAATCCAGCCGGTCGCACCATATGAAAAAGGGCCCGCAGGCCCTGATGATAATCTGTGTGTCACAGGTGGAAATTACTGCTCCTGCTCCTGCTCGCGCTCGATGGCACGCCAGCCGATGTCCTTGCGGTAGAAGAGGCCGTCCCACTTGATGCGAGCCGCCAGCTGATAGGCCCGCTGCTGGGCTTCGGCGACGGTATGGCCGAGGGCGGTGGCGCACAGCACGCGGCCACCCTGGGTCAGGCTGGTATCCCCTTCCAGCCGGGTGCCGGCATGGAATACCTTCTCGCCGGCCACTTCATCCACCGGCAGCCCGCTGATGGGGCGATTGCTGCTGTAGTCGCCAGGATAACCGCCCGCTGCCAGCACCACGCCGATGGCGGCGCGGGGGTCATAGATGGCCTCCTTCTGATCCAGCTTGCCGGCGCAGGCGGCCAGGCAGAGTTCCACCAGATCGGATTGCATCCGCAGCATGATGGGCTGGGTTTCCGGGTCGCCGAAGCGGCAGTTGAACTCGATCACCTTGGGGTTGCCCTGGCCATCTATCATCAGGCCGGCGTAGAGGAAGCCGGTGTAGACATTGCCTTCGGCCGCCATGCCACGCACGGTCGGCATGATCACCTGCTCCATCACCTTCTGGTGCACGTCCGCCGTCACCACGGGGGCCGGGGAATAAGCTCCCATGCCACCTGTGTTGGGGCCTGTGTCGCCATCGCCGACTCGCTTGTGATCCTGACTGGTGGCCATGGGCAGCACGTGCTCGCCATCCACCATGACGATGAAGCTCGCCTCTTCCCCGTCCAGAAACTCTTCGATCACCACCCGGGCACCCGCTTCCCCGAACGCATTGCCGGAGAGCATGTCGCGCACCGCTTCCTCCGCCTCGGCGAGGGTCATGGCGACGATCACGCCCTTGCCCGCCGCCAGACCATCGGCCTTGATGACGATGGGGGCGCCCTTCTCACGCAGGTAGGCCAGTGCCGGCTCCACCTCGGTGAAGTTCTGGTAGTCGGCGGTCGGAATGGCGTGACGGGCCAGGAAATCCTTGGTGAAGGCCTTGGAGCCTTCCAGCTGGGCGGCGGCGGCGGTCGGGCCGAAGATGGGCTGACCGGCGGCGCGGAAGGCATCGACCACCCCTTTCACCAGCGGCGCTTCCGGCCCGACTATGGTGAGGCCTATCTGTTTTTCCCTGGCGAAGGCCAGCAGTCCCTCGATGTCGGTCGCCTCGATGGCGACGTTCTCGACGCCCGGCTCCAGCTGGGTGCCCGCATTGCCCGGTGCCACGAAGACGTGGTGTACCAGTGGGGAGTGTTTGGCCTTCCAGGCCAGGGCGTGTTCACGACCGCCGTTGCCAATGATCAGTACTTTCATCGTATCGCTCGCTTCTATTCGTGGTAACCGGCTCGGCCCGCAGATGGCGCGTCGCCGGTTGAAAATAGTCAGTGGAAAAGAGACAACAAAAGGGCCGCCGGCGGCGACCCTGACCCATCAGTGACGGAAATGGCGCATGTTGGTGAACACCATTGTCATGCCGTGTTCGTCGGCGGCGTCGATCACCTCCTGATCGCGCATCGAGCCACCCGGCTGGATGACGCAGGCGATGCCGGCGGCCGCGGCGGCATCTATGCCATCGCGGAACGGGAAGAAGGCATCGGAGGCCATGACGGAGCCCGCCACCGTCAGCCCTTCATCCTCGGCCTTGATGCCGGCGATCTTGGCGGAGTAGACCCGGCTCATCTGGCCGGCGCCGACCCCTATGGTCTGGCCTTCTTTGGCGTAGACGATGGCGTTGGATTTGACGAACTTGGCCACTTTCCAGCAGAACAGCAGGTCTTTCAGCTCGGCCTCGGTCGGCTGGCGCTTGCTGACCACCTTCAGGTCGCCCTGGGTCACCATGCCAAGGTCGCGCTCCTGCACCAGCAGGCCACCGTTGACCCGCTTGAGGTCAAAGCCCTGGGCCGGCGCAGTCCACTGGCCGCACTCGAGCAGGCGCACGTTCTGCTTGCTGGCAACGGCGTCACGGGCTGCCTGGCTGACGCTCGGGGCTATGATCACTTCCACGAACTGGCGGGCGACTATGGCGGCGGCGGTAGCCCCATCCAGTTCGCGGTTGAAGGCGATGATGCCGCCAAACGCGGAGGTGGGGTCGGTCTGGTAGGCGCGGTCGTAGGCCGTCAGCAGGTCGTCACCTATGGCCACGCCACAGGGGTTGGCATGCTTGACGATGACGCAGGCCGGCTCGTTGAACTCCTTCACGCACTCCAGCGCCGCATCGGTATCGGCGATGTTGTTGTAGGAGAGCGCCTTGCCCTGCAGCTGTTGGCTACTTGCGACTGAGCCCGGTGCGGCCTGCTCTTCGGCATAGAAGGCGGCAGCCTGATGGCTGTTTTCGCCGTAGCGCATGTCCTGCTTCTTGATGAACTGGCTGTTGAAGGTGCGCGGGAAGCGGGACTCGGCATCGCCTTCCTTGTTGTCACCATAGCTAGGCACCATGGTGCCGAAGTAGTTGGCGATCATGCCGTCATAGGCGGCTGTGTGCTCGAAGGCGGCGATGGCAAGGTCAAAACGGGTAGCAAGCTGCAGGCTGTTGCCGTTGGCATCCATCTCGGCGATCACGCGCGCGTAGTCGGCTGCCTTGACGACGATGGCCACGTCTTTGTGGTTCTTGGCGGCGGAGCGAACCATGGTCGGGCCGCCGATGTCGATGTTCTCGACCGCATCGGCCAGGGTGCAGCCCGCTTTGGCCACGGTCGCGGCGAAGGGGTAGAGGTTGACGACAACCATGTCGATGGGGGAGATAGCGTGCTGGGCCATGATGGCGTCATCTTGATCGCGACGACCGAGAATGCCGCCGTGGACCTTGGGATGCAGGGTCTTGACCCGGCCATCCATCATCTCGGGGAAACCCGTGTAGTCGGAGACCTCGGTCACCGGCAGACCCGCGTCGGCGAGCAGCTTGGCGGTGCCGCCGGTGGAGAGCAAGGCCACGCCACGTTCGTTGAGTGCCTTGGCAAATTCCAGGATGCCAGTCTTGTCAGACACACTCAGCAGTGCACGGCGAATGGGTCGAGCTTGTTCCATCACACTATCGTCCTCAGCATAACGGGGACCGTTCCATGGGAGACGAGGCTCAACACAGAGAGTCCCCAAATAAATGGAAGTGGGGGATTTCGCAAACCACTCTCGCCAAAAAGACCTGCTGTTGGCAAACGTGTTTTAGGAAATGCCCGCTTGACGCGACGCTCTCTTGTGGGCGCGTATTCTACACAAAAAATGTGAGCCGTGGTGGATTTTTTAAGGTGACAAAGCCTTGTCTGGTGCGGTGTTAAACGTTTTCTGGCGGTTTTTTGTGAAACGTTTGTCTTTTCAGTGTTTTGATGGAAAAAAGTGACCGCGGCACCTTTTGCTTGCCCGTTTTCTGCCCCTGGCTGGCAATCCATTGGCAAAGGGGCGATAGTGGGTTCCGGTTTTTTGAACGGCAAATCCAATGGGGGAGAGGGCATGTATCGGATCGGGGAATTGGCCAAGGCGTGCGGGGTAAAGGCGGATACCTTGCGTTTTTACGAGAAGAACGGCCTCATCTCGCCCGGGATCCGTAACGAGTCCGGCTATCGCCTCTACGGCGAGCAGGACAGGCGGCGACTGGAATTCATCATACGTGCCAAGTCGGTGGGCTTCTCCCTTGCCGACATAGGTGAGCTGCTGGATCTGGACACCAACAAGGCCAAAGTCACCTGTCAGGAGGTGAAGGCGGTGGCCGACACCAAGCTGGCCCAGGTGGAGCAGAAGATCATGGAGCTGACCCGCTTTCGCGAGAACCTGCGCGAGCTCTCCAACATCTGCTGTGGCGGCCCGCGCTCGGCGGAGCACTGCGCCATCCTCGAGACGCTGGAGTCCGGAGCCCCCTCCCGCCACGAGCATCACGATCATGAGCACTGAATCTATCAGCACCAAGCCGCGCCCCCGGATCTCCGCCTTCCTGGCGCTCTCCCTCGACGGCTTCATCGCCGGGGAGGGGGACAGTCTCGACTGGCTGACCCCCTTTTCCGGTGACTCGCCGGAGGAGACCGGCTACAACGCCCTGATGGCGAGCGCGGATGCACTGCTGATGGGGCGCAACACCTTCGATGTAGTGCGCGCTTTCCCGGAGTGGCCCTACGGTGACAAGCCGGTGGTGGTGCTGACCCACAGGCCGGCCGAGCCGGCTGTGAACGTCTCTTTCCGGCAGGGAGCCCTGGCGCAGGTACTGAGCGAGCTGTGGCAGGAGGGGGCGCGCCACCTCTATCTGGACGGCGGCAATCTGGTGCGCCAGGGCCTGCAAGCCGGGCTTGTCGACGAGCTGACCCTGTTCTGGGTGCCGGTCACCCTGGGGGCCGGGGTGCCGCTGTTTGCCGGGGCCCTGCCCAGCGGCCTCAACCCCGTCTCCAGCACTCTGCTGCCGAGTGGTCTGGTGCGGGTCGCCTACCGGCCGGGATCCTTGCCGCCCGCCGCCTGAATCCTTGCGCCACCCCCGCTTGCACTGGGCTTCGGGGAGGCGCACAATCGGCGCGTTTTTCGCCACCTGGGGATCCACTTCGGCCAGGCGTTGAACAATCGCTTATTAGAGTCAGCCATTGCAAAGGAGCCGATATGGCCAAGCAGAAGGTGGCCATCGCCACCACAGAGCCCGCTCACGATCATCAGCGCGGGGTCATCCAGGACAATCACCTCAAGGCATTGGTGACCTCCCCCCTGTTCCAGGCAAGGGTTGAGCCCAGCAAGAAGGGCAAGGGCAGTTATCAGCGCAAGGCCAAGCACGGCAAGCGGTGGGAGCCCGGCCAACAGCAGATGATGAGCGTCTGCTGCTGAGCGGGTTTCTGCCGAAGGCAGGAAGTAAAAACAATCGGGGCGCCAATGGCGCCCCGATTGTTTTTCTCTGTCTGCAAAACGAGATCCCGGTCTTGCAGCAAGACAGTGAGCTGGTGCTCATTCATCCATAAAGAGCTCGAGCAGCACATTCAGATAGCGATGGCCGAGGGAGGTCAGCTGCCAGCTGTCGCCGAGATCCTCGATCAGCTCCTTGGTCTGGGCAATCGCGAGCATGGTCTCCACCCGCTCCAGGCCCAGGCCGGTGTAAGCCTCGAACTCCGCCTTGGGGGCCGGTTCGAACAACCTGAACCGGTTCATGAAGTACTCCAGCGGCAGTTCGTCCTCGCTCACCTGCCACTGCTTGTCCAGATAAGGACGGGCGGGATCCAGATAGCCTTTCGGGTGTTTCACCTTGGCGCTGCGCAGTATCTGGCCGGAGGCCAGATCCGTCATCTTGCCGTGGGCGCCGCAGCCGATCCCGAGATAATCGCCGAAACGCCAGTAGTTGAGGTTGTGGCGGCACTGATAGCCTGTTTTGGCATAGGCCGAGATCTCGTACTGCTGATAGCCCTGGGCGGTGAGCATGGCGTGGCCCTGCTCGTAGATGTCCCACAGGGTGTCATCCTCCGGCAGTGTGGGCGGCTTGGAGGCAAAGGCCGTGTTCGGCTCTATGGTGAGCTGATACCAGGAGAGATGCGGCGGCTTGCAGTCGATGGCCTGCTGCAGGTCATAGAGGGCGTCGTCCAGGCTCTGATCCGGCAGACCGTGCATCAGATCCAGATTGAAGGTGGGCAGTGCGATGGCGTGGGCCAGTTCGGCGGCCTTGCGTGCCTCTTCGGGGCCGTGGATGCGGCCGAGCCTGGTCAACTTCTCCTGCTGGAAGCTCTGCACCCCGATGGAGATGCGGTTGATGCCAGCCCGCTGGAAGCCGGCGAACTTGTCCGCCTCAACCGTGCCCGGGTTGGCCTCCATGGTGATCTCGCAATCCGCAGTCAGCGCGATACGGGCCCGTACGCCATCCAGCAAGGTTTGCATCGCCTCTACCGTCAACAGGCTGGGGGTGCCACCACCGATAAAGATGGAGGAGAGCGGACGCCCCTGGGCCCACTTCAGATCCTGTTCCAGATCCTCCAGCAGGGCGGCCACGTACTCGAGGTGAGGCAGCTCCCCTTTCTGGGCGTGGGAGTTGAAGTCGCAGTAGGGGCACTTCTGGACGCACCAGGGCACATGGATATAGAGGGAGAGGGGCGGCAGTTGCAGCATGGGGCTTCCAATAATCAAAAATAAAAACGGGGGCTGACGGCCCCCATTGTAGATGACAATGCTTGATTGGCGAGGGGCTACGAACTCAGTGAGTCGCAGCCAGCGCGGCTTTCAGCTTGGCCAGCGCCTGGCCGCGATGGCTGAGCTGGTTTTTCAGCTCGCTCGGCATCTGGGCCGAGGTGCAGTCATGGTCGGGCACGAAGAACACGGGATCATAGCCAAAGCCGTGCTGACCGCGCGGTTCGTCGATGATCATCCCCTCCCAGCTCGCCTGGCAGATGATGGGGGTGGGATCGTCGGCGTGGCGCATGTAGACCAGCACGCACCAGAAGCGGGCGCTCTTGAGGTAATCGGGGGCGCCTTTGAGCTCGGCCAGCAGCTTCTCGATGTTATCCTTGTCGCTGGCATGCTCGCCGGCGAAGCGGGCGGAGTAGACGCCGGGGCGACCGTGCAGCAGATCCACTTCCAGACCCGAATCGTCGGCGACGGCGGGCAGACCCGTGATGCGGGCGGCGTGGCGGGCCTTGATGATGGCATTCTCGACGAAGGTGGTGCCTGTCTCTTCGGCATCAGGCACAGCGAACTCGCTCTGTGGGATCACCTGGATCTTCATATCGGCCAGCATGGCGGCCAATTCCTTCACCTTTTTCTGGTTACCTGTTGCCAGGACAAGCTTGTTCATCGAGCACCTCCGCAAAAATAATCTGCGCATTCTATGCGGGGCACGCCTTGAGTAAAAGCGCCAATTGCCCTCAATACCGCCCTGGCTTGCCACTTCTGTGACCCCGGTGGAGATGCGAACAACATACATGTTTCCATATAGGAATAACCAAAGTGATTAAATACCATTTCAATTCATTACTGTGAGTCAGTAGACTCGCGCCCCAATCGATTTTCCCTTACGGCTTGAGGTGACTGATGCCATTGATTCTTCTGCTTGTCCTGCTGGTGCTGTTCAGTCCGTTGGCCATCGACATCTACCTGCCCGCCATCCCGCAGATGGCCGAGCAGCTCGGTGCCGAGGTGACCCTGATGCAGGGCACCATCACCTGGTTCCTGTTCAGCATGGGACTGGGTCAGCTGCTGGTAGGGCCGCTCGCCGACCGTTATGGCCGCAAGCCCATCGCTCTGGGCGGCGTGCTGCTCTACGGTCTGAGCGCACTGGCGGCCGGTTTTGCCGCCAGCCTGGGTGAGCTGATGCTGGCTCGGGTGCTGCAAGGCTTCGGTGCCTGTGCCACCTCGGTCGCCGCCTTCTCTGTGGTGCGTGACAGCTATGGCCCCAAGAAGAGCGGCCAGATGATCTCCTACCTGAACGGCGCCATCTGCTTCATTCCTGCGCTGGCGCCGCTGCTCGGCGGCTGGCTCACTGCCAAGGCGGGCTGGTCTGCCAACTTCTGGTTCATGGCCGGTTATGCGGTCGTCGTCGGCAGCTGGCTGCTGTGGCGCATGCCGGAGACCCGCCCGGAGGAGACCAGCAGCAGCGGCCCGCTCATCAGCTGGTCCCGCTACAGCCCTGTGCTGCGCTCCCCGAGCTTCCTGTTCAACGCCTCCCTCTGCATGCTGGCGATGGCGGTGATCCTGGCCTATGTCACGGCGGCGCCGGTGCAACTGATGGTGAAGCTGGGGCTGGACATGAGCGGCTTCAGCTACTGGTTCACCGCCAATGCGGCGCTGAACATACTGGCCTGTTTCCTGGCGCCCCGCTTCATCGCCAGAGTGGGGCCGAGACGCACGCTGCGTATCGGCCTGCTGGTGATCACGCTGTCGGCCATAGCACTGACCCTGGTGCAGCACGTCGAGCATCCGCTGGCCATGATGGGGCCAGTGTTCTTCTCCAGCATCGGCTTTGCCATGGTGCTGGGGGCGGCAGCCGGCATGGCACTGGCCCCCTTCGGCCACTGCGCCGGGACGGCGGCGGCCCTGCTCGGTCTGTTCCAGATGAGCGGCTCTGGCGCCCTGGTAGGGATCACAGGTTGGTTGATGCCGGATCCGCTCAATCAGCTGGCGCTGCATATGTGGCTGCTGTTGCCGCCCCTGTTGCTGCTGTTGACCCGGCAGGGCCGGCGCTTGTGTTTGCAATAAATCCTGTGCTCTGATGGGCACACTCAGGGGGCCATGAGCCCCCTTCTCTTTTGCAGGCGATACCTCGCCTGACCCTAATGACAGACCCGTGGAGAAAACCGGATGAGCCAGACTCTCAACGCCGCCCTGGTGGGCTATGGCTTCGCAGGCCAGACCTTTCACGCCCCCTTCCTGACCAGTACTCCGGGGCTCTCCCTCGGTTGGGTAGTGAGCCGGGATGCCGCCAAGGTGCAGGCCGAACTGCCCGGTTGCCGGGTCGGCTCGCTGGAGCAGGTACTGGCCGATCCTTCGGTGGATCTGGTGGTGATCGCCACGCCGAACGATACCCATGCCCCCATCGCCCGTCAGGCGCTGCTGGCCGGCAAGCACGTGGTGATCGACAAGCCGTTCGCGCTGGATCTGGCCGAGGCGAAGTCCCTGGTGGAGCTGGCCGGGAAGCAGCAGCGGCTGCTCAGCATCTTTCACAACCGGCGCTGGGACGGGGATTTCCTTACTGTGCGCCGCCTGCTGGCAGAAGGTGCCCTGGGGCAGATCGCCCAGTTTGAATCCCACTTCGATCGCTATCGCCCACAAGTGCGCCAGCGCTGGCGCGAGGCGGGTGGCCCGGGCTCGGGTCTGTGGTTCGATCTCGGTCCTCACATCCTGGATCAGGCGTTGCAACTGTTCGGCCAACCAGACTGGCTGCAGGCGGATTTGGCGCAGCAGCGCCCAGGTGCTCTGGCGGATGACTACTTCCACCTGGTGCTGGGCTATGGCGAGTTGAGAGTGATATTGCACGGCAGCTGTCTGGTGTCGGCCACCATACCCCGTTTCGTCATCCACGGCAGTGAAGGCTCGTTTATCAAGTTCGGCATGGATGTGCAGGAAGATCAGCTCAAGCTCGGCAAGCGGCCACCGGCGGCGGACTGGGGCCTCGACAGCGAACCCGGCCAGCTCAGCCGCATTCGGGATGGTCAGCTCCAGCAGCAGACTGTGGTCGGTGAGGCCGGGGATTACGGCGCCTACTATCGCGGCGTCTGCGCCGCCATCAAGGGGGAGGGAGAGAATCCGGTGCCGGCCAGCGAGGCACTGGCGGTGATGGCGCTGCTGGATCTGGCCCGTGACAGCCACCAGCAAGGGAAACGGCTGGCTTGTCAGAACTTGTCTGACTGAGATGCATACCTCGCCTCCCATCCGAATGGGGATAATCGCCGTTTATCGCCAGTAATCACGCCAGTCGCGGTGTTTTATTGTACAGGTTGACTGAATGGTGAGTGTTTTGTATTAATGTTTGTCGTTGTAGCAGTTCTTTTCATCCAGCCAACGAGAAAATATCATTGTGATACTCGTTTTCATTGGGCGCGTATGGGGATATATTTCGCGCGCCTCTTGGCTCCCGGCCTATGGGTTTCTAACCGGGTGAAAGGACGCACTGTGATGGTTGAACGAACCATCTCTCCATATTTTTTTGAGGGTATGCACATGAACAAAGTACTGGTAGCCGGTATCCTGGGTCTGATGTTGACCGCTTGTGGTCAGAAAGAAGAAGCCGCCGCTCCGGCTGCTACTCCGGCCGCCGACGTTGCTGCAACTGTTGAGAAAGCCGCTAGCGAAGCCACCTCTACCGTAGAGAAGGCTGCTTCCGAAGCGACTGCAACCGTCGAGAAAGCTGCCTCCAAGGTTGAAGCCGCAGTGAGCGATGCCAAGGCCAACTAAGCCTGCACCTCTGCTGAAGACGGGTCCGGAGCCAAGCTCCGGACCCGTTTTTTTATGCCTGACGGGCAAGGTCCCCGCGGTTGGCCAGCCCCTTCTTGCCTAGACCGCCGGGTTGAGCCGGGCGGTGAGAACATGATCCTCCCAGCGGCCATTGATCATCAGATAGTCCCGGGCCAGGCCCTCCCGCTCGAAGCCGAGGCGCTCGAGCAGGGCACCGCTGCGCCGATTGGTGGGCATATAGCTTGCCATGACGCGGTGCAGGCCGTGCTCCCGAAACAGGTACTCGATGCCGGCCTCGACCACCTCCTGCATCAGGCCCTGGCCTTCATGGGCCTGATCGATGGCATAGCCAAGATGGCAGGCCTTGAACATGCCCATCAGTATGTGGGTGAAGTTGCAGGTGGCGATCACCTGCTCGCCCTGGGGATCGAGCGCCACCAGATGAACGGCGCTGCCGTTGAAGAACTGGCCATAGCTGTCGCGCAGGCGGCCATGCCAGTGGCTCAGGGTATAGAAACTCTCGTCCCGGCTGGGTTCCCAGGGGGTGAGGTGAGCGCGATTGCGCAGATAGAAATCCAGCATCAGGTCGGCCCGCTCGGGCGGCAATACGGTGAGTCGGGTACGGGCCGTGCTGAGGTGCGGTAGTGCCATCAAGGTTCCCTCTGTGGATTCATAGGCATGGTGCCGGCCAGGGCGGCCTCGGCCATCAGTGATCTCGTTGCCTTAGCCACTCATCGCGCAGCAGGCCGTAATGGACGTGATCCACCACCCTGTCTGCCAGCCGTTCGGCCCGCCGGCTGATCCCCTCCTTCTGCATGCCGAGTCGCTCGCACACAGCCCGGCTGGGCTCGTTTTCCACCGCCGCGCTGATCTCGACCTTCTCCATCCCCATCTCCTCGAAAGCGTGGTGGATCAGGGCCTGACAGGCGCGGGTGATGATGCCGTTGCCCTGCCAGCGTTCCGCCAGCCAGTAGCCTATGGTGACCTTGGCCAGCGCCTGATCGATCTGGTTGTAGCCGATGACGCCGACCACCTCGCCCTGATACTCGATGGCGGTGGTCAGCCCCTCGCCACGGGCAAATTTCTCGATGGCATGACGGATGAAGGTGGCGCTGTCGGTCGGTTGCTGTATGTAGGGGGGCCAGGGCAGCCATTGGGTCAGGTAGTCGCGGTTCTCCCGGCACAGGCCGAAGAGTTCGCTGGCCATGTCGGGCTGCAGGAACAGCAGCGCCAACTCATCGTCCAGTTGCCATGAAAACATCCTTACCTCCCTGCCGCGTCTTGGCCCGGTGCGGGCCGCCAAACAGCCAATGTAGCCAATCAACCCCTTGTGCGCCAAGGACTTTCAGTCTCTCGCCTGCGTTCGCTATCCCCATATGGAGGGGCCTGTCTTGGGGGCTGTACGAGGCCTTGTCATTCTCCACCCTTTTTTAGCGTCATTCACTGCCTTTGGTTATGTTTTCGCTACCAAACATATGAAACAGCAGATCCTGCTGCCGGTTCGTGCTGCGCTGTCACATATGACAGGCAGCAATTTCGATCGTGCCAACTAGTGTAGGAACGCCGGGCAACGGACCCGGCGTGCAATCTTCATCGACTTAAGGAAAGACGAGATGAACAAAGTCTATTTGGCCGTGGTATTGGCCTGCTGGGGAAGCGCAGCCTTGGCTGCAGAACAGGTTGACGTACATCAGGTGGCGGGCATTCAGGGGGCACCGAGCGGTGCCGCTGGGGTGAGCGCGCTGGCCGGGGATGGCGAGTTTCGTCAGGTGCGGGCGGTCAAGCTGCCCAATGGCCAGCAGCGGGTGCGCTATGAGCAGACCTGGCACGGCATCCCGGTCTGGGGCCAGGTGCTGGTGGCCGAACAGTCCCTCGGTGGTCAGATAAGCCAGGTCTCCGGCCAGATCCTGCGCCAGATCGATGCCGACGTGGCCAGCCCGACCGCCGCCCTGTCACCGGCCGATGCCGCTGGCAAGGCCCGTGCCGGGGCCAAGGGTAGCAACGAGCGGGTCAAGCTGTTCGTGATGCAGGATGAGGCCGGTCAGGCCCGTCTGGTCTATCTGGTATCCTGGCTGGCGGCAAGCGAGCAGCCGAGCCGTCCCTTCGTGGTGATCGATGCCCAGAGCGGGGCCGAGCTCAAGCGCTGGGAGGGGATCAACCACAAGGACGCCACAGGCCCGGGTGGCAACGTCAAGACCGGCAAATACTTCTACGGCTCCGACTTCGGCCCCCTGCTGGTGGACGACAGCTGCCGCATGACCAGCCCGAACGTGGACACGGTCAACATGAATCACGCCACCACGGGTGGTGCCGTACACCAGTTCACCTGCCCGGAGAACACGGTCAAGGAGATCAACGGTGCCTACTCGCCACTCAACGATGCCCACTACTTCGGCAACGTGGTGTTCGACATGTACCGCAACTGGTACAACACGGCGCCGCTCAGCTTCAAGCTGAAGATGCGGGTGCACTACAGCCGCAACTACGAGAATGCCTTCTGGGACGGCAGCCAGATGACCTTTGGCGATGGCGCCACCACCTTCTACCCGCTGGTGAGCCTGGACGTAGCCGCCCACGAGGTGAGCCACGGTTTCACCGAGCAGAACTCGGGCCTGGTCTACTCGGGCCAATCGGGCGGCATCAACGAGGCCTTCTCCGACATGGCGGGGGAAGCGGCTGAAAATTACATGAAGGGCAGCAACGACTGGCTGGTCGGGGCCCAGATCTTCAAGGGCAACGGCTCGCTGCGCTACTTCGAGGATCCGACTCGTGATGGCAGCTCCATCGGTCATGCCAGCGATTACTATGACGGCATCGACGTGCACCACAGCTCGGGTGTCTACAACCGTGCCTTCTATCTGCTGGCCAACACCAGTGGCTGGAATACCCGCAAGGCCTTCGAAGTGTTCGTGCTGGCCAACCGTCTCTACTGGGGCGCCAACACCACCTACGATCAGGGCGCCTGTGGCGTGACCAAGGCGGCCACCGATCTGGGCTACAGCCTGACTGACGTGGCAGCAGCCTTTACCACGGTCGGGGTCAACGCCTCCTGCGGTACCACACCGCCACCACCGGGCAGCGTGCTGCAAAACGGGGTCCCGGTGAGCGGGCTCTCCGCCGCCAAGGGTGGCAAGGTGAACTTCACCATCGACGTTCCGGCCGGCAAGAGCCAGCTGGTAGTCGCCAGCAGTGGCGGCACAGGCGATGCGGATCTCTATGTGAAGTTCGGGGCGCTGCCGACCGGCACCAGCTATGACTGCCGCCCCTACAAGAGTGGCAACACCGAGACCTGCACCCTGAATTCGCCCAAGGCGGGTACCTGGTATGTGCAGCTGAGCGGCTTCAGCGCCTTCTCCGGGGTGACCCTCAAGGCGACCTACTGATCCCTGCTTGATGTGACCTAGCGTTTGGCGCCGGACTTGTCCGGCGCTTTTTTATGCGGGTTTGCCAGACCAGCGCCGGGCCAGGGTGCGAGCGGCTTCCAGCACCCGCTCCTTGGCGGGGTTGGGCCGCTTGCCGCTGCGCCAGGCCATCATGACATCCCAGTGATCCTGCGGCAGATCCACCACATCCAGCTGGACCAGGCGGCCAAACTCCAGGTCCCGGCTGATGGCGAGCGCCGGCATCAGTGTGATGAAGCCGTGCTCCAGCGCCAGTTCCCGCGCCGCGCTGGCGGGCTGGATGGCGTGCAGCGGGCTCGCCACCTGGCGCAGCAGTCGCAGTTGCAGGATCAGCTCGTCGCAGCCTGTGCCCCACTGCTGGGGGGCCAGCCGTTCGTTGGCTATGTCCTGCAGGGTCAGCCCCTGCCGCCCGGCCAGCGGATGGGTGGCGCAGGCCACCGCTATGATGGGGGAGCGGTAGAGCAGTTCGAGCTGGATGCCGGCGATGGCCGGGCATTTGAGGATGAAGCCGACGTCTGTCTCACCGGTCAGCAGCTCCTGCATTATGATGCCGGAGTGATCCGTGTTGCAGCGGATCTCGAACGCTTCATCCACCAGCGCCAGCAGCAGGGGGCCAAACACCACTGTGGTCAGGGAGGGCAGGCAGGAGAGCTTGATGCGGGGCAGGGCAGGCGCCCCCTGCATCGCCAGGCGTCCCCCTTCCAGTGCACTCAGGGCTGCCGCCGCCGCAGGCAGAAACTGCTCGCAGGCTGGGGTGGGCGTGGCGCCGCGTCTGTGGCGGCGAAACAGGGGTTGTCCCAGCGCCTGTTCCAGCACGGCGATCCGCTGGCTGACCATGGGTTGCGACCAGCCGCGAATGGCCGCCGCCTTGCTGAAGCTGCCGCGATTGACCACATCCAGTAGTAATTGCAAGTCATCCAGAGTCATAGCCATAACGTAATCCAATATGAAATATAGCCAGTTGTCGGCTACCACTATATCTGGTGGCCTTCCAGAATAGCAGTATCAATCGTTGTGCATTGGCATATTGCCATGCCGGGTCAGAGGGTTGCAGTCACCCTTGACCCGGTTTGGCGACGGCGTCATCCGGGCGATGAGACGAGCGAGTTGGATGTCATTAGCGAAGCAGGGGTCAGGCAGTCATGGTAGAGCGGGCGAGGCGGTTGGGGCGGTGGTTTTTGGCGTTGGATTCCCTCTTGGTGATCCTGGGTTTTTTCGTGGTGATGCCCATGATCAGCCTGCGCTTCGTGGATCAGCTTGGCTGGGCGGCCGGGGTGGTCGGTCTGGCGCTGGGGCTGCGTCAGCTGACCCAGCAGGGGTTGGGGGTGCTGGGGGGATCGCTGGCGGACAAGTTTGGCGCCCGGCCACTCATAGTGGGCGGCATGTTGTTGCGGGCCGCGGGCTTTGCCAGTCTGGCCTATGCCCAGAGCGGGCTTGAGCTGATCCTCTCCTGCATCATCTCGGGGTTGGGGGGCTGTCTGTTCGACCCACCCAGGGCCGCCCTGGTGATCAAGTTCACCCGTCCGCGCCAGCGGGGTCGCTACATTTCCCTGTTGATGATGCTGGAGAGCGCGGGCGCCGTGGTGGGGGCTCTGCTCGGCAGCTGGCTGCTCAACTTCGACTTCGAGTATGTCTGCCTGCTGGGGGCCGGTCTGTTTGTCTGTGCGGCCCTGTGCAACCTGCTGATCCTGCCGCCCTACAAGCTCTCGCAGCGGCCGACGCCGATCCGGGCCGGCCTCGGCCAGGTGCTGGCGGACAAGGCCTTCTGCCGGCTGGTGCTGATCCTGAGCGGCTACTACGCGCTCTGGGTGCAGGTGATGCTGATCTTCCCCATACTGGTGAAACAGATGGCGGGCAGCACCACGGCGGTGGGCTGGATGTATACCTTGGAGACCGCCATCTCGCTGGCGCTGCTCTACCCTCTCGCCCGTTATGGCGAGAAGCACTTCAAGCTGGAGAGCCGGCTGATGGCGGGCGTGTTGCTGATGACGGCCGGTATCGGGCTGGTGGCGTTTGCGACTACGTTGCCCGCCGTCTTCATGCTGCTTGCCTGTTTCTATCTGGGGATCGTCATCGCCGAGCCGGCGCGGGAGACCCTCATGACCAAGCTGGCGCAGCCGGGCGCGCGTGGCAGTTACATGGGCTTCAGCCGGCTGGGGCTGGCGCTCGGTGGCATGACGGGATACGTGGGGGGCGGTGCCCTGCATGATTACGCCAATGCCCAGGGGCAGCCCTGGTTACCCTGGCTGGTGCTGGGGACGGTCGGCGTGACGACCTTGCTGCTGCTGGTGAACTGCTTTCACCGCGAGCCGAGTCTGGCGCGGGTCAACATCTGACAGGCAATAAAAAAACCGGCCGCAGGGCGGCCGGAAGTAATTCAAACAGTAGACATTGGTATCACAGGGTATAACTGACTTCCAATTACTTAGAAGTTGTACTGCAGGGCCACGGCGACCACGTCGTCGGTGTTTTTGCCCAGCGAGTTGGTGTGGGTACCGTTGACGTTGTCCAGCAGGTTGATCTTGTAATCAACATAGGCGTTGAAGTTGTCGGTGAAGTTGTACCAGGCACCGATGGATACGTATTCGGTGGCGGTGTCATCGATACCGCGAGCATTGTCCTTCACGTCGGTGCGCAGGTAGGCCAGAGACGGCTTGAACTTGCCAACTGTGTACTGGGCCACGGCTTCGTAGCCATCCATCTTCTCGGCGTAGCCGTTGTTGACGAACAGGTGGTCTTCACCGTGGGAGTAGGTCGCGGCCAGGTAGAGATCGCCGGCTTCGTACTTGGCGCCCACGCCGTACAGCTTGGCATCGCGGTCGCCACCGAAGGCGGCGTTGTCAGCCTGCTCGTCGGTCTTGCCAGCCTGGTTATAGGCGGCACCCAGACTCAGACCCATGTCGAAGTCATAGTTGGCGGACAGGGCGAAGCCTTCAGCAGACCCTTCAGAATTCCAGTTGCTGTTCGGGCCGTGAATCACGGAACGGTCGGCGTTCTGCGGATCGTTGTTGCCGGTGAACTGGGCACCCAGGGTCAGACCCTGATAGGTGTAGATGTACTGGGCCAGGCCGTTGGTACGGCCGGTGCCGAATACTTCGGTGTCTTTACCCAGGCCGTCACCGCCCCACTCAGGCAGCACGTCTGTGTAGTTGTTCACGGCTTTGGTGAACAGACCATCCTGACGGCCATAGCTGAAGGCACCGAAACGATCGTGCTTGATGCCGGCGTAAGCCAAACGCAGCTCGTCGTTGTCGGAGCCGGAGACCGGCAGGTTGTATTCAGCGAAGCCGAACGCGGTCAGCTCGTTGTCGATCTTGGTTTCGCCGCCAACGTGCAGACGGAAGTAGCTCTGATCACCTTCGGCGCCGTTGTCATCGGTACCGTAGTACATGCCTTGAGCACGGCCACCGATCTCGAGTTTGGTGCCATTCTGGTCATAGACGGTAGCGGCTTGCGCACCACCGGCCAGCAGCACGCTGGAGATGGCCATAGTCAATGCGGTCTTTTTCATTGTTCATTCCTCTGGTGTAAACACTGTCGGACCTGTGCTCGGCCCTGTTGATCGGTCTCTGTTCCGATGCCCCAGAGTAGATCTGCGAACCTTGATAGAAACTGAAGCGCATGAGGATTAATTAATGATTTGACGTAAAAACGAGGCATAAAAAACGGCCCAGAGCGGGCCGTTTGAAGGTTTATGGCATGAAATGCTGATCAGAGTATCAGACCGCCGAAGAAGAAGCCCAGTGCCACGGCGAAAGCGATAGTTGCTGTGCCGGGGATGAAGAAGGGGTGGTTGAACACGGCCTTGCCGATGCGGGTCGAGCCTGTGTCGTCCATCTCGACCGCGGCCAGCAGGGTCGGGTAGGTCGGCAGTACGAACAGGGCGCTCACGGCAGCGAACGAGGCGATGGCGGTCAGCGGGCTGACACCCAGTGCCAGTGCGGCCGGCATCAGAGCCTTGGTGGTGGCACCTTGTGAGTAGAGCAGCATGGCGGCGCAGAACAGCACCACGGCCAGCAGCCAGGAGTACTGGTTCAGCAGGTCGCCGGCGATCAGCTGTATGGTGTCCATGTTGCCTTTCACGAAGACGTTGCCCAGCCAGGCCACACCCAGTACGCAGATACAGGCGGACATACCGGACTTGAAGGTCGGCATGTTGGTCACTTGAGTGGCGTCCAGTTTGCAGACTAGGGTCATGATGGTGGCAGCAGCCAGCATGATGCCCATGATGGCACCGTCACGGGGGATCGGCGGATTGGCGATCAGGCCCACTTTGCCCGAGATGGCGGTGGCATAGGCCATGACGGCCACGATGGCGGCGATGAAGATCCAGACAGAAACCTTGGCGTAAGGCTTCAGCTCCAGCTTGGTGGTGCCACGCAGCTTGATCAGCCCCTTGGCTTTACGCTCCAGATAGACTTCATCCAGCTCCAGCGGTTTGCCCATCATGTTGGCAATGAAGGCGCCCAGGATACAGGCGAGGAAGGTGGACGGAATGCAGATGGCCAGCAGGGTCAGGTAGTCGACACCGAACGGCTCCAGCATGCCGGAGAAGGCAACCACGGCCGCGGAGATCGGGGAGGCTGTGATGGCGATCTGGGAGGCGACAACCGCGATGGAGAGCGGACGGGAAGGACGAATGCCCTGCTCCTTGGCCACTTCGGCGATCACCGGCAGGGTGGAGAAGGCGGTGTGACCGGTACCGGCCAGCATGGTCATCAGATAGGTGACTATGGGGGCGGCGAAGGTGATGTACTTGGGATTCTTGCGCAAGGCCTTTTCTGCCAGCGACACCAGGTAGTCCATGCCACCGGCCAGTTGCATACAGGCAATGGCACAGATGACGGACGCGATGATCATGATCACGTCCCAGGGGATGAAGGTGACCAGCTGGTCGCTCGGAATTTGTACCCCCAGACCCCAGGTCAGTACCAGCACACCCAGACCACCGGCAAAGCCGATACCGATACTGCCTATCCGGGCTCCCAGATAGATAGCGGCGAGCACGACAAGTAACTCGATAACAATCATAGTGAACACTCCATTTTCCAGTTTTTTTAGGTTTTATTTGGCAGAAAAGCCAATTCCCGATGGGGCTGGGTGAGACCGATCGGGAACTGACTTTATGGGCCGGGATAAACCCGGCCCATTTGCTCGCTTATACGGTGGCTTCGCGGGTGTAGCGCTTGGCTTTGTATTGCGGGTTCATCAGGTTCTCGATGGAGAGAATTTCATCCAGCTGCTCTGCAGTCAGCAGGCCGCGTTCCAGCACGACTTCACGGACGTTCTTGCCGGTCTGGGCGCAGATCTTGCCGACTATGTCCCCTTCGTGGTGGCCGATGAAGGGGTTCAGGTAGGTCACGATACCGATGGAGTTCAGCACGTGGTTCATGCAGATTTCCGGGTTGGCAGTGATGCCTTCGACGCACTTCTCGCGCAGGGAGATACAGGCTTTTTCCATCAGGCTCAGGGATTCGAACATGGCCTGACCAATCACCGGCTCCATGACGTTCAGCTGCAGCTGACCGGCTTCGGCGGCGAAGGTGATGGTGACGTCGTTACCGAATACCTTGAAGCAGCTCTGGTTGACCACTTCCGGAATGACCGGGTTGACCTTGGCCGGCATGATGGAGGAACCGGCCTGCATTTCCGGCAGGTTGATCTCTTTGAGCGCGGTGCGCGGGCCGGAGGAGAGCAGACGCAGATCGTTACAGATCTTGGACATTTTCATGGCCAGACGCTTGATGGCGCCGTGCAGCATCACGTAGGCGCCGCAGTCGGAGGTCGCTTCGATCAGATCTTCAGCCGGTACGTAGGCACGACCGGTGATCTCGGCCAGGCGCTTGATGGCCAGGGCTGAGTACTCGGGCGGGGTGTTCAGGCCGGTACCGATGGCGGTCGCGCCCAGGTTCACTTCCAGCAGCAGCTCCTGGCAACGCTTGATGGACTTGATCTCTTCACGCAGGGTGACGGCGAAGGCGTGGAATTCCTGGCCCAGAGTCATGGGAACCGCGTCCTGCAGCTGGGTACGACCCATCTTCAGGATGCTCTTGAATTCGGCGGCCTTGGCATCGAAGGCGGCGATCAGCGCTTCCAGCGCATGCAGCGTGGTGTCAGTGCTGTTCACCACGGCAACGCGAAAACCGGTAGGGTAGGCGTCGTTGGTGGATTGGCACTTGTTGACGTGGTCGTTTGGGTTGATGACGTCGTAACGGCCTTTCGCCAGACCCATGATCTCGAGGGCTATGTTGGCCAGTACTTCGTTGGTGTTCATGTTGACGGAGGTGCCGGCACCACCCTGATAAACGTCGACCGGGAACTGGTCGAAGCATTTACCGGTGTTCAGCATCAGGTCGCAGGCTTCTACGATCTTGTCAGCAATCTCAGGACGGATGGTGCCCAGTTCGCCGTTTGCCATGGCGGCGGCCTTCTTGGTCAGTACCATGCCGCGGACGAATTCCGGAACGTCAGAAATCTTCTGAGAGCTGATCTTGAAGTTCTCGACAGCGCGCAGGGTGTGCACACCGTAGTAGAAATGATTGGAAACTTCTTTGGTGCCCAGCAGGTCTTCTTCAATGCGGACGTTCTTGATGTCGCTCATTGTAATGCCTCAGAAATCAGATAAATGGAAACGATCCTCACCGAGTGGTCGCGAGTTCCTTACGCACGGCTCATCCTGAAGCACCACACATCGAGTGGGGCAGTTGGGGGCTTTTTTGCTCCCTTAATTACTGGCGTCGATATTACCTCAATTGAGGTATCTGATATTAGACCTGGATCACTAAATTTGAGACAACCTCAAATAACTTGTGGTCATTAAACAGATATTGCAATCGAACGATTTACTTTGACAGAACAAGGACTTCAATCACAGTCCAGCAGGCCGTTTTTTCTGAATATCCGGCGTTCTATCACCCTTCAGACTTGAAAAACGAGGGGGTACCCCCATTTTAATTATCAAGGACCTATATCATGGTGGGTTGGCAGCAAGATTATTTCGGTGGCTGCCACCGACCTGAGATTCATTCAAATTCACCCGCACTGAGGTTGTTATGGGCAAGTTATTTCTGTTGTTGGTCGGTCTGGTGCTGCTCGAGCTAACCGTGATGATCGAGGTGGGTTCCGTGATTGGCGCCTTGCCAACCGTCGGCTTGCTGGTGCTGACCGCCGTGATCGGGTCATCGCTGGTGCGCAGTGAAGGCATCAAGACCCTGCTCAATGCGCAGCAAAAGATGCAGCAGGGCGAGATGCCGGGCCGCGAGGTGATAGGGGGCATGATGCTGGCGCTGGCCGGCTTGCTGCTGATCATCCCGGGGTTTGTGACCGATATCTTCGGCATCCTGCTGTTGCAGCCCTGGCTGCGCAACAGGTTGGCCGACAAGCTGGTGGGCAGCGGTCAGTTCAGGATGCAGATGGGCGGTTTTCAGGCGCAGCAGCCTACGTTCGAGGCGCGTCCCGGCGAGGGACAACCGGGTGAGGCCAATCGTGGCGGGACCACCATAGAAGGCGAGTTTGAACGTAAAGAATAAACCTCAGTATTGAGACTGTGCCTGTCAGGGTCTGCCCTGATGGCACAGCCGTTCGAAGCGGTGACGGGCATACCACCAGGCCAGTATGCCCGCCGCCAGATTGGCCAGCAGTATCCCCAGATAGACCCCCTGTTCCCCACCCAGTTCCGCCCCCAGCCAGGCCCCTGGCAGCAAGAAGACAAACAGTCGCAACCCGTTGAACAGAAACGAGACGCTCGAGGCCCTGACACCGTTGAGCGCCGAGGCCAGCAGCATCACCATGCCCTGGAAGCCGTAACCTATGGGCACCAGATGCAGATAAAGGATGATGAGACGGACCACCTGCGGGTGATCACTGAACAGGTTGGCGATGAGTGGTGCCAGCAGCCAGGTCAGGCCGTAGACACCGAGTTGGAACAGCAGGGCGAAGCGCATGCAGAACTGCAGCGCCGCCTTGGCGCGGGCCGGGTTGCCCGCTCCGCAGTTTTGAGAAATGAAGGGGGCCAGCACGGAAGAGAGCGCCATCATCACGATCAGCAGCAAGGCTTCCACTCTCGATGCGGCGCCATAGGCGGCCACCACCTCGGTGCCCAACCCGGCGAAGATGGTCATCAGCACGGCATTGGCCAGCGGGTTGAGTATGTTGGTAAAGGAGGCCGGTACCGCCACGTGCAGCAGGGCGCGCCAGTGAGCCAGCAACTGCGGGCGCGGGGATAGGCGCCAGCGCAGCAGGCCTTCCCGATGGCGCAATATATAGAGGCTGACCAGCATGGCCATCAACCAGGAGATCGAGGTGGCAATGGCAGCCCCGCGGATCCCCCACTCGGGAAAAGGACCTATGCCGAAGATGAGCAGGGGATCCAGCACACCGTTGACCAGTCCCGCCACCCCCATCACCAGGCTCGGGGTCTTGGTATCCCCGGTGGCCCGGATGGCGGCATTGCCCACCATGGGCAGCGCCAGCAGAGGCACAGTGAGGTACCAGATAAGCATGTAGTCGTGGATCAGCGAGATGAGCTCACGGCTGGCCCCGAGCAGGGTGAAGAGGGGAACTATCGTCAGGGCGCCCAGTACGGAGAGCAGGGTGACCAGCACCACGGCTAGGAACAGGCTGTCGGTGGTGATGCGGGCGGCCTCGTCATGCCGGCCCTGGCCGAGCGCGTGACCAATCACGGCCGAGAGTCCGGCCCCCAGCCCCATCGCCAGCGAGGTCACCACGAAGGTGACCGGGAACGTGAAGCTGATGGCCGCCAGCGCCTGGGTGCCCAGCATGCCGATGAAGAAGGTGTCGACCAGGTTGAAAGCCAGTATGGCGACTATGCCGAGTATCATGGGGCCCGTCATGCGCAACAACACGGACGTCATGGGGGCGGTCAGCATGGGATTGGGTCGGGTCACGGGCTCGTCTCTTGCATCTGGCGAAGTGCGTCCTGGCTGCAAGCAGCGCAAATCCGGTTTCCTGACCGGGACACGGGCGATTCATCGAAGATATTCATAGTACGTGAAAATATTTTTTTTGTATTTGCCCTTGAAGGGTTAACAAAAACGCCCCACATCAGAGGCATATCTAATTTGGCCAGGAATGGCCATTCCTCAAAGCAACACAGAGACTCATTTTGGGAGAGTTATCGATGAAAATTCGTCCACTGCACGACCGCGTCATCATCAAGCGCATCGAAGCTGAAGCCAAATCCGCTGGCGGCATTGTCTTGACTGGTACTGCGGCCCAGAAGTCCACCCGTGGTGAAGTACTTGCCGTGGGGACTGGCCGAATTCTGGACAATGGCGACGTCAAAGCCCTCGCCGTCAAGGTGGGTGACAAGGTGATCTTCAACGAAGGCTACGGTGTGAAGACCGAGAAGCTGGATGGTCAGGATGTACTGATCCTGTCCGAGACCGACATCCTGGCGATTGTCGAAGCGTAATTCACCCTTTTCCCCGAATTGATTTAAGGATTGAAGAAAATGGCAGCTAAAGAAGTCAAGTTTGGCAACGAAGCACGCATCAAGATGCTGGAAGGCGTCAACATCCTGGCCGATGCCGTCAAGGTCACCCTGGGCCCGAAAGGCCGCAACGTGGTACTGGACAAGTCCTTCGGTGCCCCGACCATCACCAAGGATGGCGTCTCCGTTGCTCGCGAAATCGAGCTGGAAGACAAGTTCATGAACATGGGTGCCCAGATGGTCAAGGAAGTTGCTTCCAAGGCCAACGATGCCGCCGGTGACGGTACCACCACGGCGACCGTACTGGCTCAGGCCATCGTCAACGAAGGCCTGAAGGCCGTTGCCGCCGGCATGAACCCGATGGATCTGAAGCGCGGCATCGACAAGGCCGTCATCGCTGCCGTTGCCGAGCTGCAAGTGCTGTCCCAGCCGTGTGCCGACAACAATGCCATCGCTCAGGTGGGTACCATCTCCGCCAACTCCGATGAGAAAGTGGGCAAGCTGATTGCCGAAGCCATGGATAAAGTCGGTCGTGATGGCGTCATCACGGTTGAAGACGGTCAGGGCCTGGACGACG
Organism: Aeromonas bestiarum; assembly: GCF_028751155.1. Lineage (NCBI taxonomy): Bacteria > Pseudomonadati > Pseudomonadota > Gammaproteobacteria > Aeromonadales > Aeromonadaceae > Aeromonas > Aeromonas bestiarum. The sequence continues at coordinate 3,818,521 of NZ_CP064746.1, read as the reverse complement.
AGCTGGCTGTAGTAGAAGGCATGCAGTTCGATCGCGGCTATCTCTCTCCCTACTTCGTCAACAAGCCGGAAACCGGTTCCGTCGAGCTGGATGATCCTTTCATCCTGCTGGTTGACAAGAAAGTGTCCAACATCCGCGAGATGCTGCCGGTGCTGGAAGGCGTTGCCAAAGCAGGCAAGCCGCTGCTGATCGTTGCCGAAGACGTGGAAGGCGAAGCGCTGGCTACCCTGGTGGTCAACACCATGCGCGGTATCGTGAAAGTGGCTGCCGTCAAGGCACCTGGTTTCGGTGACCGTCGCAAGGCCATGCTGCAGGATATCGCCATGCTGACCGGTGGTACCGTGATCTCCGAAGAAGTGGGGATGGAGCTGGAAAAAGCGACTCTGGAAGATCTGGGCCGTGCCAAGCGCATCGTCATCACCAAAGAAAACACCACCATCATCGATGGCGTGGGTGATGCTGCCCTGATCGAGAGCCGTGTGGCCCAGATCCGTCAGCAGATCGAAGATACCTCTTCCGATTACGACCGTGAGAAGCTGCAAGAGCGCGTAGCCAAGCTGGCTGGCGGCGTTGCCGTGATCAAGGTCGGCGCCGCTACCGAAGTCGAGATGAAAGAGAAGAAAGCCCGCGTTGACGATGCCCTGCACGCAACTCGCGCAGCCGTAGAAGAAGGCGTGGTTGCCGGTGGTGGTGTCGCGCTGGTGCGCGTCGCTGCCAAGCTGGCCAATCTGCGCGGTGACAACGAAGACCAGAACGTGGGTATCAAGGTTGCCTTGCGCGCCATGGAAGCACCGCTGCGTCAGATCGTCATCAACGCCGGCGAAGAAGCCTCCGTCATTGCCAACGCCGTGAAGAATGGTGAAGGCAACTTCGGTTACAACGCTTACACCGAACAGTACGGTGACATGCTGGCCATGGGTATCCTGGATCCGACCAAGGTGACCCGCTCCGCGCTGCAGTTCGCCTCTTCCATCGCCGGCCTGATGATCACCACAGAGTGCATGATCACCGAGCTGCCGAAGAAAGATACTCCTGCCATGCCTGACATGGGCGGCATGGGTGGCATGGGCATGATGTAATTCTGCCATGGTTACCAAACGGCTCGCTTTTGCGAGCCGTTTTTTTTTATGGCGACTAAACTGAGTCTATCGTTGGCAACTTTATCTGAGGTGAATATGCGTGTACTGGGTTTGATTACATTACTGTTTTCTCTGGCAATGCCAGCCATGGCCCTGGAGGCGCCGCAGGGACCCGTCATCTTGAAGGTGACCGGCAATGTGATGCCCGCCGAGGCGACCGAGGGGGTCGTTGCCTTCGATCTGGCCATGCTCAAGGCGCTGCCACAGCACGAGATAGTGACGAGCAACCCCTGGGTCGACAAACCGCACAAGTATGTGGGGCCCAAACTGGCGGATGTGCTGGCTGCCGTAGGGGCGGATGGCAAGGCCATTACTCTGACTGCATTGAACAGTTTCCAGATCAGGATCAACTGGGATAAGGTCAAACAATATGATCCCATTCTGGCCTGGCAGGATGACGGGGTTACCATGCGGGTACGGAATAAGGGGCCGCTTTGGTTTATTCTACCGCTGGATCAGTATCCTGAGCTGAAACGGTCAGAATTTACCGACATGATGATCTGGCAACTGAGTTCGGTTGATATCCAGCATTGATATAATGGTTTGCGGGAGTGCGGGTGAAAGCAAAGACCAAGGCGTGGCCTTTACTTGTGGTGCTTTATCTATCCATCCTGTTGTTCACGGGAAGTACCCTGTATTGCCTCGCGCAGATACAGAATGCGACCCGGGTGATGGAGAAATATACCTATGATGTCTCCTGGGCCCTGATGCAACTGCAGCTGGAGTTGGGGCGCTTCCTCAACTCCGTCGAGATCTATCATTATGGTGGTATCGATCACGACACCCTGATGCTGCGTTACGACATCCTCTGGAGCCGCACACCGATCCTGCTCAGTGGCCAGCTGCGCCAGAGCATGAAGGACAAGCAGAAGACACTGCGGCTGGTGCAGCTGATCGAAAGCAATATCCGCGAGATGGAGCCCAACATCACCCAGTTGAAGTCTGGCACGCCGGACTATCAGCAAATAATGATGCGACTGGCCCCCTTGCAGGAACCCCTTTCTTACTCCCTTGCGTCTGTCATGCAGAAGAACATCAACGTCTATTCGGGCAATGACAAGCGTTTCGGCCAGCTGCGCAATGCCCTGCTGTTCATGGTATCCGGCCTGGTGCTGTCGGTGATGCTGCTCAGTGGCCTGCTGATCCGCGAGGCTCGCCGGCACTTCCGTGCGGCACGGGTCGATCCCCTGACCGGGCTGGCCAACCGGCTGGCGCTGCTGGAGAAAATGGAGTCCTACGCGACCAAGGAGACACCGTTCGGGCTGGTGCTGGTGGATATCAACGATTTTCGCGATATCAACAGCAAGTTCGGCTACAACACAGGTGATTTCCTGCTGCAGGAGTTGGCAAAGAGGATCCGCAGCCTGTGTGAAAACGGCGAGTGGGTCGCGCGCCTGGGGGGCGATCAGTTTGCCATGATCCAGCGCGAGAGCAGTGATCTGCGGCAGGTGAGGGAGCTGGTGGCCCGTCTGCTCCATGCACTCAAGCAGGACATCATCATCGACAATTATCCGTTCCGGCTGGAGGTGGGGATCGGCATCGCCTTCTTCCCGATGGATAGCAAGTTGACGCAGGAGTTGCTCAGCCGGGCCGAGCAGGCGCTGTTCCACAGCCGCAAGACCCATGTCCCTTATGTCATCTATGACAATTCGCTGCTCAATGAGACGGCGCGTCGCAAGCATCTGGCCAGCGACATGATAATGGCGCTGGAGCACAACGCACTCGAGCTTTATTACCAGCCCATCGTCAATCTCGAAAGTGGCCGCTGCGAGGCGGTCGAAGCGTTGCTGCGCTGGCGCCACCCTGAATTGGGTTTCATTCCGCCCAATGAGGTGATCCAGGTGGCGGAAGAGTTCCAGCTGGCCGAGAAACTGGGCAGCTGGGTGCTGAATACCGCCTGTGAGCAGCTCTATCAGTGGCAGCAGCTCGGGCTGGTCGACTTGCAGATGTGCGTGAACATCTCGCCTGGCATGTACCAGCGCAACTTGTTGAAGTTGGTGGCCAAGGCCTTGATGGAGCACCATATCCCGGCTGCCAGTCTGGTACTGGAAGTGACGGAAGACACCACCATGCGCGAGGTGAAAAATTCCTTGCAGCTGATGCAGGATCTCAATCAGCAGGGGGTACAGCTGGCACTGGATGACTTCGGGACCGGCTACTCATCTCTCAGTTATCTGCAGAAACTGCCGGTCAGCAAGGTGAAGATAGATCGCTCTTTCATTCAGGGGATCGATACCTCGGTAGAAGCCTCGGAACTGGTCGCCAACATTTGCCGCATGGGCTCCATGCTGGGCAAGAGTCTGGTGTGTGAGGGAATCGAAACCCAGGCCCAGCTCGATGTGCTGCGCACCCTCACCGACATTCATCTTTACGGACAAGGCTATCTGTTCAGTCGCCCCGAGCAGGCAGAGAAGGTCTATCAGACCTTGTTGGAGATGGAAGAGCAGTGGCTGGAGCGGCGTCAACCCAACAAGACGTATTTAATTTAGCCAAAATGATTCATGTCTGGCACAGGATGGCCGATAGTCTTAGGGCAGGAGGTACACCATGGATATATCTAGTTCTGCATCAACGTCATTTGGTTCTGCTTTGCTGACAGCCAGTCTGGCCAAGAAACAGCAAACCCAGGATGGTGAAGCCGCATTGAAACTGCTCCAGACGGCGGCTCAATCAGCCCCGACCGCAGCGACATCGGCCAGCTCCACACTGGGGAGTAAAATCGATATTCGCGTCTGATCATAATGAAAAAGCCCCCATCAACTGATGGGGGCTTTTTTATGTCCACGATCTGGCCTATAGCGGAAAAGGTGCGGGAGCTTCAAAGGTCATCCGCTCGCCGCTGCGCGGGTGGCTGATGGTCAGCATGGCCGCATGCAGGTAGAGATGGGGGGCCGCCGCCAGCGCGTCCGGATGGGCATAGAGGTTGTCACCCAGTATGGGGTGCCCCAGCTCCAGCATATGGACTCGCAACTGATGTGAACGGCCTGTGATGGGGGTCAGCTTGATCAGGCTGTTGCCGTTCTCCACCTTCAGTTTCTGCCACAGGGTCAGGGCGTGGCGCCCCTCCTCAAAGTCCACCTTCTGTTTCGGACGGTTGGGCCAGTCGACACAGAGCGGCAGATCTACCTGACCCGAGTCCGCTTCCGGCTCGCCCCACACCCAGGCGAGGTAGTGTTTCTCGGTCTCCCGCTCGCGAAATTGCCGGCTCAGCTCCCGATGGGCATTGGGAGTAAGAGGGATGACAATGACGCCTGTGGTAGACATGTCGAGGCGATGGGCTGCCGCCGCCTTGGGGTGCTGCTGCTTCACCCGATGCAGGACGCTGTCTTCATTCTCGGGGCCGCGCCCGGGGACGCTCAGCAGGCCAGTGGGCTTGTTGACCACCATGATGTCCTTGTCCTTGAACAGGATATCGAGCCAGGGTTCCAGAGGCGGTGAGTATTCAAACATAAATGTCTCGCATCAGAAGGTGGGGGCAAGCCCCCATCGGTTATGGGTAACCACAATCATAAAGGGCATGGGATCCCGCGTGAGCCGGTCATGTCTCTTCAGTATCGCGTCAGTTATGGGTGACCACGATAAAGCGGATGGCATCCAGCTTGAGTTGGGTCTGATCGATCAGGTGGTGCAATTCTGCCTGCAGATTGCGCAGATAATCCAGTTCGCTGTCGCGCACGTTCGGGTTGACCGCCTTGAGTGCTTCGAGACGATCCAGGTCCTGCTGCAGGGTCTGCGCCATCTGGGCACGCGCCTTGTCGACAATCCCGGCTTTCAGCTCTTCGGCAATCGGCTGGCCCTTGCCAATCAGGCCGTGGATCACCGGCTGGGAAGCGGTTACCAGCTTACTGCCAAGGTGGCGGTTGACCGGGGTCAGCTGGCGGTTGAAGGCATCAAATGCCACCTTCTCACCCAGGTTCTGGCCGTTCTTGTCCATCAGCAGGCGAATTGGCGTCGGCGGCATGAAGCGGTAGAGCTGGGGATGAGCCGCAGACTCGGCCACGAAGATGAGCTCAAGCAGGATGGAGCCGACCGGCAGCGCCTTGTTCTTGAGCAGAGCCACCGAAGTGGCGCCGATCTCGGAGCCCAGGATGAGGTCGATGCCACCGCGCATCATGGGGTGATCCCAGGAGAGCAGCGCCATGTCATCCCGCGACAGTGCGGTCGGACGATCGAAGGTGATGGTCATGCCATCCTGGGGCAGGCCCGGGAAGCTGGAGACCAGCATGTGATCCCCCGGCGTCAGCACCAGAGCATTCTCGCCACGGTCATCCTGATTGACGCCGATCTCGTCGAACATCTTGAGCGCGAAGGAGATCATGCCGGTGTCATCGTCTTCGGCAGTCAGCTTGTCGACCAGTTGCTGCGCAGCCACGCCACCGCTGGAGTGGATCTCCAGCAGGCGATCGCGCCCCTGCTCCATGCGGGATTTTAGCGGCTCGTGGATCTCCCGTGTCCTGGCCAGAAGGGCATCCAGAGCGGCTTGATCACCCGTGTTGGCGGCAAGCAGTTCGAACAGCTCGTCACGCACGGCTTCAAATACCGGGCGGGCGGTCGGACAGGTCTGCTCGAACGCATCCAGGCCATCGTGGTACCAGAGCTGCAAGGCACGCTGGGCAGTTCCTTCCAGATAGGGAACGTGGATCTCGACGGTATTTTGCTGACCGATGCGATCCAGACGGCCGATGCGCTGTTCCAGCAGATCCGGGTTGAGGGGCAGATCGAACAGTACCAGATGACTGGCAAACTGGAAGTTGCGGCCCTCTGAACCTATCTCGGAACAGAGCAGCACCTGAGCCCCGCTCTCTTGCTGGGCGAAATAGGCGGAGGCCTTGTCTCGCTCCAGAATGGACATTCCTTCGTGGAATACTGTGCCGCGGATCCC